>NZ_CP088285.1:0-600000 GCF_011516645.4 Bradyrhizobium septentrionale | reverse complement strand
CACGTCAACATGGTGCTCACCCGGTGGGTGATGGGGAAATATAAAAGGTTCAAGCGCCGGAAAACTGCGGCCATATCCTGGCTAGGACGTCTCGCAAAACGAGCGCCAAGCCTGCTGTATCTGTGGAAAGTCGGCATCAGACCAACGGCTGGATGATAGAAGCCGGATGAAGCGCGAGCTTCACGTCCGGATTCGTGAGCGCCTGGGGGTGAAATTCCCCCGGGCGACTCGACCGGAGACGAGACGAGTGCGGGTTGTTTGAACATCGTCGCGGCTTTTGAATCGCCAGCTGTCGTTGCCGGTCTCGACGATGTCGCAGTGATGGGTCAACCGGTCGAGCAGCGCGGTGGTCATTTTGGCGTCGCCGAACACGCTCGGCCATTCGCCGAACGCAAGATTTGTGGTGACAATGACGGAGGTACGCTCGTAGAGCCGACTGATGAGATGGAACAGAAGCTGGCCGCCGGACTGGGCAAAGGGCAAATATCCGAGTTCGTCCAGGACGATGAAGTCCATCCGGGTCAGATGCTCGGCAAGCCGGCCCTGACGTCCGTTGCGGGTCTCGCTCTCGAGACGGTTGACGAGGTCGACCACGTTGTAGAAGCGGCCACGGGCACCGGATCGGATGCAGCTCCTGGCGATGGCGATGGCCAGATGGGTCTTGCCGGTACCCGTTCCGCCGACCAGCACGACGTTGCGCTGCTGGGCGATGAAGCCGCCGCCGGCGAGATCATTGACCAGCGTCTGGTTGATTGGCGTGCCGTCGAACTGGAAGTCGGCGATGTCCTTGGCAAGCGGCAGCTTGGCAATGGTGAGTTGGTACTTGATCGATCGGGCCTGCTTCTCATTGATCTCGGCGGTGGGCAGGTCGCCAACGATGCGCCGAGGTTCGTGCTGGCGCTTGACCGCAGTCGCCATGATCTCGTCGAAGGCGGCCTTCATGCCATAGAGCTTGAGCTCGCCCATGAGATCGAAGATTTGGGTTCGTTCCATCAGATGGTCCTCCGGAGGTTATCGTAACGGGCACAGTCGGCGATCGGCGCATGGCGGAGCGTCAGTGCGGCCGGCGTCATGATGTTGGCCGGTGGAGCGGGTTCACGTTGCCGGGCCAGGATGTTGAGAACGACATCGGCGGAATGGACGCCGTGACCGAGCGCTTCGGCACAGGCGGCTTCCACCGCTGTCAATCGGCTTGCAAATTTTGGACGCCGATCCCCCGGCTTAGGGGGTCAATATTGCAGGCCGAATGACACATAAGGCGCGTATAGCGCGAAATGTATTCGATCTGCCGGCTGATATCGAAGATCATGTCCGCAGCATCTTCATCCTGCATGACCTCGCCGTTGAGGCTCAGTTTCAGATGCAGATCGTACGGATCGGTGACGAACTGTGCCGGGACCAGCACCGGACCGAAGGGAAGGAAGCCGGGCTGCCCCTTCGCGCGCAGCCAGTCCGTGCCTAACTGCTTATAGTCGGTGCGGGCGATCAGACTGCGCGAGGTCACGTCGTCGACGATGGCATAGCCCGCAACATGAGACATCGCATCGGCCCGAGAGATGTTCCGGCCGCCGCGGCCGATGATGACGCCGAGCTCAAGCTCCCAATCGGGCTTTTCCTCTATGGTAGGCACAACCAGCGCGTCGTAGGCTCCGCCAATCGTGGAGACCGGTTTGGTGAATGCATAGGGCTCGCCCGTCGCCGCCCTCTCGTCCATCATGTTCTCCGCCCAGCGCCTGAGACCCGCAGCGTCAAGCCCCTCGGGGCCGACGCCCATATCCAGCGTCAGGTCGATCACGTGCTTGCGGTAGTTGGCGCCCGTGCAGAAGACCTGGCGAGGCAGATCGACCGGAGGACAAATCGCAACATCCGAAAACGCGCGGAAGTGATCTTGAATGACCGTTTCCGTAATGGCCGCGCGCAAGTTGTTGACGGCCTCCAAAGCGCTATCCCAGTCCTGGAGAAGATCGAGAACGCTCTTGCCCGCGAGCCGCTCGTAACTGGGGGAGGGGTAGGCACGGACGAGATCGTCGAGTGCCGCAATGCGCTCGCCGATCGCAAAGCCCGCCCGCGGGATTTCGGTATCGGTGCGGAAAGTTGCGAGGCCGTATTCTTGGAGGATCATCGGTTAGGCTCCAGCGAAGAGGCAACGCTTTCGAGTAGATCGGAATCGACAAGATCTGAATAGTTGACGTTGCCTCCGCGTAGACCCGCGCGCTGGCGCTGGGCAATGAGGAGTGCAATGCCGTCCCGGTCGGGTACGAGCGAACTCGGGATAAAGCTGATCAAGGTTTCGGCGAGAGGGCCGGGAATGCCGGTTGCTGCAAGACGCACAACCGCAGCGTTTTTATTCGTCTGTGCCCATGCGCGCGCATGTTCCATTGCGGCAAGCCACGCCACCACATGTGCGCGAACGCGATCGTATGAGCTCTGGCGCACGACAAGTCCCTGGCCAGGAAGCGCGGGATAATGGTCGTTCACGCGCGCCAGCACCCGCGCACCCCGCGCAACGGCCATGCCGTCGAATGGCGGGCCGAGCAGGGTGGCGTCCCCGCCTCCTGCCAGCAGCGTCTCGCAGCGCTCGCGCACGCCGCCGGCAGGCTTGAGCGTATAGGATCCGCTATCTAACCCGCATTCATCGAGCAAAGCCCTGGCGGCCACAACGAACCCGTTCGCCGACGCGTCGACGAGGACTGTCCCATCTTTCAAACTTCGGACATCGGTTGTAGCCGCGGTGCCGACAAGAGAAAGGGGAGTTGTCCGCTCGATCTGTGCGACGATGCGCAAATCCCCTGCGCCGGGCCGCAGGTTCCAGTCCATGACATTGTCCATGGCTGTCACGGCTGCATCTGTCGTGCCGCTCATGAGGGCCTCGAACTGCTCATCCGACGATTTGGTCTCGATGCCATTTACTGAAAGCTGCACTGGCGCCGTAACCGTGCCGATGCGCGTCAAGATCGACGTCGCGGGCTCGACGAACCAATGAACGGTAACGTGCATTCTCATCTCCGTCACGCATAATAAATGAACGATACGTATCGTTCTATAAATGGCGTGAAGCTGCTGCTACCACCGGATCTAGTTCCGCAACATTTTGGCGGCCGCTTGCGTGAAGATCTCCCGCACCCACATGATGCCTGGATCGCGACTGCGATAGTGATGCCACTGCATCTGCTGTTCGAAGCGTTCCAGTCGGAACGGAATTTCCAGGATCGCAATGGGAAGGTGGCGTGCCGCAAGCTGCGCTGTGCGGCGATGAACGACTGCAATGCGATCGGTGCCGACAACGAGATGCGGCACGGAGGAAAAAGCGAACGTCGAAACCTCAGTGCGTCGCGCGATCCCGAGTTGATCCAGAAGAACGGAATCGAGAGCGCCCGAAGTTGTCGAGGAAAGATATCGGACGTGGCCTGCCGTGACGAAAGCCTTCCGGGTGAGGGGGCCTTTGCCGTATTTGCCGCGTCGCCAAGCTACACAGCAATAATCGTCTTCATACAGTTTGACCGAAGGGTGTTCGGGAGAGCAGACGATACGGGGGGCGATCAAGAGGTCAGCCTCACCGCGCTCGAGCAAGACATTGGGTTTTTCGCTCTGCCGCAAGAACTGGAAACGGATGTGCTCGCCAAAGGGCGCTGTGAGCTCGAGTGCCGACGGAATGATGGTATGAAGCGAATAGTCCGAGACGAGCAGCCGGAATTCACGGTTTGCTGCTTTTGGGTCGAAAGCCGGCTTGGTGGCCAAGGCGGCCTCGATGCGTGTGAGCACGTCGGTGATTTCCGGGCGCAGCGTTTCCGCGCGCACTGTTAGTTCCATCTTTTGGCCGACCCTGACGAGCAGTGGATCGTCGAAATATTGGCGCAGCCGACTGAGCGCATTGCTCATTGCGGACTGGCTGAGGTTCATGCGCGCCGCCGCCTCACTGATGGATTTTGTGACGATCAAGTGGTCGAGCGCCACCAGCAGATTGAGATCGAGGTTGTTGAACCGCATCTGCCAGCTCCGGATTTATGGATTCTCTGAATACAGATGATTGAAACTATCCATTTCCTTGATGAATTGCCAGATCGTATGCTGGCCGCAGCGGAAGACCACCTGCGGCGTTCCCGGGTGAGTTAGGCGCATCCGAGAAGAAACAATCGAGGAGGATACCCGTGAAGATCATTGGCCCCGATGAGCTGGTGTTCGGTGTCGACAGCGTGGAGGCGTGCGCTGCGTTCATCGCCGATTTTGGCTTGAAGCACAGGGGGGAGAAGGACGGGTCCGGCTTCTACGAGGCCCTCGATGGGACGGGCCTGTCCGTCTATCGCAAGGATGATCCCAACCTGCCACCGCCGCTGCCTACCAACAGCATGCTGAGAAAGACGATCTATGGCGTCGAGGATCAGGAGACGCTGAATCAGCTCAAGGAAGAACTGAGCAAGGACAGGCAAGTCCGAGTTCAGTCGGATGGCACCGTCGAAGCGGTGGACGACATGGGTTTTGCGCTTGGTTTCCGCGTTACGCGGCGGCGCAAGCTGAACCTGCTTCCGGAACGTATCAATTCTCCCGGCGCTGCTCCACAGCGAGGCTTCAACGAAATCGGCGCCAACGAGGACGCCGAAGCCTTGCCGCGAACCCTGTCGCATGTGGTCTATTTCGTGCCCGATGCGGCGAAGATGGAGGCGTTCTACGTCGAGCGTCTCGGCTTTACCTTGATGGATCGGTTCACCGGAGGAGGGCCATTCCTGCGTCCCGCGTTAAACACCGACCACCACACGCTGTTCCTGATCCAAACCCCGGAATACATGAAAGGGCTCGAGCACTTTGCATTCCATATGCAGGGACCGACCGAGCTGATGCTTGCCGGTTCGCGAATGGTGAAAAAGGGATACCAGTCATTCTGGGGACCGGGCCGCCACAAGTTCGGCTCCAACTGGTTTTGGTACTTCAACAGCCCAATGGGGACCCACGCCGAATTTGACGCGGACATGGATGTGTTCGACGACAAGTGGGAAGCGCGCGAACTGCCGATGATGACCGAGCATTCCCAGATATTCCTGCTCGAACATCGGGCAAAATGGGCTCCCGGCGGCTGAGTCGCGCGGCCTAACGAATGCGGCGCGCGAGGATTTTCCGCGCCTGCGGCTGTGTTTGCTTATCTCTCGGAAATCCTGCCGCCGATGGCGCACTTTCAGAACTTTTGCTCTAGGTTTCGAGGCTGATGATTTGAGCGCAGACAAAAGAAGGCCGCTGACCGATGTGGTGTGTCGTCTCTCGGATCTGGAAGACGGCAAAGCTTACGGCTTTGACCCGTTCAAGAGGGGGCGGGACACCGTTTTCGTCGTGCGCAGGGGAAACAAAGTCTACGCCTATGTGGACATATGCCCTCACTACGGTAGCACGCCGCTTCCCTGGAAGAAGAATGCGTACCTTACCGGCGATGCGCAGCACATCCTCTGCAGCGCGCACGGGGCGATATTCGATATAGAAACCGGCGTTTGCGTCCTGGGGCCATGTCTTGGCCAATCGCTGAGCCCGGTGGAGATCGCGATCTCGTACGAGGGGGACATACGATTCTTCCTCGGGGCGGACGACAAGTTGATCGGCGAACCTGTCGTGACCAACTGACGCCAGTTCGGGTGGGGGTAATCCGGCAAAAGAGCACAATCGCGCGTGCCGTTCTTGTCATTCGCCTCAAATTGGTTGATATTGGGCGAATGAATCAGATTTCCGCCACCCGGCAAAGCGCCATCCAGATCCTGCGTAACTATTTGAAGGAACGCGGTTTCGGCCCCAACGAGCAACTGCCCCCCGAGCGTCAGCTCGCCGAAGACCTCAACCTGACCCGAAGCCGCCTCCGGACCTCTCTGGCCAAGCTTGAGGATGAAGGGGTGATCTGGAGGCACGTCGGACAGGGCACGTTCATGAGCGCGCCTCCGGAATCGCTGCAAGTCTCCTCGTTCGGGGATCCGGGTCCTGTCCTGGAAACCAATCCTTCTGAAATTCTGGAGGCCAGGCTTTCGCTTGAGCCGCAGATCGCGTTCCTCGCGGCGCAGCGCGCGACGGGAAGTGACGTCGAAAGAATGGAAGAAATACTGGAAGAATCGAAGAATAAAGAGTCCTGGGAGGAATGGCGCGCGCTCGACCAGGCGTTTCATCTCGCCATTGGACAGGCTTCAAAGAACCAACTGCTGCTGAAACTTCTGGTCATGATTCAGGAAAGCCAGACCCAGAGGAACTGGGGGCGGCTGTCAGATTTGCCCGCCGCCAAGGCTCGGCGCGCCCATATCACGCACGAGCACGATGCGATCTTTCGCGCCATACAGTCGCGCGAGGCGCGCGAAGCTGCAGTTCACATGCGCCGTCATCTCGAGGAAGTGCGGAAGGCTTTGCTCGGTCCTTTCGCGCCGATTTAGCGCTTCAAAACATAACCTTCGCCCGTCTCCAGGCCTCGCGGCACGCGCTGTGGGTCAACCTATCGCTGTGTTCGGCCGACATTTCGGTCGATTGGTTGATTGACTTTCGCAAATTGGTCGAATATTGATCGGTATTGGTTGATGTTGGGTTAAGCGAGGGTTGCGCCTGTGACTGCATCAAATGCGGCGGTTAGTTTCGTATCGGCATCAGCGGTATCGGAAATCCTGGATTGGAAGCAGGTGATCGAAAGCCTGTCCCGGGCCTACTCCGTTCCGCACGGGCCGATGGTCAGTCCGCTTCGCACGGTGGCGCGCAACGGTCGGATGTGGCTGAGAAGTCTGACGGCGATCCCGCCCGGCGCCCGCTTCATGGGGGGCAAACTGTTCGGCATGGGGCCGAAGCCGGCGATCAATTATCTAATTCCGTTGTTCGAGCAGGAAACCGGCGAACTTCGCGCGCTTGTTGATGGGGCGTTCATAACCAGCTTCCGTACCGCTTCCACTTCGGCGGCCGCACTCGATGTGCTCGCGCCGGAGGAAGAATTGGTTGTTGGCGTGATTGGCAGCGGCCAGGAAGCGGTGGCTCATGCCCGCGCGATCCATGCTATCCGCAAAATCCGCGAGCTACGCATCTTCAGCCCGACGCCAGCAAGCAGGGCGCGCTTTGCAAAGACATTCGAGGCGGATACCGGCGTCAAATGCGTGGCGACGGAGACGCCCGAGGATGCGGTGAGGCCGGCGACTGTGGTTGTGGCGGCAGCGCGGTCGCGCGACGAGTCGCCGATTCTCTACGGTGACTGGCTGGACAACTGTCGCACCGTGGTTTCGGTCGGGTCCACTGTTCCGGAACAGCGCGAGATCGATACCACCGTGGTCGAGCGTTGCGACCTGATCGTATGCGACGTCCTCGACGAGGTCATGCATGAAACCGGTGACATGATCGCAGCAAAAAAAGCCGGCATCGGCTTCGAACACAAATGCGTATCGCTCAACGATCTGTTGTGCGGAAAGATCGAGGACAAGGTGCGGAATGCGCGCATGCCGATGTTCAAGAGCGTCGGCGCTGGCATTCAGGACATCGTCTGCGCCGAGCTTGCCTATGAGCTTGCGAGCAAAGCGCGCCGACTCGTGCCGCTGCCGATCGAATTCTACAGGAAGACGATCTAGAGCACCTGAGGAAAAAATCGACGCGGCTCTGGGTTCGAGAACGTTTCAATGGCCCCGAGAGAAAAAAGCGAAAGCGTCTTGAGCGCGATACGCAGAGGGAGGAAACAAGATGGCGGCCTATACGAAGAACGAGACGCGCGCCTGGACGCGCGAAAGGATGGTCGGTGCGGTGAATTGCACGATCCCTTCCTTCACCGGGGATCTCGCCGGCATCAATGAAAAGGCCATCCGTCACGATGTCGCGCTCGCCAAGAAGCACGGCTTCGTGGGATCGCTCGCCATCGGCGAAGTGAACATCACGCTGCCCGAGTATATCGATTTCGTCCGCATCATGAAGGAGGAGGCCGGCAAGGACTTCTACGTCATGCATCATGCGAGCTGGAACACGCTGGAGCAGAACATCGAGGCGGTGCAGCGCGCTGAACGGGCAGGGGCGGACTATGTACTCCTGACCTACCCTGCGAATTTCTATCCGCAGTCCGAGGAGGAAGTCTACGAGTACACCAAGGCGTTTTGCGATGCGACGAACCTCGGCGTTCTGTTGTTTCCGATGGCGATCTGGGGGTTTTCCCGGCTGCATCCGGCGGACATCTCGTCAAGCCTGATCCGGCGCATGTTGGATAATTGTCCGAATATCGGTGCGATCAAGGCGGAGGGCGGCCATCCCTCGATCATGAGTGTGATCGAATGCCACCGGCTCTTCAGCCAAGAGGTCGTGATCTCGATGCCGCTCGAATGGGACCTGATTCCTCTTTCGCAGCTCTTCCCGATCCAGCTATCGGCGACCTCGGACCATGAATTCTGGGGTCCGCTGATTCCGCAGGTGATGAAGCTCCTGCGCGAAGGAAAGTTTGACGAAGCGACGGAAATCTATTGGCGGATGCATCCCGCCCGCAAGGTCAAGAACCAGATGACTCAAGCGATGACGGGCGCCTTCATGTTGAACCGCATGCAGTGGAAATTCCAGGGCTGGCTGCAGGGCTACAATGGTGGCCCGCTGCGCGCGCCGACGCCGCGGATGCACGAGAACCACATGATGGCGCTTCGTAACGCGCAGAGAGCCTCCGGTCTCAATCCGAGCGAAGATCCGTTTCATGAGTTCTTCATCGGCCGCAACGTTGCCTGACCGAGTGAATGAAATGGTCGCGATTGCCGAAAAATATCAGTCAGGACGCCATCGGATCTTGATCGGGGATTGGCGCGACGGCGAAACCGGAGCCACGATCGAGGTCCGAAACCCCTCGAACGATGAAGTGATCGCTGAAGTGGCAAACGGCAGCGTGGCCGATGCGCTGGCCGCAGTGGATGCCGCCGCTGCCGCCGCGCCGGGATGGGCCGCCACCTCGCCGCGACAGCGGGCCGAGATCCTGCGCAAATGCTTCGAACTGATGATCGAAGAGGAAAAGCAGCTGGCCCGGCTGATCTCGCTGGAAAACGGCAAAGCGTATCCGGACGCGTTGGGCGAGGTGCGTTATGCGGCCGAGTTCTTCCGTTGGTATGCCGAGGAAACACCCCGGATCATGGGCGAGATGGGCCTGGCGCCCTCAGGGCAGAACCACATTCTCGTGTCCTACGAGCCTGTCGGCATCGCGGTGCTGGTGACGCCGTGGAATTTCCCCGCAGCCATGGCGACGCGCAAGATGGCGCCGGCGCTCGCCGCCGGCTGCACCTGTGTGCTCAAACCTGCAACGGAAACTCCGCTCACCGCACTGGCCGTCGCTGAAATCATGCTCAAGGCGGGTGTTCCAAAAGGCGCGATCAATGTGATCGTAACCTCCCAATCGGGCAAGTCGGTCGGCGCCATGTTGCACGACCCGCGCGTGCGGACGGTGTCGTTCACCGGCTCGACCGAAGTCGGGCGTGTTCTCCTGAAAGAGGCCGCCGACCAGGTGCTCACCACATCGATGGAGCTTGGGGGCAACGCGCCGTTTCTGGTGTGCCATGACGCCAATCTCGATGACGCGCTCGATGGCGCGATGGTAGCGAAGATGCGTAACGGCGGAGAAGCGTGCACCGCTGCGAACAGATTCTACGTCGCGCGCAATCTCTACGGAGACTTCACTGAAGGGCTGGCCAAACGCATGGCGGCGCTCAGGATCGGCGACGGCGTGGACGAGGATACCCAGCTCGGCCCCATGGTGAACGCCGCAGCCGTGATCAAGATCGACGAGCTTGTGCGGGATGCTGTCGCGCGCGGCGCGCGCGTCGTCACCGGCGGGCGCCGGCTCAATCGGCCGGGGCATTTCTATGCACCCACCGTGCTTGCCGATGTGCCGGAGGATGCCGAAATCCTCAAGAACGAGATCTTCGGCCCGGTAGCGCCTATCGTTCCCTTCGACGATGAGGCGCGCGCTGTGAAGCTGGCCAACGACACCGAGTTCGGGCTGATTTCCTATGTCTACACTGAGGATCTGAAGCGCGGTTTGCGCCTGTCGGGGCAAATGCAGAGCGGCATGGTCGCGCTGAACAGGGGGCTGGCGTCCGATCCGGCGGCGCCCTTCGGTGGCAGCAAGGCAAGCGGTCTGGGTCGCGAAGGCTCCACCGAAGGCATCAAGGAGTATCTTGAAACCAAGTACATCGCGGTCTCGCTGTAGCCGGCGATGAGGAGGTGCTGATCATTGGGCGGCCCGCGTAGGACGCGCGACCGCCACGAAAAAGCAAAATACGACGAGTGGGAGGAGGAAACATGGGCGCGGTGAAGAAGGTTTTCGTCGTCGGCGGCGGAATTGGCGGTTTGACGGTCGCCCATGCGCTCCAACGGATAGGCGTATCCACCAGAGTCATTGAAATGGGAGACAGGCGTGACCGGATCGGCACCGGCATTACGCTGCTTGGGAACGCCTTGCGGGCACTCGCCGAATTGGGATTGGTGGATGCCTGCCTCGAAGGCGGCCATGGTTGGGACATCGTGTCGGTGCGCGATGGTGCGGGAACGATCCTGAGCGAGCAGTCCTCGCCAAGAATTTGGGACCCCAATCGTCCAGCCGCACTGGGGATCATGCGGCCGCTTTTGGGACAGACCCTGGAGGACTTTGCGACGAAGAGCGGCGCGAAGATCGACTTCAATACAACGGTCACCCAGATTGATCAGGACAATGAAGGGGTGACGGTGCATCTGTCGAACGGCGAGACAGATCGCGCCGATCTGCTGATTGCCGCGGATGGCGTTTATTCCAAGGTCCGCCAGAAAATCTTCGGCGAAGAGTTCAAGCCGCATTATGCCGGCCAAGGGGGGTGGCGTTACACGGTCTCCCGTACCGAGGCCATGAATGGCTTCGTCCTGTATCGCCATCCGACGGGTCGAATGGTGGGCTCGCTGCCGCTGTCGAAGGAACTGTGCTATCTGTTCTTCCTGGAAAGCACGGATGAAAAGCTTCGCATCCCGCAAGATCAGGTATGCGATTATCTCCGTAACCTGCTCGCCCCCTTTACGGCGCCCGAACTGGTCGCGGCTGCCAACATGGTCGGCGAGGACAAGCACATCAGCTACCGCCCATTCGATGTCTTGATGATGCCGGCTCCCTGGCACCGTGGCCGTGTCGTGCTGCTGGGCGATGCGGCCCATTCGCTGACGCCGCAAATGACGTCCGGCGGCGGCATGGCGATCGAGGATGCGCTGGTCCTCTCTCAGGAACTGGATCGGAACGACGATCTGGAGACGGCGCTCGCGACCTATTCCCGTCGGCGTGAGGAAAGGGCCAGGCGCGTATACGACATCGCATACGCCATTTGCCAGGAAGAGCGCAAACCGGAGCATGGTCGGGATTATTCGATGGGCCTTCTTCGCGAAGGCTACGCGTTTCTGGCCGCGCCTGTCTGAGCCAGGAAAGGGCACAGCCAGATGGCGGCCTGCATCTGCCAGTCGAACGCAAGCTGATCACTTACTATCAAAGATAACCAGGGGAGGAATGCATGACGAGACAAGCGGGGTCGTTGCAGGGGGGGATTTTGACCACAGCTCCATGGATGACCGTATTCGGAGTGGTTCTGTTATCGCCGGTTCTGCCGTTCATGATGAAGGATTTCGCGCATCACCCGAATGCGCAAGTGTTGGTTACGACGGTGCTTGCCGGGCCCGCCGTGATAATTGCGCTGCTTTCCCCCTTTGTCGGAGTTTTGGTGAGACGTTTCGGGCGCAAGAACTGCCTGATGGCATCCATTGTCGTTTACGCAATCGCGGGATGCGCGCCGTTTTGGCTTACCGATATCTATCACATCATCGCCAGCCGAATGATCGTCGGTGCTACGGAGGCGATATTGACCGCGGTCGCTACCGTCCTGACGGTGGATTACTTCTCCGGGCGGGCGCGTGAGCGATGGCTGGCGTTTCAGTTCGGTTCCGCATCTGTGATCGCGGTGTTCGCGTTCGGCCTGGGCGGCGCCTTGGGCGGGCTGGCGTGGGGTTGGCACACACCGTTTCTCGTCTACGGCTTCATGATCGTGATGTTGCCGCTGTTCTTCTTCTTCCTGTGGGAGCCGGCCAACCCAGTTGACAAGTTTACCGAAAATGCCGGGCAATCGGGGCCGTTCCCCTGGAAGCAGATCGCGCCGCTGTGGCTGATGACAATGCTCGCGTCCATCGCCTTCTATGTGGTGCCGGTTCAGCTCAGCTTCGTTCTCAATTCTCGTGGACTTACGACTCCCGAAAGCATCGGAATCGCGAGCGCAATCGCCAACCTCGGCGTGCCACTCGGGTCGTTCCTTTTCCAGGCTTTCGCGCGTCAACCCGTGATGCGTTTGCTGACCTGCGGCCTGGCGTTGTTCGCAGGTGGCTTCGCGATGGTTGCGGCGGCTACGACTCCGGAGATTACGGTTGTTGGGGCGTTCATCGCGTGCGTCGGTGGAGGCCTGGTTATCCCGCTCCATTTGACGTGGATCATGTCCGCGCTTCCTTTCGAACAACGGGGGCTAGGGTCTGGTGGGTTCGCAGGCGCGTTTTACATTGGCCAGTTCTTCAGCCCAATTATTGCTGGCGTCCTCGCTGCAGGAACAAGCGGGCTTGGGGCTGCCATCGGCGTGCTGGGCTGGGCGGCCGGCGTGGCGGCGCTTATCGCTCTCGTCTACGGCCTGACGACGCTGGGCGGAAGCATCAAGCTCGAATTGGCTGAAGCAAAGTAGGGCGCCCGGAAGGGTAAAGCCAATGCGGCGCCAAAACGACTTGGCGCCTAGCGACGCTGCCGGACCGGACAGAATCCCGGTCCCGCATACGAGGGCACCATCTCCCGACTCCAGCATTCGAGCGGCGGCTCGCCGCCGGAGTAGCAAGATAACCGCCTGGATATGGACAATGAACCTCGACCAACTGCTTCTGCGTCAGTATCAGTCTGGAGAGAAACTCCCGGTTTCGATCAAAACGAGTCCTCTTGCCGAAGCGCTGGGGACCAGGATCGAAAAAATCGACGCAATTGCACCGCGCATCGAGCTGTCATTTGCGGTTGGTGAGCACTTTGTGCAGGCCGAGGACGTCGTCCACGGAGGCGCGGTCGCAACGATGCTCGATTCCGCCATGGCTTATGCGGCGTTACTGGGGATTCCCGACGGGCTTTCCGTCGCGACGATAAACATGAACATCTCCTGCATCAGGTCCGCAAGGCCCGGTCACTACAGAGCGGTTGCCGAGATCGAGCGCTGCGGAAAGAGTGTTGTGTTCGCGCGCGCGCAGCTTCTGGATCGCGAGGACAAGCTCGTGGCCACTGGGGTTTCCTCGCTTGCGATCGTCGCGCCTCGCCGTAACCGGGCTCACGATTCTTCCGACGGCGCGGAAGGTCGCGCGGCGGTGTAAGGCATGCGATCTATCTTTTGGGCTTCGGCCGGGAGATCTTCGCTCTTGCATCGGTCGAAAGCAGGTCAACGCCCCCGCAAAGAAGCCGGATGAACTCCGCATCGAGGGGCTCGCCGAAAATGAGGCGACGATAAATCGGCGCGTATAACATTTCGACGGCCCATGCAGGGTCGGCGTCGGACCTGAACAATCCTTCCTTTTGTCCTCGCTCGAAAGTCTCCTGAACAAGGCGTCGCCGGTTTTTTGCGAACCGTTCGTTGAACTCGGCGAGCAGCTCGTTTTTGTCATGACCTTCACAGAGGATCTGCACAACGAGTTTTCCAGCCCGGCCGCCGAAATATTGGGCGAGGGAGGTGAGGTGCCGCTTGAGTGCCGTGCGCGGATCAACGGCAGTCGGCATCGGAGTATTGCTGAAGTGGGACTCCATGAACGCATCGATAACCAGCGCGCCTTTGCTATTCCACCAACGATAGATCGTTGCCTTTGAGACCCCTGCCTCGCGAGCAACAGCCTCGATCGCGAGATCGGCGACGGAGACGGTTTGGAGCAGGTCCATCGTTGCCGACAAAATCGACCGCCTGGACTCAAGATCGCGAGGTCTTCCGATCGACCTCGTATCCGATGTGTCGGTATCTTCAGGGCTCATTTGTCTGCCGGTGGCAGCTCCCTTGGATGCGCGCCTTGCTTGGGTGGTTGATGCCATAGCCAGTGTTAGCGTTTCAAAATCAGGGACTCGGAGACCGTTCCGTTCCAGTAGCACGGCACCGCGCATTTCGACAAACGTGTTCGCGTGATTCGGCAGTGTCCTGATCAGAAGGAAGCTTGACAGTCACGTCTATAAACGATACGAAACGGATCGTATACTAAATGAGGGAGGCGAACGTGAAGCTCGGACGAATTTCGGTCGGAACTCCGTTCGGACCGGTAACCCGGCTCGTGGCGGCAGAGCCCGCGAAGAGCAGGGTCGTCGATCTCGCAACGGCGGAAATCCTGCGGCGTCAGGCGAAGGGCGCCACGCAAGAAGCAGCGCAGCGGCTGGCGTCAGCGATTTTCCCTGCGAGCATGGCCGCGGCAATCGGCCTCGGCGATGCCTTCCTCGAGACCGCGCATGAGGCCGCGGAGGCCCGCGGCGATGATGCCGCCACCGCCATTTCAGCCGTCAATTGGCTGAGTGCCGTCGATCCCCCTGTCATTCGTGACGGTCTCACCTTCGTGAAGCACATCAAGCAGTTCCACGAACGCGTCGGAGTGGAGCCGGCCGAATCGTTGCTTGAGATTCCCGGCTACTTCAAGGGCACGCCGTTCACCGCCGTCGGACACGATGCCGAAGTTCCGAAGCCGTTCTACACGGATCACTTCGATTACGAATTGGAGCTGGGCTATATCGTCGGCCGTGTCTGCCACAATCGGACGCCCGAAGAAGCGCGACAAGCACTGTTTGGCGTCACGATCTTCAACGATTTTAGCGCGCGCGACATCCAGAAAATCGAACTCAAGATTGGTATGGGTCCGGGGAAGGGCAAGGATTGCGCTTTCGGAATCGGCCCGTGGATCGTGACGATGGACGAGATCGGTCGTCTCGACGATCTCGAGATGGCGGTTCGGATCAACGGCAAGGAATGCTCGCGTGGCAACAGCGCGGAGACCGTTTGGAGCCCCGGCGAGTTGCTGGCCTATATCTCGATTTCGGAGTTCGTGCAGCCGGGCGATTTGATTGGCTCCGGCACAGTCGGCAACGGTTCCGGTCTGGAGATCGGCCGGAAGCTTGAGGTTGGCGACGTCCTGGAGCTTGAAGTCTCCCGGATAGGGACGCTCCGCAACAAGATCGGTCCGCCCGAAGAAAAGCGCTGGTGGCCCGAGAAGCGCAAGAAGTTCTGGTAGCTCATCGCTCAGGCCTGAGGCGCACCTCTTTGCTTGCCCTTTTTCCCTTTTGAGATTCGATCATGGCCAAACCTGTGCGTCGCATAGTAACCGGGCATCGCGCTGACGGTCGGTCTGTCATTCTCTCGGATGACCCGGCGCCGAATGTTCACGTCGTGCCGGGTACGCCCGGCCTGGCAGGAACCGTCCTCTGGGTTGCAGACAAGACGCCTGCGGATATCGTGCATCAGCAAGAGACGGCTGCTGCGGATCGCAAGCTGTCCATTGAGCCGCCGCAAGGCGGCAACGTCCTGCGCATCGCCGAATTTCCCCCCGACCACCTCTATTCGCAGGAAGAGCTCGACAAGTTCAGGAAGGGTATCGGCAGCCCCGAAGCGTTCGACACCAAAGCCCGGCATTTCTTCTTCCATAAGACGCACACGCTGGACTACGCGATTGTGCTGGAGGGAGAAATTTGGGCGCTGCTCGATGAGGGCGAGACGCTGATGCGGCCCGGCGATGTCCTGATTCAGCGGGGCACCAATCATGCATGGTCGAACCGCTCCGACCGAATCTGCAGGGTTGCATTCGTCCTAATCGACGCTGACCACAAATAGTATCACGCGGGGTCGACAGCGATGTCCAATCCGACCATCATCACCTGCGCATTGACCGGTGCGGGAGATACGACGGGCAAGAGTCCGGCTGTCCCCGTCACGCCAAGGCAGATCGCCGATCAGGCGATCGAGGCCGCCAAGGCTGGTGCCGCCGTAGTGCATATTCACGTCAGAGAACCGTCGACGGGCGCGCCATCCGTCGAATTCGGATTGTATGCCGAGGTCGTGGAACGTATCCGGGCATCATCGACCGACGTGGTCGTCAACCTGACGAGTGGACCCGGGTCTTTATATGCCGCGGACGGCCTGCTGCTTCAGCCGGCGCCAGGGGTAAATCCCCCCATGACGCCGCAGCAGCGGCTCGATCACATACTCAGGCTCAAGCCGGAAATCTGCAGTCTCGACGTTGCGACGCTCAATTTCGGCAGGATCGCAATGGTGAATCTCGTGAACGATCTCGAGTTCATGGGGCGGACCATCTCCGATGCCGGCATCAAGCCGGAAATCGAAGTGTTCGATCTCGGGCACATCCGGCTGGCCAAGCACTTGCTGGAACTGGGCGTGCTGAGGGCTCCGGCATTCTTCCAGTTCTGCCTCGGCGTTTCCTGGGGCGCTCCAGCCGAGTTGAATGTCCTTCAGTTGATGCGGGACATGCTTCCGCCCGGCGCGCTCTGGAGCGCGTTCGGCGTTGCGCACGACCAATTCAAGATCGCGGCGGCCGCGTGCGAGCTTGGAGGGCATGTGCGGGTTGGCCTGGAGGACAATCTCTACATCGCCAAAGGAAAGCTTGCCTCCAGCAATGCCGAGCTCGTCGAGGAGGCGGCCCGGATCGTGACCCGCCAGGGATCGAGGCCGGCTTCACCCGATGAGGCAAGGAAGCTCCTGCTCGGCAGCAACAATTATGACCGTTCTGGCGCCGGTCCAGATCGCAGCCCAACAATACCAATTAGCCAAGCCAATCTCTGAGCGCGCGAAAAACGCTGGCAAATATCAGCGAGCGCATCTCGGTCTTCAGAAAAGAAAAGTGGAGGAAAACATGTCGGGAAAGCTTCGGAAGATCGCTGTCGAGGAGGCGTTTTCAATTCCCGAGATTGCCGATCTCTTGATCGATATCGGCAAAAGCCCGACGCTGAGTTTGGACAAGACTTTCTTCGACCCGGTCTTCCGGCAGGGACTACGGCTTCATAAAAGGCCGGTTCGCGAGGATCTGCTCGATGTCGAAACCCATCGGCTGGCCGAAATGGACCGGCTGGGTGTCGACATGCAAATTCTGTCGCTTTCGAGTCCCGGCGTGCAGATGTTCGACGCCGACACGGCATGTGAGCTCTCCGCACTCGCGAACGACCGCTTGGCCGACATCGTGCGCCGCCGTCCGGATCGTTTCGGGGGGCTCGCGTGCTGTGCGTGCCATCCGAACAAGGAACTGGCCTGCGGGCCACGCCCGGAGCTGCGACACGTCCGCCATTTGCTCATCCGGGAGCGGCTCGCCGAACAATCCTTCCCGTTCGAGGAACGGCAGCCACGTCTCCAGCACGTTTTTGTAGAATACTGCTGGAGCGGGATGGCTCCCGGAATTTCATTCCGGAAGCTCTTCACGCCCTGCGCAGGAGGCATCTCGGCAATTTCTTTCGCGCGCCGTGTCAGCGCAACGTAGTGATCCTGCAACTGGGTCACGACCGCGCGAATCACCGCATCTACCTTTCGGCCGAATTCCGCACGAAACGTTTCATCAGCGTCCAGGCGCTCATGGAATGAGCGTTCAGGGACGGCTGCGCCGGACCTTGGAAGGCGAGCATGCGGGCGTTCCATGCCTCACAGGCCAGCCGGTCGGCGACCCAGCGAGCCTCGGCGGCTTGCTCGGCGGCGGCGCGGACCTGCGCGCCGTAGATTGGTTCGCGGGATTTGCTGCCCATGCCGACCATCAAAGCGCGGCGGCGGCCGTGCGGTAAACTATCAATCCGTTGGGGCCCGGCAGTCCGGCGAGATACCGGGGGGGCGGGTCTGGATGACAGGTGTTGCCGCGACTGCGCGCGGCGCATCGCTCTAGGAGCTTGTCTGGATAGTCGCTGTTCAAATCTGGTCGGGTCTGATTCAACATTGGGCGATGAGCAAGTATTTTCGGCCTTGGAACATCGATCAGACGCTGCTTCTGCCGCCGAATGTGCAGGACTTCGTGCCGAAAGGCCATGTCTCGCGGTTTATGGTTGATCTGGTGCGGGAGAGCCTCGATCTCAGGGAGATCATGGGCAGCTATGTGAGCGGGCTTGGGCAGCCGCCGTTTGATCCGCGGATGATGGTGGCGCTGCTGCTGCATAGCTATGCGAGTGGGCTGTATTCGTCGCGTCGGATTGCCAAGGCCTGCCGGGAGCGGAACGATTTTGTGATGATCGTGGCGCTGGATGCGCCGGATTTTCGGACGATCAGCGACTTTCGCAAGCGACATTTGAAGGCGCTCGGCGCGCTATTCGTGCAGGTTCTGAAGTTGTGCGAGACGGCCGGGCTGGTCAAGCTCGGTCATGTCGCGCTGGATGGTACGAAGATCAAGGCGAACGCGTCGAAACACAAGGCGATGAGTTATGAGCGCATGAAGAAGCGCGAGGCGGAATTGAAGGCCGAGGTCGCTCGCATGCTGGCGGCCGCCGAGGCGGCGGATGCCTCGGAGGATGAGACTTTCGGCAACAGCGACGAACTGCCGGACTGGACCGTCGACAAGCAGAAACGGCTGGCGAAGATCCAGCAAGCGATGGCGGCGCTGGAAGCGGACGCCAAACTGGCGGCGGAGGAAGAGCGCCGCATCGAGGCCGAAAAGGAACAGCAGCGCCAGGCCGAAGGCCGCAAGAAGCCGGGCAAACCGGCGGCGCTGCCATCGGAGGAACCCAATCCCAAGGCGCAACGCAACTTCACCGATCCGGAAAGCCGCATCATGAAGTCGAAGGATGGCTTCGTTCAGGCCTATAATGCCCAGGCGGCCGTCGATGCACATGCCCAGATCATTGTCGCGCAAGAACTGACCCAGCACGGCAGCGATCAGGGCCAGTTGGTGCCCCTGATCGAGGCCATCGAGAGCAATCTTGGCCGCAAGCCGCGGCAGGCCTCAGCGGATTCCGGCTACTGCAGCGAAGCCAATCTCGAAGCGCTCGACACACGCAGCATCGATGGCTATGTCGCGCCCGGACGCGCCAAGCACCCGACAGTAGCGAACGGAAAAGTCGGCGGCCCGCTGACACAGGCCATGCGAAAGAAGATCGACGATGGCGGCTTCGAAACACCCTACCGATTGCGAAAGCAAGTGGTGGACCCGGTGTTCGGGCAGATCAAACAGGCAAGAGGCTTCCGCCAGTTCCTGTTGCGGGGCATCGAGAAAGTGCGCGCCGAGTGGACAATGATCTGCACCGTCCATAACCTCCTCAAGCTGTTCAACCTCGCAAACGCAGCCTGAGCCTGCTACTCTACAACAAATGCCCGTCACGAAAACATATCTGGACGGGCTCCTAGGCGACCGCCTTGCCCGAGTTGCCCTCGCGCTCTAGCCGGGATTTGATCATCTCGTTGATCTGGCGCGTCGAGTTCACCACCCTCAGGCGGTGCTTCAATTCCGCCAAGGGCCATCTTGTGAGCAGTTGCACGAAAGCAAGGTTGGCAAACGACGACGTTGCGGTGGTGATGCTCTGAAAATCCAGCTCGACAATAACATCGCGCCGCGCCAGCGCGTTGCACAGCGCGTCGTAAAGGCGGCTACCTTGCTCGGCAGTATCTGCGCGGCCCGAAGTGCGAGCTACTACTATACGCTCTCGCATTTCCATCACCATTCGAGGTCTTCCCGGTCATCGGGAAGGGCTTCAATCGTATCCGTTCTGAGCACAATGTCGATAGTTGTTCCCGGGCAAAATCCGACGTTCCGGAACGATGAACGGGCCGCCTTGCGGCGGGAACCGGACTATCGCGTTGAGCGAGTAAATCGAGACCGTTCCGCCGTTTACCTTGACGGCATTGAGGAGGTAAGCGAGGCCGATCCCTCGATTTCCCGGGGTCGTCTTGGTCGTGAATCCGGCCTCGGTAGCCTTGATGATGGCTTGCGCGTCCGACAACTGCGGCAGCAGGGTCCGGACCCGCCCGGGGATTCCGAGCCCCATGTCCGACAGGGATATGTAAACCAAGGACTCCCGAGGGAAGTGCTGCGCGCAGATGGTGCCTATGTCGAGCTGGGTGTGGTCCTGAATGTTGTTGAACAGCTCGGCCACGCAATTTTTGAACATGTAGAGCGACGCGGGAGAGATCGACAGGCGCGCAGCGAGCCAAGGAACTAGGTTGTGTTCCAGCCAGCCATGGCAATCCTGATGAGCTATCCTCATCAGTGGTCGCGTTGTCGACCGTGGTGATGCATCCGGGCGGAGCTTTGCGCCGCAATGCTGCTCGAAGAACAGGGAGTCGTCCAGAAACCTGACGGCGTCACCATTGCCGCTGAGGTTGGTGAGCGTGATTTTGGTTTGATGCGCGCTCATCCATGCGAATAAGTTGCTGAGAAACACGATGCCAGCCGGTCGGACAAAGCCGAGATTGCCGAAATCGATGATAACCTCCGGCGGCCAGCCGTTGACGGCGTGCGCCGCGAGATCGGCCGCAACCTTCGACAGGGACAGTCCATTGAACTGGTACGGCAGCTTTACAATCGGCGCAGCCAACATGACCTCGAATCGAACTTTTAAAAACGCGGTAGTGTAGTCGTGACGTGGCAACCTGCGCCAGCATTCCTTGAGGGGAGAGGGGATTTGCGCGCACTGCGCAAGTGAAAACGCCGGTATCCGCTACCTGACCTCCTCCGGCGCGGAGGCGATCAGTATCACAGCAGGACGGCCTATACGAACTGCACGTGGGCTTTGATCCCGGAGCCGCCTCGGTGCACTGGCTCCCGGAAGAGCGTGCGATTGCCGTGTCCCGGGCGGCTAGGCGGCATGCTGGCGACAGACCTGATTTAGCCGCCGGTGGCGGCGCTCCGGCAAGCCGCCGCCGGGTGCGAGATCGGCCCGTCGCTGTTCGCGCGCGGAAATTTTCGGCGCTTAAGCGGCTAATCGTAATTTGGCCTATGCGGCGAGCGTGAGCTCGGCATGGCGCAGCCGACGCGCGTCGTCGTCCGGGCTGACAGGGGCTGGTTATGGCCTTACGCGAGGGGGCCACCGAGGGCCGCCCGAACCAATTGAGCGAACGTCGCCCCGTCCCGGCTCGCTCTAACCAATGTGCGGCCGGGGCATAGCCGCATCGTTCGCACCCCGAAACCTTTCCGGGGCGGGGGACGGGGAAGGGCATGGTCTCCGGTCCCGTTTTTTAAGACAGCTCTGTTGGGCGGGATCGGGGATCATCTCCCCCAAACTACCACCCGTTCAAGCCGGGGGAGCCTCCGGAAGAGCCTTTTGCGTAATGCTCTCAATGGTTTGGCAGTCGATGGTCAGCCGTACCGAGCCTTGAGGAGATAGGCGCGCAAGTCAACATCGTATCGATACGCGGCAGGGTCAGGCTCGCGATCCCCGGACAGCGCCAGCTCGTCTGCTGTGATGATGGTCTTGCGGCCGAGGTGCGCGATCTCGATGCGCTTGTAGGGTGAGGTGTGCCCGACAGGCACTGCTTCGCGATGGATCATGGCATGTCCCCGTACTGATCTCTGATTGGATAGGACCGGGGGGTTCGGTTTTCCTTTCTCCCGGTCCGCTGGCTCCCGGCCCCGTGGCCTCATCCAGCGCGGGGCCGGGGATGCTCTCAGTGGCGCAACTGAGGCGGCCTCATTGCTTTGTTATCTGGGTATGCGCCGGTTGATCGCATGCCCCACAGAAGAAGGTGTTACCGAATTCCAAGCGACTCACTTTAAAGCCCGCAGGAATGGCCTCCACCCTAAAATCAAAGGCTCCCTTTTGGGCCTTCGAAAGACGGGCAGCCCCTGACATTCCACAGTTCGGGCATGAAACTAACTCGGTCCACTGATCGCTGCGTTGCATGGTGTAGACTCTTTCACTGGCGGACAAAGCGCGCGGCGCGACGGTTGTCTGATTGTAAAAGAGGTCGCCAACTGAGGCGGCCTCAGTGCACGATGAAGGCACCCGTAAGCATCACCGCGATAAGCAGAGTGCCGCCGAAAAAAGCGATGCCAAGACTGACGCGTGCTGGGATTGAATATGAATCTAAATGGGGTTGTTCGATCATGCCACGCTCCCTTGTCGCTGGGCGGGGAGCGCGAACGCTCTCAATCACCGGTTGACGCCGTTACAGGGCGGTGATGGCCGAAGGTTGGAACAGCCGACGTTCCAAGGCTGGTCAATATTGCTCACGTGCCAAAAGAAATTGACGTGTCGTTAGCGAATTGGGGCGTTCCCGGATTCAAATTGGGAAAAATTGAACCAAGCCTGATACCGTGGAAAAAGGCCGCCAACTGGGGCGGCCTTCGACTTCTGTCAGATTGTGCATATTGCCCGGAGGGACCAAGACGTTCGTATGCGTGGGGCGATCATCATAACAGCAGTCGTATTGGCGTTCGCGTTGGCTTTGTCGCGTGGGCGCCAGCCCGATACGGATATCCTGCCTACGCAGCCGCTGCCTGCGGGCGGCCGGAAAACTTCAAATGCAGCCGAAGATCAAAGGATGTACCTGCCCGGCCTGCAATGGAACGGGCTTCCCGAAATTGTGGCGGGCTTCTGGGCTGGAATGTTGACTACCAACGGCGCATCTTTCGATCATGTCAAAGCCGAACGTTACAGAAGCAGATTTGAAGCGCGCCCGGAAGATTCATAACGCCTTGTGGCCCTTCCAAGGGATGGGCGGGGCGAGCCCGAACTGCATCATAAGTGCAATCGCCCGAGGCATCTCCGAGGGGCGTGAGCAAGGACTGGAACTAGCGAAGAAGGCTGCGGAATGACCGCCCCACTACCCAACTGAGGCGGCCTTACAGGAGATAAAATGACAGACGTCCCCTTCAAAGTAGGCGACCGAGTAAAGAAGCGCTCAGGTTACGAGTATCCGGGTTTCATCGTGTCGGTTTTTGCAAACCGAGCGGGGGCCGTTGTCGTGGAGGCGGACCACTGTGCCTTCTCCGGCATGTTGCACATCTTCAATGGCGACCAGCTTGAACATCGCTAGGGCAAACTAGGCCACTGCCGTGGTCGTGGCTGTCGAGATGATGACCGCTGGGCGGACCGTCGCGGCCATCCGCGACCGGACCTCCGCGGGGACCGCGCGACCGCGCCCCTTCAGCATATTTGCGTTTTTCGTTTTTTGTGTTTCGTTTGCCCGATCCGCTTTTCAAAAGGGAACGCGCATGCGGCGCATCGATCTGGTCACGGCCACAATGCAGGGCTGGGCGCGGCTCGACCCGGCGCAGCGCGACCAGTTTTTTGAGGCGTCGTGAGGCTCGACCGGCTTGAGCTGCGAGCTTGGCTTCGGCGGCGGCTCCAATATCCGCCGCTCGCGGCTGTCGATCCCGCCGCCTTCACAATCTCGGATGCCGATATTGCCTTGCTGATGAAAAACTTGCCTTTGAGGGCGGACGATGCCGATGGCGACAAGATCATCCCATAGGCACGGAACGCTTCCGCCCGAATTCGCCGCATGGATCGCGATCCGATCGCGCGACCCGGCCAAACGAGGTGTGCTCGTTTGTGCACTTCTACCTCGACGTCGGCCCGCGCCCGTCGTGGCGGCACCTGCTCATCCGCGACGACACAACCGGCGACTTTGGGCCGGGCAATGCCCGATGGCAGATTGCGCGGGGATATCGGCGGGCGCGCGCTCGACGATGATGGCGGGCATCGGAAACGCGTTGCTTGGTGACGCCGGGAAACTGGGTACTGGCCGAAATAGGCCACTCGCAGGAAACAAAACAGGTCGCCTTTCGCGAGGTCCGAACATCGGGCACTCCAATCCAAACCATTTTCTTTTGAACGTCATGATCCTCCACTACCACCCCGGCAAAGGACCCCCTTCGCCGGGGGCCGCAACCATCACTACTCTGCCTTCGGTGCTTCAACCGCAGCCGGTGCATCCGCCGGAGCCTCCACAGCCGGAGCCTCCGTAGGAACTGCCTCCACGGCCGGAGCTGCCTCTGGTACCTTCACTTCCTCTACCGTTGGTTCATCTGGTGTCATTGCGATCACTCCTCGGGAGGTTGGGAAAAACCGGCGTGGACACCTCCCATAAGCCCCGCCGATATTTCTGGCCATCAACACAAATATCGTGGGCCGGGGCCCGGCCCGTCACACCCGATTAATATCCCCGGTGGCTCTCCCCCGACCCCTCTGCGCCCCCCGGCTCTGGCACCGGGCAGCTCTCTGCTCAGGGTAGCGGATACATTTACGTATTTCTCACAGGAGCCGGTCAGCGCCGCCGCGATGGTGCGCAATCCCCGCCCGGCCGCCGCGCATCACCTCGACTGTCACGTCATCACCGCGACACCGTGCGAGCCATCAACGATGGGGTGTCCGCTTTTGGGGCCAAAGCCGGCGGGAATATCAGCACCGCCGCGGCAACCAGAGCGACCATACTGTGCCGCAAAACAACGCGAGCTAATGGTCAAAATTGCTCATTCATGAAAATTAAACGAAACGGGATTTTGCCATCAGAGTAGGACGGCAAACGTCATCGCGCCATCACCACGTCGAGCGCGCCACCATCACGACGGCGGCAGGCAGCGGCAGGGCGGGCGCAACGGCCTCGGCGGGCTGCTCGACGGACGCTGGTCTGATGGTCGCCAGCACCTCGTCGGTGATGGGGTTGTGGATCGTCACCGGCTTGCCGGTCGCGTTGGCTTCCTGTTCTGCCACCGCACGGGCCTGCGTGCCGGGCACGAGCGCGTCACCTTCATCGCTGGTGATGCAGACGACATCGGTGCTGCTTTCGAAATTCATTTTGAGTTCGCTTTCCAATCGGACGGGAGCGTCCAAACGGAACGCTAGTCGCCGGTTCAACCCCGGACAACGATTGGGAAGCGCGAGCCTCAGGGCCATTACAAGGCCGTCCAGCGCGCCGCCAGCGCCGGGGCTACAGGAGAACCACCGGCCAAGCCCCGCCAGCTCACCACGGGCCGCGCTGCGAGCCTGCGGCGGCCCTTAAAATCTCGCCGGGTACTCACAGGACACGCCAAAAATCTCAAATTTACAATGTGTTGAAATCGCAGCGCTTTTCAGGCTCTCGCCCGCTCAATTTCTTGCCCTTGTAGGGCGAGGCTTTCCAAGGCTCGCGTCCAGCGGCGGCCGGAACTTGATGCGCTCGCCGAAATCGATACCCGCCGAACCAGGTTGCCGAGATCCTCGTAGCCGAAGTCCGGATCGCAGGCCGCGTCGCTGATCAGGATGAACTTGCAGCGGCGGCGGATCATCTCGTAGGCGCCGAGATTTTCGAAATGGCCGCCGTCCGACAAGTAGACATAAGGGTCGTTCGACGGCACCGGAGATCGTCACTGCACTGCCCCGATCGAAGGCTGCTTCCGCGCGGCGGCGCTCTACAACGGCGGCATGTCGCTCGGCACGCCGCGCTTCATCGGTTCGGGTGACCAGAAATGGCGGTCAGCGTCGCCACAAACGACAGCGCCCTGCGCTCTTGCAACTGCAGTTCCTGCGATGCCAGCGTGTTCAGCGCCATGTTGACGACTAGGAACTGTGGCGGCGGCGTGGGTTCGTGCTGTGGCTGCCCATTCACGGGCTCGGCTTTGCTTGGCCAGATATCGCGCAGCTTGAGATTGTCGCGCTCGTCGAAGTCCGTGAATTTGTTTGGCGTCTGGCCCGCATGCGAGGCGCCGAGGACCGTACGGATCAGGCGGTTGCGGTAGACGTTGTGCAGCGAGAAGCGGTTAATATTGATGAAGTGCGACGCCCCGAGCCCGATGATGAGAAGGATGATGAAGGCCACTAACGTCCAAGCCATCGCCGTCAGAAGAGGTAACGGCTTCGTCACGAGCACATCGGTCACGGAAAGGGCCGAGCTCACGGGCGGAATCGACGGGTGCGCGAAATACGTCCGCGTGAGCGGCTTGCCGAACATCAGGTCGTCGAACTTCCACGAAATCAGGATGGCGGCACTCGCCAGGAAAACGGGCGTAGCGCAGCCGAGGATGACGCGGTAGGTGGCGGCGGTCCACGAATTGATCTGCTCGCGCACCATCGCGGCCCTTGACGGCGCCTTGCCGAGCACCGCGATCAGGATGCCGGCGAGACCGCCTGCGGCGGCAATGAGCTGCGGGCCGAAGTCGGCAAGTGCGAACATGGGTGGCGATCCGAACAGCACCAGCCCGGTAACGATAAGGAGGAAGCGTCTGCGCGGTTCGCAGCGCGGCCGTAAACTGCGAGGACGCGGCGGCAGTCACTGCATCGAATGCTCGATCAAGTTGAGAGGTCGACGAAAGCCGAGCAGGGATAAACCTGATGGTTCAGCTGCGACAGCACAAGCAAGCCGATGCAGGCGCGATATCTACGATCCGGCGGCCGCCAATGGGCTAAAGCCCGAAAGGCGCAGATCGCTGACGACTGATCGAAGCAGAATAAGACCCCGGCGCATACGTAGAGGTATTCGAGGTGCACGGTGTCTTGCCGACCTGCTTCTTGGCAGGGAAGGGCGACTACCCGGAAGACTACGCTTTTCATCAGCATGAGCGGGTCGGATGCTGACCACAGATTGACCACCGAAAACCCCGTGAACAAACGGCGATAAAGGTGATCAATCGCGATCAAACTTCATTGTTTTTGTTGATCTTTTCGTTTGCTATTTACCTTCGGGACGCAAGGGGGCGCAGGTGGCCGAAACATCCGGTTCGAAACTACGCTGTGAGCTTCCGAAAATGCGATGACCTGCGTCGGCGGCGCGAGGCCGAGAGCCGGGAAACTTTCACGGATTGTTTGAGCGACATAACTTGGCGCGAGGTGAGCGTAGTGCTTTTCCGTCATTCGCGTATCTGCGTGGCCAAGTTGTCGCGCGACCACCGCCATGGGCACGCCGGCCATCGCGAGATAGGAGGCGTGAGTGTGCCGTAGGATGTGGAAGTTCACTGCTGGTACGATCCCAGCCAGGCCACTCGCCTCATCAAGCGGCCGCTGTTGGTGCGAGGTCCCCCACGGCTTTCCATCACTCCTCAAAAAGATCCGCTCGCCAAAGGCAATGTTCGCTGTCCAGTGCCGGAAAGCAATCTTTCCTTCCTCCGCGAGAACGACGTGCCGGTTTTTGCCCTTGCTGAGCCGGACGGATAACGTGCCGCTATCATCGTTATAGTCTTCACGCTTGAGGCGGCCGAGTTCCGCGTATCGGCATCCGGTATGCAAAGCCGCTTCGACTAACTTCCGAAAGTCCTGAGGACAGGCATCAACCAGGCGACGGATTCAGCAAGAGTGAGGTAACGAACGACCGCCTCGTCGACCTTCTTGAATGGCTTCACTTTACGCCAAGCGGTGTCTGACGACGCGCGGTCGGCATAAAAGGCTCGGTTCAGCGCCGCCTTGAGGACGGTAAGAATGCGATTGGCGGTGGCCTTCCGCGCGCGGCGCGCATCCTCGTCATCAGGGGTCTCTCGCGTGGCTGGCCTGGCCGCGCCGCGCCTGGTTCGCAAGCGCTTGGGATCGGTTGCAATCTTATTGCGCCACCGAGTCAACTTTTCAGTCGTCAACTCATCGAAGATAACCGACCCCAGATCAGGCAAGATCCAAGCATCGAAGACGTATTTTGCACCTTTGACGGCAGCAGGCTTCTTTTCGGCGGCTATCTCCGACAGATAGTCGTTGACGGCATCCTCAACCTTGTACGGTCCGGTCCGAACAATTCCCGCCGCGACCAGGCGTTGCCGCTCCGCCCAGACACGAGATTGATCCTGTGCCTGCCAGAAATCGAAGACCGTGACGCCGTCAGCGTCGATGGTGTCGTCGGCCGCACCGATCGCCTTCGTCTCGTAGCCCCGTGTGCCACGATAAAAGCTGGCAACCCACGATCCCGAACCTGCGCCGCGATAGTAACCGAGACGCAGCCCCTTCGCGATTTTTGCGAAGTAGGGCGTCCGTCGCGCCGGCAACCGCGCACGAGCCGTACGGGTTTCAAGCGAAGAATGCCGCGCAGACCGCGCCAACTGCCGTTCCCCATTTCTTCAAGTTTTCTTCAACAGGCGGTCGAAGATGGTCACGAACAGTACCAAACGAGTACGAACTAAGCAATTGAAATCACAAGTGTTATTCTCGTTCGCCGACGTTCGCCAACGTACGCGATGCAATTCTCTCAAGGCTGAAACAGGGGTTCGATTCCCCTAGGGAGCGCCAAGCTGCGACATTCCGCGATGTTCTGCGACATTCTACGATGCCGCCCCCGTCAGGTAGCGCTATGTCGCGCGCTAACTGATTGCTCACCGCGGAAACGCCCGCGAGCTGATTTGAACTTTCGGAACAAAGTTCCCTTCAGGCATGTTATCGAAGCCCGCGGACAACACTTGAGGTGCGCTGGGGGGGCGCTCGCGACTAGGCAGTTGAGCGAGGTGTCGCCCGATGTGATGCAGGCGGCGGGGTAGAACCGTTTACGGCTTGATCCGGCACTTGAACCCCTCGCGCAGCCGCTCGATCGCAGGATAATGCATGGCGCTTGAACGGGTGGATGACGACAGCTCTGGGTTTGCGAGGCCGAAACTCGGCCTCGCATTTGCTGCTCGCTATGCTGAGACGTCGGTCGTGCTCCTGGTGCTGGGCGTGGCCTTGGTCATCGGGCTTGCGACCGCCGCGGATTACGGGCTGTCCACCGACGAATTCAACACCGACGAGTACGGCCCCAAGGCGCTTGCCTGGTACACGAGCGCCTTTGCGGACCGGTCTCAGTTCGAGGCGGTCGAAGAGTATCTGTGGATGTATGGACCGTGGTTTCAGATGCTTGTTGCGGCCGTGCAGTCGCTTGAGCTCGCGAACCCGATCACGGTCCGGCACGCAATGACCTTCCTGTTGGGCCTCGCCGGGCTCGCCGCCGTCGTGCCGATGGCACGGCTCACGGTCGGATACTGGGCTGGATTGACGGCACTCACCCTGTGCCTGCTGACCGGCTACCTGTACGGCAACCTGTTCTTCGCCCCGATCGACGTGCCGTTCCTGTTCGCCATGAGCTGGTCGACGCTCGCGATCGTCCTGATGGTGCGGCAGGAGGTGCCGAGCTGGCCTCTGACTCTTGCGACAGGCCTTGCCACTGGCCTCGCCATCGCGACGCGCACCGGCGGGGTGATTACGCACGCCTACCTCGTCGGCGGCATGAGCCTGTGCGCGCTCGAGGCGCTGCTGCGCCATGGCCGCGCGGGCTATGGCCAATTGCGCCAGATCGCGTTGCATACGTTGCTTGTCATCCTCATCGCCTGGCTGACGGCGATTGCGCTCTGGCCCTGGTTGCAGATTGGAAATCCGCTCACGCAATTCCTCGAGGCCTATCGGCACTTTGGTACGCTCGACACCTCGTTCGAATTCCAGAACTGGAGCCGGCTCACATTCACCGATAACGTGCCCGCCTGGTACATCCCCGGACAGCTCCTGGCGCGCCTGCCGGAGGGCTTTTTGGCGTTGCTGTTGATCGGCATGGCGGTCTGGATCGGTGCAGCAGCGTGGTGGAGCCGCGCCGCCCTCGGCGCCCTGCGTCGGTCCGGCGTCGCGGGCCTGCGACCAGTCGCGGCCGAGCTCGCAGGATCGCGCGCGGTGCTCGTCGTCGGTGTGGCGGCGTTCGGGCCTATCGTGGTGCTCATCCTGCAGGGCTCGACGCTCTATGACGGTGTCCGCCATGTATTGTTCGTGATCCCAATGCTCGCCGTCGTGGCCGCGCGCGGGCTTGCGAGCCTCTTGCCCTTCTTCCGACGCCTCCCGATTGTGCCCGCGGCCCTCGGGGTCGCGCACACGGCCGCCATCGTGGCGACGCTCATCATCTTGCATCCGCTCGAGTATATCGCGATGAACAGTCTGGCAGGCGGCGTTGCCGGCGCTTACGGCCGCTTCGACCTCGATTATTGGAGCATGGCGGCTCCCGAGGCGCTGCGCCGCCTCGAGGATCGAATTGACGCCGAAGGCCGGTTCGCGGGCGATCCGCCGCGCGTGCTGATCTGCCTGGCCTGGCGCGAGCAACTGGCAGGCGTGATGTTCCGTCGCAACTGGATTGCCGAAACGCATCCGGAAGAGGCCGACTACCTGATCACCACCGAGCGCTGGCCCTGTGCCGACGGCACGACGGCCGTATTGGTTGATGAGGTCACGCGATTCGGTCGCCCGTTCGCCAAGATCTACGCGAATCGTCGCGGGCTCGGTGAGTGACGCCAAGTCAGCCGCGACTTGAAGTCAGGCGCGACTCGGCAATGGCATCTACTTCTTCGCCCGCGATTCAATCGGGGGCGCGCCAGCCTTTCGGCCCAACGTGACCGGGCGACGTTTTCGCGGGGGGACTGCCTCACGCCGGCTCTCCTTGGCGCGATCGATCGCCACGGCGCGCGCTAGCCGCGTGATCATGTCGAGCTGGAGCCGCAGCTTCAGATGCAAGTTGAGCATGATGAGCAGGCTGATCACGACCCAGATATAGACGATGAGGTCGGAGCCGCGCCCGATTCCCACGAGGGCCGCAAGTGCTGTGGCGTGCTCTTGCATCCAGACGAAGTAGAGGCCGGCGAGCGCCGCGCTGCTCGCGAGCAGGCCGATGATCGGCACCGTTCGATGCGCCGACCAGGCGTAGACCAGAACCAACGTCAGAAGGGCCGTCAGCAACAGCTGCGCGATCATCGGTAGAGCCTCCGCTCAAACAGATCGATTAGGATGGTCAGCGCATCGGTGATGCGTTGACCCTTGCCCAGTGAATAGGCGCTGTACTCGATATTCACCGGCACTTCGACAAAGCGCAGGCGGCTGAGCGCGATCTGGTGCAGGATCTCGGACGCGTGCGCCATTCGGTTCTGTCGCAAGGAGATCGCGCGGGCGCCGCGCGAGGTCATCGCCCGTAGGCCATTGTGGGTATCGGTGACCGGCAGTCCGGTGCTTGCGCGCGTGAACCAGAGCGCGGCGCTGAGCAGGATGCGGCGCGCCATCGGCAGATTTGCGGTCGCGCCGGTGAGAAAGCGGCTGCCGAGCGCGAAATCGATGCCGGGCTGCTCGATCGCCGCGAGCAGCGCCGCGATGGCCGCGGGGGAATGCTGGCCGTCGGCGTCGAACGTGACAAGCGCATCCGCACGCTGCTCGAGGGCGTAGTCGATGCCGGTCTGCAGCGCGGCGCCCTGTCCGAGGTTGATCGGATGCCGGACGACGACCGCGCCTGCGAGCAACGCGACGTCGCCGGTGCGGTCGACGGAGCCGTCATCGACCACGACGACGGCGTATCCGGCGCGGCAAATGCCGGACACGACGCTGCCGACCGCCGGCGCTTCATCGTACGCCGCGACAACGACCCAGGGATTGCGAATCCGGCCGGTCATGTCTGATCCATCCGCAACAAGAACAACCCGTGGGAGGCTCGTATCATGGCGACGCCTTGCTCAAGACCACGCGCATCGCGTCGAACAAGTTCACCGGAATGGCGAACCGGTTGCCGGTCGGGCCGGCCGCGATCTTGCGGCCGAGCATGCGACCGACCTGGAAGGCGATCAGCGAGAGCGGCACGAATTTCCAGGGGTGATCGGAACTCTCGACGCGAAGGCCGACCGAATGGGCCAGAGACGCGATGCTGTCGCGGTTGAAGAACCACAGGTGCTGCGGAGGCGTCATCAGGCGCCAGTGCGCGCCGGTCGACCGCGCCGCCAAGGAACCGAAGTCTCCGGTCGTCAGCACGATGATTCCGTCTGACCGGAGATGGTTCGCGAACAGCGCGAGGGCTTCCTGCGGGTCGGGCAGATGCTCGATGACGTCGAGGAGGACGATGACATCCAGGGTGCCAAGCGACTTGAGAGTCGCTTCGCTCAGCAGGCCGCAGACGACGTTCAAGCCGAGATCGCCAGCGTGGGCGGCAGCCGCCTCCACCGGCTCGATGCCGCTCACCTCAAATCCGGCGCGGCGGGCTTCATCGAGAAAGAAGCCGTAGGCGCAACCGATCTCGAGCAGGCGGCCCTCTGGCTTGCGGCGCTGGATGAATTCGACCGAGCGGGCGAACTCGCGCCGTAACACGGGCTCGGCGCCGCGATAGTCGGCGTAGCCGTCGGACTGACGGCCGGAAAAGTAGCCATCGTCGTAGTAGGCGAGGGGATCGAAGCTCGATGCCTCGGTGCGTCCCAGTCCGCAGTCACGACATTGAAAGATGTCGCAACCGTTCTTGGTGTAAAGCAACCGATGCGGCGTCGCCCGGCTGCACGCGGGACACTCAAGCGTCGGCGCAGCTCGGTCGTTTCGCATCAGCACATGCGTCCCTCCAATGGCGCTTCTTCAGTGCGAAAAAACGCCTTCAACGCCGAACTGTTCCGCTCGGCGAACCGCCACGGGGTCGCAGGCTGCCTGGCTGGCCGCTGCGAAATAGATCGAGGATGGTCCACACTCTCGCTGGTGCAGCGCGGTGAAACGGCGGTCGTCCGAGGGGACGACGCCGAAGCTACCGGGCGCTAGCGTCGTCACGCTGGCGCAACGTCAGCTGAGGCTGATCTTGAGCTGCTTGGGCGCGTTGTCGCCCAGGATGCTGGCGGGCTGCTCGTCCGTGAGCTCCAGCGTCTTCATGACGTATTCGATAGGAGGGCACGGAGTGCTGCCGGCTTCCACCCGCACTTAATGCTTCTAAAATTATACAGCAATCTCAATTACATAAGAGTTTTCGGCTTTTTTCTGGCTTCCCGCGCCAAGTCCGCGCTGTTCCACGATATTGTACGATGCGACTCCGTTCGGGAGCCATCCTGCTCGACAACTGATTGATCGCGCCGGTCTGCATCAGCAGAGTTTGCCGCCCTGTGCTCGTTCGCTATCCCGGCGACGGAGCTTCAAGCACCCGCGTCGCCCGCCTTGGCGGGGCAATCCGACCACGAATCAAGCGGCGAGCGCCCCTCATTTCCGCTATGATCAAGCCATGACGATCGGGATTACCGGACCCGGCCGGAAGGCACCACGGCAAAGTGGCGTGGTCAGGCTGATCGTTGCGGCCGTCGTCATCACGATTGGCCTGATCCTGCTCTCGCTCGCGAGCAATTTCCTGGTCGATTGGCTGTGGTTTTCCTCGATTGGCTACTTGCAGGTTTTCTTGACGGCGATCGGCGCCAAGGCAACCGTGTTTTTTGCCGTCTTGACGGCGACCACCGTCGTCCTCTGGTTGAACGGAGTGTTGGCGGCGCGGTTTGCCATGCAGCAGCCGCTACAGATCGCAGTCGACCCGTGGAAGGTGGCGGGTATTACGCCGCCGCCCGATCCGTCCGCAATACTGTGCGATCGATTAACCCGGCCTCGCTTTATCGTTCTCGGCGCGGGTTTGCTCGGCGTGCTGGTTGCCGCAGGCGAAGCCGGCAATTGGGGCATGTTCCTGCAATTTCTCTACCAGGTGCCCTATGGCGAGGAGGATCCGCTCTACAACGAGGACATCGGCTTCTATCTCTTTTCGCTACCCGCCTATATCGCGATCAAGAACTGGATGCTGCTCGCAATCGTCCTGAGCGCGGTGTTTGCCGGAGCGATCTACTGGGCGCGCGGCGACATCGAGTACGACGTCCACAACCGATCAATCTCGCCGACGGTGATCGCGCATGGTTCGGCGCTGGTTGGCCTTCTGTTCGCGGTGAAGGCCTGGTCCTATGGGCTCGACCGCTATCTGCTGCTCTACGGCGACAATGGTGTCGTGGTCGGGGCGAGCTACACCGATGTCCATCTGGGGCTGCCGGCTCTGTGGCTGATGATCGGGCTTTCGATCATCGCGGCGTTCATCGCATGGGCCAATTTGTGGGCGTGCACCTACCGGCTTCTTGCCGCCGGGTTCATCCTCGTCGGCGCCGGCTCTGTCGTGCTGTCGAGCCTCGTCCCTTCGCTGTTCCGGCACTTCGTCGTCAAACCGACGGAGTTGGAGCTGGAGAAGCCCTACATCGAACGCAACATCGCGCTCACGAGGCAGGCCTACAATCTCGACCGGATCGCAGCCAAGCCGTTTGCCGCCGAACAGAGGCTGACCTTCAAGACCCTGGAAGCGAACAAGGCGACCATCGACAATATCCGGCTCTGGGACTGGCTGCCGCTGTCGAATACCTACGCGCAGCTGCAGGAGATCCGTACCTACTACAAATTCTACGATCTTGACGTCGATCGCTATTGGCTCGACGGCTCGTACCAGAGCGTGATGCTTTCGGCTCGCGAACTGCGGGCCTCCCTGCTGCCGGCGAACGCCCAGACCTGGGTCAACCGCCACGTGCTGTTTACGCACGGCAACGGCGCGGTGATGAGCCCAGTCACCCGCAAGAGCACAGAAGGACTGCCGTTCTTCTATTTGCGCGATATTCCGCCCGTTGCCGACGGCGGTCCCAAGATCGACGAACCGCGCATCTATTTCGGCGAAGAGAGCGACGACTACGTCATCGTCAAGGCCAGCATCCCGGAGTTCGATTACCCGAAGGGGAAAGACAACGCCTACGCGGCCTATGACGGCATTGGCGGTATGCCGATTGGAGCATTGGGATGGAGAACGCTGTTCGCCTACTACTTCAACGACGCGAACCTGGTCCTTTCAAGCTACATCACGGCCGACAGCCGGATCATGATCCGGCGCAATATTACAGAACGGGTGCGCACGATCGCTCCATTCCTCAGGCTCGATCATGATCCCTATCTGGTCATCAGCAACGGGCGGATGTTCTGGATGCAGGATGCCTACACCACGAGCTCCTATTTCCCCTCCGCGCAGCCCGTGCCGGAGCTCGATCTCAACTACATCAGGAATTCGGTGAAGATTGTTGTCGATGCCTATAACGGGACGGTCGATTTTTATCTGATCGACCCACGCGACCCCATTGCAGCGACCTACCAGCGTATCTTTCCGAGCCTGTTCAAGCCGTTCACGACCATGCCGGCGGATTTGCAGACGCACATTCGCTATCCGGAGGATCTGTTCCTGATTCAGGCGCGGCTGTATCAGACCTACCACATGGAGCAGGCCGAAATTTTCTACAACCGCGAGGACTTCTGGCAGTTTCCGCGACAGCCGGGCGGCGACGGCACCTCGGTGATGACCCCCTATTACATCATCATGCGGCTGCCCGGCGAGCCGCAGGCCGAGTTTTTCCTGATGCTTCCCATGGTGCCGAGCCGCCGCGACAACATGATCGCGTGGCTCGCCGCGCGCTGCGACGCGCCCGACTACGGCAAGCTGATCGTCTATGAATTCCCCAAGGAAAAGCTCGTCTACGGGCCGTTCCAGATCGAGGCGCGGATCAATCAGACTACCGAGATCTCGCAACAGCTCACGCTATGGAACCAGATGGGCTCGCGGGTGATCCGCGGCGCGAATTTGCTTGTGATCCCGATCGACAACTCGATCCTTTATGTATCGCCACTCTATTTGCGAGCGGAGCACGGACATCTGCCGGAGCTGAAGCGCGTGATCGCAGCCTACGGTGAGCATGTCGTGATGAAGGAGACGCTCGCTGATGCCCTGGCCGCGTTGTTCGCAGAGCCCGGTGCGGTGCCGGAGGATTCAAACGCAACGGAAACGGTGTCCCGTGCGGGCGGGGCGGCGAGCCCGGCGCAGCAGGCGCTCGATCGTTACAACCAGGCGGTAGAGCGATTGAAGGCCGGAGACTGGAAAGGGTTCGGCACGCAGTTCGATGCCCTGCGCGAGCCCCTGGAGGAAATGAACCGACGCTCCGCCGGCCACTAATGGCCCCGGGAAATTGTGAGCGCGGACGCGCGCCTCAACCGGGTATTGTTAAAGGTTACATTGCAATTTCAATCACATAAGAGTTCGCAGTTTTGTTCTGGGTGGCGCGCCAGCAAACTCAGGCACTTAGTTGCCATCAGCCGCGTTCGTTGAATAATGGTTGAATAAGACGCTGGTGAACAGCGGCGAACGCTTGGGGAATTTGCTGCCGACATTCGCAGACTAGCCCCGGCGCGATGCCTCACTGTGACTGGCGCATTCGCGAAAAATTTCGTCGTCGCCCTTGGTGTCCGGAAATACTCAAACCGCCGCTAGCGTGCGCTGCCGTACGCGAGCGCCCTCGGATGCTCGCATTGACGTTGCTCGTCGCACAATCGACCCTTGTCCTGTCGAGCTTTATGCGAACAGGAGGGCCACGTGAGATACTATCGACGAGAGAAAACTGGCGGACAACAGTCACACGTCAGTCTATCCGCTCCGAAAGCCGCAGAATTGAGCACGGTGGCCATTCGCTCAGCGGCTCACCTGCACGATTGACGATGCATGCGAAGTTACCGGCTTGGGACGCACGAAGCTTTACGAGTTGATAGGAGCTGGGCGTATCGTCACGACAACGATCGGACGTCGGCGACTAGTAGTGGTGCGCTCACAGAGCTGGTCCCGGTTGTTTGGACAGCGCCCCGCGAAAATTAAGTGGATTCCTGCCGGGTTATGCTGAAGGCGGGGCTTTACGATTTTGCTGTGGCGTCGGGAGGGCGTAAGCCCGACCAGAGCCGCAGTAAAATCGTTGGCGACGATCATGCGGCCGTCACCATCGTTTGCGCGCCGAAGTAAGCCTCGTCGGGCGTGCGTTCGTCAAGGCTCGAGTGAGGACGTCCTCGATTGTAGAACGCCAGATATTTGGAAATCGATGCTCGCGCCTCGAGCACGCTGTCGTAAGCACGCAGATAGACTTCCTCGTATTTGACAGTGCGCCACAGCCGCTCGACGAACACGTTGTCGCGCCAGGCACCCTTGCCGTCCATGCTGATGGCGATGTTCGCGTCCAGCAGCACGCCGGTGAAGTCGAGGCTGGTGAACTGGCTACCCTGATCCGTGTTGAAGATCTCGGGCCTGCCGTGCTTCGCCAGCGCCTCCTGGAGCGCTTCGACGCAGAATATCGTCTCCATCGTGATCGATACGCGATGGACCAACACCCGTCGGCTGAACACATCGACGACCGCCGCGAGGTAGACGAATCCACGTCGTATCGGAATGTAGCTGATGTCCATTGCCCAGACCTGGTTCGGCCGCTCGATCTTCAATCCGCGCAATAGGTACGGGTAGATCTTGTGGCCCGGTGCGGGCTTGCTCGTGTTCGGACGGCGATAGATCGCCTCGATCCCCATGCGCTTCATCAGCGTCGCGACGTGGCGGCGGCCACCCTGCATGCCCTCACGCTGCGACAGCGATCGCAGCATGCGCGCCCCTGCGAAGGGATAATCGAGGTGCAGCTCATCGAGCCGGCGCATCAAGACAAGGTCCTCGGCCGAAACCGGCCGAGGTTCATAGTAAACCGTACTGCGGGCAAGGTTCAGGACCTTCGCCTGGCGCACGACAGACAGATCATGACCGCGGTCGATCATCGCTTTGCGCTCAGCAGGCCCGCCTTGGTGAGCGCGCCGGACAAAAAATCGTTCTCAAGCTCGCCGATCTTGGCATGTAACGCCTTCAAATCGACCGGCGCCTCGGCCGGTCCGTTGTCCTGCCCAAACACTCCGGCGGCGCCTTCCAGGAGTTGGGACTTCCAGGTCGTGATCTGGTTCGGATGGACATCAAACAGTTGCGCCAGCTCGGCCAACGTCTTCTCCCCCTTCACGGCCGCCAAAGCCACCTTTGCCTTGAATGCCGGAGAATGCGTCCGGCGACTCCTCTTCGTCATCTTCGCTCCTGATTCGCGGCAAGAATCCTCGCCGCTCTCAGGCAGAAAATCCACTCAAGCTACTGTCCGAATTTGCGGAGCCAGCTCTCTCTCCTCATGGTAGACTACGGTGGCACAGCTACGCGGGCAAACTTGCGAGAAGCTGACGGGCTTCGCCCTTGGCTGCGAAAAGGCCGCATGTCGTTATCGATCTGGTTCCGTGGTCCGGGATGCTGTTATCCTTCGGCGTCAAGGCAGTAGAATTTTACCATGCCTGTAATCGACGTCCGGCCCCGCGCACTCGATCCAGAGGTCAACCACTGCGTTGGTCGGCGCTGTCTCGATCGGCTGCCCCTCGTTCATCTTCTCGTCCATTGCATCTCTCTTTCTCAACGCTTCGATCTCAGGCTTGATCGGTCGGAGCCGATTCCGCGGATTCAGCCTCAACGCTTCCCGAGCAGTCGCCAAAGGGGTTGGGCAGCTTCAGCATCGATTTCTGGAAGCTCGCGAGCGCTTCCTTCGCCGCCCTGGGAGCCGCCGCTCCCAGTTGCGTTACGACCCGTTCCAGCGAGTGCCAGTCGCCGATCACGGGCTGCTCCATCAATGCGTTCGCCTTGGCGTGCAGGTCGGCATTGCCGCGCTTGGTCGCTTTGCTGGACATCAGCGGAACTCCTTGCAGGCGTCGCCGCTGCGGAACGTCCCGGACGGGCAGGCCGTGCCCGGGATGTACGGATAGGCGCGGGGCGTGTCCTTGTGGAGCGCCTCGCCCACAGTTTGTCTCCGATGATGTTGGTGAGTGCCGAGGCGAGAATGCCCTGCACGTCGGTTTTCTCTTCAGCATGTCGTATTTGTCGTAGACATCGGTCACGTCGCCGTTGACGTGGTCGAGGGTTGCCTTGACGCAGTCGCGGGGAGCGCCGGCCCTGCGAGCGATGGTCGCTGCTGTTCGGCGCAGATCGTGCGGCGTGAAGTGATCCATCTTCAGGAACTGGCGGATGCCGATGCGGCGCTGCTTCGGGCAGACCGGTCAGCGCCTGCGAGATCGAGTTCCGCAGGATCGGGAGCTGGTCGAGCTGTTGCGCAACCCGCTTCTCAGCGTTCTTAACCCGTCCTATTCGTGAGAGTGCTTTTTTTAGTCCGATTGATGTGGCCGCACATCTGCTCTGACGAGGCGCACAGGATTGCCTTCGGCTTTTCACCGCCTGACGACCGGTACTTTGCAACGCGCTTGAGGTGTAGGTTGGGCGAACGGGGGGCGGACGCCCCGCCGCTCAAGGACCGAGCGGCAGCAGCGCGCCTGGCAAGCCGCGGATCAGGTCGGCCATGCCGCGGCAAACGCAAGGCGAATGCGGCTCGTGGTCTCGACCACACGGGCAGCGAGTTTCAAGAGACGAAGACGCAGCGTCGCGAACTCGGCTGTGGCCAATTCCCGGGCTTTGGGAATCGCGTCGCGCACGGTCAGCATCAGCCAATAAGCGGCGGTGTGGAGAACGAGGCGGACTTGATTGGCGAGCGCCGAACGGCAGCTGGTGCGATCGGAGGCGAGCTGTGTCTTATGCAGCTTGATCAGATTCTCGGCTTGGCCGCGCGCGCAATACAGGCTGTCGTAGATCCACTCGGCCGAGCCGACATCGAGGCTGGTGACGACGAAGCGGATGTCGAGGCCGAGCATCGTCGCCTCAATACGGGCGACGGTGCGTCGTTCGCGATCCCAGGACTTTGCCTTGTGGCGCGTCTCGGTATAGCCACGCAGAACCGGCAGGTTCTCGATGGCGCGTCGCGTGCGGATGTCGTCGGCGACCGCGTCGACTTTTCTGGCGAGCGGCTTGGTGCCGGACAGACCGAAGATGTAGTCGATGCCGTTGGTCTCGCACCACGCCATTGCCTCCGGCCGGGCATAGTGCCCGTCGCCACGGAACGTAATTCGCGTGTTGTGCCACCGCGTCCGGATATGCCGTACCAGGCGGCGCAGATGGGCACGCACCTCGACGCCGCCCGGCGTCTTGCCGGGCCGCAGCACGACCGCCACGGGCCGGCTCTTCTCCGTGTCGTAGACGTGGATCGGCAGGAAGCAGCGTTCGTCATAATGAGCGTTGAACAGCGAGAGCTGCTGATGGCCGTGGACGACATCGCAGGTATCATCGATGTCGAGCGTGACGGATGCCGGCTCGCGCGGGTAGCTATCCATCCATGCGTCGACCAAAGTGTAGGTCAGTCGGATCACGTCGCGCAGGCGCGGAGCATTCTCCAGCCGCGACAGCGTCGGTTGGGAACACAGATCGCGACCCGTGTCCGGCAGCCGTCCGCAGGCCAGCTTGAATGCGGGATCGGACCGCAGATGATCGAGGTCGTCGGCGTCCTCGTAGCCGCAGCAGATCGCGAACATGCGCGCGCGGAACATATCGACAAGGCTGTGCACGACCCGCGTCGGATCGCGCCGATCCGGGAACACCCGGGCCAAATTGTCGGCCAAGCCGAGACGCCGCTCGGCCATCGCCAGAAGCATCACGCCCCCGTTCGAGGTCAGCCGACCGCCTTCGAAGGCAGCTGTGACTTTCTTGGCGTGAACGGCTGGAAACGAGAAGGGCAGAATCGTATCAGCGGTCATGGCGGGCGTGGTGTTCGCGGCTGAAGGTGATGGGGTGGCTTTGCAACCGAATCCTACGCCGCATCAGCGCTTTACACCACGCTCGCCAGCCTCTCAGGCGCCCTCTGACGAATAAGACGGGCTAGGAGCTTGTCTGGATAGTCGCTGTTCAAATCTGGTCGGGTCTGATTCAACATTGGGCGATGAGCAAGTATTTTCGGCCTTGGAACATCGATCAGACGCTGCTTCTGCCGCCGAATGTGCAGGACTTCGTGCCGAAAGGCCATGTCTCGCGGTTTATGGTTGATCTGGTGCGGGAGAGCCTCGATCTCAGGGAGATCATGGGCAGCTATGTGAGCGGGCTTGGGCAGCCGCCGTTTGATCCGCGGATGATGGTGGCGCTGCTGCTGCATAGCTATGCGAGTGGGCTGTATTCGTCGCGTCGGATTGCCAAGGCCTGCCGGGAGCGGAACGATTTTGTGATGATCGTGGCGCTGGATGCGCCGGATTTTCGGACGATCAGCGACTTTCGCAAGCGACATTTGAAGGCGCTCGGCGCGCTATTCGTGCAGGTTCTGAAGTTGTGCGAGACGGCCGGGCTGGTCAAGCTCGGTCATGTCGCGCTGGATGGTACGAAGATCAAGGCGAACGCGTCGAAACACAAGGCGATGAGTTATGAGCGCATGAAGAAGCGCGAGGCGGAATTGAAGGCCGAGGTCGCTCGCATGCTGGCGGCCGCCGAGGCGGCGGATGCCTCGGAGGATGAGACTTTCGGCAACAGCGACGAACTGCCGGACTGGACCGTCGACAAGCAGAAACGGCTGGCGAAGATCCAGCAAGCGATGGCGGCGCTGGAAGCGGACGCCAAACTGGCGGCGGAGGAAGAGCGCCGCATCGAGGCCGAAAAGGAACAGCAGCGCCAGGCCGAAGGCCGCAAGAAGCCGGGCAAACCGGCGGCGCTGCCATCGGAGGAACCCAATCCCAAGGCGCAACGCAACTTCACCGATCCGGAAAGCCGCATCATGAAGTCGAAGGATGGCTTCGTTCAGGCCTATAATGCCCAGGCGGCCGTCGATGCACATGCCCAGATCATTGTCGCGCAAGAACTGACCCAGCACGGCAGCGATCAGGGCCAGTTGGTGCCCCTGATCGAGGCCATCGAGAGCAATCTTGGCCGCAAGCCGCGGCAGGCCTCAGCGGATTCCGGCTACTGCAGCGAAGCCAATCTCGAAGCGCTCGACACACGCAGCATCGATGGCTATGTCGCGCCCGGACGCGCCAAACACCCGACAGTAGCGAACGGAAAAGTCGGCGGCCCGCTGACACAGGCCATGCGAAAGAAGATCGACGATGGCGGCTTCGAAACACCCTACCGATTGCGAAAGCAAGTGGTGGAGCCGGTGTTCGGGCAGATCAAACAGGCAAGAGGCTTCCGCCAGTTCCTGTTGCGGGGCATCGAGAAAGTGCGCGCCGAGTGGACAATGATCTGCACCGTCCATAACCTCCTCAAGCTGTTCAACCTCGCAAACGCAGCCTGAGCCTGCTACTCTACAACAAATGCCCGTCACGAAAACATATCTGGACGGGCTCCTAGGTGTTTAGTCCCGGCATTTGCTGGAGCGGATTGAGGGTGAATCGTTCGGGCTCCTTTGTCCAGGCTTTGCAGATATATTCGTAGGGCGTGAGGCCCTTCAGGGTCTTCAGCCGCCGAGCGTAGTTGTATGCGTTAATGAAGTCAGCAAGGTGTGCTTCGAGCTGATCGTGTCGATCGTAATGATAGCGTTGGACGGTCGCTTCCTTGATCGTGCGGTTCATGCGCTCGACCTGCCCATTGGTCCAGGGATGCTTGATCTTGGTCAGCCGATGTTCGATGCCATTCTCTTGGCAGCGCATATCGAACATATGTGTCACGTATCTTGCCGTCGGGCCGTCCGCGTAGCGCGGCAAGAAGGTGAACTGGATCCCATTGTCGGTGAGAACCGTATGGATCTTGTAGGGCACAGCCGCGATCAGAGCTTCGAGGAAGGCGGAGGCGGAGGTCCTTCCCGTCTTCCTGACCAGTTGCACGAAGGCGAACTTGCTGGTGCGATCGATGGCGACGTAGAGATAGAGCTTGCCTTCAGCGGTCTGGAGCTCAGCAATGTCGATGTGGAAATAGCCGATCGGATAAGCCTTGAACTTTTTCTTCGGAGGCTTACTGCCTTCGACCTCCGGCAATCGACTGATGCCGTGGCGCTGGAGACAGCGATGCAGGGATGATCGCGTCAGATGTGGGATGGTCGGCTGAAGCGCATAGAGGCAATCGTCGATTGCGGCAATAGCGTATGCCGCCGGAAAGCAACAATGATCGCCTCCTCCTCGATGGAAAGCACGGTCGATTTGGCTTCCGTTGGGCCTGTCGGGAGATCGGCGACTGTCTCGCGCCCCTTCCACTTCGCGACGGTCTTTTGGTTGATCCCGTAGCGCCTGGCGAGCGCTCTCAGGCTCTCTTGACTATCTTGTATTGCTCGACGGATTGCCTCCGTCGTGGTGGCGCAGCCGTGTAAAACCTGTCCCATAGCGCATCCTTCGAATCGTGCGATAAGAATGCACCATCAAAGCTTGGGACTAAACACCTAGTGCCCATAGCTTTAGCAGCGACAAGGGCCATGTGCGAAGGTTGATAGATTGTCTCCGCCAACAGCAGGAGCACGTGATGACGATCGCTCTTGGCTGGCGGATACTCCGCCGGCCAAGTTCCTTTCAAGGGGTCCACTCGATATGCGGAAACCTGATCGAAATTGTCTAGCTGTACGGCTGAAGAGGAGCGATCACCAACTGGCCTCCTCACTCTACTCGCCTCCCGGCCGTTTGCTGTATGGAGACGGCCGCGTCGATGACCCTGATCATCAAGCGCCGTCATCGCATGCACGGTCGCCCTGAACAGACTGGCGGCTTCCACTCAGGCTTTCGCCGCCCTTTTGTGCAGGTGTGCATAAACCGGTTCCATTGGTCCGCATCGATGAGGTCACGCCGACTTTCCCGCAAGGCGAGCGCGCCTCAAAGATCGCCGACCAATGCCCGCGCTTGGTCCTGCAAATTGCAACGATTGTGATCGCCTTTTCGAAGTCTGCCGCACCGAAGCAACTCAGCACAAGATCAGACTTCACTTTGGTACATCAGCCCCGTGGGCGGGTGTTCCCCCGTTATGATTTTCGAGCGGCGTGGATGATGCCGCTTGAGTCCGCTGTGCCGCCGGAAGCCGCAGCAGAGGACTTCCGCGAACCTCCAAGATGTATGAACGGACGCATGCTGTTCCGGTTGCCTACATACGGCCGAAAGCCGCCCACACCCCGTCCTCGCCGTCCCAGCTGCCTCGGCTCGCCGCCTTGGAGTACTCCGTGGCGCGCTGCTCGAAGAAATTGGCGTGCTCGACCCCATTGAGAATCTCGACGAGCCAAGGCAGCGGATGCGGCTTGAGCTGCGTGAACCCATCCTCCTCGGCCTTGAAGAAGCCGAAAACCGGGGCAATCCGGAGTTGGGTCAGTCGCCAGTCGGCGACATAACGGACGTAGGCGTGGATCTGCTCAGGACGCATGCCCTCGATCTTGCCCAGGCCAAAGGCGAGATCGACGAAGTTCTCCTCCAGCTTTACCATCGTTCTGGCGACATCGACGATGTCGTCACGGACCGAGCGCGTCACGGCGCCGGTCTCGCGGTGCCATTCGTGAAACAGCTTGATGACGCCCTCGCAGTGGAGACTCTCGTCGCGCACCGACCAGCTTACGATCTGTCCCATGCCGTTCATCTTGTTGTGGCGCGGAAAATTGAGCAGCATAGCGAAGCTCGCGAACAACGCCATGCCTTCGGTAAAGGCGCCGAACATAGCCAGGGTGCGCGCGACATCGGCCACGGTGTCAACGCCGAACTCGTGCATGTAGTCCGCCTTGGCGCGCATTTGCGCATAGCTGCGAAATGCCTCGAACTCGGTCTTGGGCATGCCGAGCGTCTTGAGCAGCAGCGCATAGGCGTCGATGTGGACCGTCTCCATGTTCGTGAAGGCCGCCATCATCATCTGGACGGTGAGCGGCTGGAAAATCGGGATGTATCGCTTGAGATAATTGTCACCGACCTCGATGTCCGACTGAGTAAAGAAGCGAAAGATCTGGGTGAGCAGCGCGCGCTCGCTGGCGGTGACGCGGTCCGACGCCCAGTCCTTGAGGTCGTTGCCGAGCGGCACCTCCTCGGCCATCCAATGCGTCTGCTGCTGACGCTTCCAGAACTCGTAGGCCCAAGCGTAGCGATCAACGTCATAGCTGCCCGTCGAGTCAAGGAGACCAACGCGCCCCTTGCCGATCAGCGTGCGCGGATCGACAGACGAGAGATCGATCATTGACATGCGAGGCACTCCTCATAATCGGCGCGCTGCGCAGGCGGCTGCCGCGGCGCGGCCTCGTCATCGTCGACGATCTTGCCGGCGAACGCCGCGCGCGAGATCGATTTTGAACGGCAGTAATAAAGGCTCTTCACCCCACGCTTCCACGCCGTCCAGTGCAGCATGTGGAGGTCCCACTTATCGACCTCGGCCGGCAGATAGAGGTTGATTGACTGGCTCTGGCAGATGAATGCGGCCCGGTCGCCTGCAAGCTCGACGATCCAGCGCTGGTCGACCTCGAAGGCGGTGCGAAACACCGCTTTCTCGTGTTCCGACAGAATGTCGAGATGGGCGACCGAACCCTCCTGCGCAATGATCGACTGCCAGGTCACCGGGGTGTCGGCGCCCTTGGCGATCAGTACCCTGGTCAGATGAGGATTACGTACCGAGATGGCACCAGACAACGTCTTGTGGGTGTAGATGTTGGCCGGGATCGGCTCGATGCATGCGCTGGTGCCGCCGCAGATGATGCTGATCGAAGCAGTCGGCGCGATCGCGATCTTCTGGCTGAAGCGCTCCATCACGCCACGTTCCAGGGCATCCGGGCACGGGCCACGCTCGCGAGCAAGGGCGACGGATGCCGCGTCGGCATCACCCCGGATCTTCCGAAACATCTTTAGATTGAATGATTTCGCCAAGCCACTCTCCATTGGAATGCCATTCGCCTGGAGGAACGAGTGGAAGCCCATCACGCCAAGTCCGACGGAGCGCTCGCGCAGGGCGGCGTAGCGGGCCCGCTTCATACCCTCCGGCGCCGTCGTGATGAAGTGGGTGAGCACGTTGTCAAGGAAGCGCATGACGTCCTCGATGAAGCCGGGTTCCTCATTCCATTGGTCCCAGGTCTCGAGGTTGAGCGATGACAGACAGCACACCGCGGTGCGCTCCTCGCCGCGATGGTCGATGCCGGTCGGGAGCGTAATCTCGCTGCACAGGTTGGAGGTCGAGACCTTGAGACCGAGCTCGCGCTGGTGCTTGGGAAGCGCGCGATTCACGGTGTCGATGAACAAGAGATAAGGCTCGCCTGTCTGCAACCGGTTCTCAAGAATGCGTTGCCATAGCTGTCGCGCGTCGATCTCGCGGACGACCTCGTTCGTCTTCGGGCTGCGCAGAGCGAACGCGGTGCCGGCGCCCACGGCACGCATGAACTCGTCGGTGAGGTTGATGCCGTGATGCAAGTTGAGGCTCTTGCGGTTGAAGTCGCCGGACGCCTTGCGGATCTCGAGAAACTCCTCGATCTCGGGATGCTGGATATCGAGATAGACCGCCGCCGAGCCGCGCCGCAACGAGCCCTGGCTGATCGCCAGCGTCAGGCCGTCCATGACGTGGATGAACGGGATGACGCCTGAGCTGACGCCGCCCTTCACCTTCTCTCCGATCGAGCGAACATTGCCCCAGTACGTGCCGATACCGCCCCCGTTGGAGGCAAGCCACACGTTTTCGTCCCAGGTGCCAACGATTCCTTCGAGCGAGTCCGACACCGAGTTAAGGAAGCACGAGATTGGCAGGCCGCGCGTGGTGCCGCCATTGGACAGCACCGGCGTGGCTGGCATGAACCACAGCCGAGACATCGCGTCATAGAGACGTTGGGCGTGCGCAACATCGTCCGCGAAGGCACAGGACACCCGCGCGAACATGTCCTGGATGCTTTCGCCGACGAGCAGATAGCGATCGGTCAGCGTTAGCTTGCCGAACGCGGTCAGCAGGCCGTCGCGCGATCGATCGAGCGTGAGATCGGACGGCTTTGGCAATGGCGCGAGAGGCCGCGGCAGCGGAGCCGATGACGGCGGCGGCACAACACACCGCTGAGGCGTGGCAGACTTTGGCCGCGCCGGCCACGGCCGCACACTCGGCCACTCAATTAGATGACCATGCTGATTGAAATCGTAAGACGGCGACATCGGCAACCCCGCGATGTTAGGGGGTGAAGCCACGCGCACGACTTGCGAGGAGACGGGTCAAACGTCCCAGGCTGCAAGCGACGCACGGGGCACCCCGCCCGAGGACGTTCTATTCTGTCGCGGCAGGTCTCCTGGCTCGCGGGTCGCTGCGGCTGTCGGCCTTCCCGGTGCTGTCGCGGCCAGTGACCATTATGACAACCGCTCGCCGCTTACAGTTGCGGGGGCAGCCCCGGAATAGCCGTTACCGGCGCACCGGGTTCCCTCTTAGCTTCCATCCTACTAGATGCAGAATGGAAGACCGTGGCAGATCTACATACAGACGCCGCGCGTCGAGATTCGTCAAGGCTTGTGCCAGGGGAGTCGAGACGCAGGACGCCACGTCCGCTCCGGGTCCGGGCCCGCAACGCTCTGTTCGAGCAAATGCCCCCCCCCTGCTTCGGCCCATTCCGTGAAAAGAGTGGCAGCATTTTGATTTCGATGCTCCGTCGCGATGACGGGTGCCTATGCGAGTCCGCGTTGGATAGGAATCCGTTCGGCGAAGGTTCTGGGCGATGCTGGCGAGGGATAATCTCATGACGCGCAACGTTTGGCTTGCAATTCAAAGCGGTCGAGAATGCGATCGAGCTGCGCCAGCAAGGTGTTGCTCTTCTTGTGGAACTGGCGTGAGGTGCGTCCCTGCCATGATCGTGCGATCTCGGTGGCTTGCCGCGCGCGCCAGATCGAGCACGATAGCTCCACAAATGCTTGTGGTACCACTGAGCCTTCAACGCGCAACAGTCGCCGTCGCGCTTGCTGACGTGGCCAAGTGTTTTGGCGCCATGATTTACCAGAGCTCCGATCGCAGTAATGACCTTGCCGGCACAGCGGTTGTCCTCACTTGCGTGGTCATGGATGAAGCCGCCAAGGAGGCTCGATCTTAGTCAGCTTTTCGCAAGCTGCCCCTGCTAGCATGAAGCGGATAGGTCATCTCGCGGCGACGCCGCTATCCGGGTGTTACGACATGAACGCAGCCGATATTAATGCAACAGCGCCGCAGGTTGGCGCCCCCTCCGACACCGCCGAGAGCGGCGGCGATGACACGCGTGCAGCGCTACTGCGCCGAGCATTCGAAAAGGCTCTCGTTTCCGTCGCCACGCAAGTCATAAGCGATTCCCAGTCGGATATGGATGAGGCCATGAGCGAGCTTGATGATGGGTGAGCCGATGTTCGGCGCCACATAGAGATACAGCCCGCGTGGTGATCGAATCGAAGACGTGCCAAGTGAGACTTGGCACATGCCACCAGTTAGATGCGCATTCAATGATCTCAGATCCGAGCTGCGAGCGGGTCCGCGAATCCGAATGCACCTGGATCTTTTTGGCAGCGGGCTGCTGCGATTTCCTTTTAACGTCCCTAGTCCTACTGCGTCACAAACGATGATCTGTCTAGTGGTCGAACTTGATCGCACAACAAGGACATCTCGACAGCGTTCGGACGAGCCCATGTTCGAGGCGCCGTCGCATCGTCGCGATCGAATTTGGAATGTGACGTTGGGTCCGCAGCGCCAAATCCGCGGGGTCTGTAATCTGCGGGAATGCGATCGAGCAGGATCGGCCGGGCGTGCCGAGTGCCTGAGGGGGGAATCGTCTCCCGCTCGGAGATCAGGAATCCGTAGGCTGCGATGCACATTGTTGCGTGACGATGAAAGCCGCGCCAGCCGCGTCCCTCGAAGTGGCCGAGCCCGACCTCCTGCTTGAGTTCCTGATAGTCGCGTTCGATGCGCCAGCGCAATTTAGCCGTCTCAACGAGAGTCCGGAATGCCACATCCTCCGGCAATGTCGAGAGCCAGTATTTGGTAGGCTGGTCCTCGCCTTTTGGCCATTCGATCAGCAACCATTCCTCCAATCGCCGGGTGGTTTGCCAATAATCACGATGCGCGGCACGGACCCGCACGCGGGCAAAGTGCGAGGTCAGCTTTTCGTTCATTCCTTGCCGCCACGTGATGGTGCGCCAAGCTTTGGCCGGCAGGCCGATCGCGAGCGCCTTGACGGCGGCCGGCTGATGCTGACGGTACGCATCAGTTTCGGTGGACGGCCGCGGCCCGACCATGGCTTCGGCGGCAAGGGACCGGTACCGGGCGCCCATACCGTTGTGCTCGACAGAAGACCCGCCACATAGGTCAATCCCAGCGCCGTGATCTCCGTGCGCAGGTCGCTGTTATTGCCATAGCCCGCGTCCATCAGTACGACACCGCGTGGAAGGCCGCTCGCGCAGCCCACCGCAACTGCTCCAGCGCGATCTCCGGCTTGGTCCGGAAGCCAACTTCGGCAGGAATGCCCACCTTGCGCCGCCGATCGCAGTCCTCAGTCCATTCCTTCGGAAGATAAAGCGATAAGCGACAGGCAGGCTGGCGTGGTGGTTGGCAATCGAAAGTGACACCGCCACCTGACAATTATCCTGCTTGCCGAGCTGCCCGCAATATTGCCGTGCAACTCCAACTGAATGTCGCCCCTGCTTGGGAAATCCGGTATCGTCGATGATCCAGGCTTCGATGGGGCCCTGGCGTTCAATCGCCGGCAGGACCATCTCACGTACCTTGCCCAGCACCTTCTCATCCGACCAGGCGCCGCTGCCGACGAAATGCAGCAGCGATTGATGCTGGGCGGCCGTCCGTTCCGGAGCTGTCACCGCCGCCATCGGCTCCACGCTCTTGCGACCGCCACAGGCCATCAGGCCGACGCAATAGTCGCGCAGCGGCGCCTTCCGATCAGCATGACCGATGACACTGGCAAGCCCTTCCAAATACGTCGCAAATCGCTTCTCGCTCGTCTTGGTGCCACGCCCGCTCATGTCGGCCTCTCGACTGATGGTCCGTGCTTCATCCATCGCTGATTCTGGCCGGCGGTTTTGTGACTCAGTCAGACTAGGAGCCCGTCCAGATATGTTTTCGTGACGGGCATTTGTTGTAGAGTAGCAGGCTCAGGCTGCGTTTGCGAGGTTGAACAGCTTGAGGAGGTTATGGACGGTGCAGATCATTGTCCACTCGGCGCGCACTTTCTCGATGCCCCGCAACAGGAACTGGCGGAAGCCTCTTGCCTGTTTGATCTGCCCGAACACCGGGTCCACCACTTGCTTTCGCAATCGGTAGGGTGTTTCGAAGCCGCCATCGTCGATCTTCTTTCGCATGGCCTGTGTCAGCGGGCCGCCGACTTTTCCGTTCGCTACTGTCGGGTGCTTGGCGCGTCCGGGCGCGACATAGCCATCGATGCTGCGTGTGTCGAGCGCTTCGAGATTGGCTTCGCTGCAGTAGCCGGAATCCGCTGAGGCCTGCCGCGGCTTGCGGCCAAGATTGCTCTCGATGGCCTCGATCAGGGGCACCAACTGGCCCTGATCGCTGCCGTGCTGGGTCAGTTCTTGCGCGACAATGATCTGGGCATGTGCATCGACGGCCGCCTGGGCATTATAGGCCTGAACGAAGCCATCCTTCGACTTCATGATGCGGCTTTCCGGATCGGTGAAGTTGCGTTGCGCCTTGGGATTGGGTTCCTCCGATGGCAGCGCCGCCGGTTTGCCCGGCTTCTTGCGGCCTTCGGCCTGGCGCTGCTGTTCCTTTTCGGCCTCGATGCGGCGCTCTTCCTCCAGCCGCCAGTTTGGCGTCCGCTTCCAGCGCCGCCATCGCTTGCTGGATCTTCGCCAGCCGTTTCTGCTTGTCGACGGTCCAGTCCGGCAGCTCGTCGCTGTTGCCGAAAGTCTCATCCTCCGAGGCATCCGCCGCCTCGGCGGCCGCCAGCATGCGAGCGACCTCGGCCTTCAATTCCGCCTCGCGCTTCTTCATGCGCTCATAACTCATCGCCTTGTGTTTCGACGCGTTCGCCTTGATCTTCGTACCATCCAGCGCGACATGACCGAGCTTGACCAGCCCGGCCGTCTCGCACAACTTCAGAACCTGCACGAATAGCGCGCCGAGCGCCTTCAAATGTCGCTTGCGAAAGTCGCTGATCGTCCGAAAATCCGGCGCATCCAGCGCCACGATCATCACAAAATCGTTCCGCTCCCGGCAGGCCTTGGCAATCCGACGCGACGAATACAGCCCACTCGCATAGCTATGCAGCAGCAGCGCCACCATCATCCGCGGATCAAACGGCGGCTGCCCAAGCCCGCTCACATAGCTGCCCATGATCTCCCTGAGATCGAGGCTCTCCCGCACCAGATCAACCATAAACCGCGAGACATGGCCTTTCGGCACGAAGTCCTGCACATTCGGCGGCAGAAGCAGCGTCTGATCGATGTTCCAAGGCCGAAAATACTTGCTCATCGCCCAATGTTGAATCAGACCCGACCAGATTTGAACAGCGACTATCCAAACAAGCTCCTAGAGGCGCCTTGGGTGGGCCTTGCGGTGAACGGCGTGGCGGGTTTCATCAACGCTGGATGGTCATGGCTTTTGATCCGTCGAGGGCGGCAGCTTAGATCACCGGCTCTCGTCGCCGATGGGCGCCATCTTTTCACGGACGTGCTTTCTTCGGTTGGGGTGCTGGGTGGAGTAGGGATTGCGGCGATTTCCGGTTGGGCCGTTCTTGATCCTGCGCTGGCAGCGGCGGTTGCCTTGAATATTTTGTGGTCCGGCTGGGGTCTCATGTGGGAGTCGGTCAGCGGGTTAATGGATGAAGCAGTCGCACCCGAGACATTGGTACGAATTAGAGAGATCATTTTGGCCGAGGCGAAGGGCGCGATTGAAGCACATGATCTACGGACCCGACATGCCGGCCGCATGACGTTTGTTGACTTCCATCTTGTCGTCGACGGCAGCACCACTGTTTCAACCGCGCATGACATTTGCGATCGGCTTGAAAAGGCGATTAAGGAGGAAATTGGCGAATCGCTGATAACCATTCACGTTGAACCCGGCAACAAGGCTGAGCATTCTGGCGTCATGACCTTTTGAAGGTCCTCGCAAATGAAAATCGTTCGCACGTTCGAGTGAAATAATTCATATTGGAGTGTGGTCTCGCTTCGAAAGGGATGGCGTTGGTGTGGGATCGCTGCTAATCGTCGGCGTCCTCGTTATGCTGCAGCGCGGTCGACGCCATCGATTGCGCATGTTACTCTTAGACACCGACTTCGTGAGTCCCCCGCAAAGTGAAATCCAGATCGAGCCAGTTCAGAAATCTGCATCCGCGCAGCTCTGGCGCTGTCGTGGCATTTCTTATTGCGCTCGTCTGTCTTCTGGCGGGGGCGTTGCATCAGTTGCGCGATCTCCAAGTGAATGAGGCAATGGTTCGGCCGACCGCTGTGGAATCGTTGATCACAAACATCGGCTCCTCGGGAAAGATCGAGATATCCCGAGCAAACGTCGTCGCGGAGCATGACAAAGACGATAGTTTCTCCGTGAAAACGCTTGAGCAGATGTTTGTGTTGGCTCTCGTCAAGCCTCCATCGATTTTGCTTAGGGAGCCGCGGACTTCTCACCCGGACTCGCTGGCTGCGATCGAAACCCCTCCGCCAAGATACCTGACCTGACCACACTTCGCCGGGCTTTCGGGCCCGTATGTTGTCGTTCATCAGGTTGTCTCCATGTTGTTGATTCGTGCCGCCACGCGGTTCGCGTGCGCGTCGGTATTGCTTGTTGGCCCCTGGCTGACGGGCATGTCCCATTCCCAGTCGTTATCCCTTCAGACGGCGCTGCAGCGCGCGTTGGCCGCGAACCCTCGGCTGACCGCGGCGGAGCGCGACGTCGGCATCGCATCCGGCCAGAGTATCCAGGCCGGCGCGCTCATCAATCCGGAACTGTCGTACGAACAGGACAATTCCTTTGGTTCAGGTCGTTACCGCGGTACGCGATCGGCGGAGACGACACTGCAGATCAGTCAGCTCTTCGAACTGTTCGGCAAGCGTGATGCGCGCATCGCCGCTGGCAGAGCGGCGCTTGACACGGCCACCATCCAGCGCAAGGCGGTGCGGCTGGAAGTTCTCTCCGAAACGGCCATCGCATTCCTGGGCGTGCTCGGTATTCAACGTCGCATCCAAATCCTCGACGAGCACGTCACCGCTATCGACCGGCTGACGCCGTTGCTGCAGCGACGGGTCGACGCCGGCGCATCCTCGCCGGCCGAGACCGGCCGGGCTCAGGTCGCTTCCGATTTGGTGAAAGCCGACCGGGAGCGGGTCCGCGCAGTGCTCGCGAGTGCGCGCCGCGAACTCGCGGTGATCATGGGCGACACATCGCCCAAATACTCCGCCGTATCCGGAAGGCTTGAGGCAGTGGGACGGCCGTCGTCGTTCCAGTCTGTCGTCGCCGCGATCGACGCCAACCCTCAATTGGTGCGATGGACCGCGGTGTACGCGCAACGCAACGCTGAACTTCTGATGGCGCGCCTCAGGCCCTATCCGGACGTGCGGCTGAGCGCCGGCTGGCGGCATTTCAACGACGCCGGCGACGACGCCGTGCGCTTGGGCGTTTCGATCCCCATCCCGGTGTTCGACCAAAACCAGGGCTACGTCATCTCCGCCGAACAGAGCCTGGAGAAGACCCGTGCAGAACGAGAAGCAAACCGCGCCGCATTGATCGTTCTTGCCGGCCGCGCCTACGATTCGCTGCAGGGTGCGCAGCGCGAACTTGCGATCCTGCGCGATTCCACGATCCCGAAATCGCGCCAGGCGGCGGATGCAATCTTCGAAGGATATGCGCAAGGACGCTTCAGCCTGCTGGAGGTCCTCGACGCGCAGGCCAGCGTAGCGCAGGCGCGACTGCGAGAGCAGGAAGCGCAGCAAAACTTCCACATCGCCGTCGCCACTATTGAGGGGCTTGTCGGCAATCCATTCGCACTCGCGCGGGAGAGCGCACGATGAAAAAGACTTTTAGAATTTTGACCGTCGGCCTGTCGGTCGCCGTCTTCGGTTTTGTCGGATTCAAGGTGCTTTCGCCAGCCGCCAAGACTGGCTTGGCGAAGACGCCGGACCAAAGGACGAGGATGGCAGAGGGTCGTGCGGAGCCGGATGAGCACGGCGCGGACCGCGTCTTCATCAGTGACGCCAAATTGGCCGCGGGCGGCGTAGCCTTGGGCGCCGCGGGAAGTGCCGTGCTCAGCGAGACGCTGCACCTCAACGGCATGCTGCGGGCGAACCAGGAATCCGTCGTGCAGGTCACACCTCGGTTTCCTGGCGTCGTGCGCGACATCCGCAAGCGAATCGGCGACGCCGTGGTCAAGGGCGACCAACTCGCCTCGATCGAGAGCAACCAGAGTCTTACCGCATATGATCTCAAGGCGCCCATCAGCGGCACGATCATTGAGAGGCAAATATCGCTCGGCGAGTACGCATCCGAGCAGAAGCCGGCTTTCGTGGTCGCGGACCTGTCGACGATCTGGGTGGATCTTTCGGTGTACCGTCACGATTTCAAGCGCGTCCGTATCGGCGATGAAGTCCTGATTGATCCGGATGATGGTGGGGAGAATATAAAGGCGACGATCTCTTACGTCTCACCGGTCGGCGCGAGTGACACACAGACCGCCCTCGCGCGCGCCGTCCTCACCAATCCGGACGGCCGGCTCCGGCCGGGGCTGTTCGTGACGGCGCGACTCGTCTTGGCGAAACGCAATGCACCGGTAGCCGTCCGCGTCGGCGCGATCCAAACGCTCGAGAGCAAGACAATCGTGTTCGTGCGCGAAGGTGACAAGATCGAAGCCCGGCCGGTGCTGATCGGCGAGTCCGATGCTCAACATGCCGAGGTGAAATCAGGACTTTCCGAGGGCGAACGATACGTGGCCGAGAACAGCTTCGTCGCGAAGGCCGAAATGTACAAGGGTGGAGCTGCCGGTGAGTAAGTGTATCGTCATGCAACGAGGTGACCTGAGATGAACTTGGTTCTATCGTTCTCCCTCAGACATCGTTGGCTCGTGATGCTCTTTGTCTTCGGGCTGGTCGCGCTCGGAGTCTGGAAGTTCACGAACCTCCCGATCGATGCGGTCCCGGACATCACCAACGTCCAGGTCCAGATCAACACGAGTGCTCCCGGGTATTCGCCGCTGGAGACCGAGCAACGCATCACGTTTCCAGTGGAGACGGCGATGGGCGGCCTGCCCAAGCTCGAGTATACGCGCTCAACGTCGCGCTATGGGCTCAGTCAGGTGATCGTGGTCTTCAACGAGGGCACCGACATCTACTTCGCGCGACAGCTTGTCAATGAACGCATACAGCAGGTGAAGGACCAGCTTCCGGCGGGCGTCGATACGACGATGGGGCCGATTTCCACCGGCTTAGGCGAGATCTACAGCTACACCGTGGAGGCGAAACCGGGCGCCCGCGCGCCGGATGGGCGAGAATACACCGCGACCGAATTGCGGACGGTTCAGGACTGGGTCATCAAACCGCAGATGCGGACGGTGCCGGGCGTCATCGAGGTCAACTCGGTCGGCGGTTTCGACCGTCAGTTTCACGTGCTTCCGGATCCGGGGCGGCTGATCGCCTATAAGCTCGGCTTCAGGGATGTGATGAGAGCGCTGGCGGAAAACAACGCCAACGTCGGTGCCGGTTACATCGAGCGGAACGGCGAGCAGTATCTCGTCCGCACGCCGGGTCAGGTCGCCAACAAGGAGGAGATCCGCGACATCGTGATCGGCTCCCGCGGAGGCATTCCCGTCCGCATCCGAGACGTCGCGGAAGTGAAGGAAGGCCCCAACCTCCGCACGGGTGCGGCTACGGTCGACGGCGAGGAAACGGTGCTCGGCACGACGCTGCTTCTGGCCGGGGAAAACAGCCAGACCGTCGCGCAGCGCGTCGCGGCGAAACTGGCCGAAGTGTCGAAACTGCTTCCCGAGGGGATCATTGCGCGGACAGTCTACGACCGGACCAAGCTCGTCGAGGCGACGGTCGCAACCGTCGAGAAAAATCTCATCGAAGGGGCGACTCTGGTCGTCGTCGTACTCTTCCTGATCCTGGGCAATCTCCGCGCTGCGATCGTCACCGCGTGTGTCATCCCGCTCGCGATGCTGATGACGATCACCGGCATGGTCGAGGCGAAAATCAGCGCGAATCTGATGAGTCTCGGCGCCATTGACTTCGGCATCATCATTGATGGAGCGGTCATCATCGTGGAGAACTGCCTGCGGCTTCTCGCCGAGGAACAGCACAGGCGCGGACGACTGCTGTCCCTCCCGGAGAGGTTGACGGCGATCAGGGAAGGCTCGCACGAAGTCATCAAACCCAGTCTGTTCGGCACCATGATCATCGCGGTCGTCTACCTGCCGGTCCTGACGCTGACCGGCGTGGAGGGCAAGATGTTCACGCCCATGGCGCTGACCGTGTTGATGGCGCTTGCGGGAGCGGCGTTGCTTTCGGTCACGTTTGTCCCGGCAGCAGTCGCCCTGGTGGTGACCGGAAAGGTCTCTGAGCATGAAAACGCCTTCATGCGCATAGCAAAGCGGATCTACCTGCCGCTGCTGGCCGGGGCAATCCGGTTCCGCCGGACGGTTGCGCTCGTTGCCGTTGTCATCGTTATCGCGAGCGGGGCTGCGGCGACGCGGATGGGATTCGAATTCATTCCAAGCCTCGACGAGGGCGACCTCGCCATCACCGCTACCCGGATTCCCGGAACGAGCCTGACGCAGTCGCTGGACATGCAGGCAGCGCTCGAGCGCCGCGTGAAGCAGATACCGGAAGTGGAAACCTTCTTCACGCGCACCGGCACCGCCGAGGTCGCGACCGACCCGATGCCCCCTTCGACATCGGATGGTTTTGTGATGCTGAAGCCGCGCGCGGAGTGGCCTGATCCGTCCAAGCCGAAGTCCAAATTGGTCGACGAGATCGAGCGCGCCGCACAGGAGATACCCGGCAGCAACTACGAGTTTTCGCAGCCGATCCAGATGCGGTTCAACGAGCTGATCTCGGGCGTGAGAAGCGACGTCGGCATCAAGATCTTTGGAGACGATCTGGAGACCCTGCTGCAGTCGGCCCGCCAGGTGCAGGCCGCGGTCCAGAACATTCCCGGCGCCACCGACGTGAAGACCGAGCAGAGCGGCGGACTGCCGGTGCTGACCGTCAAGCTCGACCGGCAGGCGCTGTCGCGCTACGGGCTCAGCGTCGGCGACGTCCAAAACCTCGTGGAGATCGCCATCGGAGGAAAAAGCGTCGGGAAGCTGTTCGAGGGAGACCGCCGCTTCAACATCATGGTGCGTCTGCCCGAACACCTGCGTGGCAATCTCGAGGCCATCCGGACGATACCGATTCCACTCCCTCCCGTGGAAGACGCACTCCAAGGCGCAATTCGAACGTCCTTGATGAGTCCTGCCGCCGGTCAAATGCGGTACGTGCCGCTTTCATCGGTGGCCACAATCGATGCAGCTCCGGGGCCGAACCAGATCAGCCGGGAAAACGGAAAGCGAAGGATTGTCGTGACGGCGAACGTTCGCGACCGCGATCTGGGGGCGTTCGTTTCGGAGTCGCAGCAGGCGGTTACCGAGAAGGTCAAGCTGCCGTCCGGCTACTGGATCGTATGGGGAGGACAGTTCGAACAGCTCGTCTCCGCGACCAAGCGGCTGACGATCGTCGTACCCATTGCGCTTCTGCTTGTTTTCCTGCTGCTGTTCATGAGCATGGGATCGGTGGCAGATGCGCTGCTCGTGTTCAGCGGCGTACCGCTCGCCTTGACCGGCGGTATCGCCGCGCTGTTGCTGCGTGGAATCCCACTGTCGATTAGCGCCGGCGTCGGATTCATCGCCTTGTCAGGGGTGGCTGTACTCAACGGCCTTGTGATCATCGCGTTCATTGATCGTCTCCGCTCCGAAGGCAGATCGCTGCTCGAGGCGGTAGAGCATGGCGCCGCCGCGCGGTTGAGACCCGTCCTCATGACCGCGCTCGTCGCGTCGCTCGGCTTCGTGCCGATGGCTATTGCGACGGGCGCCGGCGCAGAAGTTCAGCGGCCGCTGGCAACCGTAGTGATTGGCGGCATCATTTCGTCGACGATACTCACCCTTCTGGTTCTACCAGCGCTGTACGCTCTCTTCCGGAGAGAAGCGGCGAGCAAGGAAAGCTTGTAATGACACGCTTCGTTCTTTTCTGCGCGGCCTTGCTGTTCGCTGCGCTCGCCATCGGCTCAACGCAGGCGGTAGCACTCGCTTCGATGTCCGCCGATCGCGAGGTATGGAGCCCGGCCCGAATCGACGCCCTTCCTCCGGAATTGCGCTGTGCGAATAGCCTCGATAGACTCCACCTTCTTTTTGTTCGGAGGATTGTTTCCTACTTTGCTCAGCGGCCCGCTTAGATAGTCGTTGAGAATTTCTTCAAGAACCGGACGTGCATGATCAGGAATATACAGCGCGATCACGCGGTCATTTGCTTCGGTCGTTTTGACCGCGCCGGTGCGTATATCTTGCGTTTTCATGTCGAGCACGTCAGGCGGCGTGCCCCGCTTCAATTCAACTTCGACGAATGTGCCGGTGGGCGGCTCTAGGCGCGTATCCGTCGGTTTGACGGCGTCAGCTGCCGCGAGTGCAACACGCAGTTCATTTTGAACACGTTGACCATGCGCGGCACGTTCACGAACAGCACCTGAACCGCCTCCTTGCTCGCCGACATAGCCTTGCGAAGTCGCAAATGCGATTATGTCAATGTGGGGTAGGTTGAAACGCGACGGCATACATTACGAACCTTCTGTGTCCATAAAGGCCGTTCGCATGGCGTGACGCTCTTGGAGACGGTCAACAAGGTCTTCCGTGGTGAGCTGCTTTCGCTCATCCAATATCGCCGTCTTCACAGCATCGTCTGCCGCTCTGACAATTTCTGATTGGCTTAAGCCCTCAGCCGCATGAATGATGTGTTTCCACGCCGGACGGACCACTTTCATCGGAATGACGTTGGCCGTGATGAGCGTTTTGATCTGTGCTGAGGTCGGCGCGTCAAACTCCAGAACTTGGTCGTAACGGCGCAACAAGGCCCGGTCGAGGAGTGACGGATGATTGGTCGAGCAAATGATAACGCTATCGGTCGAGTTACCTTCCTCCATAAACTGAAGGAAAGAATTCAGAACGCGTCGCATTTCGGCTACGTCATTCGTGGCCGTTCGTTGACCGCCGACCGCATCAAACTCGTCGAACAGGTAAACACCGCGGCGCTTGGCAGTCTCATCAAAAATAAAGCGCAGCTTCGCGGCCGTCTCACCCATATAACGCGTTATCATCCCTTCAAGGCGGATAATGAACAGCGGAAGGTGAAGCTCACCCGCCAAAGCCTCGGCAGACATCGTCTTCCCTGAGCCGGGTGGCCCCACAAACAGGACGCGCCGATTAGGAGTTTTGCCATGTTCGCGCAACCAGTCACGTTTGCGCTGCTGACGTAAAACATCGCTAAAGCGGCCCAGCAGGCGGTCGCCTAAAACAACATCCTTCAGCTTGTAACGTGGGTCGCGCATTTCAAGCAGCCCCTCTAGACTGCCCCGCGGACTTGCAAACGGAATCGCGACCGACGCCCCCCCGCGAATTGCGCGAGCGCGCTTTGTCGATTTCAGTTCGCATCTCTTGTGCGGTGTCGCGCCGGCCTTGCCGAGCTTCTGAAGCTGCGATCTGAAGCGCGATGGAAAAGAACCCATCCTCATCACCCTCAGCTCGGCTTCTCAACATAGCTAGAATCTGCTTGGCGCTCGACACGATAGATCCTCTCTACACGAATCGTACTACAGCCGCGCCCATCCGCGAACGCTTTTTTGATGCGTCATCCTCCGTTGTGTATGACCTGCGGTTAAGGGCGTTATACGGACGGCGATGCTGGACCGCTTCATCGCCGTTGTCTTCGCGTTCGGTTGTGAAGAACGAGCGCAAGCAGTCCCCCTGGATGCCGTCCGCCGACACGCGCCGTAAATAACCTCCAAGCAGGGCACTATCAGGAGTTGGATTAATTGTAGCTTGCGCTTCTGTGTGTTCATGGTATGTTCCAGGCGTTAAATGCACCCTCCCAATTAGGCCGTCATGGCAGATCAGATCGTCATCACGGAGAAAACCAGCCAGGCCAAAGACGTCCGCGCCGCAATTGGTTCTCGCTACGGTGATGTTCTTCCAGCTGAGGGCCATTTGTTCGATCTCCTCGAACCGGAGGATGTTGTTCCGGCCTGGAAGCGATGGTCGCCGATACTTTTACGGCCTGAAGGTCTTTACGGTACCTGCCCGGCAGAGGGCGGTAACAAAGCGGCCAAGCTCAAGGCCATTCGCGAGGCGTTGCGCACTGCCAAGCGCGTTTGGCTTGCAACCGATTGCGACCGCGAGGGTCAGCTGATCGGTCAGGAAATTCTTGAGCATTACGATTATCGCGGCCAGGTGATGCGAGTGCTGTTCACCGCGCAGGATTCGCAGACCATCCGCGACGCATTCGGTCGCGCAAAACCCAATACCGAATACTCTCGCCTATACGCCGCCGCGGTTGCGCGCCGACAGGCCGATCAGATTTACAACCTGTCGCTCACTCGCACCGCAACCGTCATCCTTGGACAAGGCGCGCGAAGAGTGATTGGAGTTGGTCGTGTAAAGACGCCGACATTAGCCATTGTATGCAAGCGTGAATTGGAAATCCGAAACTTCGTGCCGCTGGCCTATTTTGAGATTGTCGCCACCGCGAAAGTGGCGGGTGGGCAATTCCAGATGCGGCACGCGCCGCAGGACCGAATTGTTAAGCGCAAGATAGCCCAGGACGTAGTCAAAGCGGCTGAAGGCTTCGAGGGCGCGCTTACCGTGCGCGTCGAGGATAAGCGGCAAGTGCCACCCAAGCTGCATGATTTGCCGTCGTTGCAGAAACTCTGCGGCTCGCGCTTCGGCTGGTCAGCCAGCAAAACGCTCGAAGTGGCGCAGGAGCTGTATGACGGCCAAGGCAAGAAGATCATCACCTATCCTCGTGCAGAGGTTCGCTATCTGCCGCAAAACTTGATGTCGGACGTGCCGCGAATCGTAGCCGGACTACGGGCGGGCCAATCGTTCAGCGCGATCCCTGTACCCGAGCCGCCAGTGATTCGTAGAGGCGCGAGCGGCACGTTCTATGACAAGGGGCTGGAGGGTGCGAGCCATCATGCCGTCATTCCCAATGTCAACGCCATCGACAAGCTGCCGGAGGTCTGGCCCCGTCTGTCGTCTGACGAAAAGAAACTCTTTGACGTTATCGCAAGGGCATACCTGGCCGCCCTGATGCCCGACTTCCGTTACCGGCAGACAACCGCAACGCTCGATGTGCACGGCTTTGAATTCCGCGCAGCCGGTCGCCAGCCCATTGATCTCGGTTGGCGTGCCGCATTCCCGGAGTGGCAACCCGCCGACGAAAAGGGCGATGAGGCCCAATTGCTGCCGCCGCTGTGCAACGGCGAGACCGCGCAACTGCAAGATCCAAAAATTGAGAACAAGGAGACCCGGCCGCCGCCACGTTACAACGAAGGCACTCTGATCGAGGCGATGCAGAATGCCTGGCGTTTTGTCGATGACGAGGTTCTGCGGGATCGCTTGAAGGAAGCCAAGGGTATTGGCACGCCTGCGACCCGAGCCGAGATCATCGGCGGGCTTAAGAAGCAAGGTTTCCTGATTGCCCAGGGAAAGAACATTGTGCCGACCGAGACCGGCTTGTCGTTGTTCGGCGTTCTCAAACAAGCCGAACCGGCGCTAGTCGATCCTGGTGTGACGGCGCAACTTGAATGCCTGCTCGACGACGTCGTTGTAGGCAAACAGGAGATGGTCGGCGCGATTGACGCCGTATGCGATGTCGCCGAGCGCATTATCAGCAAGCTGAAGGAGGGGGCTACCGCGGTGGGACCTTCCTTGCTTGGCAGTGCAGGGGACAATGGCACAGCAACGTATCCACCGACGCCTGCGATGAAACGCTTTGCTGACAGCCTCGTCCGGCAAAAAGGCATCAAGCCACCACCCGGCTACAAGGCGTCGATATCGATCTGCCGCAAATTCCTTAGCGAACACGCGCCTAAAAAGTCCGACGGCGAAACGGCCGGTAAGCTCGACTCCAAACCGGTAAGTCCTGCACAATTGTTGTACGCCAAGAAGCTGGCGCAGGGGAAAGGTCTCATCATCCCCGATGATGCCCGGACCAACTCGGCCGCGATGTCCGCGTGGATTGATGCGAATCGAGACAAAAAACGCCGAAAGCTGAAATGCAAAACCTCCAACAGGCCGGTAGGATCGGTTGCACCTCAGGCTGCGCGGCGCAAGGCGTCTCGAAAACAAAAAATTGAGACCGACGCCGCTTCGGTGGCTTCCGCGCCAGCAAACTCAATCAGGACGCCGCTGCGGATTCCTTATGGCAACAAGGAAGTCGCTGTGAAGCTCGGTGCCCGTTATGGATCGGAGGGATGGTACGCTCCGCCTGGAGTTGATCTTTCTGCATTCGGCGAACGGGGTTGGCTGCTTTAGGTGATTCTAAGGAAATTCTTTCTGAACGGAATCAGGATTGCGCGGCCTGTGTAGCAACACGTCGCCGGGCAATAGATTGTCGGGCTGAATCAGGTGCAATCTGTGGTGGGCAGTGGTGTCAGGCTTCGCATTTTTGAGACCCTCCATCGCTCTGCAAGCGCCGCCGTCCAAAGGCGAGAGCGGTGATCTGTGCATGCTGCCTCCAGTGACAAGCGAAATAGAGCAACCGGTCCGCGAAACAGTCCGCAGCAAAAACAACACTTTCGCCAAGTACTTGATCTCATTGGTGGGCCCGGCAGCAGCCATAAGAAGTAGATTATGCCTCAAAAATCAGACTTCTAGCAGGATGTTGTTGTCTAGGATACCAACAAAAATACCAACAAGTCTGGGTTACTCAGAAAGATGATCTCGGACGGCAACGGCATTTCTCCAGGCTGAAATCGAGCCTAGCGAGCGTCAATTATTTCAGATATTTGAAGTCTTGCGAAGCGCGTTCGCAGCTTCGCACGGTAGATACACAGGTGTACGTGCGATTACTGAATTTCGCCGGTCATCGGCGATGATCTGGTGATAATTTGCCTCTGCCTCCACGCGAGCCTTGGGTACCCGCTGCGGTGGTCCACGCAGCGGAACAATTGCATGCTGAGCTTACGTCAAAGCCGGAACCGGATTGTCGTTTAGCAACGATCTCGCGTTTGATCTCCGATTCTCGCATGAAACGGGTTTGGACGGAATTATATAAGAAGAATCGGCCCGGCAAATACCAAACCACTGAAGAGTTTCTGCACCCGCGCGAGTGACGAATGCTACTTGGGCGGCGGTGCATAGGCGTCAGGCGGCTGACCTTCGTCAAAAGGGCGGCAAGGAGAATGCGGACCAAGCTACGCTTCTAGAAGCCGAAGCGGCGTTCGAAGAACGTCAGGGGGATCCGCCCAGAGATCCGAGTTGGACTGAGCAAGATCGCGGTGTGCAGCTGTTCTTCTGCCATGCGTGTGATTCGGCTATCGAGAGCGAGCCTGTCTTTTTCCAGGACATTGAGGCCAAAGCTAATCAGCTTCGAGAGCTGGCCGAAGGTCTGCGCCGACAAGCGTCGATATCGCGGTCTTTCAAACAGGAAAAAAAGGCTCGGCAATTAGAAGAGTTGGCCATGGATCATGAGGATGAAGCGGACATCCTGCTCCCACAAGCGAACCAGTCTAAATTTGCGCCGCAAGCCGATGATCCGTGGGTTATCAGGCGCGACCGTGGGGACGCAGAGATTCGAACGTATGTGGCCCTCCTGTCGACGACAACGTCGATGATTTTCAAGGATAGTCTCTTCGGAGTTCTCGCTATCGTCGCCAACGTTGTGCACGAACGCAATGACGTAACCCGAGCAATGGTCCGCGAGTGGCTTCGCGATCCTCGTGATCGCAAAGAGTTAGCGGCGACAAAGAGGTCGTCTTAACCCCCTAGTCGAAAAGCGATTCCGGAGCGTCTACATGAACGGTCACACGGCGAATGAACGCCGACGGAGACCGAAGTCATGCACCCAAAGCCAAGCGATGCGCTCGTTCGCATTCAAAAAATTATTGGGCCGAATGGCCTAATCCCAATCAGCCGCAGCGCCTTCTACCAAGGAATTCGGGATGGAATTTACCCGAAACCCATCCGGTTGGGAAAACGCACGTCCGTCTGGCGTGTGTCCGAGCTGTTGCGCGTGATTGAGGGAGGCCACGGAAAATGATCCCAATCACGAGCCCGGTAAAGTGTATTGAAAGGGCCGCAAACCCGGTGGCGGTCAGTCCGAGCGGTTGTGGAGGTGCGGTCATGAATACCTCCACGAAAAAAGCAGAACCAGGTGTTGTCGCCGAGTGGACCAAAGGTCAGGACGAAGTCATTTACGTAAGCCTTCAAGAACACGAGGGTCGAACCGTCGTCAACATCCGCGTCTGGTATCGGGGCCTATCTGCGAAGGATGGCATCAGCCTCGGCCTGGCGAAGCATGCGACCAAGATCGCCAAGAGGGCATTGAAGGAGGCAGAGGCGACCATAACGCGGGAGGACCACCACCATGAGTAAGTCGCCGCTCCACTTCAATCCAACCCGCTTTGAGGGCGCTCTGTCCGAGAAGCTGTATATCGGATTCGCTTCCGCATCCCGCAAGATGGAGCGCGAGAAGCTGATTAGATTGCTGCGTACCAAGCACAAGGACAATGACGAGGCGCAGACGCTGGCAGACAAGCTGGAAGCCTGCAAGAAGAACAAGCGTTGCCAATTGGCCCCATGCCCCGAATGTGCACCTGCTGGTCAGAAGCTGTTAGCCAAAGTTGCGGCGACGTTCCTAGCGAAGCAGGAAGGGGCCGGTCACCTTGTCTGTGTGAGCATCGTGCCAGCCGATGGCGTTTGCAAGCCCAAGGACCTGGACCCGGCATATGCTGCTCGTAACGTCCGTCGTTGGAAAGAGCGGCTTGGTCGCGCCGGTGTCACCTGGTTCGTCGGGGCTCTGGACTACAGTCTCAACGAACACGACACCGCACGCTACAAGCCGCACTGGTCCGAACACATCTACGGACTGACCACAACGACCGACATGGACAGGCTCAAGAAGGAATTGCGTAAGCAGTTCCCAGTGACCGAGGCGATCCCGCGGCCGGTTAAGGTCAAAATATGGGATGGTGACCCCGATGCCTTGGCCTACTTGCTCAAGCCGAACTACTGGCGTCGCGTGGCCACTGACGATGGCGAGCGGTTCACCAAGAATGGAATGCGGTCCTGCCGTGCCACCGATAAGCAGCGCCTGCGATCCAAAGAGAGGGTGCGGCTGGCCCTATACCTCGATGAGCTTGGTTTGCACGGTCGCCTCGTCCTGCGGTGGGCGCAATTTGTGAATCGCGGGGCCACGGCCTCCATCGAGGAACGTGCGCCCAAGACCGTAGGCACGCGGATCGCCTGATCCCCGGAAATGACAGGGCGGGAAGGCAAATATGAGCCTTTTACGCCCTTTTTCGCAGTCGCAAATGACAGAACTGCACTCAGTCGCCGCTGGTCAGTCAGGCCAGCGGCGGTCCGTGCCAACGAAAGCTGTAAAGGCACGATTTCGGCATCGCGTCTCGGCATGTGAGACGTGAGACACGCTCATCCGAGTGCCGGCCTGGGGCTTCACAATCGACTCACCCGATCAGTGCGTGCGGCATCGTGGCCGCTGCCTGACAATTGGAGAAATTACAAATGACCAGCGCGAAGGGCAGCATCAACGCCCGCTCAACAACAACTCACACCCCCCGTCTCTCACAGCCGAAGTGGTCCGTCCGCAGGTTTCGTTTCGGCACGCTGACCGGCCCCGCGTCCGTCGAACTATCCTTTCCGACTGAGGGCGGCGGCATCAGTAAGATCATGGTTCAGCAAAGCGAACTCCGTCATCAAAAGAAATTCTTGGACACCCTGTCGAATCGTCTGCCGGTTTTTCCCAGGAACGTCGGCTCCTCCGACAAAGCACGCTTCGGGTTCATCACCAACTTGGTATCGGCTTATGCCGGCCCTTTTGAACTTGTGCCGGAACGCACTGGCTTTGTCGACATCGGCACCTTCGCAACATACAGCGAGGTCATTTACGCTGATGGCCGACGCCAGCCGATCCCTGCGTTAACCAGCGCAATCGGCCGGACATTCACAGACCTGCGAGGTACGTCCAGGGGAAGCGAAAAGCTCCTGAAGCTGGCTAGGCATTCGAGCTATCTGGCATTTGGCATCGGTGTAGCCCTCGCGGCCGCGCTTCCGAGCTATATCAAACTTCGCCGGGATCAAACGGGCGATGAACATAACCATTTGACGGAGACCGCGGTCTTTAACCTGTCTGGCCGTAGCAGCAGCGGCAAGACATCCCTCAGTCTCGCCGCCATGAGCCTAGGCGGCTCGCCTGAGCGCGCCGGGACCCTGGACTTTAGCAGACGCGGCCTTGCCGAAACCGCGAGTGATAGCAACGATCTCATGCTCGTGCTGGACGACACCGAGAAAGCGGAAGACGGTTCGAGCGTCCTCGTAAAGACGCTTAAGAGCATCGTTCATACGGTTCCCGGCGGGCGCTCCAAGCGGATTTCTCGCGGCGTCGATCAGACCAAGTTCCCGCAGTTGTTCTGGAGTACGTTCGGCCTCAGTAGCAGCCCGCGACCGATCTCCGCGTTGGCGGCGGACTGCGGGTGGAGGATGACTCCCGGCGACCAGGTGCGACTATTCAACATTCAGGTCCCCAGCTCCAAGAAGGGCGGCATCTTTGATTTGATCAAGGGCGGGCCCGAGAAGCGTGCCAATCGCAGCATCAAGCTGATCGCTAAGCTCGAACGCGGGTACCAGAACCATCACGGCCACATCATTCCGCAATGGGTACATTATCTGATGGCCGAGGATCGTTCACAACGGGTCCTGGAGTTGGTCGAAGAGTTTATCAAGCAGATCGATCCGAAGAACGAAGGCTGGGAAATCCGGTTCGCCTACAAGTTCGCCTATATCTACGCCGCCATGATGATGGGCATCGAGTCGGGCATCCTTCCGTGGAGGCAAAGTCTGCCGTCGTGTGCGGCTAGGCGGTGCTACCGGCGAGCACGTCGGGCGGTCATGACCGAGCGTGATGGTTTCATCGAGCAAGCTGGTCGGTTGGACCTTTTGCTCAAACAGAAGGGTCGCGTGGTCGGTTACAACGGACGCACGCCTGTTGTCCTTACTGGCCGCTGTCTCGCGATCCGCTATCGGAAGAGCGGAAGGGACAAGATCGGCATACTCGACCGAGCACTTGCAGATTTTGCGGGATCGTCTGCGAGCAAGGTAAAGTTCACCACCGCGATGAGCACCTTGGGACTGATCGGCGACGGTCATGGGCACGCTGGAACGGTGCAAGAGCGCATTCAGATCGAGCGGCAAGGTACGGTGTCTGACCGCATTCGCCTCTGGTGTATTGATGAGAGAAAGCTCGCGAGACTGCTCGAAAGGAGATTCGTGAGTTCGTGACCTTAGATGACCCGGCCATAGCAACAACTAAATGGTGAGCCAGAAGATGAATGCCGAAGGGCTGGGCGTCATTGCGGATTCCGATGATCTCGCCCGGGTGTACCGATTTGATCTCGCCCACCATTCCGATTTGATGTCGCCCGGGGCGCGAGGCGTTCTGGCTGTCTGGTTTCTGGCATCGGCGAAGCCGCGTGGTCAATCTTGAATCGCGGTTCGACGGGTTGGTTTTTTCTGTTGCTCCTCCTGTGGGCATGTGGGCAACGCTCTTGCGTTGTCCAAGCGTAGCGGCATGTCCACAGCGCCACAGGCTCAGGCCTTTCGGTCGGGTTTGCGGGTTCGCCGCATGCTTTCGCCGTTCAGATCGATCCGGTGGGCGTTATGGACCAGGCGGTCGAGGACGGCGTCGGCGTAGGTGGGATCGCCGATCAGCGCGTGCCATTGATCGACCGGGAGCTGGCTGGTGACGATGGCGGAGCGGCGGCCGTAGCGGTCCTCGAGGATCTCCAGGAGGTCGTGGCGGGCCGCGGCGTCAAGCGGCTCGAGGCCCCAGTCGTCGAAGATGAGGAGATCGACGCGGCCAAGCGCGCGCAGCAGGCGGGAGTGGCGGCCGTCGCCGCGCGCCAAAGCGAGATCGGTGAACAGCCGCGGGACGCGCTGGTAGAGCACGGAGCGATTGTCGCGGCAGGCCTTGTTGCCGAGCGCTGAGGCGAGCCAGCTTTTGCCGACGCCGGAGGGCCCGCAGATCAGCAGGTTGGCGTGGTCATCGATCCAGCGGCCTTCGACCAGCATCGTCAGCAGGCTGCGGTCGAGGCCGCGTGGGGTGCGGTAGTCGATGTCTTCGACGCAGGCCTCCTGGCGCAGCTTGGCGTATTGCAGCCGCTTCGACAGCCGCTTGTCGCGTCGCAATGACGCTTCGCGTTCGAGCCGCAGCGCAAGCCATTCGGCGTGGCCGAGGCTTGCGGCCTCGCCGCCGGCTTCGATGTCGGCGAAGGCCTTGGCCATGCCGTGAAGGCCGAGCGCGTAGAGTTGATCGAGGGTCGGATGCGTGAGCAAGACGTGATCTCCTAATTGTAGTAGCGCGGCCCGCGGATGTTGGGATGAAGGATCGGCGCGTCGTCCGCGGAGCGCTTGGGTGAAGGACGCCGATCGAGATTGTTGGCGAGAATCGACTTGACCGAGCCGTAGGTGCGCGCGCCGATATCGATCGCCCGCATGGCGGCGGCATCGAGCCGCTCGTGCCCGTAGGATCGGGCGAGCCGGATGATGCCGAGACAGGCGCGGAAGCCCTGTTCTGGATGCGCGCGCTCGTCGAGGATCAGGTCACACAGCGCCGCGGTGGCCGGCCCGATCGAGGCTGCGTCCTTACGGATGCGCTCGATGGTCCAGCCAGCGTAGCGCCGATGACTGGACGCCATGTGCTCCGGCACGGTCGTGTGCTTGTGGTTGCCGCTCATGCGCTGATGCGCGGCGATCCGCTCACCCTTGTGGAAGATCTGTACGCATCCGGCGGGCGCCGTCTTGTCTGACACGCTGTAATTCGCCAAGCGTGTGACCTTAAGTCTAGCTTTAAGGTCATCGGGCGATGCGGGTCGAGGTTTTGGGCGGGCTGGAGCGTCGGCGGCGTTGGTCGCAGGATGACAAGGCACGGATTGTCGAGGAGACGTTGGCGCCGGGCGCAAAGGTGACAGCGGTTGCACGTCGCAACGGAGTAGCGGCCAGCCTGGTGTTCACCTGGCGTCGTCAAGCGCGGACATCCGAGCAGGTCGCACCGTCTTTTGCGCCGGTGCAGATCGCCGCCACGGAGGCGGAGGAAACTCCGAAGCTCTTACCTGCGGGTGATAGCCGAGGGCGGTCTGTAGTGGCCGCGCGTACTGGATTGATCGAGATCGACCTCGGTAACCGGCGACGGATCCGAGTGGATTCGCACGTCGATCCAGAAGCGCTGGCGCGGGTCCTCGAGGTACTTGAGCGCCGATGATTGCGATACCGGGTAATGTGCGGGTGTGGCTTGCGACCGGCCACACCGATATGCGCCGCGGCTTCCCGAGCCTCGCGCGTCTGGTCCAGGAGAGTTTGAAGCGTGATCCGCATGCCGGTGATCTCTATGTTTTTAGAGGCCGCCGCGGCGACCTGATCAAGATCATCTGGCATGATGGCCAAGGCGCGTGTCTGTTCACGAAGCGGCTGGAGCGAGGCCGCTTTTTGTGGCCATCAATGGCGGATGGCGTTGTGACGATCAGCGTTGCGCAGCTATCCTATCTCCTCTCCGGAATTGATTGGCGGATGCCGCAGGCAACCTGGCGTCCACGGGCTTCCGGTTAAATCGAGCGGGATTTTTTGCGACGAATATGGTTGATTCGTCCTCGTGACGACGCCCGCCGATCCGCTTCCCACCGACCTTGCCGCAGCACACGCGATGATCATTGCGCAGCGCGAGCAGCTGACGCTGGCGAAGAGCGAGGTGACCGTCGGCCGGCTGGAGATCGAGCGGCTGAAGCTGATGCTGGCCAAGGCACGGCGAGAACAGTTCGGGCAATCTTCTGAGCGCGGCAAGCTGCTGGTCGAGCAGCTCGAACTCGCCATCGAGGATCTTGAAGAGACCCAGGCTGAGCAGGAAACCAAGGCCGAGCTCGCAGCGCCGGAAGCCGCCAAACAGCAGCGCGTGCAAAATCCACGGCCGCCGCGACGTCCGTTGCCGGACAATCTACCGATCGAACGCATCGTCGAACCCGCTCCTTGCGTATGTGGCAAGTGCGGCAGCGAGCGACTGCACAAGCTCGGCGAGGTGGTATCGAAGACCCTGGAATGTGAGCCACGGCGCTGGAAGATTATCGAGCATGTCCGCGAAAAGTTCTCCTGCCGGGATTGTGAGGCAATCACCGAGGCGCCGGCGCCCTCCCATCCGATCCCGCGAGGCTTTGCCGGGCCGAGCCTGCTGGCGATGGTGCTGGTCAACAAGTTCCTGCTGCACCAGCCGTTGAACCGACAGAGCAAGACCTATGCCCGCGAAGGGATCGAGATCGACGTCTCGACCCTGGCGGATCGGATCGGCGCCTGCGTGGTGGCACTCGATCCCATCATTGAGGCGATCCGGATCCACGTCATGAGCGCGGAACGCATCCACGGCGACGATACGACGGTGCCGGTGCTGGCCAAGCTCAAGACGGTTACCGGCCGGATCTGGACCTATGTTCGCGATGACCGGCCGTTTGGCGGCACGGATCCGCCGGCGGCCCTGTTCTACTACTCACGCAACCGGGCTGGAGAACACCCGCAAAGCCATCTTGCCGGCTATGTCGGCCTCATGCAGGCCGATGCCTTCGATGGGTATAACCAGCTCTACAAGGCCCAAAGGAAGCCAGCTCCGATCCTTGAAGCGGCCTGTTGGAGCCACGGCCGCAGAAAGTTCTTCGACTTGGCGAAATCTGGAGAGGCGCCGATTGCCAGCGAGGCCGTGCGACGCATCGATATCCTTTTCGAGATCGAGCGCACCATCAACGGCAAAACGCCGGAACAGCGGCTTGCGGTACGTCGTGATAAGTCGAGGCCGATCGTCGCCGATCTCGAAATCTGGATGCGTCAGCAGCGAACCTTGCTCTCATCAGGCAACGATACTGCAAAGGCGATCAACTACCTGCTCAACCGTTGGGCGGCGTTCACCCGCTTCCTGGACGATGGTCGCGTCTGCCTCTCGAACAACGCTGCCGAACGAGCGTTACGCGGTGTGGCTGTCGGAAGACGAAATTGGACCTTCGCCGGTTCAGATGCCGGCGGCCATCGCGCCGCCGCCGTCTATACCCTGATCGAAACCTGCAAGATGAACGACGTTGATCCGCAAGCCTGGCTCGCGGATGTGTTGGCCAGGCTTCCAGATCACCCCGTCAACAAAGTCGCCGACCTGCTCCCGTGGAATTGGAAGGCGACCCAACAGTCCACAGCGGCTGCCGCCTGAGCGCCACGGCTGACCGGCGCGCCTGCCCGGGGTGCTGACCGGATGCGTACGAAGATCTCGACGGTGCGAGCCGTGAAGCGCACCTCCACCTCGGCGCGGACGAAGCGATGCGGAACGCTGTAATAATGCGCCTCGACCTCGACGTGATAATCGATGCTGACCCGGCAGATCCGCCACTCGGCGAACACGTAAGGGTTCTCCGGCAAGGCCTTGAGCGCCGGCCGGTCGATCTCCTCCAATAGCTTGCGGCGGGTGACGCCGAGCCGCCGGATCGGCCGCTCCTCGTTGAGCCGGGTGAGCAACTCGGCGATCGCCGCATTGACCTCGGCGAGGCTGTGGAAGGTGCGGTGGCGCAGCCGCCCGAGCAGCCAGCGCTCGACCATGAGGACCGCCTGCTCGACCTTCGCCTTGTCTCGTGGTCGTCGCGGCCTGGCCGGCAGAATGGCCGAGCCGTAATGCGCCGCCATGTCGGCGTAGCTGCGGTTGATCTGTGGATCGTAGAGGCAGGCCTTGATCACCGCGACTTTGGTGTTGTCCGGCACCAGCAGCGCCGGCACGCCGTTGATCGCCTCGAAGGCGCCGACGTGGCCGTTGATCCAATCGGCGACCCCCTGCGTCCAGGTCGCCTGCGCGTAGGTGAAGCTGGAAGCGCCGAGCACCGCGACGAAGATCTGCGCGGCGCGCCGCTCGCCGCTGAGCCGGTCGATCACGACCGGCACGCCGTCACCGGCATAATCGACGAACAGCTTGTCGCCGGCCGCATGCGACTGGCGCATCGTCACCGACAGCCGGCCTTCCCAGGCGCGGTAGAGCTCGCAGAAACGCGAATAGCGATACCCGCCGGGCTCGCTTGCGATGTACTCCTCCCACAGGATCGACAGCGTCACATGCTTGCGCCGGAGTTCGCGGTGCACCGCCGCCCAGTCCGGCTCCGCCTGCCGGCGATGGCCCCGCCGCGTGCCGGAACCCGCACCGGCGCTGGCGAACAGCCGGGCCTCCAGATCAGTGTCGGTGATGTCGTCAGACAACGGCCAGCTCAGCCCCGCCGCCTCAAAACGGCGGATCGTCAACCGCACCGTCGAAGGCGCCGTCCCCAACCGCCGCGCAATCTCGCGGGTCGGCATCCCAGCCGACTTCAATCTGATCACTTCGCGCACATGGCGCATCGCAAGCCTCTCCGTCGGCATCCAGGTCCCCCTTCGCAAAGCCGAAAGGCGGGACCGTATCGGAGCCAGAAGAGGCCTCGTCACCCCGGGCGACATCATCCCGGAATGGTGGGCGAGATCATCTCGGAATGGTGGGCGACATCGAGCGGAATCAGCACGTCATGTCATCTGGCTACAATTGATAATGCCGTTGACCTGCGGCTGGCGGTAATGGCCCTTCTAAAGGAGAAACGAGACTTTCGCGGTTGTCCTGCTACCTGCAAACAGCAACACATGAATGAGGTAGCCGAGGAAATTGAGAATTCTCCCGAAGAATTCAAAGTTTCGTTCAGAGAATGGATTGAGAAAGTGGGGAAAGCTACTCCACATTTAGCGTGGCGGGCGGAGCTTCACGCTACGCTACTTCGCGTAGTGCCATTGAGATCGGGAAGGTCCTAGAACCTTTCAACGGCGAACGCATTCGCCGATGCTCAGAAATGGACCCGCGGAGCGGGACCGCTTGAGCCGGTTTGTTAGTTGGAAACTGACCGCTCCTGATTACTTCCTATCACGCTGCCAGAGACTCTGTCTGCTGCTGTTGCTGGGGCATGTGGTCAACGCGTCAGCGTTGTCCACCATGTCCACAGCCTTCGCGGCCTGCATCCGTTCGCGCCAGGCCGCCATCGGCGTGCGATAGCCGAGCGCCTGATGAAGGCGACGATCGTTATAGAAGGCGATCCAGCTCGCGATCCCTGCCTTGGCCTCGCGGCCGTCGGCATAGCCCTTGAGATAGATGTCCTCATGCTTGAGCGACCGCCACAGCCGCTCGATGAAGACGTTGTCCATCCAACGACCGCGGCCATCCATGGAGATCTTGATCCCTGCGCCCGCCAACGCGCCGGTGAAGGCCGCGCTGGTGAACTGGCTGCCTTGGTCGGTATTGAAAATCTCCGGCCTGCCGTACTTCGCCAGCGCCTCTTCCAGAGCCGCCACGCAGAACGAGACGTCCATCGTGTTCGATAACCGCCACGCCAGAACCGCACGGCTCGCCCAGTCGATGATGGCGACGAGATAAAGAAAGCCACGGCCGATGGGCAGATACGTGATGTCGGCGGCCCACACCTGGTTCGGCCGGTCGATCGTCATGTTGCGCAACAGATAAGGATAGATCTTGTGGCCCGGCGCCGGCTTCGTCGTGTTCGGCTTCGGTCCCAGCGCCGCGATGCCCATCTTGCGCATCAACCGCTGCACGCGCTTGCGATTGACCTGAAGCCCCTCAGCCTTCAGCATTGCGGTCATTCGCCGCGAGCCCAGGAACGGCCAGGCGATGAACAGCTCGTCGATCCGCCGCATCAGGGCAAGGTCGTTGTCGTTGGCCGGCCGGGGCGGCCGGTAGACCCCGGAGCGCGCGATGCCAAGCAACAGGCATTGCCGACGGATCGACAGCGCCTTGTCGGCGCGATCGAGCATTCCTCGACGGTCCGGCGTGCTCATCTTCCGGACCTCCGCGCTAAAAAATCGCGCTCGACCGTCAGTTGTCCAATCTTGGCGTGCAGCTTCTCGATCTCGCGTTCGCGCGTTTCCTCGCTCTCGCGCCCGACACCCGCATCAAAGGCCCGCGCCGCCTGGTCCAGCAGTTGCTTCTTCCAGGCATAGATCTGGTTCGGGTGAACCTCATAGCGCTGGGCCAGATCGGCCACCGTCGCCTGCTCCCGCACCGCTTCCAGCGCAATCTTTGCCTTCAGTGCCGCGTCGATCTTGCGTCTCGTCTTCGTCCTCATCATGCCCTCCGTCTATCAAACGGAGCGGCCCTTTTCCAACTTAACCTCTGGTCCCAAAATCGGGGTCCATTTCAGCTCAGTGGACTTACCTTTTCCCAGCGCTATCGCGTCGGCAGGTGAAACCGAGCACGTCGCAAATCAAAATGGATGACCTGTTTTTGCAACCGCCGACACGGCCTCTCGCCACAAGCGCTCTCCTCTATCGAGAGAGATTCGAGCTATCATATAATTTTCAAGATCGGCCATTTTTAGCGTCTCGGCGAGCTTTTTGCGATCTTCATCAGTCATGGGGGAGCCCATCGTGGTCGCGACCGTCAAGGTGATGAACGTTGGTGCGATCTGCCTGTCGTTGGGCTGCGCAGTTCCGACGGCTCTGATCCCGACCGTAAGCTCCGTTCGCATTTCGGATTATTGAGCCCTAGCCTGGGCGAGTCTGTACTCAATATCACCACCGAGCTTCCGAGCTTTAATCCGCGAGATGATGCTCTGCATCAGCAATGCCCCTTTCCGTGAGCATCTGTCCAACCCCTGGCAATCCATAAAGCCGTGGGCCGCGATTTGATCCAGGCATTCGGCAGTAGGTCTAGCCTCGTCGTATGATTGAGCAACCAAGAGGCTTTGAGCGCGCTGTGCTCAGGGAGCTTTGCCTCATCATCAACTGGGGCCGCGCGGGCGATCTGAGATTCAATCCGGTGCCGTTTGGTGATTGGCGTCTTTTCGGCTGCGTTCTACACTTTAAGTCAGCGCAAGCGGCGATGCCGTTGTTTGCGCGGAAAAACTGCGGCAGTTGATCGCCAGAAATGTTCCGTGCGAGCGCGTATTCCAGAGCTCGGGTCCATCTGCTGCGCGTCCGATAGTCGATTTCCGTCCACATTGTGGCCTCGATGATAACGCGCAGCGGATGCCAGTTGGCACGCACTGGAACAGTTAGGATAGCAGGTGCGATTTCAAGCATAGCCGGAAGAAGCTCGTTGTCGGCGAGATGTCGGTAGCCACGAAGAACAGCTCGGAGGTATCGATACTCAGCGAACCGGCGTTTGCTCCTGGATACGCGGTCAGCCGTCTTTCGTATCTTGGTGATCCGGTCGACGATTTTGCGCTCGGATTTAAGCAAGGATCTGTGCGAAGACTTCATCAGCGACTCTCCTGTCGAAAAGCGATGCTGAAAATTAGCGTCTTCGCGAACGCAGGAGCCGGATTTACTCAAGGCGACATTTCAGGCGACGGTCGAGGCGAGAATCGTCAAGAATTCGCAATTTTTGAATTCGCAGCGCTGAAAGGCTGTTTTGCTATCCATCATGGGGCATGCGACAATGACCGCAGCTGCGTTGGACGATTAGCGTGCGAGGTTAACCTGGACGTCGGTTCGCTGATGCTGCTTGAGCCGATGTTGCCTTATGATGCGAGGTTTTCGCGAGACTCGAAAACCCTCCTTAGCAAGGTTCCGCGTCGTGAGCTACGCGCACGGATCGGTGGAAACCGCGAGTTGATCGGGCGTCGCGTGACGGCCGAGCGGGCGGACGATGATCTGGCGCTTTCGGTTGCCGCAAAACTCCCATCGCTCGCTGGGAGGACAACTTTTATAACGGAAGAAATGGTCGGCAATCACGTGCTCGACTTAATCGGACTATCCATAGCGAGAACAATTGGGAGCGCTACCGTTCGCGTCTCGAATGCAAAAGCGTTATTGCTGGGACAGATTCGTTCAGTGGTGGAAGCGAGGCTCGCCGATCCCGAGCTCGTCGGACAGAAGGTCGCCGATATCGTTGGAATAAGCGTCCGATACGCCAATGCGCTTCTTGCCGAACAGGATTCCTCGCTTCAACGTCTCATTCTGTCCCGACGGCTCTTGCGTTGTCGGTTTGCTCTTGAAGATCCCAACCAGGCCCATCAAACCATAGCCGAAATTGCACGGGTGGGGATTTTCGGACATGACCCATTTTGGCCGCTGCTTTAAAGCTGCTTATGGGGTTTCACCGCGCGAGTATCAGAAAGCGGCGGCGCAAATCCGGCAAGCTGGTCGGCTCTGACCTACGCGCGCCTGCGAGAGGAAATGGTGGCAACGTCCGTCGGCATCCACTTAGGGTCATTTTCGACAGTTTCGGCGGGACTGTCAGTTGGTGGATGTCCGCTTTTTCCCGCAACCATGAGGATCGGGCTAGGAGCATTGCTTTCGGCCAGACTGCCGTGATCCGCTCCCGAACTGGGGCTCGAAGCATGCTACGAACTCGCCGATTAGGAATGGACTGCCATCAAGCCAATGCTGCCGAACAAGCCGCGCGGCATTCCCCGGGTAAACGACCGTCGGGTCTTCAACGGTCTCTTCTGGGCTTTGCGATCTGGAGCCCCTGGCGTGATCTGCCCGAGGTGTTCGCGTCCTAGTATTCTTCCGCAAGCATGATTGTGATGATGCGTTTGGTAACAGATGGATCTGAGGGATCCGGTGATCTCACCGTCATGTCTTTTGAGAAATAGTCGATCTTGAAAAAGATCGTGCGGCCCTCGACAGCGAATGATCCGAAGTCGTGCTCTTCGTGAGGGTCGTTTTCCTGGCAGAAATCATCGTAGAGCGAGATCGTATCAAAGATCCGCTCGGCCACCTCCGGACCAAGAGCCGCCACGCCCGGCGTCATGAAGGCTGCACCTCGGGTGAGGTCGTGACGAAGTTCGTCATTGAGAAAACGAATAATTTCGTTCTGGTCGTCCATTTGCGTGCCCATGGTTTGTTGGTCAAACGAAATGCTCAGGCCGTGTTAGCGACCTGAGCCATGGAGATCGGTAGGAACGATAGATTTCAATCGCTGTTCAGCAATGCCACCGAGCTGACCGGTCGCACGAACTCAGATGCGCTTGGGTAGTCGCGCCACTTCAGTGTCAGCGTGTCATTGCTTCGTTTGGTAACAATCGCGGGCCACCAACCATCATCAACAGTATCCTGAGCGATGACGAGATGACCGGGCGCGAGCTGTGACGAGCTCTTGGGAAGTGACGTAGTGATCGCGCATGGCTCGCCACCTACCAGCGAATTGATCTGGTCATAGAGTTGTTGATCGATACTCGGCACCAGCCCATTACCGGTGGCATGAATTCGACCAGCCGGTAGCTTGTTCGCGATCTCGAAGTGCTTTTTGGTGGCTGGTACCGCGAGCCGCAGGCCCATCGCTGCCGCGGCTCTTGCCAATAGCGCCTCGTTCTCGCCGGTGAACCGTGCCGCATGCGGTTTGCGGTCTTTGTCCAGTCCGAACATGATGACGGTCTTGGCAGAAGGTTTCTTCGCTTTGGGTCGTGTTGGCTTCTTGGACATTCAAGGCTCTCCTCTGGAATCAAAAGAGGCCCGCTTAGGGCCTCAAGTGGTAGACTGAGTGATGGTTACTAGTCACATCTGCCGCGTTGGATGCGGCCTCATTTCGCAGCTCTTGCCTCAGGCATGTAGAGCCACGCGGTCACAGCGATGGAACAGCGGACAACCCTTGTTGCTGCATCGAAAACAATCATCGATGTTGTTGCCGTTGCAGATGTTCAGTTCTAGCTGAGCGCTGTACCGCCAGATTGCATGTTGGACGAATCTTGGAAAAACCCGCGGGTAATCGGGATTGAATTGTCTTGCGTCAATTCGCGAGGCGATAAGCCTGATGATTTCGGCGCATCCGCCCTCAGCGTAGCAGGCAGGCCCAAATCCGTGCTTCGCTCCGAGCCCGCGTTGAATGCCGGTGCGCAATAGAAAGTTGTGCACCAGGGTGTCGATGGCGATCATGCCAGAGCCTACTTCTATCCAGGTAGGTTTGGTCGACGGTGCCGCCATCAAGATATCGGCCAAGGCCATATTCAACAACTTGTCGGACACGCCAAAAACATTTCGCAGTGGATCGATCAATGCACTCCGCATGCGGGAAGCGCGGTGCTTGGCTGTGCTGCTCAAACTCGCTTGGTCAAGCGTTTGATCTACCCACTCGACCAAGTTGCCATCCGCAACATCGCGGATAAACAAGAAGAGCGAATATGTCGTCTGGTTCAGACGTCCGTTGCGGAGGTCGTGTCGAGGCAATGAGCAGTGAGGGGCAATCCATGGCTGTGCGCACGTCCGACTATCCTTCCGATAACCGCAACCGTGAAAGCTCCAGTAGCTTCGCAGTTTCGAGCAGGCCGGAGGCCGAGCGGTCGCTTGTTGTAAATCGTGCCAGGCAGGACTGCCATGATGATCCATGTAGCTGCGTGCTGCATGATCACTGATGCCCTGCAGCGAGAACGCTTCCAGCAAGTACTTGAATAGCTGCGGCGTGTCGTAATTTAGAATCGCCTGTCGCAGCCGATTGGATTCTGCGCTGATCAGATTTTCTGCGCCGGCCAGACGACAGACCGTATCGACCAGTAATGCCGCGCGATCCAAGGCTAGGAGCTTGTCTGGATAGTCGCTGTTCAAATCTGGTCGGGTCTGATTCAACATTGGGCGATGAGCAAGTATTTTCGGCCTTGGAACATCGATCAGACGCTGCTTCTGCCGCCGAATGTGCAGGACTTCGTGCCGAAAGGCCATGTCTCGCGGTTTATGGTTGATCTGGTGCGGGAGAGCCTCGATCTCAGGGAGATCATGGGCAGCTATGTGAGCGGGCTTGGGCAGCCGCCGTTTGATCCGCGGATGATGGTGGCGCTGCTGCTGCATAGCTATGCGAGTGGGCTGTATTCGTCGCGTCGGATTGCCAAGGCCTGCCGGGAGCGGAACGATTTTGTGATGATCGTGGCGCTGGATGCGCCGGATTTTCGGACGATCAGCGACTTTCGCAAGCGACATTTGAAGGCGCTCGGCGCGCTATTCGTGCAGGTTCTGAAGTTGTGCGAGACGGCCGGGCTGGTCAAGCTCGGTCATGTCGCGCTGGATGGTACGAAGATCAAGGCGAACGCGTCGAAACACAAGGCGATGAGTTATGAGCGCATGAAGAAGCGCGAGGCGGAATTGAAGGCCGAGGTCGCTCGCATGCTGGCGGCCGCCGAGGCGGCGGATGCCTCGGAGGATGAGACTTTCGGCAACAGCGACGAACTGCCGGACTGGACCGTCGACAAGCAGAAACGGCTGGCGAAGATCCAGCAAGCGATGGCGGCGCTGGAAGCGGACGCCAAACTGGCGGCGGAGGAAGAGCGCCGCATCGAGGCCGAAAAGGAACAGCAGCGCCAGGCCGAAGGCCGCAAGAAGCCGGGCAAACCGGCGGCGCTGCCATCGGAGGAACCCAATCCCAAGGCGCAACGCAACTTCACCGATCCGGAAAGCCGCATCATGAAGTCGAAGGATGGCTTCGTTCAGGCCTATAATGCCCAGGCGGCCGTCGATGCACATGCCCAGATCATTGTCGCGCAAGAACTGACCCAGCACGGCAGCGATCAGGGCCAGTTGGTGCCCCTGATCGAGGCCATCGAGAGCAATCTTGGCCGCAAGCCGCGGCAGGCCTCAGCGGATTCCGGCTACTGCAGCGAAGCCAATCTCGAAGCGCTCGACACACGCAGCATCGATGGCTATGTCGCGCCCGGACGCGCCAAACACCCGACAGTAGCGAACGGAAAAGTCGGCGGCCCGCTGACACAGGCCATGCGAAAGAAGATCGACGATGGCGGCTTCGAAACACCCTACCGATTGCGAAAGCAAGTGGTGGAGCCGGTGTTCGGGCAGATCAAACAGGCAAGAGGCTTCCGCCAGTTCCTGTTGCGGGGCATCGAGAAAGTGCGCGCCGAGTGGACAATGATCTGCACCGTCCATAACCTCCTCAAGCTGTTCAACCTCGCAAACGCAGCCTGAGCCTGCTACTCTACAACAAATGCCCGTCACGAAAACATATCTGGACGGGCTCCTAGGTGATTGGCACACCTGTTACGAGGTCGGGGCTTTCTTGACTTGCCGGGCCGCTTGTAGCTGGTCCGGCTTGCTCCCACGTCTAGACGACCAACTTGGGGAGCGCGCTGTGCGGCCTCCGTAACGCATCTGCCGGGGTAACGGTGAAGGCCAGTCCGTCCTCGCTCGTGTGCCTGCGTCAGCGACAGTGCCGCAAATCATGACGTTGCTAGCCCGATCTATTCACGAGAGCACGGTCGTTCTTGACGTCTGACGGGGGCTGGCGGCTGGCGTGGGTGACCGTCCGGCCTTTTGTCACCGGGTTCTACATCAAGCTGTTTTGTACGCGTTGGAGGAGTGGGGCGGGTGAGCGGGCGCAGGCCCGGTCGGTTACGGGCCGAGCGGGAGCAGCGCGCCGGGCAAGCTGCGGAAGAGGTCGGCTTCGGGGCATGCCGCGGCGAACGCAAGGCGAATGCGGCTCGCGGTTTCGACGACCCGGGCTGCGATTTTCAAGAGACGAAGACGCAGCGTCGCGAACTCGGCAGTGGCCAATTCCCGGACTTTGGGAATGGCGCCGCGCACGGTCAGCATCAACCAATAAGCGGCGGTGTGGAGAACGAGACGGACCTGGTTGGCGAGCGCCGAACGGCAACTGGTGCGATCGGAGGCGAGCTGCGTCTTATGCAGCTTGATCAGATTCTCGGCTTGGCCGCGCGCGCAATACAGGCTGTCGTAGATCCACTCGGCCGAGCCGACATCGAGGCTGGTGACGACGAAGCGGATGTCGAGGCCGAGCATCGTCGCCTCAATACGGGCGACGGTGCGCCGTTCGCGATCCCAGGACTTTGCCTTGTGGCGCGTCTCGGTATAGCCGCGCAGAACAGCTAGGTTCTCGATGGCGCGTCGGGTGCGGATATCGTCGGCGACCTCGTCGACGTTTCTGGCGAGCGGCTTGGTGCCGGACAGACCGAAGATGTAGTCGATGCCGTTGGTCTCGCACCACGCCATTGCCTCCGGCCGGGCATAGTGCCCGTCGCCACGGAACGTAATTCGCGTGTTGTGCCACCGCGTCCGGATATGCCGTATCAGGCGGCGCAGATGGGCACGCACCTCGACCCCGCCCGGCGTCTTGCCGGGCCGCAGCACGACCGCCACGGGCCGGCTCTTCTCCGTGTCGTAGACGTGGATCGGCAGGAAGCAGCGTTCGTCATAATGAGCGTTGAACAGCGAGAGCTGCTGATGGCCGTGGACGACATCGCAGGTATCATCGATGTCGAGCGTGACGGATGCCGGCTCGCGCGGGTAGCTATCCATCCATGCGTCGACCAAAGTGTAGGTCAGTCGGATCACGTCGCGCAGGCGCGGAGCATTCTCCAGCCGCGACAGCGTCGGTTGGGAACACAGATCGCGACCCGTGTCCGGCAGCCGTCCGCAGGCCAGCTTGAATGCGGGATCGGACCGCAGATGATCGAGGTCGTCGGCGTCCTCGTAGCCGCAGCAGATCGCGAACATGCGCGCGCGGAACATATCGACAAGGCTGTGCACGACCCGCGTCGGATCGCGCCGATCCGGGAACACCCGGGCCAAATTGTCGGCCAAGCCGAGACGCCGCTCGGCCATCGCCAGAAGCATCACGCCCCCGTTCGAGGTCAGCCGACCGCCATCGAAGGCAGCTGTGACTTTCTTGGCGTGAACGGCTGGAAACGAGAAGGGCAGAATCGTATCATCGGTCATGGCGGGCCTGGCGTTCGCGGTTGAGGTGATGGGGTTGGCTTTGCAACCGAATCCTACGCCGCATCAGCGCTTTACACCACGCTCGCCAGCCTCTCAGGCGCCCTCTCGCGAATAAGACGGGCTAGAGTGACATCAAAAAAAGTGACTTTCAAGCCTTAAAACAAATCATAAGCCATTGAGTTTACTGCATAATATGCCGTTTTTGGCTGGTCTCGGCCGTTTGAGCGGCTGGCCAGCCAAGGCCGAGCAGTTAGCCCGTCTTATTCGTCAGAGTGCGCCTGAGAGGCTGGCGAGCGTGGTGTAAAGCGCTGATGCGGCGTAGGATTCGGTTGCAAAGCCAACCCCATCACCTCAACCGCGAACGCCAGGCCCGCCATGACCGATGATACGATTCTGCCCTTCTCGTTTCCAGCCGTTCACGCCAAGAAAGTCACAGCTGCCTTCGATGGCGGTCGGCTGACCTCGAACGGGGGCGTGATGCTTCTGGCGATGGCCGAGCGGCGTCTCGGCTTGGCCGACAATTTGGCCCGGGTGTTCCCGGATCGGCGCGATCCGACGCGGGTCGTGCACAGCCTTGTCGATATGTTCCGCGCGCGCATGTTCGCGATCTGCTGCGGCTACGAGGACGCCGACGACCTCGATCATCTGCGGTCCGATCCCGCATTCAAGCTGGCCTGCGGACGGCTGCCGGACACGGGTCGCGATCTGTGTTCCCAACCGACGCTGTCGCGGCTGGAGAATGCTCCGCGCCTGCGCGACGTGATCCGACTGACCTACACTTTGGTCGACGCATGGATGGATAGCTACCCGCGCGAGCCGGCATCCGTCACGCTCGACATCGATGATACCTGCGATGTCGTCCACGGCCATCAGCAGCTCTCGCTGTTCAACGCTCATTATGACGAACGCTGCTTCCTGCCGATCCACGTCTACGACACGGAGAAGAGCCGGCCCGTGGCGGTCGTGCTGCGGCCCGGCAAGACGCCGGGCGGCGTCGAGGTGCGTGCCCACCTGCGCCGCCTGATCCGGCATATCCGGACGCGGTGGCACAACACGCGAATTACGTTCCGTGGCGACGGGCACTATGCCCGGCCGGAGGCAATGGCGTGGTGCGAGACCAACGGCATCGACTACATCTTCGGTCTGTCCGGCACCAAGCCGCTCGCCAGAAAACTCGACGAGGCCGCCGACGACATCCGCACGCGACGCGCCATCGAGAACCTGCCGGTTCTGCGTGGCTATACCGAGACGCGCCACAAGGCAAAGTCCTGGGATCGCGAACGGCGTACCGTCGCCCGTATTGAGGCGACGATGCTCGGCCTCGACATCCGTTTCGTCGTCACCAGCCTCGATGTCGGCTCGGCCGAGTGGATCTACGACAGCCTGTATTGCGCGCGCGGCCAAGCCGAGAATCTGATCAAGCTGCATAAGACACAGCTCGCCTCCGATCGCACCAGCTGCCGTTCGGCGCTCGCCAATCAAGTCCGCCTCGTTCTCCACACCGCCGCTTATTGGCTGATGCTGACCGTGCGCGACGCGATTCCCAAAGCCCGGGAATTGGCCACAGCCGAGTTCGCGACGCTGCGTCTTCGTCTCTTGAAACTCGCTGCCCGTGTGGTCGAGACCACGAGCCGCATTCGCCTTGCGTTTGCCGCGGCATGTCCCGAAGCCGACCTGATCCGCGGCTTGCCAGGCGCGCTGCTGCCTCTCGGTCCTTGACCGGCGGGGCGTCCGCCCCCCGTTCGCCCAACCTACACCTCAAGCGCGTTGCAAAGTACGGGTCGGTCAGGCGGTGAAAAGCCGAAGGCAATCCCGCGCGCCTCGTCAGAGCAGATGTGCGGCCACATCAATCGGACTAAAAAAAGCACTCTCACGAATAGGACGGGTTAGCCGAGCGTGAGCGAGGCTGCCAAAGTGTAAATCGGCGCCGAAGCATGACCCTCCAACGTGAGGTGAATCAAAGACTTATCGTGCCGATCGGCGCCGGGACCCCACACCGAATAACAGACGACGGGATCAGTGAGACGCAACTGTTTGAATGCGTTCTCCCTTGTGCGGGCATCCTGGACGCAAAGGTTGTAGCGCGCCCGCCACGCCGGAGGCCGTTCGAATGGCGCATTCAGGTCTCCGTCAACACGTACAACCCCGGTGATCGCTTTAGGCGCCACTGGCTGCGGAAACGCCAGGCTTAACGGTCAGCTTGTGAATGTCCACGCGCGAAGCGGCGACTGAGGCCGTCGCTGACACGAGCCGGAACTGGGAAGGCACGGGCTCTATTTTGACAGCCGCGGCGGTAGTGTCTCAGTTTGAATTTTCAGGGCGCGGTTATTGCAGATAGGAGAAGGCGATAAACGCCACAACGATCATAATGATTATTCTGACCCCCTCTAACCTTCCCGCAATTGGAAACGTGGGGTCCAGCTCTGGACGTTCTAGTATCTTCGCCTCTGCCTCGCGGTAGCCATGCCAACTCCTCCAATCCGCAGCAATTTCAAGCACAGTGACGAATGCTAGGAACGGAATTATCCAGCGAACTACTGGAAACAGATAGTCTGCGGCCTTCGCCATTGGTTGCGTCTTCAGCCAAATGAAGCCGCCTATCGTCGCGATTGATAATTGAACGAAACGGTTGAAAGCACGGTCCATCCGGTCGGTGTAATAACTGATCTGTGCGCAAATTCGCTTATAGCGTTCTTGATCCATGTGCCCCTCCGCACTATGCTTACCGCCAAGCAATAAAGGTTGTAGCGCGATGCCAAGAGGACCAAAAGGCGAAAAGCGCCCCGCCGACGCCATCGGCAACGCCATCATGATTGCCAAGATCGCCACCGGCGACACGGGTCTCTCGTGCCGATTCGAGCCGCGATGAGCAAAACCCGACGTACTGACCTACGGCTGCCACAGATCGCAGTTGTCGCAGAAGGTAATGCTCTCGAGATTTCTGATATCCATCGTCTCGACGTCCCCGAGCCTTAATCCATCGGCAGATGCCACGGCCTCCTGAAAGCCCATGCTGCTGAGCTGGCCGCTCGCCAGTGCGCAATCCGTGGGAAAATCTAGCGCTCCCTGATTGCTCGGTCCGGTCTTGCGGACGACACTGACCTTGTTAGGCGTGTTCGTGCGATGAACTTGCGCAAAATTGCTCTGAACGAAGGGGACATCGCAGAGCGTGCGGCCGGGAGCCCAAGTAATGCGGCCGAGACGCATCTTCCCGTCACCCATGCGTAGAACGTCAAAAGGAGTGGCGAGCGCTGTGGGTATATCGAGCACCCGAGACGATCGCGTTGTTTCCCGGAGATCGCTGGAGAAGCGGCCGCTCGACAGGATTCTCGCCTTGCGCCTTGCACCGGCCGTGAATTCCTGGAGCAGGTTGGAGGCAAAGGACGCCAGCGGGGCCGAGAACGACGTGCCGCTCAGCACGACCGGCTCGAACTTTTGCGACGTACTGTTCCAGGACAGGGTCGGCACCGCACAACCGGGCGCGCCGATATCGACAAAGGATTTGCTCTTGTTGGATTTAGCCCAATATCTATTGTCGGATGACACGGCGCCAACCGTCAATACATTCCGCTTGGAAGTGCCCCCCCACTGCGCCGGAATGATGCCGACGACGTCCGCTCCGTCATTGCCGGCGGCGATCACAAACAGAACTTGTTGCTGCTCATCGAAATAGCCGCTGAAGTCGGGCGCCTCTTCCATCGTCTCGATATTGAATTTGAGGCTCAGGTTGACGGACACGATATCGGCTTGACCCCAGCCGGTTCCGGACAGGCTTCGCGTGACCGCGTTGGCATCGACACCCAGCTTGTTGCCGGGAAGCCGCTGATAGCCCATTAAGTCGACGATGAAGCCACCTTGCGTATCGATGTGTTGCCAGAGCCAGCCTTCATCCAGAAGCTGCGTTCCTCCAAGCGCCAGCGTGAGCACGCCGACGCCGTGGCTGGCATTCTCCGAGTTCTCGTTAAAGTATTCCGGTGGACGCGCGACCGTCCACAAAAAGCGCTCTCTCAGTGGATCGTCATCGCGCGGACTGGGATGGAAGAAGTTTTGGCTGAACGGGGCGGTGCCGACCTTCCCGCGCGGGAATCCGGTGTCGAGGATCAGCAGTCTGCCCGTGAGCGGCATTTTACCGATGCGTTTGCGCGCTTCGAGGACGGTCTTGAGTTCGTCGAGATCGATCGGCCATTTCTTGGCCGCGCCGGGCGTGCAGTCGCCGGCGCCGCCACTGAGCGGTTCAGCAAAGTACGGCGTGAACTTCGACAATTGGCCGACCGCCGAGGCCGTCGGCGGCAAAGCCGCGAAGATTTCCTTCGCAGCCGCCTTGACATCGGTGCCTTCCTTGAGGGTGAGCTGATATCCGCCAGGCGCGAAATCCGACGTAACAACGCTGGAGCCGGTAGGCAGTCTGCTGAAGTCGGTCGTCTGATTGGACGCCCGAATATCTTGCGCTCGCGCGATGCGCTCGAATGCGGTCGAATTCAGGATCAGGTTGCTGTCGAGCGACGTTGCGTCGGTGGCGAGCGATCCTTTCAGCAGCTTCTTGTATTGTTCGCTCGCACCAGGATCGAGAATGCGCCCGCTGTCGAATCCCGCGACGATGGCGGGGCCCTGCTGGACCAATTTCTTTGGAATCGTCTTGTTGAGATGTTCGTAGCCTATCAGTTGGCCGCCCCAATTAGTGCTGGAGACATCCTCGAGCGCCGCGGTCGTACTCGCGCTTGCGATCCATTTGGTGCTTTTGGGGAGCGCGGCAGCAGACGGTTCGGTCTTGCGCATCGCATCCTGCAACGTACGCGCCGTGGTCGGGCTCAGCTTGCCCCATTCGATGCGCGTGTTCGATGCCTTGGCCGTCGCAAGCTGCTCGTCTGCATAGAGGCAGGCCGGAAAGACCAGCGTTGCGTCCTTGGTAAGAATCGTCTTCCCAGATCGAATATCTTCATTGCCGGCGTTGGCCGATAGAAAGACCGGAAGATAGTAGCGGCGCGCATTGGCGGTACCGCAGATCTCCGCGATCAGCTTCAAGATGTCCGAGTTGGCCGTGGCCGGGATCATCCGTTCTTTTCCGAGCTTGGCGGCTGCTACCACCAGCTCGGGAGTGAGTTTTGTCGTTTTGATGAGAAGGTCCTTGCTGGTGTCCTGGCCAAGAGCCGATGGCGAACAGAGTCCAAGCAAGGAAATCAGGCACCAGGAAACGAGCAGCTTACGAGCGCGCATCGTGGCCCTCAAGGCGAGAATCGATCGTGACAAAACCGCGCGTCCTGGTGAACGCCGCATATGCGTGCCTTCTTGTCGTCCGCCCAGTCGCGGATGAAGTCCGCCATCACCCCGGTAAGTCCTGTTATCGCGGAGACGCGGTTAATCGCGATATAGCCCGAATTGATGCCGACGATCGACCGTGGATTTACCGGCTTGTCGTCGACCGCCAGCATGTAGGCGGAGCCGCCGCTGTCACCCGGACAAATCACGACGCCGCCCCGGGTTCGAACATGGCCGGTCGGCAACGTGGCCAACTGGTATACCCTCGCGCTGCCGCCATAAAGCTCGCCGTCGCCGGCGAGGGTATTCACATTGCGACAGCCAAACCCGAGCAGATACAGGTTGCTGTCGATGCGAACGCGCGTCGACCGCAGATCGAGATTTTCAAATCCTATGGTGCTGGGAAAATCCTTCGAACTGTAGCACAAGGCAATATCGGCCTCGAGTGTCTCGCCGACGAAAAGCGGATGCGTGGTGCAGTCGATCGGAAATATATCGACGCCCAACTCCACTTTTGCCTGGGTCGCACCAGTGACGCAATGTGCCGCCGTTATCACCGCGCGTTCGCCAACGATGGTGCTGGTGCAGGCAAAATTATCCGACAGAAAATATTTGAGCGTTGCCGGCCACGTCGCTACGTCCTGCCTGGTGCCGCCGTCGATCTGGGGGGCGCCTGCGCCGGCGGGCGTAGCTTTCTTCATGACGATTTCGGCCGCGTAACCGGACGAAATACTGCCAAACGCGAGCAGCAGCGCGGCAACGCCCAGCAACCGTGTCACGCGCTGGCGACGGGATTCATCCGACATTGCGAAGCTCCAGCCCTATTGCTTCGGCAGGGCGCGGAATAGCGACCAAACGAAATCCAGTTGAGTATAGCGGAGGATCGACTTGCCGTTGGCGTCCTTGGTAATGAACCAGTTCGAATCCGGCGGTCCGTTAGCGCTCTCGCCATTCGGCATAAAGACCTGTAGCCGATCGTTGCCGCTCGCGCCGATGGTCGCGCGTGCATGACAAGTGATGCACGACGAGCTCTTCTGGAAGCCTCCTTCGGGTTGCGAGTTGGCGAGCAGCGTAATGTTTCCACGCGAGTCGACGAAATCTGTTTGCGTGCCCCTCAGCCGAAAGAACGCCCATTTGGTTCCCTGTAAACCGATTCCGCTGGGCGCCAAGTTGCAATTATACGGAGCGGTCGGACATGAAAAGCTGTCGCGCGATTCGAGCATCCATGGCTCATTTCCCGGGCGCGTTGGGTTATCGACATGCTCGAACGTTGCCCAGAACCAATTCGGCAGATCCTTCGTGGTGATATGGAGCGCGGTTAGACCGAAAATGATGGTCGTGGTGCCCTGGCGAAGCGTCGTCCAGTGGTACCGGGGCTTGTCCGCTTCGCTAATCACACGCCATTGCGCCTTGATCTCCTTGGCCGGAAGCGGGAAGGAGATCGTCAATTCACCGGCCTTGGCGAGCGCGTTCTGACCATCCCGATTGTAAAGCGTCTTGCTGCGGACGAATTCGTAGGCCTCCTTGTTGAGACGGGTTTCGTTGATTTGGTTTATTGCCGCGAGGGGATCAAACGCCGGCTGAAAAATTCCAAGTTGATTGTCGCGGGCGATTTGTTGGAGCGGCCTGGGATCGACGTCGGCAGCGTTCCGCGAGGCCACCACAGCCGGTTGGTCCAGCCAATCGCCGGGATCCTTTCCATCCGATCGAAAAACCTCACCGCGCGCGTTCTTCCAAGTTTCCCAGACAACCGGTCCGTCCGCACCGAATTTTGCGGTAGGACTTGCGGCGCGCCTTGTCACATCTGCGGGCCAATTGAGCGCGACAAACAATTTCCACGCGTACTCGTCAGGACGATTAATCGCGGCCGCCGTGTCCTGCGGAATATCATAGGGCTCGCTTTGGGCAGGTGTCCCTGACGCGAAGCAAACCGCAGTCAAAACCATGAAAAGTCTACTAAAGGCCGGACTATTGAAAGGTGCGGAAATGAAGAACGGAACCAGGCGATACATCGCAGCCTCCGGTCAATGGAATACGCCCATATCATCGGTTGCACGACCGAGGGATGTCAAGACAAAGACGTCAATCGAGGATAGCGGTGGTCGGATCCCTCTGACGACCCTTGGGTTCGCCTGCTCGTTCCGGTTGACTTCGGCAATCCGGGCTAATACAATCAAAAGTAGCATATTTGGCGTGGAATCGAGGCACAAATGAATTTGTTGCACACCTCGATCAATTGCGCATCTCCGATGCATGTGCGGACCTAGTACCCAGAATCAGAGCTGAGTGATACGGCGGCCTTTGAAACGGCGTTGACGGACCTTTTTCTTGGTCCAGACGAAGGGCTCGGCTCTGTCGTTGTATGCGTTGACGTAGGCATCGATGTGCTCCTGAAGCTGCGTGAGGCTTGTGAAGGAGGTGCCGCTGAGCGACTGCCCCTGCAAGATCGAAAACCATACCTCGACCTGATTGAGCCAAGACGCACTTGTCGGCGTGAAATGAAATTGCACGTTGGGGTGGGCCTTGAGCCAATGCTCGTTCTTCTTGTGGGTGTTGAGGTTGTCGAGGATGACGTGAAGCTTCCGGTTCGGAAAAGCCGCGGTGACGCTGTTCATGAAGTCGAGAAACTCGACGCGGCGTCGGCGTTTTGAATGCGCCGCGATGATCTTTCCGGTGGCGACTTCGAGCGCCGCAAACAATGTTGTGGTGCCATGCCGCTTGTAATCGTGGCTCTGGCCGGTCAAGGCGCGGCCATTGGGCAACTTCAGATAACCCTGCGCTCGCTCCAAAGCCTGGATCGAGGGCTTCTCGTCCACGCACAGCACAATGGCCTTCGCGGGCGGGGCGACATAGAGGCCGACAACATCGGCGGCTTTGGCCGTAAAGTTCGGGTCGCTGCTCTCACACCAGGACTTACGAGCCGCGAGGTCAATCTTGTGGCTGCGCAGGAACCGCCAGACATATTGGACGTCAACATCGCCCAGCGCCCCGGCCAGCAGGGGCCCGGTCCAGCGTGCGAACCCGTCCGGCGGCGGCTTGTCCAGCAGCTTCAGAATCCGCTTGTCGGTGGCCTTCGTATAGATTGGCTGCTTGCCCGGTCGCGCGGCTTGTCTTGCAGCCCTTCAAGGCCTTGGTCGGCATAGCGATGCCGCCAAAGGCTAACAATCCGCGGCTGGACCCCAACTTCCTTGGCGATCGACCGAGTGCTGCGTCCATCCGCCGCCAACAGAACTATCCGCGCCCGCTTCAAATCGCGCTGCAACGTCACCGGGGAGCGGCAACACGCCTCAAGCACCTTGCGATCTTTCCTCGAAAGGTGGACTTCTCTTGCTTCGGGTATCATCCCGACCTTGAATCACGACTCACGCTTTAAGAAAAGTAGGTACTAGTCATCGAGCGCAATTTCGATTGGTGAATCGGATGACCAACAAGATCAACGCATGGACAGATTTCCAGCAATTCATGGATGATTGCTGTCAGAGGCTGAATGTCGATCCTGATGTGTCGGGCCACGGTCGCTGGTGGCGCGCCATGACCTATCAGGTATTCGTCACCGACGGGAAAGTCAAAGGTCAGAGGGTTGTCATGCCGGGCGATCCCGACAATTCAGTTGTACTTCATGCGTTGCGGGGCGACACGCCTGATTTTAGCAGCACGGGCCGTTTCAAGCGCATGCCGCTGGGCGGAGCGTTTTTTGATGATGCCGATATTCTCGAAATTGAGGACTGGATTCGTCGCGGCTGTCCCGAGAATCCGGATCCTATCCCAATGGCCTGAAGTCCTTTATAGCCCCCACAGGATACCCGCCCAGGCGAACGAGTGAAGGTTATTTTTCCGATTGGCAACGGAATTTCTTCCAGAGCGAGCAAAGCGAAGCTACGAATCCATAGCCAGCTTCCCCCAGATGAAGCACGCCACGATTCTTCCGGTAAAGAAATAGCCGGGTATTGGACCGACAAGTAGGTCATCAACGCGCGCTAATGAACGCGAGGATAGCCTGACGTCCTCGATACCGCCAAATCCTCGTAATCAGGATTGTTCACTCCCTTAAGTTGTGTAATAGTTCAGTTTTCGGAGTTCCATGAAACTCATTGATTGGTTTCGGGGCAAGAAATTGGTGACACTTAGCGTCACCGGAAATCTGCCGTCCGTCGTCCAATTTTTCACTGGAGATGACGCTCCATCCAAGTGGTGGTCTCACCCGCTCGGCAACGAAATATACAACGGCTATCAAGCTCTCCTTGATGATAAGGATTCGCTGCAGCTCAAGCTTGTAGACCGAAAGGTAACCCTCGCTCATCGTAGTCTATGGCCAACCTTGCTGCGCCTTGCAATCGATCCTGCGCGACGTAAGTCGGTGAAGGGGAAGCTCTCGAAACCTGCGGCGAAGCTTTTAGGTATCGTCGAAAAATCTGGATCGGTGCGCCTTGATTTCGTTGAACCTGAGTGGTCAGGCGGCTCGAAGGGTCTGAAGCGTGCTCGTGAAGAGTTAGAGCGTTATGGCGCTGTATTGACGCAAGATGAGCATACAGAGCGAGGTAGCCATCAGCTTGTGCTGGAAAGCTGGGAGCATTTCCGAGAGCGCGCCAGGATCCCGGAAAAGGATCTACCAAGCCTGCAAGAGGCGACGGCAAAGATTTCAAAATTGGTAGGGCCGCATAAAACGACGCTAACTTCTTAAAAATGATGGAGGCGACATTGAGAAATTGCTTATTCGTTTTGGGGCTTTTTACGTTGATTGCTCCTGCTCATTCGGCTCAAGAGAAATCGCTACTAAAGCAAGACCAGTTGCGCGTTATCCCGGGCGTTGATCTTGGAATTGCCGACGATGAAACGTTTCGGCGACCAAACTCTTGGGGCGATCTCAATTCCAGCAAGACAAAATTTGCGAGCGAGGAAAAGCTGTTGCCCACTGAACGTCTCCTGGGCGGGCTGCATAGTGGTCCGGCAAGCAGGCCGGGCCTGTCAATCGCGTGGCGCAACGCTGCGCAGGTTGAAGAAATTGAGGTAAGGGTTAGAAATCTTGGTAATCAACCGGGAGAGGGGCGTGTTTGGGTTGACGTCCTTGGAGAGAGCGGAAATCGAATCTTGCGTCTTGAGCCTCCCGACGAGCTCAAGATCATCCGGCTGCCTGCGTATGGAAATGGTGGTCGTGAGGGCAAGATTGTGCGGATGAAGTCTAGTCGTGAGTTGAATAATATCATCGATCAATTTGACCGGGACAAACGCCGATATCATGTGCAAGCGACAGTCGAGACGATTGGGATGAAGGACGCGAACATTGGGGATAATATCAAAACCAAGTCGTGGAATGTCCCCCACCGTGTCGAGCCTAAGCAGCGAAACGCATTCAATTACGTTTACAAGAACGTCGAAGACAAACCCGTAAGGGTCAGATGGCTCTTCGAGAGAACACCCTATCCCGCAAATTGGAAGATAACGGGTATCCCTGCGTCCAACGCACCTTTCGTCGTCGCACCCGGCGAGGAAATTAGAGGTGCGTTGACGATGGATGCCCCGCAGCAAATAGAGCAGGGTGCATTTGTTGAAGCAAGACTCTCGCTAGTCAATGCCGATACCGGCGTTGTCTGGCAACAGAGAGAATGGTTTCAGGTTTTTGATCTCATTCCTCCTGTCGTCACGGATTACCGTTTGGTGCTGACAGACGATAGACGCATCGCGATACAGGCATTGGTTTCCGATCAAGGGTCGGGCGTCCTTGAAGCAACGGGAGTTTCGACTCAGTATTCAACAGACGGCGGCCTCACCTGGGCCTCTAAAGCACACAACTATAAGGCTGGGAATTTCGTCGTGCCGACGCTATTCGAAGCTGTCTTGGGGCCTTTCGCTCCGGGTACTGATGTCCAGATACGGTTCAACGCAAAGGATACGGCGGGCAATTCAAGTTCGCTGATTCCTGACGCAGCTACCGCGGTGCTGGCACCCAAGGGGGCAGAGAAGCTTATTGATCTTGCCACCGTGTTCCCGAGGACACAACCCAACGCTGTTTTCACGCTTGAACCGGGAGCGTTGGATCTAGGGCAGATCGCAAGCCGGTTTGCGGCGGAAATTGCGACTTCCTCCAATGACGCTGCCCATATCGAATCTCTTTCGACACTCTTGAAGCAGGTTCCGGTTACAGAGGCTGCGCGAACCGACTTAATGAACGCAGCTCGTCGGTTATCAACGGATAGCACGAAGACAATTGCCGCCCAGCGCTTTCAAGAGGTGATCGGCGATCTCGCAATAAGCTCTGCTCAAACAGCCGAGGCACGGGCGCTTCCACTTACGAAGATTGATGCGCCGGGCTCTGCGCAGCTCAAGATGTCTACAATTGGCTTCAAAATTCAATGAGAGTGCCCTTTATTGTTGTGGGCGTTCTTCTCGCCTCAGTTGGCGTTTCGGCGGCGGAGCCGTTTGAGCTTCGCCGCCCTTTGGGACTGATTGAGCCCGACATACCGCTCAATCGGCCGTTGACACGCGAGTTGGTAGAGCTCGGCAAGAAACTCTTCTTTGAACCCGCCTTGTCCCGGTCAAAGGCCACAAGTTGTGCAACGTGCCATGACCCTGCCTTTGGATACGCAGATCCAAGATCCGTAAGTGTCAATGACAATGGCTTGCCCCAGAAGCGAAACGCGCCATCACTTTACAATGTAGGCTTTTTGCCTACGTTGATGTGGGATGGACGATTTCGATCTCTTGAACAACAGGCTCCAGATACGTTCAAGAAGAATGGCGATATGGGACAAGACATAGACGATGCGGTCGCTGCGCTCGCGACCTTGCCCGAGTATCCCGCGTTATTCCAAGCTGCCCTTGGATCGATACCAACAGCGGATGGACTAGCGCGTGCGCTTGCGGCCTTTCAGCGTACATTGGTCTCTGGGGATTCGCCGTTTGACCGGTTCCTGTTTGGAAATGATTCCTCCGCGCTAAACGAAACAGAGCAGAGGGGGTTGGAAGTCTTTTCGAATAAGGCAGGTTGTCTCAACTGCCACGACGTGTTCCACCCGCGTTTTAATGCGCTAGGCGGAGGCGTAGCTCTCTTTACCGATTTTCGGTTTCACAATCTCGGTGTCGGATACCGTCTAGGTGGATTTTCTGATGGTGGGCGCTACCTCTGGTCAAGAGACGCGACAGAATGGGGGTCGTTTCGGACTCCCGCTATTAGAAATCTCACGCTGACTGCGCCTTACATGCACAATGGCAGCTTCAACTCACTCGAAGAGGTGGTGGACTTCTATAACCGGGGAGGGAATCCTAACTCGAACCTTTCGCCATCTATTCATCCCTTGTTTTTGACAAGCATAGAAAAGCAGCAACTTGTCGCTTTCTTGAAGTCGTTGACCGATCCTGAAGCCGCCAGGCTGGCAACAATCTCCAAGCCGCAGCCTCAGCCGGCAGTGCCGTCATTTGCGAAGCATGAATCTTCCCTCAAGGAATTAATCTCATCCGAGCGGTGAAGTTGGTCGGGCGTCGGACGACGAACCCGCAAGCTTTGCGAAGCAGGCGGTCATGAGCTCCTGCAGACGGAGGGCCTTTCGCCGGTCCAAAAGACCTGGCGCGACCGCCGCTGTGGCATCTTGGTGAGACATGGAGACTGATCTGGCTGCTTTTGCTCTTTGACTTCGGTAGCGTCGTCTTCGCTCGCATTACATTCCCCAAAAAAATGGCCGGTCAGGCGCGCTTGGCGCCTGACCCTGACGCTTTCCCTGCCCGCTGCCCGCTGGCATCACACGGACCAAACAATGAGACGAATCATCATTTCTTTTGCGTGTGTATCGTTGCTCCTCTGGACTGCCGGCCTTTGCGCGGAACCTATCCAGGTCCAAGCGATAGCTGTGGTCGACGGCGACACGATCGGCGTCGGCCCAAATCGCTATCGCCTAGTGGGCTACGACACCCCTGAGATCAAGACGCCTAGGCGCAAGGTGTTCGCGGATGAAAAGGCGCTGGCGACGATCGCCAAAGAGCGGTTTATCGAGCTGCTGCACATCGGGTTGCTCGACCAGACAGAGGTCCCGTGTTCATGGCCGGCCGATACCGTTGGGACCGACGATTGCAACGGTGGCCGGAAGTGCGGTCTGCTCAAACTAAATGGCAAGAATATCGGCGACACGTTTATCGCCGAGGAACTGGCCATGCCGTATGTGTGCGGTGAATCTCGCTGTCCGCGGATGCCCAAATGGTCGAAGATCATCAAGTCCCAGTTTCCGGCTCGGAGACCTGAATGAGTGTTCAACATGATGAAGCGAGCCGGCTGTTGCCGATCATTGTTAAGGCAGCCAAGGCGAACCAATATCTGACCTACCAGGACGCCGCTGAATTGCTCGGACGGCCGAGGGACAACGCCCGAGCCGTCGCGCAGACTTGCGACCTCCTAGACTCGGCCGCGGCTTTCGCTGAAGTGCCATTGTTAGCTCTGGTTGTCGTGTTGAATGCGGACAAGAAGATCAATCCCAGGGCCTGGACCACGAAGGAAGTTGAACCGGGTATCCGCGACGGCATCATTAGGCGATCGAAGGCACACACCTTTACCAGCAAAGACTTCGAGGCAATCAAGAAAGCGCTGGAACGTTTGAAGGGCCACAGCAACAAATCGTCGTGGAAGTACCTGACCCAATTCATGCCGTCTGCAGAGCGCCGCCGGCAGTTGGCGGGAATGTTAGAAACGGCGCTTGTCGGTGACGCAGTAAACGATCTTGATGATCCGGGGACCGACGATCCGGGCTCTAAAATGGTATTGGCCAAGCAATATGCGCGCGATCCAAAGGTGAGGGCGGCAGTGAAACTACGCGCTGGCGGCAGGTGCGAGTATTGCGGCGAGGACGGCTTTGTTTGCGAAAACGGCGCGCGTTATCTGGAATGTCACCACATTATCGCATTGGCTGACGACGGTGCTGATCGCATGACAAACGTAATCGCGCTCTGTCCCGGCGACCATCGCAAGGCTCACTTTGGAAAAGATCGCGAAAAGATCGAAGCGGAAATGATTAAAAAAGTGAAGGCTGCAGAGACACAGCGCCTTCGAAGGAGCCGTTCGGCTGGTCTCGTCTTGTAAGTCACGGAGCCGCGCCGTCCGGACCGCCTCAAGGCCGAGCCCTGCGGGCGCTACGTTTCCACCGGCTCGCGGTTCGCGACCTTCTCGCGCGAACTTTGCGCCTTCGTCGTCTCGGAAGGGGGCAAGGTCCGCTACAGCGCCCGATCGGCGCGTCTCCGCCAGGCGAAGGGCTGGATCAGACCGGGCATGCCTCTACCGGCCGATTCCTATAGCGCGCGCGTCCGCGCCGGCGAGGGGCTGTCGAGCCCCGAGGAGGCGGAGCCCGATCAGTGGTTCGAGGACTGGCAGCGCGACGGGGTGCTCGTCGAAGACACCCGTCATCTAGGGCAATGGGACCAGACGCTGACCTTGCTGTGGTTCCTCCAAGTAACACTACCACCATATACCTCCGGGAAGGGAAAGGAAGGAGGGTCTTCAGCAACGCTTGAAGCAGACCGCGCGCCCTTGCGCGGCATTGGCGCACGCCACGAGAAGCCATCCGCCATGTGGCACGCGCCACAACTCCGGTCTCTGCAAATCGCCTTGCGGCCAGTAGTTTGTCGGCGTGGCATTCTCCGACGCAAATCCCCCATGGAAAAACTCGACGACACGGCCTCGCTAAATCTGGATAGAGGCCAGGCACGTAAGGACCCGCTAACGTAGAAGGCACACTATTTAAACGCAAGACGGGCATCGAATCAGAAGACAGCTTATTCTCTGCAAGATAGCGGGCAGCTGTTGATTCGCCCGGCGGCACACACGGGGGGAGAGCCACGCTATGTCAGTTTGGCGATTGATTGTCCGGATTTCACATTGGAAAATTTGGCGTCTTATCGAGCGAATTGCGCACTCGATCGCCGTCGCTCTTGCTATCGTGGCCATCGCCTGGATCTGGGTGCGCCCTACGGAGAAAAGTGGCGGCCAGCCGAACTTTGCAGGCGCAGAGCAACAGCAGAAGCGGCTCGCGATCTTTCTCGATGGCACATGGAACAGCGTTAACAGCAATACGAATGTCTGGCGCATGCGGGCGCTGTGTGCCGCGAAGGGCAAGGATGGCAAACCTCAGCTCGTCTACTACGAGGTCGGGGTCAACGGTTTCTTGGGCGGTGTTTTCGGCCAAGGGCTCGATGAGAACATCCGTCTGGCTTACGAGTGGCTTATCGAAAACTACAATGACGGCGACGAGATATTCGTTTCGGTTTCAGCCGGGGCGCATTTACAGCCAGAAGCTTGGCTGGATTGATCGCGCTCGAAGGCATCCTGAAAGCAGGCTCACCTGTCGGCCTAACCGAACTTTTTGATCGTTACAAAAAGGGAAATGAGGAAAGCATCTGGACGTTGAAGGATAGGGAGGCGTCGGGAGAAACAAGCAAGCTGACAGACCAAGAAAAGTGGTTACTCAAATACTCTCAGCCCACCAAAGTTAAGCTCGTCGGCGTATGGGATACTGTCGGTTCGGTAGGCTTGGCGGCTGGCAATATTCCGCACATTAGCCGCTCGCAATTCGATTATCTCCAGACAGGATTATTTGTCCCAATCCTAAACGGCTATCACGCACTTGCGATCGATGAGCATCGCAGCGACTTCGCTCCCACACTTTGGACCGTTCGTCACCCCAAAAGATCCTAACGCGAAGATCGCGCAGCCGCGCCAACTATCCAACGTTGAGCAACGCTGGTTCGTGGGTGCGCATGCTAACGTCGGGGGCGGCTATCAGGGCGATTTTCTTGCTCAGGCTCCGTTGCGCTGGATGATGCAGAAGGCGGAAGCCCATGGGCTTTCGTTCCGTTCGGAGGTTACTTTGGATGGAGAGGCTCTTAAAGCACGGATCATTGATTCTTATCACTCGTTCGTCGAGGGATTGTACGCCATGGTTTATGCGCCTCTTTATCGCACAATCGGCGGAGAGCCGGATGTTCGGGAAAACGGGACCCACATTAAGGTGAACGAGACGATCGACGCCAGCGTGTTCGAGCGATGGCGCGCTGATCCGGCGTATCGCCCGACCAATCTTGTCGAGTGGGCAAAGCGCAAAAAAAAGTTGATCCCAGCCAATTGCAAACTTCCGTCCGGGCTGACGATCCTCGTGTAGGCGTACCCGACCAATAACTCGCGGGAGATGCAACGGAGCTAATGTCCGCCTTTGGCCCCAACCGGATCAACCGCGACAGTCTGGCGATGTCCGTTCGCTGGGGTAAAGCGGACTTGGCAAACGGACGATCCAACTTCCGAGTCTGACCCCGAATGTATGGTCCGGCCGCGCGTTGCAAGAAGACTTGGTCGAGCTGGCGATGAGCGGTCTTGCATCAATGTATCCGGCCTCTGATCGGAGCGTGTGGTGCTCCGGGCCATCATGGATATCAGCGCGCGTACGTTCTCGTTAGCGTGCGCCGCTTTGGCGGCAAATACATGGGCGATCGCGTGCTCGTTTATTTCGGCTATCCGCAGGCGCAACAGGATGACGCCGAGCGAGCCTTGCGCCATCTTTAAACGCTCGGGCTTGGCCGTGGCATGTCCGCGAGTGGCCCAATGTATGGACCGGCGTTGGCGGACGTATAGCGCGGTATATCGTTAGTGGCTGGGCTTTGATTTGGTTGTGAGTTCCACGCTCGCTCTTGATGCGATTCACGATGGGGAGTGGTAGGTTTTTGGCAAGCTCAATTTTTTCGACGATTCGTTTCATGTCGTTGTCATCCGGGACGCGCAGGAGATGTATGTCCTTGCTCTGGTCACCCAAAAAGGCGGAAGCGGCAAGAGCACGCTGGCGGTCGGAATCGCAGTCGAAGCGATGGGGAACGGGGAGCGCGTCGCAATTGTCGAGGCGGATCCACAGGGCACGATTTCAAAATGGAAAGAGCGGCGCGGCCATCCCTATCCGCGGGTCGTTCGGATCGCGGATCCCGCCGAAATAGAAGGCGCGCTCGTCCCCCTTAAAGCTGAGGGGATCTGGCTTACGGTCATCGATACCGCCGCCACGAACAATGGACTGGCTATGCGCGCCATCGCGAGGGCGGATCTTTGCCTGATCCCGGTGCGTCCGAGTCCGGCGGACATCGAAGCTGCGATACCGACGCTGATTGCTATTCGTAGGCTCAACCGCCGATTTGCTTTCGTCCTCAATCAGACGCCACCGCGGGGCTGCCGCTTGAGTGAAGCTGCAACGTCGCTCAATTCGCTCGGGGTGCTTGCGCTTCCCTATGTCGGACAGCGCAATGACCACCAGGACGCGCTTGGGGCAGGATTAGGCGTGACCGAGTTTGCACAAGAGGGAAGAGCCTCGGAGGAAGTTCGTGAGCTGTGGCGCTGGGTCTTGAAAAAGCTTGTCGAGGGTCGTTAGATCATGAGCCACACGCAAAAAAGGCGGCGTGCTAGCCATACGCGCTGTGCGCGACGCTCGCTGGTGGAGCTTACCGCGGCGGCGAGCCGAGCGGTTGACGATGGCCTGTTTGTGTTGTCCAGCGGGATTGCTGCTTCCAATCCGCGATCGGAGCACACAGGCGACAAGACGTCTGATCAAACAATCCTTGGAAGGCAAGCGACGGCCCCGAGTCCCGTGGCGGTGCTTGAATCTCGGAATGCGGCGGCGTCTCGAAAGGACGGACTCCTAGATTCCGACACTACCACCGAGATGATGGTGAAGATTCCCAAGGACTATCAAAATAGCGCTTTTGAAAACATCAAAACCAGCCTGAACGCTGCGTTGGACCATGCAAAGGACCTCGTAGAAACACGGGTCGGAGGCGAAGCGGCGTCGAATGACATCGGCGGTTTCAGTGTTGAAAGCAATTTTTTGACCGTTCTCAAAGAAGCCGCAACGGAGTTGCGCGCGGATGCGGTCGAATTGATTGTGCAGAAGGAACCAACCGACAGCGCAGGGCAGCCACAACCGCGATACATGCGGCGGCTCACTGACGAGGCGGTCAGATTGCTGGACGATCTTCGGAGCGGCAAGCTGGAGAATCAGGCGAACTTCATCCTGAGCGAATGCTTCAGAGAAGCCGCCAGCGCGTTCTCTATGATCAATCAGCAGCTCAAGCGCGACGGCTATGCCGCGAGCATTGATCCATCAATCTTCAACTGGCTTGCCAATATCACCGAACCGGAGACGCGCGACACCGGGACCATGCGGCTTGAGATCGTACCCAACCACCGAGGTCGTCCGAGCACGTACGCGCGCCAGGTCGCTCAATTCATCTGGCACCTTGTCGAGGGGCAAGGCTGCCGACGACAGGCCGCATATCGGGGAGCGCTCACGAAGTTCAGCATAAGCGCGAGTTTCGCCGAGAAGGCCTATGCCTTTTGGGAGCCGATCTTCAAACGGGCGGGACCGCACGTGAAGATGCTGACCCGCATTTCAGATCCAGAAATGTAACGCTAAGCAGCGCGGGCATTTGGCGTCGGATTTGACTGAGGCCGAGACCCGGACAGAGGTGGAAGAGTTCGTTCACCTCGAGACTCTGGAACTGCACAGCAAGTTTGGCGGCTTAGTGTCGTAGCGTCGAACAGATTATTTGAAACCCGTCTCATGACCACGAAAACTTATTGCAACAAAGCTATCGTGCGCAGCGTCAACGTCTTCACGAGGCGGTCCGACGTGTCGAAATCCGCGTGAATTTAAGGTCGGCCGATGCGCTTAGTTCCCGTTGTTTCTTGGCCGCGTTCATTTACTATCGGCGGATAGCGAGGTCGGCTTCTGTCGCATACGCCGCGCTTCCTGACCTTGAGGCGACCACAAGATCGTTCCGATGTCTGCCTGTGGCCGAGCGTTACTAAGAGCCACTGGTGCGCTTGCCTAGCGCCGCCAAAAGTCCTTGAAGCGAGTAGGGGACAATTCGGTATAGCGCACGGTGTGTTGGATGTTTTTGTGTCCGAGGTAGGCTTGTAGCGCGCGTGTGTCGTGGCCCTTGTTGGCGAGAGCGTAACCGCAAGCGTGTCGCAGCATGTGCGGATGGGCCTTAAAGCCCAACTTGGCTTCGATCCCAGCCCGTTCGACCATCCGAGCGAAGCCAGCTGTAGTAAACGGAGTGCCGCGCTCGGACGTGAATACGAATGGCGACTTCGGTTCTTGCTCGCGCCGAAGCCTGCGAAGGGCGCGTAGTTCGTCGCCGAGGATCGGGTGCGTGCTCGGCGTCCCCTGCTTTACCCGTCTCACGTGCAGCGAAGCGGAGGTGAATTCGATCTGATCCCAGCGTAGATCGGTCAATTCTGATGCCCGAAAGCCATGCCGGTAGGCCACGAGGATTATGGTTGCGTCACGATGGCCGTGGCGATTGGCCTTGGCAGCCTGCGTTAGGCGCTGCACTTCATCGTCAGTCAAATACTCGCGCGTTCGTAGCTCAGCGTTCTTTCGCCGAAGCGGCGTTCGAACTGTTCGTTTTTCGATGGCTGACGACGTGATTCTAGATGCGGATTTTGCCATGTTTTTATGCTCGCTTGTGAGTAAACTGTTCGAAGAATGGCTGTTTTATGAACGCTAAAAGCGCTGAATTCTGAGCGCGAAAGCTACTCGCTGCGGCAATACTTAAAGGCCAATGAAGTAGGTGTTCCGCCGACCAACTGTGAACATGTTGATTAAATGGTATCGAGCCAGATTCAGCGAGCGGGGCCTGCTGTTGTTGGGACTTCTCTAGTCGCGCAGATGATAAGAAAACCAAAAGCCCTCTGAAATAGACATGCCGGTCGGCGTGTCGTTTGCGGTGCTAGCCCGTCTTATTCGTCAGAGTGCGCCTGAGAGGCTGGCGAGCGTGGTGTAAAGCGCTGATGCGGCGTAGGATTCGGTTGCAAAGCCAACCCCATCACCTCAACCGCGAACGCCACGCCCGCCATGACCGACGATACGATTCTGCCCTTCTCGTTTCCAGCCGTTCACGCCAAGAAAGTCACAGCTGCCTTCGATGGCGGTCGGCTGACCTCGAACGGGGGCGTGATGCTTCTGGCGATGGCCGAGCGGCGTCTCGGCTTGGCCGACAATTTGGCCCGGGTGTTCCCGGATCGGCGCGATCCGACGCGGGTCGTGCACAGCCTTGTCGATATGTTCCGCGCGCGCATGTTCGCGATCTGCTGCGGCTACGAGGACGCCGACGACCTCGATCATCTGCGGTCCGATCCCGCATTCAACACAAATACTCCAACGGCCCCGGCTCGTACCGCTCTGGGGCCGTTTTTTTCCTTCTACTAAAAGGGTATGGTGGTTGTCGCTGTAGCCGACCGCGGGGCTCGTCAGCTTCTCGAAAGCTGGGTTAGAGCTATCGCTGAAAGTTGGTGACGGCGGGAATCGGGAAGGCGGCATATCGTGGGGGTGCTTGACGCCTCCACTTCTCGACCGAAGGAGCGATATGCCGTGTCCAAAGATAACATCATCAAGTTGATTCAGCCAGGAAACGTCGACGATCAACTCACCGAAATCTTGCGCAATGGGGCGCGTGCTCTGTTGGCCCAGGCGGTCGAGGCCGAGGTCGCGGACTTTCTCGGCAAGCATGCCGATTTGAAGACTGCGGACGGCCACCAGCGCGTCGTGCGCCACGGTCACCTGCCGGAACGCGAGGTGATGACCGGTATCGGTCCGGTCGGCGTCCGCCAGCCGCGTGTCCGCGATCGCGAGGCGGAGGCTACCGATCCCGACCGCATCCGGTTCTCTCCGTCGATCCTGCCGCCCTACATGCGCCGCTCGAAATCGATCGAGACGCTGCTGCCGATCCTTTACCTGAAGGGTATCTCCACCGGCGACTTCTCCGAGGCTCTGGCGGCGCTGCTCGGCAAGAATGCTGCCGGGTTGTCGGCATCCGCCATCGGCCGTCTGAAGGACGGTTGGCTTGACGAACACACCGCGTGGCAGAGGCGCGATCTGTCGGCGAAGCGCTACGTCTACATCTGGGCCGATGGCATCCATCTCCAAGCACGCCTCGAAGACGAAAAGCAGTGCATCCTGGTGCTGATCGGCGCGACGCCGGAGGGCCGCAAGGAACTGGTCGGCTTCACCGATGGCGCCCGCGAGAGCGCGCAGGACTGGCGCGATCTGCTGCTCGACCTGAAGCGGCGCGGGCTCGGCGTGCCGCCGCGGCTCACCATCGCCGACGGCGCGCTCGGGTTCTGGAAGGCCGCCGGCGAGGTCTGGCCGAAAACGCGCGAGCAGCGCTGCTGGGTACACAAGACCGCCAACGTGATCGCCAAGTTGCCGAAGAGCCAGCAGCCTAAAGCCAAACGCGCGTTGCAGGAGATCTGGATGGCCGAAACCAAGGCCGCCGCCGAGCTGGCGTTCGACGCCTTCATCGAGAGCTACACGCCCAAATACGAGAAGGCGGCCGACTGCCTGAGCAAGGATCGGGACACGCTACTGGCGTTCTACGACTTCCCGGCCGAACACTGGAAACACCTGCGGACCACCAATCCCATTGAAAGCACCTTCGCTACCGTGCGCCACCGCACGATCCGATCGAAGGGCTGCCTGTCCAACAGAACGGCGCTCGCGATGGTCTTCAAACTGCTTGAGGCCGCGCAGAAAAGCTGGCGTCGTCTCGATGGCCACAACCAGTTGCCAAAACTCGTTCTCGGTGTGACATTCAACGACGGGATCGAGGTCATCGCCCAACCGACTGACCGTCAGCCCATAACCGCCGCCGCCTGACCGGCCGCGCCGTCACCAAAATTTGGCGATAGCTCGCTGGGTTAGATATCAAAGTATTATTAGATACAAAGCACTAAGAGAGCGCTATTCAACGAGGCAACGCGATGAATATCGACCCATGGCACACAGAAAGCTTTATGGAGTCTTACAGTATCCTGCTGCAGGAACAGTCGAAAGAAGTGAGCGCACAGGCCAACTCACAAGTACACTCGCCCCCGCATCAAGCGAGCTTTGAGCGGGAGCAACAAGCCGATGCAGGTCCTTCCCATGCTGTTGTCTCGGTTGACGTGGAGGATCGCCTCGATACGGTAAACCAGCAACCCGACATGAAGCTTGTTGTCGTTTCGAACCGCGTTGCGCCCTTCGACCCCAATAAGCCCCAGACCGGCGGGCTTGCCGCGGCCCTCGAGCCGGTTGTGGAACGTTCCGGCGCGGTCTGGATGGGCTCCTCGGAGAAGCGCGGCGACGGGACCGAGCAGCCCCTCCCGCTCGTGAAGACCGGTGCAGGCGATGTGGCGAGGCTCGATCTGCCCGCCGCCGACTATCCTGGCTATTATCGAGGTTTTTCGAATTCGACGTTGTGGCCGGCATTGCACTCCCTACCGGACCGGATGTCGGGCTCGGAAGAGGATTATGGCAGCTATCGAAAGATCAACGACTTTATGGCACGTGCGGCGTTCGATTTGCGGGATCGGGACGCATTCTGGGTGCATGATTATCATTTGCTTCCGCTCGGTGCCGATCTGCATAAGCTCGGCATTGAGCGGCCAACCGGCTTTTTCCTACATACGCCATGGCCGGCGCCTGACATGATAGAGCGCGTACCACACCATCGCGAACTGATGACGTCGATGCTGAAGTACGATCTGCTCGGCTTTCAGACGAACCGGGATCTGAACAATTTCCTGGCCTGTCTCCAGACCCATTTCGGCCTGGAGAGCAAGGATGGCGTCGTGACCTCCGAGCGTGGTCAGACGCGACTTCGAAAATTCCCAATCGGTATCGATCCCAAGCAGTTCGCAGGGTATCTTGCGGCAGACCTCTCGCCCGCAGAGCAAGAAAAAATCTCGTCATTATTGCAGAATTTCGAGGGAGCGAAGTTTGCGATCGGCGTAGACCGACTCGACTACACGAAAGGTATCGACAAACGGGTCGAAGCTTTCAATCAGCTTTTAGCGGCCGAGCCGCACAGCATCTCGCTGTTGCAGATAGCGCCGTCTTCACGCGCCGACGTCGAAGAGTATCAAAAATATAAAGACGACGTGGAGAGCGCGATCAACCACGTTAATGCCGAGCATGGCACAGACGAGTGGAGTCCGATCCACTACAAGAATGACTCATTCAGCCAGGCTGCACTCGCGCGCCTCTACCGCGCGGCGCATGTCGGCGTCGTGACACCGTTGCGTGATGGAATGAATCTTGTCGCTAAGGAGTATGTTGCTGCACAAGATCCGAGGGATCCCGGCGTTCTGGTACTATCGAAGTATGCGGGTGCGGCTGAAGACTTCAACGAGGACGAGGCGCTGCTGGTGGATCCGAACCGTCCAGAAGAGATCGCGGCCGCAATTTCCAAGGCGGCCCACATGCCGCTTGAGGAGCGCGTCAAGCGCTGGCGGTCGATGATGGACAAACTTGAATCCTATACCATCCACGACTGGTCGGCGGACTACGTTCGGGAACTGGACAAAGGCCGCGTCACGGTTCCGGCTGATCAGTTCCAGTATCTCGGTCTCGGCTGGACCAACGAGGCCCAAATGCCCCTGTATCAGAACTATGCCGAGGCGCTGACCGCCTACAACGAGATCGATCCCTCGGAGGCCGCCTATGCAGACGTGAGGTCGGCCTTTGAGGCGTTAGCGGCTCCACTGAAGCATACGCAGGACAGACTCTGGGATCTGCCGGCGGCGACAGCTTCGCTCGCCAGTCGTCGCGGATAAGAGCCCGGTGCCGGGAATGACTGATTGGGAGAACGCGCTTCTGTAGCAGGACAGAGGAACAAGCCAGATCTGGGGCGCTGACGCGGTTCTCGCGGGCCGCGCAGGCCCGCATGGTGATCGGGAACGTGAATAAGCTGGGTTAGCCCGTCCTATTCGTGAGAGTGCGTTTTTTAGTCCGCTTGATGTGGCCGCACATCTGCTCTGACGAGGCGCGCGGGATTGCCTTCGGCTTTTCACCGCCTGACCGACCCGTACTTTGCAACGCGCTTGAGGTGTAGGTTGGGCGAACGGGGGGCGGACGCCCCGCCGGTCAAGGACCGAGAGGCAGCAGCGCGCCTGGCAAGCCGCGGATCAGGTCGGCTTCGGGACATGCCGCGGCAAACGCAAGGCGAATGCGGCTCGTGGTCTCGACGACACGGGCAGCGAGTTTCAAGAGACGAAGACGCAGCGTCGCGAACTCGGCTGTGGCCAATTCCCGGGCTTTGGGAATCGCGTCGCGCACGGTCAGCATCAGCCAATAAGCGGCGGTGTGGAGAACGAGGCGGACTTGATTGGCGAGCGCCGAACGGCAGCTGGTGCGATCGGAGGCGAGCTGTGTCTTATGCAGCTTGATCAGATTCTCGGCTTGGCCGCGCGCGCAATACAGGCTGTCGTAGATCCACTCGGCCGAGCCGACATCGAGGCTGGTGACGACGAAACGGATGTCGAGGCCGAGCATCGTCGCCTCAATACGGGCGACGGTACGCCGTTCGCGATCCCAGGACTTGGCCTTGTGCGCGTCTCGGTATAGCCACGCAGAACCGGCAGGTTCTCGATGGCGCGTCGCGTGCGGATGTCGTCGGCGGCCTCGTCGAGTTTTCTGGCGAGCGGCTTGGTGCCGGACAGACCGAAGATGTAGTCGATGCCGTTGGTCTCGCACCACGCCATGGCCTCCGGCCGGGCATAGTGCCCGTCGCCACGGAACGTAATTCGCGTGTTGTGCCACCGCGTCCGGATATGCCGTATCAGGCGGCGCAGATGGGCACGCACCTCGACGCCGCCCGGCGTCTTGCCGGGCCGCAACACGACCGCCACGGGCCGGCTCTTCTCCGTGTCGTAGACGTGGATCGGCAGGAAGCAGCGTTCGTCATAATGAGCGTTGAACAGCGAGAGCTGCTGATGGCCGTGGACGCATCGCAGGTATCATCGATGTCGAGCGTGACGGATGCCGGCTCGCGCGGGTAGCTATCCATCCATGCGTCGACCAAAGTGTAGGTCAGTCGGATCACGTCGCGCAGGCGCGGAGCATTCTCCAGCCGCGACAGCGTCGGTTGGGAACACAGATCGCGACCCGTGTCCGGCAGCCGTCCGCAGCCCAGCTTGAATGCCGGATCGGACCGCAGATGATCGAGGTCGTCGGCGTCCTCGTAGCCGCAGCAGATCGCGAACATGCGCGCGCGGAACATATCGACAAGGCTGTGCACGACCCGCGTCGGATCGCGCCGATCCGGGAACACCCGGGCCAAATTGTCGGCCAAGCCGAGACGCCGCTCGGCCATCGCCAGAAGCATCACGCCCCCGTTCGAGGTCAGCCGACCGCCATCGAAGGCAGCTGTGACTTTCTTGGCGTGAACGGCTGGAAACGAGAAGGGCAGAATCGTATCGTCGGTCATGGCGGGCCTGGCGTTCGCGGCTGAAGGTGATGGGGTTGGCTTTGCAACCGAATCCTACGCCGCATCAGCGCTTTACACCACGCTCGCCAGCCTCTCAGGCGCCCTCTGACGAATAAGACGGGTTAGGCATGGAATAAGGACCCCGTATTCGGGGTAATCGGCATCCAATCGGGGGGCTGACTCATTTCTGATGAAGTTTGCCGGGCGACTGTGGTTCTTAAGCGGAGAATCAGCGCCATGCGGACGGGCTTTCAAATCTCATCGCTAGTACCGAGTGGTTTGGTGTTTGATGGCGTAAGTGACTCAATGGATTCGCTTATTCTGGCTGTCAGGTCGGAAGCTGCGGAGGCTCGGTGCCCTTTGTGCGCGACAGCGTCGGGCCGCATCCATAGCCGCTACGTCCGGCACGTTGCCGATTTGCCATCAGCGGGCAGAAAGGTGCGCCTCCGATTGCTCACGCGGCGCTTCACATGTGAGGTGCCGCATTGCCGCCGGCGGATCTTCGCAGAGCGGTTCGGAGAAGACATCGTCCCGCTTCGACGGCGCCGGACGGCACGGCTGGAATACATCGTCCATCACTTGGGGTTGGCGCTCGGCGGCCGGCCGGCGGCAAGCTTCGCCAAGCGGCTCATGCTGCCTGTCAGCAACGATACCTTGCTACGGGTGGTCCGCCGGCGGACGGCGATGCCGACAGATCCGTTGCTTGTTGTGGGCATCGATGACTGGGCGTTCCGGAGAAACCATCGGTACGGGACCATCGTGTGCGATTTGGAGCGTCGGCGGATCGTTACCCTGCTGCCCGACAGGGAAACTGCGACCGTTCGGGCGTGGCTATCGAAGCACCCAGCGATCAAAATTGTGTCGCGAGATCGCGGTGGTGGATACGGCGAGGCAGCAGCCAAGGCGCTGCCGAACGCCATCCAAGTTGCCGACCGCTGGCATCTGATGGAAAATGCGAGCGCTGCCTTCCTTGATGCGGTGCGCCGCTCCATGAACAGAATCCGGACCGCAATCGGAGCGACGACGATCAATCCGGAATTGCTGACCTGTGCGGAAAAGCTGCGCTATCAGGGCTATCTGCGGCGCCAGGACAGCCATGCCGCAATTGCGGCTCTCGTCAGCGACGGTGTGCCGCTCAAGGAGATCGTCCGCCGCACAGGACATAGTCGCAATCTGGTTCGCCAAATTAGCCGCGCGGCGGTACGGATGTGTTCCGCACCCGTCAAAGCACCCTGGACGAGCATCTGCCGTTCCTGGACACGCAGTGGTCAGGCGGCTGTCGCAACGGTGCCGAACTCTGGCGCCGTTTGAAGGGACAAGGCTTCAAGGGATCGCTGCGCGTGGTGGCGGAATGGGCCACGCGACGGCGACGCGCCGAGACTATCAGCCATCAACAATTGCAGAAGGTCCCCGCCGCGAGGACGATAGCGCAGCTGATGACGACGAAGCGCGACCACCTAACCAAGGCCGAGACCGTCACGCTTGCCGTCATCGAACAAAACGTTCCTATGCTGGCCGATGCCCAAGCTCTCGTTGGCCGCTTCCACGCGATGATCCGAAGGAAGGCCGAGATGGAGCTCGAACCTTGGATTGACGAATCCAAGCGGAGCCTCATTGCCTCGTTCGCGAATGGAATCGCCAACGATAAGGGCGCGGTGCACGCCGCTATTACGCAACCATGGTCCAATGGCCAAGTGGAAGCTCAGATCACCAAGCTCAAGCTGGTCAAACGGCAGATGTACGGGCGCGCTAAGCTCGATCTCCTTCAGGCTAGAGGCTGTTAGGAACCAGCAGCGAGTTTAGCGACGTTTTTGAGCATGATGCATGCGAAAGCGATGAGGTGGAGATCGGCGAGGGTCTGAGCGCATCGCTCGTAGTCTTTGACAAGTCTTCGGAAGCGTGTGGCCCAGGCGAAGGATCGTTCGACGACCCATCGCCTTGGGAGCAGCACGAAGCCTCGTTTGGCCTCCGACAGCTTTATGACCTCGAGGGCAATGCCGTGTTCTGCAGCCGCCATTGCAGGCTTGTCGCCTGTGTAGCCCTGGTCAACGAAGGCGACTTCGACGCTCTGACCGGTCTCTGCCTGAATCGTCTTGGCGATCCGGCCAATCTCGGCGCGATCGTCGGTGTTGGCGGGCGTGACATGCAGCGCCAGAAGATGGCCGAGCGTATCGACTGCCAGATGCAGCTTCGAACCTTTTTTGCGCTTGGCTCCGTCGTAGGCGCCGCGGGCGCCACTCTCGGGCGTCGAGCGTAGAGTTCGACTGTCGATGATGGCGGCGGTCGGCTGCGCGGGTCGGCCAGCCGCAAGGCGCAGGATGACGCGCAGATCCTCGGCCAGGGCCTCAAAACAACCCGCGCGCAACCACCGCTGCGCCTGTTGATAGACGATCTCCCACGGCGGCAAATCGTTCGGCATCCAGCGCCAGGGCGCGCCGGTCTTCACGATATAGCGCAGGCCGTTGAACACCTCGCGAAGCGCATGCGTCCGCTGCGAGGCGTCCTCGGGCAAAAGTGTCAGATACGGCGCAACAAGCGCCCATTCGTCATCGGAAACGTCAGAAGGATAAGGCTCGCGGGGAATCGACATCCCGCAAACCTCAACATCTATGGTTAATCAGTCCCTAACAGCCTCTAGATCAGCCGACAGCGCAAGACCCTGGGGTTCGAGCACCCGTCTCGTTAACTCCCCAAAGAACTCGCGCTTCATTCCTGTCAATACTTCCTTCCCGAGCTCTCGCCTGGCATCATCATCGCCAGTCAAGGTACACTCGGCCAGGCGGAGATCCAAACGTCTTGAATACTCCTCTTCATCGCAAAGCCGTTCCTTCATCGCGGCATAATCTTTCGGGACGAGCCGCTTCAACACCCTCTCCCATGGTTCCCACGCTGTGACGAGGTAGTTCTCGAAGTCCCTCACTTCCTGCTCGCGCACTGATACCTGGGCATCGGCAAGATCGGTTTGGGTAACGTTGGAAACCTCGAAATAGCGCATGCTCGGCGCGATGTGCTCGAGCTCCAGAGCGTCGCGCAGCATAACCTGGTAGGCCAGATAAACCTCGATCTCGTCGACAAACCTTAGCGAGCGGACCTTTTCGCGAGCGATCCGGCGTAGCGCATCCAAGCGGAACTGGACACGGCCGCGCTGCAAGATTTTGTTGAGTTCCCCGTCGAGCGTCCCACTCTCAACATCCGCATTTAGGCGCGCGGTCTGCATGCCATTCCAGGCCAAAGTGACGCGATCTTGGCAGCTGGAGGTCGCATCGAACGCGAGTCGGAAGTACTGCTCGCGCAATGCTGGGGACGTCTCTGCCTGCCGTATTCCCTCGCGAACTGATTGCCGGAACGTCTCATTGCGATAGTTCACGGTGTCTCGCAGCATGTCGAGGAAGTGTGCGTAGTCCGCGGCGTTGTCATCGTTCGAGAACGTTTCCCAGAGAGCCACGGCCTGCGGGTCACCCTCGAGCCAGTCCGCGACAGCCTCGTGAAGAGGCCGCGCTGGGGCTTGCTCCACTCCATCATTTTGCTCCACTCCATCATTCATGGAGAAAAAGATTTGCGGTCCTTGATAGCCCTCGGCATAGACCGCTCTCTCCAGGTTCGTCCGCACCCGTTCGGACAGCGGATTGCCCTCGACACCAACCATGCACATTGGATGTAGTTCCAGCAGGTTCTCAGGCAGGCTGCTCAGCATGTTCCCGTCCGCTGCGACAAACAGAAGATTGCGCCCGAGTGCAGGTAGGTTGGTCAGGTGATTAAACCTGACATCCAGGTAACGGAGTTCATCTGGCAGGGGGGGCAGGCAGTTCAGTTGATTGAAGCTGGCATCAAGGTGCCGGAGCGCCGGCGGAAGGCCGGGTAGGTTGGTGAGATAATTACCGGCGACGTCCAAGCGCCGAAGCCAGGCCGACAAGCCGGGCAATGAGGTCAGGGACAGATGTGTAAGGTTTAGGGACGCCGCGCTCAATGTCCTCTCGCAAGCTCTTATTCTGCGTACCGCCTCTAGCCGCCGCTCGCCCTCGTCTTCTGCCGCCCAGGCCTCAAGAACCTGGTCCTGCGAAGATCCACCAACGGCCACGGCCTCGCGGCTCCCCGGATCGTTGCTGGGCCGAAGGCGCCGCGTGAGCGCGCGAGCGAGACTCCAAAGAGGGCCTGCCCGGTGAACCGGTTCGGACGAACCGGGAGTATCGCGATCCCCCGGTGTGGAATGTGGGCTCATCAACACCTCTCGTTCTGTGGTGAAATCATGAAAATGCGCTGGGTGACGCTTCTCGCGCCCGAGAGTGTTCAAGATGCAAAGGCCGTTACTCTTGCTATAGCGAGGCCCTACCGAGCGTCGGTCTGGCCCGCTCGAGCGACCTTTCGAGCCGAGCAAGCGGCGGAGGCGCGATCGCGATATCGGGTCCTTTCGCACATCTTCAAGCCCTGGCTCCCGTTTGCATCGTGCGTGGTTGGTAGAGAGGCTTATGTTCATGTAGCATTCACCGACCACGTCGTTCCGGTGCTGTGACTAGCGTGCCTCAAGTAGGAAATCGGCGAGGCTCTGACAAGTTGCACGCCTTTGAGCCCCCGGTCGACCAGGTCGCGCAGGAACGCCGACCAGCGCCCTCGCAGACGCCCAGAATCTCACGGAAACCTTTCGAATTGACGGCACTGGCGACGAGAAGCGAGACTTGCGGACCTCACCAACCCAGCTGCGCTTCATCACGATGCCGTCGCGGTACAGATAGGGATGCTCGCCTTCAATGCACCGATGCCGCCAAGTCGCGATCTCGTGCAATAATTTTCTTGTTGAGGTTCGAGACCCTGCTCGGGCTGACACCGGTGCCACACAGGGCCTCGGTGATGTCCTCGACCCGACGTACAGAAATGCCTGCCAGATACATGTCGATGAGCGCCTCCTCGACCGAGCTCTCCCGCCAACGGTACCGTTCGATGATCGCGGTCTCGAAGGTCTGCCGACGCAGCTTTGGAATCTTAGACTGACCTCGCCACCCCTGGTCTGCAGCGTCCGATCGTAACTGCCGGCTCGCGCCTCGCTGCGCTCGTACCGGTCCGCCCCGCAAAGCCGGTCGACTTCCGCCTCGAGCATGGCTTTCAACGTCTCTTCCACTGTCCCGCGAACCATCTCGCAATGATGATCCCTGATTCGGGCTTGGTCGATTTGGATCACCTGCCCCCTCGGCATCTCGTCTTATTGCTTGCTCTTTCAATCTATGAAGAAGCCATGATTACCGAAAGTGCGAGAGATCCTGGACCTTATTTAGGGGCCCACTCCTTCGCCCGCAACTGTTCAAGGTATCTCTGCGACGGAAGGCCGTAGGTGCAGGTCAGCGCTCCTGCTCGCCCGCAGCGCCAGTCCCGCCAGATCAAACCAGCTGTAGTCGTCCGTTCTTTAATCGCGGGCAGGGTGTCAACCCCGATCGACAAAAATGATCCCCTGCCGGGTTCATGGTTCTTTCCGCGGTCGTCTCTATGCAGTGAGCGCCGCATGATGGCGTTCAAGAAGTGTGGCATCTCGATGTTAAGAGCGCGGTGCGTTACCGCCCGCAGGGGCGACTTCGAGATTGCCAACACCTTCGTCCCGGCAGGGCGATGCGCTCAGACCCTCGCCGGCCTCCACCTCATCGCCTTCGCATGCATCATGCTCAAAAACGTCGCTAAACTCGCCGCTGGTTCCTAACCCGTCCTATTCGTGAGAGTGCGTTTTTTTAGTCCGATTGATGTGGCCGCACATCTGCTCTGACGAGGCGCGCGGGATTGCCTTCGGCTTTCACCGCCTGACGACCCGTACTTTGCAACGCGCTTGAGGGATGGGTTGTGCGAACGGGGGGCGGACGCCCCGCCGGTCAAGGACCGAGAGGCAGCAGCGCGCCTGGCAAGCCGCGGATCAGGTCGGCTTCGGGACATGCCGCGGCAAACGCAAGGCGAATGCGGCTCGTGGTCTCGACGACACGGGCAGCGAGTTTCAAGAGACGAAGACGCAGCGTCGCGAACTCGGCTGTGGCCAATTCCCGGGCTTTGGGAATCGCGTCGCGCACGGTCAGCATCAGCCAATAAGCGGCGGTGTGGAGAACGAGGCGGACTTGATTGGCGAGCGCCGAACGGCAGCTGGTGCGATCGGAGGCGAGCTGTGTCTTATGCAGCTTGATCAGATTCTCGGCTTGGCCGCGCGCGCAATACAGGCTGTCGTAGATCCACTCGGCCGAGCCGACATCGAGGCTGGTGACGACGAAACGGATGTCGAGGCCGAGCATCGTCGCCTCAATACGGGCGACGGTACGCCGTTCGCGATCCCAGGACTTGGCCTTGTGCGCGTCTCGGTATAGCCACGCAGAACCGGCAGGTTCTCGATGGCGCGTCGCGTGCGGATGTCGTCGGCGGCCTCGTCGAGTTTTCTGGCGAGCGGCTTGGTGCCGGACAGACCGAAGATGTAGTCGATGCCGTTGGTCTCGCACCACGCCATGGCCTCCGGCCGGGCATAGTGCCCGTCGCCACGGAACGTAATTCGCGTGTTGTGCCACCGCGTCCGGATATGCCGTATCAGGCGGCGCAGATGGGCACGCACCTCGACGCCGCCCGGCGTCTTGCCGGGCCGCAACACGACCGCCACGGGCCGGCTCTTCTCCGTGTCGTAGACGTGGATCGGCAGGAAGCAGCGTTCGTCATAATGAGCGTTGAACAGCGAGAGCTGCTGATGGCCGTGGACGCATCGCAGGTATCATCGATGTCGAGCGTGACGGATGCCGGCTCGCGCGGGTAGCTATCCATCCATGCGTCGACCAAAGTGTAGGTCAGTCGGATCACGTCGCGCAGGCGCGGAGCATTCTCCAGCCGCGACAGCGTCGGTTGGGAACACAGATCGCGACCCGTGTCCGGCAGCCGTCCGCAGCCCAGCTTGAATGCCGGATCGGACCGCAGATGATCGAGGTCGTCGGCGTCCTCGTAGCCGCAGCAGATCGCGAACATGCGCGCGCGGAACATATCGACAAGGCTGTGCACGACCCGCGTCGGATCGCGCCGATCCGGGAACACCCGGGCCAAATTGTCGGCCAAGGCTTCATGGAGCGGATCAGCCCCGGGATGCGTTCCAGATTGCCGGACTTCACGCATGAGCGGATGTCCCGCATCTCGGCAAAGCGCGGGCCCGCGTTGGAGAACGAGGCGCCGCGGTTGAACACGACAGACAGGAGAACGCCCTTGCAGTCGGGCGCGAGCTCGTCGACGCCCGGACAGCCATGGCGGAGCATCGCCATGTAGCGCGGCACGTCGTGATTGGAGAACACGTCCTCGGCGACATCCCACGGGATGTCGACCACGGCGCGGAGCTTCTGGGCAAGTGCCCGGGCAGGAACACCGGTGACGCCGCAGGTCTTGGCGAGCGCCTTGACCATGGCGTCGGGGATCTTGCCGGTCCAGTCGGCGATGAACTGAGCGCGGCTCGTCTGTCCGACATCGTATCCGATGCCGATGGTGACGCCGGACTGCTCGCCCGGCCACTCGGGATGACGATAGCGGTGCTCATAGACCTCGCGGCTCGAGACTTCCGACTCGACAATAAGGTCGAATGCGGCCTGCGAAATGCCGTGCAAATCGAACATGGTTTCTCCGGATTTAAGATTGGGTGGGAGCCAGAAACGCGAAGGCCGCCCGAAGGCGGCCCCGCTGGATCGTGGTTTGTGGTGAAGGCCGTCAGGCCGGGATGGTGATGCCGAGCGCGGTCGCGATCGCGCTCATGCGATCGGCGCCGAGGACCGTGACCAGCGTGCTCCAGCCGGCCTTGAAGCGGTCGTTGGTGGTATCCATCGGGTCGCGCTGCGCGAGCAGCGAGAACCAGAGCAGCGCAGCCTGCGGGTTTGACGAGATCGCAGTCTGGATCGCCGCGATGTCGGCAGCCGTGAGCTGCGCCAGCAGGTCCTGCGGCGCAACGAGGTAGTTCGACGCGAGCTTCGCCTGCTGGTTGGCGTACTCGGCGTTGAAGGCATCCTCGGTGGGCATCGTCTGGGCCGTGTCGGTCCAGACGATGTTGGCGAAGCCGTCGCCTGTCGTGTACCACTGGGCGAACGGCGTGAGCTGCTGCAGCGTGGCGGCGAGGATTTTCTGAGGAGAGATGTTCGTCATTGCATCACCACTCCCCAGATTGTGCCGTCACCCGGTCCGACGTTCGTCGTGGTGAAGCCGGCCGCCGCGCTCATCCACGCGATCTCCGCGTGGTGGATGGCGAACTCGCTGACGTCGATTGCCACCTGCTGCGAGATCGTCGTGAAGATTTGGCCGACCGTGCCGCTGAAGGCTCCGTTCTGGCCCCAAAGCCCGAACAGATTGCCGTTCGCTCCATCAATCCACAGCTCAAGCCATGACGTGCCAGCGCTCGTTCCGTTGTCGGCGAGATCGATCGTCTGACTGAACCCGAGCTGCACGGGAGGTGCTGGCCCAGGAAATGAACTGGACGCGCTCCGCGCCGCCTCCCATTTCGGTGAACGAGGCCGTCGTCGTGGTGTACTGCCCGCCGGTGAACTTGAGCAACGACCGCGGCCGCTGATTGAACCACGACGCAACGCAGCGCGCGGTTGTCGAGTCCTGAAAGCCGCTCGCGGTGTTGTAGACCATGCCCACCAGCGAGCGGGTGTCGTCACCGAGCTTGACCTCGACGCCGAGATTTCCAAGCGGGGCGTGCGTGGTCTGCGAGAACTCGAGCGCAATCGCCCCAGTCCCGTCGACATAGGCATAGACGTAGTACATCGTCGACGGCGTGAGCCCGGTGGCGGTGACGCCAAGACCGTTGGGTGGAATCTGATAGAGCTTGCCGTTGATCTGAAGTGCGCACCCCCGGTAGGGGATAAGCAGCAGCGTGGTCGAGTTGGCGAAGATCAGCCGACCGCAGTGAACGGGCTGCGACGCGACGTTGAGGTTGGTCAGCGCCGAGCCGTCGACCGCCGGCAGCTTGCCGGAAAGGTCGAGCTGCACGATGTCGCCCACCCCGACGCCGACATCCTGCGCTGCCGCGGTGCCAAGGTGCGGCAGTCCAGCCAGCGACGAATACTGCGTCGGCGCGGTGGTCACCGGAACGACAATCTGCAGCGCGGGATTGTCCTGACTGACGACGACCGAGGGATCGGCGGTGACGACAATCGGAGCTGAACTCATCGGGAGGCACCCATGTTGTTCTGCAGCGTGCCGCTCCAGATCGGGAGCGTGAGCGCTGGCCGGCCGTTCGAGGCCGGCAGATTGCAGACGAGCGACTGCTGGAAAAGCCCGACGGGGCTCTTCTGTAGTCGCTCTTTCTTGATAAGGACGGCGAAGATCCCGTTCGGGCCGTCCCAGATCGAGATCCCCCCGGCGTCCGAGGACGTCGAGGTGAGCATGAACAGCGCGGCAGGGTCCTGCATCGTGCGGCGCACGCCCATGATGAACGTGGCGCCGACGATGGAGATCGGCGTGATGCCGTCTGCTTCAGTGAACTGAAACAGGGTGTAGAAATCGGCATCGTTGCTGATCGTGATGTTGACGGTTGCGGGCATGTCGCCACCTTCCGTTAGCTGTACTGGCCGCCGGTGCTCTGAGACCCGGCGATCGAGCCCGGGAAGTAGTTCACGCCCTGACCCTGCGTGGTGATGGTGCCGTTCATCGACGCCAGCCAACGCGCGCCCGTGCCATGCTGTTGGCGGTCGCTTCGACCACCACCTCATCACTGGCCAGCAGGGTCTTGCCAAATCCCTCCAACGCAGTCCGCGTCATATCAATGCGGCCCGCATGTCTGAGCCTGCCGTCCTCCCAAACCACCACCTCCCCGAAAGTTCGGTGGACGTCGATGCCAATCACCCGTCGCATTCGCACCTCCTGCCAATCAGAATACATGACGGGAGCTACGGGCGACACGACAACTACGGATTCGCGCTCTCAGCGCAACCGGGCGAGTCGCAGAGGCGGCCAGCTACTAACTCGAGCTCGCGGCTCATCGTATGCATCGGCCTGCCCGCACCTTCGTGCTCCCGGTGCCTCTGTCCCGATGGTCGCACCATACGCTACGATCTTGAATATCGCAGCGGAACATCGGCACCGAGAAATCTCATACCGGTTACCAATCCCATTGAAAGCACCTTCGCTACCGTGCGCCACCGCACGATCCGATCGAAGGGCTGCCTGTCCAACAGAACGGCGCTCGCGATGGTCTTCAAACTGCTTGAGGCCGCGCAGAAAAGCTGGCGTCGTCTCGATGGCCACAACCAGTTGCCAAAACTCGTTCTCGGTGTGACATTCAACGACGGGATCGAGGTCATCGCCAAACCGACTGACCGTCAGCCCATAACCGCCGCCGCCTGACCGGCCGCGCCGTCACCAAAATTTGGCGATAGCTCAAGCAGGTCGTCGCAGGTGTAGTCGGTCGAAGGAGGGTATGGCGCAACAGTCGGTGAGACGGGGCCGGAAGAACCAGATGTACCCATCGTGCCCAGAGCACGCATTTATGATTTGGTTCCGGTCCGCGAACTCCCATACGGGCCCGCAGCTCCATCGCTGCATCAGAGGCCGGACAGATGGCAGCATCCGACCACGTGCCAATCTTCTTCAAAAACCGTTTGCATCTGGCGGGGCGTCCACAGATGGGAACGCGCCCTAGGTGTTGATCGGTTCATCTTGTGCGGAACGCACCGGGTGACACAGGACACCCGGTGCAACGCCTTGACCAGCCACGGTGCGCTGAGAACGCTTTGGCCAAGGGGTTTGGCGCCTATGCAATCACGGCTTGGGCGTCAAAGCCGTGGTGACGCTGCCAAAGGTCAGCTTCAGCTGCGAGCCGACACCGTTGCCAAACGAGGCGCTCGAACTGTCGCAGCATTCTGAATTGCGTTATAAGCTATTGATCTAATTAAGGACGAAAACGACACCAAATTCAGAATGCGCGTTGATATTGCTTTTCATCCCGCCTGATTTTGATTCCGCCATTCGGAGGTTCGATCCCTCCCGCCCCAGCCATCCAGTGCAGGCTAACAGGCAAGTATCTGAAAAAGCACGAGAATAGGCCTAGAATGGCCGATTTCTGTGGGCTGCGTCGGTCTCCGTCATCTCGGCATCTACGGTTTCCAAGGCCAGAGGGCCGAAAGTCTCCCGCCCTGTCCCCAGAAGTTCCCGTTTTGAGGAGCGACCCAGCGGAGACTAATTCGACCTAGACTGCCACCCGAGCTTGGCACTCTGCCTCGGTCGGTTCTCTCGCCTCGACTGCACGGGTTGTGGAATCGGTCGCTGATACTAGGGGCCTCGCGCCTCGTGAATCTTTCAGAGGCGGGGCATCCGCCGAATTGGAAGGAATGGAAGAGAACGGTTGAACCTTGGTACGAAGGCTGCCGTGGGTGAAGCGGTTAACGCCGCTTGCCTTCCTCGTAGTCGTCAAAAATCTCGAGAAATTCTTCGAGCGTGACGATCTGGAGAGTCGGCGGAAGAACCGCTGCAAGGTCAGCACGCTTCTTCAAGATTCGTGCGTCCTCGCTGACGAAATAGCTGCAACCGGTCTCAGCGGCTTCGGAGAGGTGGGAAGCATCCGCTGCGTGCTTGTCGGGGGCTGCGTTCCCCTGCAGGATCGTGGCCACCTTCTTGCGTTCGGCATGCTGCTGTGGGATCAAGCTCGGTCGCAAGTTGAATATGCGCGGCATCACGGCTGACTTGACGTCTGCTGGTGTGTTGGGGTGGCTGGCTTCATCACGCACCCCTCCGGCTACCACGATGTTAATGGTCCGCTTCTCGATGAGCGCCTTAAAGCGTTTGACTAGGGCGTCGCGCGCGGTCCCATGGCAATCAAGGGCATTCGCATCGACTGAAATGTTCGATTTGCGCGGTGGAATTGGCCTGCGGCCATTATCCTGAAAAACGCCTTTTGACATGGTTTGGGTGTTGCCGACGGGATGCGGACGACATAGTCGCCGGCGCGGAATTTTCAAGCGCTCTCCCAAACAGCCTAGTTGATCGGACCCGTTGTCCGGCGAACGTTGCCAGGCATCGACGGTACCGCAACCCCGCTTGCAGATGCAGGTTGAGGCCCTCGGCTGGCACATCGATTGGCGCCAGGTCCACCCTCCTCGTAATTTGTCACGGAAAAGGCGCGTTCTACTCTAGCGTGCCTTGACATTTTCAGTCCCGTAAATATGTGCCCAAAGGGGGGCGATCTTGGATCGAGCCCGTTGTCCGTGGAGGGACAATGTCAAAGCGCCGCAATGTCTTCATTAGCCATCACCATGCGGATGACGAGCATGTGGGCGGTCTAACAAAGTTGCTGGATCGGCAAGGCTTTCAGATACGGAACAGCTCGATTCGAGCAAAACCGTCAAATCAGGTTCGCTTGGACAAGAAGCAAGTTCCCGAGGCGACATTGAAGCGGCTTCTACGCATGAAGATGTCTTGGGCTTCAACCGTAATTGTATTGATTGGCAAAGAAACGCACCAACGACCATGGGTAGACTGGGAAATTCGTAAGGCTAATGAACTGGGTAAGCGGATCGTCGGCGTTTTCACGAGGGGCGGGACCGAAGCAGATATTCCGCCTGCTTTTGAAGAATATGGCGATACGCTGGTGAATTGGAATTCTGATAGCGTCATCCAAGCGATCGAGGGCACGAATAGCCCGTTTGAGTCCCCCGGCAGTGCCGCGCCGCGCGAACTCGTTCATGCTTCGCGAACGTCTCGCTGCTGAAAACGCGATGGCGAGGGTCTATTTTTACGTTGTAGCTCGCGACTTTGGGTTTGCGCCAAATCCGTTCCACGGGATGTGCACCCTCGCTACATGCAAGCCAACCATTCGCCGCACCGTACGAGCCGGTGACTGGGTTGTCGGCATGGGTGGCACAAAACTGAATGCGGTCGGCCGTTGTATTTATGCGATGCAAGTAACCGATGCACTGACGTTCGAAAAATACTGGGAAGGCTTGGAATTTCGCGCTAAGCGTCCAGTCCGAAACGGCAGTCGGAAAACGATAGTCGGGGACAACATCTACCACCGATCGCCTTCTTCTAAGAAATGGCAGCAAGAAGATTCTCACCATAGCAAACCAGATGGATCGCCAGATCCGCATAACATTCAACACGATACACAGACCAACCGCGTGCTAATATCGAGCCACTTTTATTACTTTGGCAGGACCGCGCCGCTTGTTCCTGAGGAAATCCTAGGCGATCTTGGTTTCCGCAACGGAATCGGTCATCGGGTCTTCTCGACTCAGAATGCACAACCGTTTTTGTCGTGGCTCGACACTTCCTTTGGAGGTCAGGTGAACTTGGTGCTCGGCGACCCATTTCAATTTTCGCAGAGCGCAGCCCGCTACTCCAAGAAAGCCGACAAGGTGATTTGACGATCGTCGACCACAATTTGTGTTGTCCGTTGCAATCGAAGGTGGCGCGAAACATCGTCAGGTAAGCTATGACACCAGCCGCTCGCTCGAAATCGACGCTGAACACGGAGAAAGCCAACATGTTCATCGCCGACTTTGAACGGCAACCGACCGCTTCAGACCGGAGGAGGTAAATCCGATCCTCCTCGGGTTATTTGGGGAGGTGGGGGGGATCATGGCCGCGGCCAAGAAGCTCAAGCGGGAAGGCGCGGCGTTCGTCGGATATCGCCGCGCGGTTGAGGAGGAATTCGGCGACGCACTCTGGTATTTCGCCGCCCTTTGTCGGCGCTTAGAAGTGCCCTTGCACGAGGTGCTCGCCGCAGCCTCGTCGGAGGGCTACATGTGTTTGGTGGCGGCCGCGGATGATCCGCCGGGCGCCATATCCCGGGTCTCGTCTCCGCAACCATCCGGCACATTCGATGAAGTCTTGCTCAGTCTTGGAGGCAATGCCGCTCATCTCCTTGTCTTGACAAAGCAGGCCCCGGACGCGCGAGCCCGCCTGATTGCTTTCGCCGACGCGTTCCTGCGCGCGTTGAATGCTGCGGGCATTTCATTCGCTGAGGTCGCGTCGGCCAACGTTCGAAAGGTGCGGGGTAGATTCCTGACGCCCGTTCTGCCCGAACTTCCCGAGTTCGACGGAACCTTCTCCGAAGAAGAACGTCTTCCGCGCGAATTCGAGATCGTCATCCGTCAACGCTCCGGAGGTCGCAGCGTCCTGGAAATGAACGGAGTGGTCATCGGCGACCCCCTGACCGACAACATCGCCGACCGCGACGGGTACCGGTTTCACGATGTTTTTCATTTTGCGAATGCCGCAGTCATGCATTGGTCGCCGACCTTTCGGGCCCTGATAAAACGCAAGCGCAAGAGCGATCCCGTTGTTGATGAGACACAGGACAGCGGTCGAGCCATCGTCGTCGAAGAAGGCCTCTCGGCCTTCGTTTTCTCGCACGCGAAAACACTTGCTTTCTTCGAAGGCCAATCCTCGTTGTCTTTCGATCTTCTCAAGACGGTACGGCAATTCGTCGATGGCTACGAGGTGGATGCTTGCCCGATGAAGCTGTGGGAAGATGCCATTTTGCAGGGCTACGACGTGTTCCGTCGTGTTAAGAGAGACGAGGGCGGCATCGTTCGTGGAGATCGCAATCGCCGCAAACTGGAGTTCCGGCCCCTCGGAGCAGTCTGATGAATGCAGCCGCCCGTTTCGTGGCCACCGTCCGCGGCCTCGCCTTCGAAAACGTCTTCAATCCTTATTTCGATCGTTGTCCCGTTCATGACAGGGCAGACGCGCCGGACACTCGGTCCGCGACCCTGAGCGCCATTATTGGGGCGGCGGCCTCTAGAGGAATCCACTCGGTGTGGATTGGAAGGGATCTTGGTTATCGCGGTGGTCGGCGCACCGGCCTCGCGTTGACGGACGACGTCCACGTTGCCGCTCACGCGGCCCGCTGGGGCATCGAGACCCAACGCTGCACAAAAGGATTGCCAGTCAAGGAGAGGACAGCCGAGCTGGCATGGTCAGTGCTCGACGAGATTGAACTTCCCGTGTTCTTGTGGAACGTTTTTCCTCTGCACCCTCACGAGCCGGGCCTTCCCTTCACGAACAGGTCGCATCGGGCTTCGGAGCGCGCGGTAGGGGAAGAAATACTCTCCGAATTGCTGCGGCTACTTCGGCCGGAACGGGTAGTCGCGCTCGGCGGCGACGCGGCCAGTTGCGGCGAGCGCGTAGCACCGGGAAGGTGCCTGAGGGTCCGGCACCCTAGCTACGGCGGCCAAGCCGATTTCCTGCGTCAGATGTCCGATCTTTATGGGCCGCGCAGGGGCTCGAAATCACAGGCCGATCTGTTCGGTGCCGGCGTCCCTCCATAGGGATGCTCCTCGTGGAGGCGAACGTCACACGAGTATGTGATTATGCGCGCCGCCGTCGCCGGGATCACCGTTACCCTGGCTTGCCGTCAGGATCGCCCCCTAATGAATGCTGCTTCCGACAAGCAGTCGCCGGACCAACCCGCAGCGTAGGATCTGCTCTCTGGAGCTGCGGACCCGCATCGCGACGCAGCCGCTTCCGTACCAGTATGGGTCACGCTTTCAACCAAGCGGACAACTCGGTTGCTGAATGCTTTTCTTGATTATAGACCATAAACACCGGTGACGGATACCCTTGCAAATCGCCGTAGACCACACGATCATAAATACCCAGATATTCCCGCTCCGCCCAAGTGTGGTCTCCAGCCGAATCGACGCCGGGGAAGATCGCTGTGCTCGTTGGGCTCTTATGCCCATCCGCCAAACCTAGCTCCCAAGGCATCCATCGGCTATCCTTCGAGTTCTTAGTGGTCAATAGAAGGAATTTGTGCGACTGGCGGATCCGGCCGCGCAAGATCGTCGCCGTCTCCCGCGATGTCGTCGGTGGAAGAGACTCGTCCTTCTTGTCGACATATACGATCGCGCCATGCCGTTCGAGAATCGCTATGATCCCAGGTAACAGATCGACGTCCTTGGTTGAATGGCTCAGAAAAGTGGAACCCTGTGGCGACCGGGCCTGCGCTTTGCGAACAACAGAGGCGTGTTCGCTCAGGGGGCCGGCATTTCGCTGAATTCTGTCCCGCGTGATGTACTCAACCATTGCGATCCATTCGCCGCCTGTTGTTGGCGATCAATCGATTTGACTTGGAATTCGCGCGCTCGATGATGGTCGTGAGCGAAGCGGGACTGTTCCACAACTCGTGCCACCAGATCCATTCCGCATATCCGCTGTCGATGTTGTCTTGCAGGCGGTCGGGCTTGGCGGTCCCACCGTTTGAAAAAACCTCAAGCGTAGGGAGCAGAACCGCGATCAAGCCCATGCCTTGAGAAAGCGACGCCTCGATCTCCCAGTCAACATATCGTCGCTTGGGGGTGTCACGACCGCAAAGCACGATCGCGCACGAGCTTCCCTTCAGGTGGTTATCTCTGATGGAGCGCATGATGTAGTCGAAATCCGCGCTGTCGATTCTGCGCTCGATCGAATCGTCGGTGATCGCTTCGAAACCATCGTGGAATACCGACGAAAATTCTTCGTAGTACAGCTGGTCACCGCGATGGTGATAGCTCACGAATATGCGCCTGCGTTGCGGCTGATAAGGAGCAAAAGGGTTGGCCATGCTCATCAGGCCTCGAATGGCTCGAGCATGTTGCAGGAAAGCTGCCGGAACCATTCCTGCACGCTAGCAGGCCTTGCATTGCTCGTCATGAGTGCCGGCGAAAAAGTGCCTTCTGCGACATGGACGCCCAGCTGGCGATAGGCCTCGAATTGTTCTTCGTCGTAGAACTGGTCCAAGGTTGACTGGTGAGGGAAGTCGGGATGAAGCAGGCGGTACCTTTTCAACAGCTCCGCCTCGTTGCCTGTAAGCGAGAGCTTCAGATAGAGCATCAGACCAATGCCTTCGGTGCGGCCGTCCATGGTTGCCGGATAGATCACACGGAAAAGCTGCGCGTGTGTCTTACTGAAACGCGATTTCGGGTCGGGTCGCATATCGTCGAGCCGCGGCTCGATCCGAATACCCAGATCGATCTGCGCGTGCCGGACGAGAGTCAACTTACCGTGGAACGTGCTCTCAGGATCCGCTTCGCCGTCCACGCAAACTATGAACTTACAACGGCGTTTAAGCAGCTCGTAGACACCCATATTCTCGATGTGGCCGCCGTCCGAAACGTTGAGCCATGCATTTTTTTCGGCCATGCCTATTCCGAACATCTCGCGAACTAGGCACGTAAATCCGGGGAAATCCCAGAACGTTTGTTCTCGGGGGTTCGCGATCCAATATCCCAAGCGGACATTCAACAAAGTCATCAACGCGGAAAGCGTGGGCATCGAACCAAGACCCATATGCGGAGAAGCCGCGGCTCCCGAGATCGCCATCGCGGTAGCCAAGTCAACCTCCGCGTTCTTAGCAGCCCACGCCCTAGTTCGGCTGTAGCGGACAGCTTTCGAACCGATCCAATGCTTGGAGAACAAGAAAAAATCCGCTTTTCGATCCCGCAGCACTTGGCTGGTGCTCGACGGCAAATTGACTGCGGCATTAATGAGGTGATACGGCGCCCGTCCGCTGGCGTTTAGCGATGCCAACGGCATCGTCGGTCCGCCCGTTTTCGGTCGAACGAACGTCCTGGCTAACGCGTCGCGGTACAGTTTGTGCGGGCCGGTCAGATTGACATCGAGGCCAAGCAACGAGAAGAAGAGAGAAAATAGGAACACGCAGCCGAGCACGGCTATCCCCGGCACATGGTGGATGGGGTTGAACCAGGATGCGGTGGGGTCGATCGACATTCGGCCCAATTCTCTGAGCAAATAGAGCACGGCAACCGCAAGGATGGGGACAACAAAACCCGCGGCGTACAGCGCGACGCGGAGAAAGTTCTTTCGGAATTTCTCGCTTCGGAATACCGGCAGGTAGCGGGCTAGGGCGGGTGCGGCGACCACGGAGAGGGCGACGCTTCCGGTGATCTTGGAATCCCACAGCGCGTCGAATTGGACAAACCCCCATTCGATCGCGAACATCAAGGTGCAGGCGAGGGCAGCGCCGGCAGCGACGGCAACTACTACCGCTCCTGACTGTGCCGTCGCCCCGGCGCGAAGGGAGAAGCCGGATAAGTAGACGGTAATGAGCGTCACAATCGAGAGCGTCAGGGTGGCCTTAGACCAGAAATCGTGCGTCATTCCAGCGCCGAGATATGTGGCAAGCAGAGCTAGCAAGGATAGGACGCATAACGGTGCGATCCAGTTCATGATCATTCCCGACAAGGTCCCGGTGATCATGAGCCAGCGGTGTTTCAGGTCGACAGCGCTCAGATACTTGGCGTTCTGGCGAACGTGGCGCACCGCATCGGTGTCGGGTCCAAATGGCCGTGCAAGTTCGTCGAGTGCCCCTCCGGTACCGATGACGGAGGTTATAAACGAACCAGTGTAACCACCGCCCGAGACTGTAGACAGATAATCGAAGTCCTTCATCAACCCACGGTCCGCGAGAACCTGAACAACGCCGAGACAGAAAGTCGCGGACCTGATGCCGCCCCCGGAAAGAGCCAAGCCAATGGCGTTAGTTTCATTCGCGTCCAGACCGACCGCGAGGCGCCGAGCCAGGATTTCCGCACCTTCATCTGCATTGATGCACTTTTCTGGTGTGCATGAAGGGTTCGCATGGGCGGCGATACCCTCGTCCTGTCCAAATTCAAGCGGAAGAAAGACTGCCTGAAGCTGAGCCTGACTGAGAACTTCTAGTCCGAGTTCGTCGGGGATCACTTTGCCGTAAGCCAACATCTGCAGATGTTCGGCGAAGGCGACGAGCTTCTCGCGAACTTGCGCTAGGTCGATTCGAAAGTCATTGGCGCCGTCCCGGGAATCTAGCAGCCCGGCCTCCTTGGCGCGGTGCCACTTCGCCGTCACTGGTCGCAAGACTACGTTCAACATAGTCGTCGCGGTCTGGGCGAACTCCTGACAGCCGAGATTGTCCTTTATCGCTTTCCGCGTCAATCCGAAGATTTCCCAAAGGCTCTCCAGAGCTCGCGCTTCGACGCCGTATTGATACGGCAGCCGTTGTGTTGAAATCCTAGTACGAAGTTCGGTCAGCAGATCGTGAGCGGCTTTCTGATCGGGCGACATTCCATCGCCTTCCCTTGGATTCTCATTCTCCCCAGCGTTACCGGTCATTGCGGACCTCCCGTCCAGCGAAATGCGCATGGTACACGATTCGTCTGCGGCATTGGACCGTGGAATGCCTAGGGGTCGATCTTGCCAGTTTGTGCTTCGCCCATGATGGCGGTGCCGGCAAGTTCGATGACTTACGGTGCAACGATGTGAATCTGGGGCCGACACTGTACTTACAGGTCGAGACTCGTCGTTCTTGCTCGGGACTTGTCCTCACGCTGTTCGCAACTTTCTCCTTTCGCCGAGCATCAATCTAACCGGCCCTGACAAGTTTTGACCTTGCGCTGGGATGATCACGATAGCAGGTTACCGTATCGATAGGGGCGACTCAGAGTTTAGGCCTCGACATCCCCAAGTTGAGCGCTAAAGTGTCAAGGTGGAGGCCGCCATCAAAATGGGGATGAAGAAGTGGCATTCCTTTCACCTTTTTACGATCTTGATGTTTTTGTTAGTTACTCGCACGGGAATGCGCCAGGCGATGCAAATTCGCCATTAATGCGCTGGACTCACTCGCTTATTCGCGAACTCAAGAGGGAAATTCAGGCCGTAGAGGTTGAATTCGACGAACTGACGCTTTGGTGGGATGACCTTATTGATCCGACCGTCGATCTCACCGACGAACTTCGCGAAAAAGTCCGATCCTCGGGCATCCTGATGATCGTGATGTCGCCCCGGTACTTGGCATCAAGTTGGTGCAAAGACGAATTGGAATGGTTCCGACAACAAGTGCACGATAGGGCCAGGGACCGCGGACGGGTCTTTGTCATTCGCGCACTGCGAACAAATGAGAGCGATTGGCCTGAATTCTTGCTCGATGGTCGAGGGCATGCGCCGATCGGATTCAGATTTCACGACCCGTTGCATCGGATGCCTTACTGCTGGCGTGACACCCAGGTTGCCAAAGAAGAGTATGCGCAACAATTGTGGCGGCTGCAGATAGCTTTGACTAGCCATCTTCAAGCGCTACGCTCTCGCAGAGCGCAAGCCATGGAGCCGATGAAACCGATACCGGCCTCGCGGCGAATATATCTTCACGCGCGCTCTGAGCATACCGAAGTGTTTGAGAGCGTCAGACGAGCCTTGGCGGAAAAGGGTATTACCCCCCTAACCGCAAAACACGATGCTGTGCGCAGTTTGGCCGACTGGGGTCAGGAGAGTAGAGCGCGAGTAGAGACCGCTAAGCGATGCTCCGCGCTCGTTCTTCTTCGTGGTGATGGAAGCGAGAGCTTTGTTGGTGATCTACTTGATATTGGCGTTGACGAACGAGAGCGAATTCAGGCAGCCCGTGGGTCTCCTTTGCCGTGCGCGGTCCTTGACCAATCTGGAGAACCGCTACCGCTGGATGTCTCTCGTTTCGGAATTGAGCGTTTCGATATTTGTGACGCAAGCTGGCGAGACAATTTTGGCGGTTGGCTCGCAGAAGTGCGGCAGACTCTCCCCGCATCCCCATGACCCCTCCAGAACCGAGCGCCCAAGAATTCCTTTCGACCGCACGCCCGAGGCGGCCTTATCCGGGATTGCGCCCCTTCGAGGCTGAGGAGTGGTCTATCTTCTTTGGTCGCGAGAAGATGATCGACGACGTGATCGAGCGTCTTGCATTGCAGCGCCTCGTGATCATTCACGGGGCGTCAGGCATCGGAAAGTCATCGCTTGTAAGAGCGGGAGTTCTTCCAAAGTTGGCCCGTCAACATTTGCGCCACGGTGAAGCATGGTTGACTTGCAGCATTAGACCGTCAGGCGGGCCGCTATGGAATCTCGCGAAAGAGCTCGCCCGGCTGGATGGCAGTGAGAATGATCTGGACACTATCAGTAGGATCGTTCGGCAACTAAGTCAGAGAAACGCAACACTTTCCTTAGTTGCGAACTCTCTAGAGAACCTTCGGGGACGAACACTCTGTATCCTAGTTGATCAGTTTGAGGAGCTTTTTCGTTTTGCAAAGGAAACTAGTCGCGAAGAAGCGGCTTGCTTTGTGGATCTTCTCGCACGCCAAATCGATGTTCCAAATTCGAGCGCAGCCCATAGCAGTGGTCAGGGAGGAAGAGCGGAGGGCCGAGAATTGTCGACCCAGAGTGCGCATGTAATCCTGACAATGCGCTCGGAGTTCTTGGGCGAGTGCACGCGCTTTAATGGGTTGGCTGAAGCCATCAATCGTGTCCAGTATCTCGTACCTCGAATGGACTATCACGAGCTTGTACGAGCGATCTGCCGCCCGGCAATAATCTATGGTGGCGAGGTCAGCGGCCCGCTTGCGGATCAATTGATTGCGGAAGCTGACGGTCAAGGCGACGAGTTGCCCCTTATACAGCATGGTCTGATGTTGCTTTGGGACGAGGCTTCCTCCCATAACCAGACCGGCGAAATTGTGCTCAAGCCTAGACAACTTGAAACAGCTGAAGGACTAGCAAGTTTACTGTCGAAGCACGCCGACACCGTGACCGCCGAAGCGGCCACTAGCCAAGTCATGAAGAAGGCGGTTGAACGTATCTTTAGAGCACTAACAGAACTAAATGCAGAGGGTCAGGCAATCCGGCGGCCGCAAAAGTTTCGCGAACTCGTCGCCGTGTCGGGAATTGATGAAGATGCGTTGCGGCCAATTATCGAAGCGCTGCGCGCTGACGGGGTCTCATTTCTAACCCCATATCCGCCCACTCCAATAGAGCCAGACACCATTGTGGATATTAGCCATGAGGCGCTAATTCGCCGTTGGAAGAGTATCGCCGATAAGAACGAAGGTTGGCTACAGAGAGAGTTTCGAGACGGCTTGATTTGGCGCTCTCTGGTCGAGCAAGCTGAAAGTCTTCTGTCGAGCCGCCCCCATCTTTTGTCGGCCGCCACGACGGAAGCACGTTCTCAGTGGTTCAGGGATCAGAGCGAACCGTGGGCGAACAGGTATGGTGGACACTGGTCGCGTGTCCAAGCATTGCTGGACGAAAGCGAGGCAGCAGTTCGACGGCAGGTCGAAGAAGTCGACCAGCGGCGCCAAGAGAAGGAGGAGTTGAGGCTGGAACGGGAGCGTCGTGCCGCGGCCGAACGCGTTGCAGAGGAGCATCAACTGCGGACTCGCGCGGAACGAGAACTTTCCCGCCGACGACTGCGCTACACTATCGTTCTAAGCGCCGCTGCTTTACTCTTTTTGCTGGCCGCAGTCCTTGCTTTCTATCTAAGCCAAGAAGCAACGCGGGCGAGAATAGAAGCTGAGCGCGCTAGAGAGATCGCGGAGCGCGCCCAAAGCGACGCGGTGCTACAAGCCCAAGTCGCGAAGTTCAAGGCTGAAGATGCCGATAGAGAAAAGCAGCGAACGCAAGATGCGTTGTCCGCCGCGCAAGAGGCAAATGCGAAACTAAATGCAGCACTCACGCAGGCACAACAGACTCAAGCGTCATCTGGTGAAGTCGTTGCAGAGAACCGAGGCGTTTCGGATTTGCTCGAGGCATTGAAGACAAACACAAATCCCTACCAAGCGGCAGTTTTAGGACAAAGTATAGCCGCGCTGGGCGCGAAGATAACTTCAAAGCAGATGGCAGTTGCGGTCGATAGGCTCGTTGACCTGCTAGATGATTCGAACGATCCTTCTGTGCAGAATGCTTTCAGTCAATCGCTTGAAGCGATAGCGCAAGCCTCGAAACAGGTTGAAGCCACTCAGGTATTCGTTCGTCGGCTTGAGAGTGCATTAACAAACGCTTTGGATGTAGGCAGCAAGATTGCGATTGCTCCAGCTTTGCAAATCGCCTCATCCAAACTTGGCCGCCAAGACGCGGAGAGAGCGGCTGCTACCATTGCAAATGAGTTGTCGCCATTCATCCAGGAATTTACTTTTACACAGGCCGAACAGGTAGCCACGATACTTCTAAGAAACATTTCAGAAACCGATGACCCCAATGCCCAGTCAGTTCGTGCGCTCGAGTCAGTCGCTCTGAAGCTTTCGCCATCAGCTGCCCAAGACCTCGCGCGTCAAATATCCTCAAGAGGCCTCTCTGGCAAGCTAGAGCGGGTCTTACTCGCCTTGCGGAAAGGGCGAACGTCAGATGTGTCTAGTAAACTGATATGCATTGGAGATAGCACAAGTCGTAATCAGCAATGCCCGCCAGAAGCTATTCGGTTGCCCTGCGGAACAGATATCCGGAATTGGGCAAAGCAAACTCAATGCCAAATACTGGACACAAAAAAGCTTGCTGACACATCAGGAGGCGCCTGCGGCTATGCAATTTTTCGAGTGCAATGCAGCGAGGGCCGCTGACTGTTGAACGGCCACTACGAAAGTTAGAGCAGGAGCCGGAGACGTGCGCAAATTCCATAACATTCGATTTGCGTGCGCCACATGCAACACCACAGCCATTTGCGGTCGGCGGCTTACGCTTACGCTACTAGGCTGGCGGCGCCGCCGTCTCAATGAGCTATCGCCAAATTTTGGTGACGGCGCGGCCGGTCAGGCGGCGGCGGTTATGGGCTGACGGTCAGTCGGTTGGGCGATGACCTCGATCCCGTCGTTGAATGTCACACCGAGAACGAGTTTTGGCAACTGGTTGTGGCCATCGAGACGACGCCAGCTTTTCTGCGCGGCCTCAAGCAGTTTGAAGACCATCGCGAGCGCCGTTCTGTTGGACAGGCAGCCCTTCGATCGGATCGTGCGGTGGCGCACGGTAGCGAAGGTGCTTTCAATGGGATTGGTGGTCCGCAGGTGTTTCCAGTGTTCGGCCGGGAAGTCGTAGAACGCCAGTAGCGTGTCCCGATCCTTGCTCAGGCAGTCGGCCGCCTTCTCGTATTTGGGCGTGTAGCTCTCGATGAAGGCGTCGAACGCCAGCTCGGCGGCGGCCTTGGTTTCGGCCATCCAGATCTCCTGCAACGCGCGTTTGGCTTTAGGCTGCTGGCTCTTCGGCAACTTGGCGATCACGTTGGCGGTCTTGTGTACCCAGCAGCGCTGCTCGCGCGTTTTCGGCCAGACCTCGCCGGCGGCCTTCCAGAACCCGAGCGCGCCGTCGGCGATGGTGAGCCGCGGCGGCACGCCGAGCCCGCGCCGCTTCAGGTCGAGCAGCAGATCGCGCCAGTCCTGCGCGCTCTCGCGGGCGCCATCGGTGAAGCCGACCAGTTCCTTGCGGCCCTCCGGCGTCGCGCCGATCAGCACCAGGATGCACTGCTTTTCGTCTTCGAGGCGTGCTTGGAGATGGATGCCATCGGCCCAGATGTAGACGTAGCGCTTCGCCGACAGATCGCGCCTCTGCCACGCGGTGTGTTCGTCAAGCCAACCGTCCTTCAGACGGCCGATGGCGGATGCCGACAACCCGGCAGCATTCTTGCCGAGCAGCGCCGCCAGAGCCTCGGAGAAGTCGCCGGTGGAGATACCCTTCAGGTAAAGGATCGGCAGCAGCGTCTCGATCGATTTCGAGCGGCGCATGTAGGGCGGCAGGATCGACGGAGAGAACCGGATGCGGTCGGGATCGGTAGCCTCCGCCTCGCGATCGCGGACACGCGGCTGGCGGACGCCGACCGGACCGATACCGGTCATCACCTCGCGTTCCGGCAGGTGACCGTGGCGCACGACGCGCTGGTGGCCGTCCGCAGTCTTCAAATCGGCATGCTTGCCGAGAAAGTCCGCGACCTCGGCCTCGACCGCCTGGGCCAACAGAGCACGCGCCCCATTGCGCAAGATTTCGGTGAGTTGATCGTCGACGTTTCCTGGCTGAATCAACTTGATGATGTTATCTTTGGACACGGCATATCGCTCCTTCGGTCGAGAAGTGGAGGCGTCAAGCACCCCCACGATATGCCGCCTTCCCGATTCCCGCCGTCACCAACTTTCAGCGATAGCTCCGTCTCAATCGCTCTACAATTTTAGCGATTATGCAAAGAGTTGAATAAGTACTTGAGCAAGTCGCGGCCGACATAACCGCATGGTCATACTCGCGTTCGTACAATGCAGCAGAAGCGTAGAGTTATCGAATGAGAATCAGTTTTAGTCGAAAGGGCTTTGACAGCGCTGCCGGCGGCGCGCCATCTCCGATCATTGATGGCAAGCCAATAAGCTTGCCTATCCCGACCCGACACCGGTCAGACACTACGTACGGCGACGTCGGACTGGGTAAGATTGTGGAACGCGTAACCCACGGCAGGATCTCCGGTTCGGATCTTTGCCATCGCGATCCAATGTTTCAGGATAACTGTTGCGCCTTCGGCCAAGTCGCGGCGGCCCAATCGCACCTAGACAACCACGGCTTTGGCGTTGGCGACGTCTTCCTTTTCTACGGTCTCTTCGCGGACGAAAGGGGTCGCGACCGCCATCATCGCATATTTGGCTACCTCCGCGTATCGGAGAAGCTCACACTTGGCTCAAGCTCGCTCGTTCCGCCACATTGCTTGGAGGGCTTTCAGTACCGGCATCCTCACACGATAGGCCAATGGAACGATAACAACACACTCTACTTTGGTCGTGGAAATGTTGCTCGAAGTGCGTCGCAAGTGTTGCGCCTCTCGAAGCCTGGAGTGGTGTCTTGCTGGCAAATACCCGAGTGGTTGGGCGGTATTGGTCTTTCGTATCATTCGAAGCCGGCTCGATGGGCCGTGGAAGGTGAGCTGAAAATCGTGAGCCGCGGCCAGGAGTTCGTCACTGAGGACGTCATCGATAATTCGGCGGCTCGTCAGTGGGTCGATGACATAATTCGAGAGATTGATGAGGGGTGATGAAGGCGCCTAGAGTAATCATTGTCCTCCTTCGGCAACCATCGACCGCTGTCACCGAACGCCGGGACGATCCATTTTGGGAGATTGGAAGTTTCGGTTGCACCGGATGTCACAGTCGCAATCTGATGAACCCTAAGCGCGTCCGCGAACTTGTCGGTGCCCGACTGGCATTCGTGCAAGGCGGAGCACTTGGCTTTCGGTTGGTACATGTGACGTCAGAGATCTGGGTCGAACCCGTAGGTCGTGGGCTTTGAAGCTCGCTGGGCACCTGCAGAAATGCCTCTCGCCTACTGGTCGGCGCCGCTGGTGATCGATAACGGTGGCAACAGCGATGTCCGTTTGCTCGCCCTGGAAAGTCGTGGGGTTCTACGATCGACTCCCATATCGCAGTTCGCCAGTGCATTCCGCAGTCGGCGCTCACCGGTCGCGGGCGACGTCGGCGCTGCTATCATCGCTTGTTACCGGCGGCGCCGAACGCCGGCGCGCGTCGCGAAGACCTACGCTGATGCCATGCCGCATCTGCCACCGATCATTGAGCTTCACCGAAAGCAACGATACCGAGCAGTGCGGAAAATGCAGCAATCTTCCGCGTTAGCCGGCGGTCGATGCAGCAAATAGAATGTCGGTGTGCGTACGTCGACGCTCGTCACCTTGCGTTTCTTGTGGCGGGGCGTTGCTTTTCGTCGTTGGAATCACGAAAACCATGCCACAATATGCGAAGAACCCCAGATTGTACCTGCCGTCGCTCCAACCTCGCGCGCTAGACGCTTTGCGGGTTGCCCCCTGAACCATAACCCGTCACCGTCTATCCTGCGCCGGCTCTTTTACGAATAGGCCATCGGCGTGGTTCGATTGCGCGGCTGGTCAGGCACTCGAGCGACAGGCGAACTGAGGGCAATGCCTCGTCATTGTGCGTGTCGGTATCTGTCGATGGTTTCGACCAAGTCTAACAGTCGTGTTTGGATAGCCAAGAGCTCAATACCCGGTCTGAGAAATGGCCGATCGCACGCCGAAAGAAAGTAGGACAGCACTGCGTCTGAATGGCGTGCCAGGGCGATAAGATGCTGTCTTCTCGGGCCGTGTGTGCCCGCAAACCAATGCTTTACGGTTCTTTCACTCGCGCCCGTCCAGATCATCACCGTCTTGATGGCTCTGTGGGTCGTTCCGAGCTCATTTCTTGGCGCGACAGCAATCGCTTGTTCGAAAGGAACCACCGCTATCTCCTCCGTCGAGACCGTGCGACCTACGGTGTAATTTCCTGCCCCTATTCGGCAACATCGTATCCGTCCGAGGGCGGCCGTCTTGCGAGTTTTTCCGATCTGTAGCTGACTGTCCTTATGGACGGACATAAGGACAGTGCGGTGCTGAGCCGCATGGATTTGGTGGAGACCGGTCGGCGGCGACGCTGGACGCGTGCGGAGAAGCTCAGAATCGTAGAGGAGAGCTTCTCGGGGCCACGACTGGTGTCGGCGACGGCTCGCCGGTATGGGATATCACGTCAGCTTCTGCTGAGCTGGCGCAAGGCTTGGACCTGTCATGATCCGGCCGAAGAGGATTCGATCGGCCCGACATTCGTCCCTGCGATAGTTGCGGCAAGTACGCCGCCAACGACGGAAGCTGTCGAGACAGGTCAGATCGAAATCGTGAGCCCTCAGGGGCTGCGCGTGGTCTTCGGCCCCGGTGCGGATATCGAGGCGGTCGTTCGAATTGCTCGGGGCCTGGCGCGCCGATGATCCCGATCCCGACGGGCGTGCGGGTGTGGCTGGCGACGGGCCATACCGACATGCGGTGCGGCTTTCCGAGCCTGGCTCTGCGCGTGCAGGAAGTGCTCAAGCGCGACGCCATGGGCGGCGGTCTTTTCTGCTTCCGGGGCAAACGCGGTGATCTATTGAAGGTCATTTGGCACGGTGGCCAGGGCGCCTGCTTGTTCACCAAAAGACTCGAGAGAGGCAGGTTCATCTGGCCATCGGTTGCTGGTGAATCGGTAACGATCTCTCCGGCGCAGTTGAGCTATCTGTTGTCCGGGATCGATTGGCGCAACCCTCAAGAAACCCAGCGTCCGACGCGGGTCGGATAGTCGTTTTACGGTTTGAATCTGCTGCTCGATCTGATTCAATGGCTCCATGATATCGAAGCCGGATGATCTTCCATCGGACCTTGTCAGTGCCCTGGCGGCGCTGCAGGCCGAGCGTGAGGCGCGACAGAAAGCCGAGGCGAAGGCCGCCAACTGGCAGGCGCAAGCCGCGAATGCGCAGGCGAAACTGTCGGATACCGAGGCGCTGGTCGCGCATCTCGAGCTGCGGATCGAGAAGCTCAAACGCGAACTGTACGGGCAGCGCTCCGAGCGCACGGCGCGGCTGCTCGAGCAGTTGGAACTGGAGCTCGAAGACCTCGTCGCCACGGCGAGCGAGGATGAGCTTGCGGCGCAGGCCGCAGCGGCGAAGACGCAGAACGTCCGCCCCTTCACGCGCAAGCGGCCGGTGCGCAAGCCATGGCCTGACGATATCGAACGCGAGCGCGTCGTCATTGAGACTCCAACGACCTGCGCCTGCTGCGGTGGATCGCGGCTGGCGAAGATCGGTGAGGATGTGACCAAGACGCTGGAGGAGATCCCGCGCCGCTTCAAGCTGATCGAGACGGTACGCGAGAAGTTCACCTGCCGCGATTGCGAGAAGATCAGCCAGCCGCCCGCGCCGTTCCATGCCACGCCGCGCGGCTTCATCGGCCCACAATTGCTGGCGACGATCCTGTTCGACAAGTTCGGCATGCATATCCCGCTCAACCGCCAGAGTGCGCGCTTTAAGGCCGAGGGGATCGACCTGCCGTTGTCGACGCTGGCCGACCAGGTCGGCCACGGGACCTTCGCCGTCATGCCGCTCTTCCACTTGATCGAACGCCACGTGCTCGCTGCCGAGCGCCTTCATGGCGACGACACCACCATCCGTATTCTGGCGAAGGGCAAGTGCACGACCGGGCGGATCTGGACTTATGTGCGGGATGACCGGCCGTTCGCCGGGCCTGCGCCGCCGGCAGCGGTCTATTACGCCTCGAGCGACCGACGAGGCGAGCATCCACAGAGACATCTGGCCGCCTTCGCCGGCATCTTGCAGGCGGATTGCTACAGCGGCTTCGAGCCGCTGTTCGACCCGCAGAAGAAGGCGCTGCCGATTACGCCGGCGTTTTGCGTGGCCCATGCGCGGCGGGGCTTCTTCGAGCTGGCTGATATCGAGAAAAATGCTCGGGAAGGCAAGAAAGGCAAACCGGTCTCCCCGATCGCGCTGGAGGCTGTCAGACGCCTCGATACGTTGTTCGAGATCGAGCGCGCCATCAACGGCCGCGGTGCCGGCGAGCGGCGTGCCGCTCGCCAGGAACAGAGTAAGTCACTTCTCGAGGACATGCATGCCTGGCTGCTCCGCGAGCGCGAAACCCTCTCGCGTTCCTCCGAGGTCCTGAAGCCGATTAACTACATGCTCAGGCGCTGGGACGGCTTCGCCCGCTTCCTCGACGACGGCAGGATCTGCTTGACCAACAATTGCGCTGAGCGCGCATTGAGAGGCATCGCCTTGGGAAGGCGCAACTGGACCTTCGCCGGCAGCCAACGCGGCGCCGACCGTGCCGCCATCATGCTGACGATGATCACGACCTGTCGCCTCAACGACGTCGATCCCAAGGCCTGGCTCGCCGACGTCCTGGCCCGTATCGCCGATCATCCCGCATCGCGTCTGCACGAGCTCTTGCCCTGGGAATGGAAGCTCCTGCGCCAGGCCGACAAGCCAGCCAATCAGCAGGCCGCCTGACCTTCACCCTTCACCCAATGCCATCATAGACCTCGCCGTGCCCGCGCGCATGCGTCAATCAGGCGGCCTCCGTCGTATGCGTACGCAACATCTTTCCATTCACCACATTTATTGTCGGCTTGATGTGCAAGCGGCTAGCGCCGGCGAAGGCGCCGGCCCCGTTCGAGGCTTGCTCGCCGCTCGATCGCAGACCGATCGGAAGAAGTGGTGGTGGATCAGAATCGGGAACGCAGCGTTGACGATGCTGGCCGGCGCGTAATACGAGCCGCAGAGTACGTGCGGATGTCAACTGAACACCAGAGATACTCGACTGAGAACCAGTCGGATGAGATCCACAAATATGCGTCCTCTCGCGGCATTGAGATCGTGAAAACGTATGCCGATTCGGGAAAAAGCGGACTCCGTATCGATGGTCGCGATGCGCTCAAGCAGCTGATCGATGACGTTCAAGGTGGCCGCGCCGATTTCCAGACGATCCTTGTTTATGACGTTAGTCGCTGGGGTCGCTTCCAGGACGCGGACGAGAGTGCTTATTACGAATATATCTGCAAGCGAGCAGGGATCGCCGTCCAGTACTGCGCGGAGCAGTTCGAGAACGACGGTAGTCCTGTTTCAACGATAGTGAAGGGCGTAAAACGCGCCATGGCCGGCGAGTATAGCCGGGAACTATCCGCTAAAGTGTTTGCCGGCCAATGCAGGCTGATTGAGATGGGATTTCGCCAGGGTGGGCCTTATAGCGCGACATGTATGGAACGGCCCGCGGGCGCAAGAGCTTTCTCAGTCGACTTCACACATGGGAGCGGTGCGGTCATGTATACGGCCTGTAAAGCGCGGCGCATGACCGCTGGCCTCGATGAAGTCCGCGACACAAGGGGCTAAATCAATCAGACGCGCTTGAAGCGCATTGTCGCGCCAGCCTCACTCGTGTCGGGATTTCGTCCCGTGGGTTCATCGCCTGTTATTGCTCCTTGCCCTCTGCCGGCCCGCGCCGGTCAGATCTCTTTGACAACTGCTGTATTCATCAAGCGGCAGGCGTAGTCGTCGCTAGCGTCTCCGGATGCCGATAAATCCCACCCCTGTTCAAGAGCGCCCAGGCAATTCGCGCTGTCTTGTTGGCCAGTGCGACCGCTGCCACCTTGTACGGACGTCTGGCGAGCAGCGACTTCAACCATGGCGGCGCCCGATCAGCCTTCCGGGCAATTCGCAGGACGGATGTCGCCCCAAGAACGAGGAGGCTCCGAAGTTCGGGGTTTCCCATCTTCGAGATTCGCCCCATCCGCTCCTTGCCCCCACTCGAATGCTGTCGCGGCGTCAGTCCCAGCCAGGCAGCAAAGTGACGAGCGGATTTGAAGCCGCCGGGATCTGGCACCAGCGCCTTGATGGTCGCCGCTGTAATGGCTCCAATGCCGGGGATGGTAGTCAGTCGGCGCATGTCCTTGTCGGTCCTTGCCGCAGCAACAATGGCTCGCTCGAGCTTGTCAATCTGGTCCGCCTGAGCCTCGATCTGATCGGCAACTGCCGTCAGCGCGAAGCGCGCTGCCGCAGGCAAGCGGATATCTGCTACATCCCGTACGATTGCAACCAACGCCTCGACCTTTGTCCGGCCGGCGGCGGCAATGATGCCCAACTCAGCCAGATGCGAGCGCAGGGCGTTGATCGTCTGCGTTTGCTGTTTCACCAGAAGTGCGCGACTCTTCAGGACCATCGTTCCGGCTTGTTGCTCGGCCGTTTTGATCGGAACGAAGCGCATGGTCTTGCGAGTCACGGCTTCGCTGATGGCCTCGGCATCCGCCGCATCCGTTTTTCCACGCTTCACAAACGGCTTGACGTAAGCTGGTGGGATCAGCCGCACTTCATGGCCGAGAGTTGCAATCTCGCGTGCCCAATAGTGAGCGCTGCCACAGGCTTCTATTCCGACAAGGCAGGCCGGCTGCTTCGAGAAGAAATGCAGGACCTCGCTGCGCCGTAGTCTCCGGTTGAACACCGGCGAGCCATCGGCACCCGCGCCGTGAACTTGAAAAATGTGCTTCGCCAAATCCAACCCGATGGTGCTAACCTGCTTCATGGAACGGTCCCTCCTTGTGGCGTTCGAACAACGACCACGTTTTAGCACGATGATGCTGTCGGAGCGGGCCGTTCCACCACATCAATCAGGATGAGAGTGGCGCGTCAATCAAGATGAGACAAGGCAGCCGAGTGGGCGGATCATTGACGCTGGCCGCGGGTTTGGCAAGGCTTGATTGACGCTGCGCGACAATCACGCAGGATTGCCAGCGTCAATCGTTGCCTTGTCGAGTTCGTTGGGGGTCGTATGAACGGGCGGCCGGCCTGGACCGCGCTTGCGATCGAGGGCAACTTTTCGACGGTAACTTTCGACGTTCATCTCGAGGATCGTGGCGTGGTGGACCAAACGATCGATGGCAGCCAACGTCATTGCCTGGTCCGGGAAGATACGCCCCCATTCGCCAAATGGCTGATTGGCCGTGATCAGCAGCGAGCGTCGTTCGTAGCGGGCGGCGATCAACTCGAACAGCACACTGGTTTCCGCCTGATCCTTGCTCACATATGTGATGTCGTCGAGGATCAGGAGGTCATAGCGATCGAGTTTGGCGATCGCGGACTCCAGCGCCAGCTCGCGCCGCGCGACCTGCAGCCGTTGCACCAGATCAGTGGTGCGCGCGAAGAGAACGCGCCAACCGTTCTCGACGAGAGCCAGGCCGATCGCCGTGCCGAGATGGGTCTTGCCGCCGCCCGGTGGACCGAACAAGAGCAAATTGGCGCCGGCCTTCAACCAGGCGTCGCCAGCGGCGAGCGCCATCGCCTGTGCCTTTGATAGCATCGGCACACTTTCGAAGTCGAAGGTGGCGAGCGTCTTGCCGGCGGGCAAACGCGCTTCCACCATGTGTCGCTCGATCCGACGGCGGGTGCGATCGGCCGCCTCGTGCTCGGCAAGGGCGGCGAGGAAGCGGGCGGCAGGCCACCCTTCCTTGTCAGACTGTGCAGCGAGCTTCGGCCAGATCGCCTTGACGCCCGGCAGGCGGAGCTCATTGAGAAGCAGCTCGACACGGGCAGTATCGACGGAGGTAGCGATACCAGTCATGCAGCCTCTCCCAGGTTCGAGCGGCCTGACATGACGCTGACGCAGGCGAGTTCATCGTAGACGTCGAGCGGCGCCAGCTTGACGGCGACTCGCGGGATCGAGGCCGCCTCAGGTCGGAAGCGGTCGCGCAGAGCGGCAAGATCGGGTAACTGTCCGGCGTCCAGATCCATCGCGATCACCTCGGCGAGTTCTGCTTCGCAGGCGCGCTCGTGAGCCAGCGCCAGAAGCTCGACCGTCACCTTGCAAGCGCGCCGGTCATCACCATGCTCCCGCAAGGTCTCGAACAGACGTTTGTAAGCTGCACGCGGGAAGAGTTGGTCGCGATAAACGAGATTGAGGAGCGCCATTGGCTTGCGCCGCAGGGCATGGATGACGTGCCGGTAATCCACAACATGACCGCCCTGGCGCTCGGACACAGGCCGACCGCGCCGCAGCGTCACGACCGGCGTGACACCAACGAAGCATTCGATCCGGTCGTCGAAGATGCGCACACGCAGGCGATGGCCGATCAATCTTGAAGGCACGGTGTAGAACACGCGCCGCAGGATGAAGCCGCCTGACGACGTCACCGGGATCACTTTCTCCTCAAAGTCGGTCGTGCGGCCTTTTGGCAGCGGCGCCAAGGCCTCCTTCTCGAGCGCGATCGGCTTGGCGACGTTGGCGTTGCGCCGGCCGACAATCTCGTCGACAAAAGCACGGTAGGCATCGAGACTGGCGAAGTCGCGCGTCCCTCGCAGCAACAGCGCATCTTCCAGTGCCCGCTTGAGATGGCCGTGCGCGCTCTCGGAGCTATCGCCAAATTTTGGTGACGGCGCGGCCGGTCAGGCGGCGGCGGTTATGGGCTGACGGTCAGTCGGTTGGGCGATGACCTCGATCCCGTCGTTGAATGTCACACCGAGAACGAGTTTTGGCAACTGGTTGTGGCCATCGAGACGACGCCAGCTTTTCTGCGCGGCCTCAAGCAGTTTGAAGACCATCGCGAGCGCCGTTCTGTTGGACAGGCAGCCCTTCGATCGGATCGTGCGGTGGCGCACGGTAGCGAAGGTGCTTTCAATGGGATTGGTGGTCCGCAGGTGTTTCCAGTGTTCGGCCGGGAAGTCGTAGAACGCCAGTAGCGTGTCCCGATCCTTGCTCAGGCAGTCGGCCGCCTTCTCGTATTTGGGCGTGTAGCTCTCGATGAAGGCGTCGAACGCCAGCTCGGCGGCGGCCTTGGTTTCGGCCATCCAGATCTCCTGCAACGCGCGTTTGGCTTTAGGCTGCTGGCTCTTCGGCAACTTGGCGATCACGTTGGCGGTCTTGTGTACCCAGCAGCGCTGCTCGCGCGTTTTCGGCCAGACCTCGCCGGCGGCCTTCCAGAACCCGAGCGCGCCGTCGGCGATGGTGAGCCGCGGCGGCACGCCGAGCCCGCGCCGCTTCAGGTCGAGCAGCAGATCGCGCCAGTCCTGCGCGCTCTCGCGGGCGCCATCGGTGAAGCCGACCAGTTCCTTGCGGCCCTCCGGCGTCGCGCCGATCAGCACCAGGATGCACTGCTTTTCGTCTTCGAGGCGTGCTTGGAGATGGATGCCATCGGCCCAGATGTAGACGTAGCGCTTCGCCGACAGATCGCGCCTCTGCCACGCGGTGTGTTCGTCAAGCCAACCGTCCTTCAGACGGCCGATGGCGGATGCCGACAACCCGGCAGCATTCTTGCCGAGCAGCGCCGCCAGAGCCTCGGAGAAGTCGCCGGTGGAGATACCCTTCAGGTAAAGGATCGGCAGCAGCGTCTCGATCGATTTCGAGCGGCGCATGTAGGGCGGCAGGATCGACGGAGAGAACCGGATGCGGTCGGGATCGGTAGCCTCCGCCTCGCGATCGCGGACACGCGGCTGGCGGACGCCGACCGGACCGATACCGGTCATCACCTCGCGTTCCGGCAGGTGACCGTGGCGCACGACGCGCTGGTGGCCGTCCGCAGTCTTCAAATCGGCATGCTTGCCGAGAAAGTCCGCGACCTCGGCCTCGACCGCCTGGGCCAACAGAGCACGCGCCCCATTGCGCAAGATTTCGGTGAGTTGATCGTCGACGTTTCCTGGCTGAATCAACTTGATGATGTTATCTTTGGACACGGCATATCGCTCCTTCGGTCGAGAAGTGGAGGCGTCAAGCACCCCCACGATATGCCGCCTTCCCGATTCCCGCCGTCACCAACTTTCAGCGATAGCTCGCGCTCTCGATCGAGCCGTTCTCATGTGCGATGCCCGCATTGTTGCGCGTTGGCGCCATGCCATAGTGGCCCATCAGCCCGGCGTAGCGCTGCGTCAGATCCTCCCGTGCGTCGGCGGCCAGATTGCGGAACGCTGCCGACAGGCTGTCGCTGCGATGCTCCCGCGGCACGCCGCCAAGCGCCCACAGCGCGTTCTGCAAGCCCTCCGCCAGGGCGACGAAGCTTTCGCCGCCGAGCACGACATGGGCATGCTCGAAGCCGGAGAACGCCAACCGGAAGTGATAGAGCCGGTGATCGAGCGGCTCACCCGCGATGGTAATACCGAGCGCGCTCACGTCGGTGAAGTCGGACAGACCCAGGCGACCGGGCTCGTGCTGCTGGCGGAAGATCACGTCTTGTTCTGGGCCGTTGAGCGCCCGCCAGGCGTTGATGCGCCGCTCCAGCGTGCGGCGGATGTTCGGGTTCAACTCGTGATGCCGTCGGCGCAGCTCGTCCAGCACGCCGATCACGCGGATGCCGGGCGCAGCCTTCAGGATCGGAACGATCTCGGCGTCCCAATAGGGCCCGAGCGGATCGGCCCGGCGCCGGCCCCTCGGCGTCTTCTTCTGTGAGGGCGGGCGACAATCGCCCTCGATTCGATACGCGCTTGCCTTCGAGAACCCCGCCTTGGCCGCGGCGGCCTCGCGGGACAGTGTCAATCGGTAGGTCATGTACAGCCTCATCTGGTGGTCGGTGATGTCAAGGCCAGGCAAGGCATCGATTCCCTCTTGTCGAGACGAATCAACAGCTTGCACCAGCCGCACCCGGCCGCCAGACGGGTCCAAAAACGCGCGACGCCGATGGGGACGGTCCTCCGGTCGGGCTGCGCCCTCCCTTCGGTCCGTCCCCATCGGCGCAGTCTCACCTTGATTGTCGCTGGCGTCTCACCCTGATCGCCGCCGCGCAATGCCGTATCAGGCGGCGCAGGTGGGCACGCACCTCGACGCCGCCCGGCGTCTTGCCGGGCCGCAGCACGACCGCCACGGGCCGGCTCTTCTCCGTGTCGTAGACGTGGATCGGCAGGAAGCAGCGTTCGTCATAATGAGCGTTGAACAGCGAGAGCTGCTGATGGCCGTGGACGACATCGCAGGTATCATCGATGTCGAGCGTGACGGATGCCGGCTCGCGCGGGTAGCTATCCATCCATGCGTCGACCAAAGTGTAGGTCAGTCGGATCACGTCGCGCAGGCGCGGAGCATTCTCCAGCCGCGACAGCGTCGGTTGGGAACACAGATCGCGACCCGTGTCCGGCAGCCGTCCGCAGGCCAGCTTGAATGCGGGATCGGACCGCAGATGATCGAGGTCGTCGGCGTCCTCGTAGCCGCAGCAGATCGCGAACATGCGCGCGCGGAACATATCGACAAGGCTGTGCACGACCCGCGTCGGATCGCGCCGATCCGGGAACACCCGGGCCAAATTGTCGGCCAAGCCGAGACGCCGCTCGGCCAGCGCCAGAAGCATCACGCCCCCGTTCGAGGTCAGCCGACCGCCATCGAAGGCAGCTGTGACTTTCTTGGCGTGAACGGCTGGAAACGAGAAGGGCAGAATCGTATCATCGGTCATGGCGGGCCTGGTGTTCGCGGCTGAAGGTGATGGGGTTGGCTTTGCAACCGAATCCTACGCCGCATCAGCGCTTTACACCACGCTCGCCAGCCTCTCAGGCGCACTCTGACGAATAAGACGGGCTAGCTCGCTTGCGACAGCGGGATGACGTTACCACCGGCAATTGATGTGAGGTGGTCCGCCCACCACTGCATCATCCGCCGACGATCTGGCATCCATTCAGCAGCATTGTAGGCGCGCCTGACTTCATTTCTTTCAACATGCGCAAGTTGGCGCTCAATCCAGTCTCGGTTGAAAAGATTGCTCTCATTAAGGATCGTAGACGCTACAGCTCGGAAGCCATGCGTTGTCGCTCGACCATGATATCCCATGCGATAGAGTGCATAGAGCATGGTGTTGCTCGACATACACCCCTCTTTGCCCGGTGACGGGAAAATATTAGGACTGTTGCCCGCGAGCGCGCGTAGCTTATGCAACACGGCGACTGCTTGGCGTGATAAGGGGACCAGGTGCTCCAGCCGCATTTTCATGCGTTCGGCAGGAACGCGCCACTGGGCAGAATTCTGGTCAAGATTCTCTAGCTCGTTCCACCTTCCGGCGCGGAGTTCGGTGGTGCGAAGAAACGTCAGGGTCACAAGCTTTAAGGCGAGTTTGGTTTGTTGTTCACCTCCGTACGTTTCTAATCGCTTTAAGAAAGTGGGCAGCTCCAGCATTGGCATCGCTCTGTGACGCTGTGGTTCTCCCGCTGCTCGCAAGGCGTCCTTGAGATCAGAGGAGGGGTCTCGCTTCGCTCGACCCGTCACGATTGCAAAACGGAAAATTTGGCCGACCAGCTGCTTTAAACGTCGTGCCGTTTCGTTTACCCCGCGCTTTTCGACCTTGCGCAGCATGTCGAGTAGCTCTGGAGGTTCGAGTTCGGCAATCGGGCGACGCCCAATTGCTGGAAAGATATCTGCTTCCAAACGTCTTAGGATTTGGCCAGCGTAATAAGGCGTCCGACCGCCTTTCCAGTTTTCGTGCCATTCGCGGGCGACTGCTTCGAACGTGTTTCCAATGGCGATATCGGCAGCCCGTTTGCGCTCACGTTTTACAACTGACGGATCGACGTCAGCAGCTAGATTGCGTTTGGCATCGTCGCGTGCTGCTCGCGCCTCAGTAAGCCCAACAGCAGGATAGACGCCGAGTGCAAGCGTGCGTTGCTTGCCGTGCCAGCGATAGGCTAAGCGCCAGTATCTTGCTCCATCTGCATTAACCAAAAGGTGCAAACCGCCCCCGTCAGAGAGCTTGTACGGGCTAGTTTTCCCCTTCGCATTGCGGCACTTCACATCAGTCAAGGGCATGTTGGTATCTCGCTGCTGAGAACTTTCAGCTACCAACAAAAGTACCAACAAACCGGGTGGATGTCAGTATACAGAATGCGGACGTTGGCGGCCCTGGTTGGACCTTCATCTATCTGTAATCGTGAACGAAATGTCACCTTTATTGGACTTTGGTGGATGTTCCGGGACGTTGGTGGATAGCTGTTATGGTGGGCCCGGCAGGACTCGAACCTGCAACCAGACCGTTATGAGCGGCCGGCTCTAACCATTGAGCTACAGGCCCCGCCGCCTTGCGGGCCGCGTGGTGCGGCTGGCAACGGTGCGGGCTCCGTTTACAGGGTGCGCGGGGTTTCGGCAATGCCGCACCTCGCGCTCCCTGACCATCCGCGTCAGTCGACCGAGACGCCGGCGAACTCGACGACCTTGCGCCATTTCTCGGTCTCGTCGGCCACCAGTTTGCCGAATTCGGCCGGGGTCATCGGTTTCGGGATGCCGCCGACCTCGGCGAGGCGCGCCACGAGTTTGGGGTCCTTCAAGGCTTCGCCGACCGCCTTGTTGAGGATGTCGACGATCTCCGGCGGCGTGCCCTTCGGCGCGGAGATGCCGTAGAAGCCGACCGACTCGAAGCCCGGCACGGTCTCGGCGATCGCCGGCACGTCGGGCACGCTCGGCCAGCGCTGCGGCGAGGTCACGCCGAGCGCACGGACGCTGCCGCCGCGCGACTGCTCCAGCGCCGACGGCAGATTGTCGAAGATCAGCTGCACCTTGTTGGAGATGATGTCGGGGAAGGCGATCGCTGATCCCCGATACGGCACGTGCTGCATGTCGCATTTGGTCATCGCCTTGAACAATTCGGCCGACATGTGCACCGAGGTGCCGTAGCCGGACGAGGCGTAGGCGATCTTGCCCGGATTGGCCTTGCAATAGTCGATGAACTCCTGAACCGTCTTCACCGGCATCGCGTTCGACACCACCAGCATGTTGGTGAGCTGCATGATGCTGGCGACCGGGGTGGTGTCGCGCAGGAAGTCATAGGGCAGCTTCTTGTAGAGCGAGGTCGAGATCGCGTTGTTCGGCGCGACGAACAGCAGCGTATAGCCATCCGCGGGCGAGTTGATCGCGGCGGCGGCTGCGAGGTTGCCGCCGGAGCCGGTGCGGTTCTCGACCACGAATTGCTGGCCGAGATGATCCGACAGCCACTGGCTCATGATGCGGGCGACGATGTCGACCGGGCCGCCGGCGGCAAAGCCGATCAGCCAGCGTACCGGACGGTTCGGATAGTCGGATGCGGAGGAGGGGGCAATGGAGGCAATGCAACACATCAAACCAAGCAACGCGACACGCGCAAATCGGATCATCATCTCTTCCCGTCATTTTCTTGTGACTGTTGCCGGCATGGTTTCACAAAACGCTGGCTTTGCCTACGACCCCGCCCGTGCGACGATAGTCTTGCTCACGTGCAATGCTTGAGGCTCGAGATGAAATTCGCTGTTATGATTTGCGCCGGCGTGCTGCTGCTCGCGGGCGGCGCGGCGGCGCAAGAGGGGGGCAAGACCATTTCCAAAACCACGATCCGTTTCGCCACGGCGACGCCGGGCGGCGGTTTTCCGCTCTATGGCAACGCGTTCGCCGAGGTGATGAACGCGGCCGATCCGACATTGTCGATCGAGCCGCGCAACACCAAGGGCTCCAACGAGAACATCCCGCTGCTCGAGGCCGATAGCGTCGATATCGCAACCGTCGCCGGCGAGCCGTCCTACGAGGCCTTGATGGGCATCGGCCGGCCGAAGGCCACCAAATTGAAGATACTCACCGCGATGTATTCGAGCCCGGGCATGTTCGTGGTCCGCGCCGACAGCCCCTACAAGACGATCCAGGACCTGGTCGGCCAGCCGGTCGCGTTCGGCGCCAAGGGCTCCGGCCTGCCGATCCTGTCGCGCTATATCCTCGACGGCATCGGGCTGAAGCAGGACGAGGACTTCAAGTCGATCTATCTCGATCGCGCCGGCGATGGCCCGGCGATGGTCGAGGATGGCCGCGCCGCGGCGCTGTGGGGCGCCGGCATCGGCTGGCCCGGCTTCAGCAAGATGGCCGAGAGCGCGAGCGGTGCGCGCTTCATTGCGCCTGATACCGACGAGATTGCCCGCATCCGCGCCAAGCACACCTTCCTCAAGCCGCTGACGATCCCCGCCGGCAGCTATCCGAAGCAGACCGAAGCAATTTCCTCGGTCGGCTCCTGGAGCTATATCCTGGTGCGCGAGACCTTGCCCGACGATGTCGCCTATCGGCTGGCGAAGACGCTGCACGGCGTTGAGGCAACCTTCTGCAAGAAGCTCGCGCAGGCCTGCGAGACCACGGCGGCAAACACCGTCGCCGCCGCGCCTGACATCAATCTGATCCACCCCGGGGTGCTCAGATATTTCCGCGAGATCGGGGTGGCGAAGTGAAGCGCGCGAATAGGGAGTAGCGCATAGCGAATGGTTGTTTCCGTTCGTCACTCGTTACCCGCTATTCGCCACTCACTATTCGCCGCTATTTCTTGATCAGCGGGCACGCCGGGTCCGGCGGGCCGAACGCGTCGTCGCCCGAGATCTTCGCCAGGATCTTGTAATAGTCCCACGGATATTTCGACTCGGCCGGGGTCTTGACCTGGACCAGCCAGAGGTCGTGCACCATCAGATTGTCCTCGCGCAGCTTGCCGTTGCGGGCGAAGAAATCCTCGACCGGCTTCTCGCGCATCTTGGCCGCGACCTTGAGCGGATCGTCGGTGCCGCTCTCCTTGATCGCATTCAGATAGGCGGTCACCGAGGAGTAGACGCCGGCCTGCCACATCGTCGGCATCCGGTTCATCTTGGCGAAATAGCGCTTCGACCATTCCCGGGTCTTGTCGTCCATGTCCCAGTAGAACGAGGTGGTCAGCAGCAGGCCCTGCGCGGCGTTCAGGCCGATCGAGTGGATGTCGGTGATCAGTGCCAGCAGCGCGGCCATTTGCTGCCCGCCGGCGAAGATGCCGAATTCGCCGGCGGTCTTGATCTCGTTGGTGTTGTTCGGCGGACCGCCGGCGATGCCGATGATCTTGGCCTTCGAGGCCTGCGCCTGCAGGATGAAGGACGACAGATCGGGCGTGGCGAACGGCGGCCGTACCGCGCCGAGCACCTTGCCGCCGTTCTTGGTCACCACGGCGGAGGCATCCTTCTCCAGCGAATGACCGAACGCGTAGTCGTCGGTGATGAAGAACCAGCTGTCGCCGCCGCGCTTCACCACCTCCTGCGCGGTGCCGACCGCGAGCGCCCTGGTGTCGAACACCCACTGCATCGTATAGGGCGAGCAGAATTTGCCATGGAAATCGGTCGCGCCGGTCGAGTGCGTGATGAACAGCTTCTTCTTCTCTTTGGCGATGTTCTGCACCGCGAGCCCGACCGCCGACACCGGCACGTCGACGATGAGGTCGACCTGATCGACGTCATACCAGCGCCGTGCGATGGTCGCGCCGATGTCCGGCTTGAGCTGGTGATCGCCGACGATCACCGTAATGGGCTTGCCGAGCACCTTGCCGCCGAAATCGTCGACCGCCATCTGCGCGGCGGTGACCGAGCCCTGTCCGGTCGGCGTCGAGGCCGGACCATTCATGTCGGTCAGCACGCCGATCTTGACGACGTCGTCGGACACCTGCGCCGATACGGTCGAGGAGGCCAGCAGCGCGGCTGCGAGCGTCCCGAACATGGCTAGTCTGGTGGCGATCATTCTGTCTCCCTCCTGAATTGGCGCATTGGCCATTATTGGTTGTGCCTGATCTCCGCGACCCGGTCATATTGGTTTCTTTTGCAGCTACTTTGGGGTCCGCGTCAACGCGCCATCGGTCTAATGGCGGGTGCCGGAATCGGCCCGAGGCGGTTTCTTTCGCCGCCGATTCAGTCCATAGCGGGCCATGGCCACCACCCAGCGCTTGCCGGCTTCGCTCGCCCCGCTCGACGCGGTGCTCGCCGCCGTGCTGCGCGATGTCGCGCCGGTCGAGCCGATCATGTTGCCGCCGGCCGATGCCTTGCATTGTATCGCCGCCGAGATGCCGGCCTCGTGCGCCTATCCGCCGCAGGATGTCGCTGTCAGCGACGGCTGGGCGATGCGTGCCAATGACCTGGTCGGGGCGTCGTCCTATGCGCCATTGCCGCTCGCCGAGCCTCCGGTCTGGGTCGAGGCCGGTGCGGCGATGCCCGAGGGCACCGATTGCGTGGTCGATGCCGACGCCGTCGACACCTCCGGCCCGCTGCCGCAGGTGCTTGCCGAAGCCATCCCGGGGCAGGGCGTCCGGCGCGCCGGCAGCGACATTGCCGGGAGGCGCACGTTGATCGCAGCGGGAGAGCCGCTGTTGCCGCGCGGTCTCCTGCTCGCGCGGGCGGCCGGACTGCAGCTGTTGCGCGTGCGACGACCAAGGCTTCGCATCATCAACGTCGCCAACGGTGAGCTGACCGCGCAATCGATCGCTGACACCGCGCGCCTGGCGGGTGCTGAGGTCCTCTGCACCGAGGCGGCGGCGGATGTGACTTCGATTGCCGGCGCATTCGATGCCGATGGCTGTGATCTGATCATCACGATCGGTGGCACCGGGGTTGGTCGCACGGATGCTGCGGTGAATGCGCTGACGACGCGTGGCGAATTGATCGCGCACGGCATTGCCCTGCAGCCCGGGCGCACCACGGCGGTGGGACGGATCGACACGACGCCGGTCATCGCCTTGCCGGGCGCGCCGGATCAGGCGTTCGCGGCCTGGTGGGCCATTGCGCTTCCGGTGCTCGATCGCCTGTCGGGCCGGCGCCCGCGCAACACGCTGGCGCTGCCGCTGGCGCGCAAGATCGCTTCCGGCGTCGGCATTGCCGAGGTCGTGCTGCTGACGCGCCAGCAGGGTTGCTGGGCTGTGCTTGCGATCGGGGAGCTCTCGCTCGATGCCATCGCGCGCGCCGAAGCCGTGCTGATCGTTGCTGGATCCGCGGAGGGCTTTGCTGCGGGCACGGTCGTCGATGCCTATATGTTGCGGGAGTGAGTTCCCGAGATGACCGATACGTCGACGCCAAAACCCAACCCATCCGTCGAGCAGGACCAGTTCCTGACCATCCTGTCGCGCGAGGAGGCGCTCGCGCGCTTCGAGGCGGCGCTGTTCCCGCGCCAATGGCCGTCCGAGACGGGGCGGCTCGCCGACGCCCTCGGCCGTGCGCTGGCGGAGGACGTGGTGGCGCCGATCGACGTGCCGCCGTTCGATCGCTCCAATGTCGACGGCTTTGCCGTGCGCTCGGCCGATCTGGTACGCGCCGGTGAAGCCGCGCCGGTGCAACTCGCGCTGAACGATGAGACCATCTCGTGCGGGACCGCGCCGGCCCGGCCGGTGCTGCCGGGCACCGCGACTGCGATTGCGACCGGCGGTCCGGTGCCGCGCGGTGCCGACGCGATCGTGATGGTCGAGCACACCCAACCCGCCGGCAATGGCGCCATCGAGGTCCGGCGCGCGGCGTCGCCGGGGCAGTTCGTGTCCTATGCCGGCTCCGACATTGCACGTGGCGAGGCGCTGTTGCGCGCGGCAACCATCATCGGCTCGCGCGAGATCGGCATGCTCGCGGCCTGCGGCATCGCCGAGGTCCTGGTGGTGCGCCGTCCGCGCATTGCGATACTCTCGACCGGCGACGAACTGGTTCAGCCGGGCGAGGTGCTGCGGCCGGCCGCGATCTACGACACCAATGGCGCGATCGTCACCGCGGCGATTGCCGAGAATGGCGGTGACGCGCATTTTCTCGGCGCGATCGCCGACGATGAGGCCAAGCTCGAGGCCGCGATGCGCAAGGCGCTGGCGGAGAGCGACATGCTGGTGCTGTCGGGCGGCACCTCGAAGGGCGCGGGCGACGTCTCGCACCGGATCATCGCCCGCCTCGGCAAGCCCGGCATCATCGCGCATGGCGTGGCGCTGAAGCCGGGCAAGCCGCTGTGCCTCGCGGTCTGCGACGGCAAGCCGGTGGTCATCCTGCCGGGCTTTCCGACCTCGGCGATGTTCACCTTCCACGACATGATCGTGCCGGTGCTGCGGCGGATGGCCGGCCTGCCGCCGCGGCCGGATGCCAAGGTGGCGGCGAAGGTGCCGGTGCGCATCGCCTCCGAGCTCGGGCGGACCGAGTTCGTGATGGTGTCGCTGGTCGAAGGCGCCGACGGCCTGATCGCCTATCCCGGCGGCAAGGGGGCGGGCGCCATCACGTCGTTTGCGCAGGCCGATGGCTTCCTGAAGATCGAGGCGCTTGCCGACCAGTTGCCGGCGGGCAGCGAGACCGAGGTGACGCTGTTCACGCCGCATGTCCGGGTGCCTGATCTCGTCATCGTCGGCAGCCATTGCACCGGGCTCGATCTCGTCACCGCACCGCTGGCGCATGCCGGCCTTGTGGTGCGTTCGATCGCAGTCGGCAGTCTCGGCGGGCTCGCGGCCGCCAAGCGCGGCGAATGCGATCTGGCGCCGATCCATCTGTTCGACGACAAGACCGAGAGCTACAACACGCCGTATCTTGCCGACGGCCTCGAGCTGGTGCCGGGCTGGCGGCGCATGCAGGGCATCGTGTTCCGCAAGGACGACGAGCGTTTCGCCGGCCTGAGTGCAGTGGAGGCTGTGCGCGCGGCGCTCGCCGATCCCGCCTGCATCATGGTCAACCGCAACCAGGGCGCCGGCACCCGCATCCTGATCGATCGGCTGCTGGGCGGCAGCCGGCCCGACGGCTACTGGAATCAGCCGCGCTCGCACAATGCGGTTGCGGCCGCGGTGGCGCAGCATCGCGCCGATTGGGGCATGACCATCGCGCCGGTCGCGGCAGCCTCCGGGCTCGGTTTCATTCCGCTGGCCGAAGAGCATTACGACTTCGCGCTGGTCACGGCGCGCAAGCAGCGGCCCGCGGTGCAGGCGTTTCTCGAAGCGCTGGCGTCAGACGAAGCCCGCGCCGCGTTGATCGAGGCGGGGTTCAGGCCGGCGTAAGGCGATCCGCGACATTCACCGCTGTCGTCCCTGCGTGGGTTCTGATTCAACAGTCAAACAACTGGTTCGGTGTCATCACCCGCGCATGCGGGTGATCCAGTATTCCAGAGGCGTCGGTGATTGAGCCGATAGGCCGCGGCGTACTGGATCGCCCGGTCGAGCCGGGCGATGACAGTGTGGAAGGGGACATGGCTTCGCATTCTCGCGACATGTTTCGCCCGAGCTTTGCTCTTCGTTTCACCCTCTCTCTTGAAGAGGGCGCAGGGAAAGCCGGGTGCCGATTGCACCCATGGGCCCCGAGCAAAGGTAGAAAGCTCGGGGGTAGGACCACAGGTGTAACCGGAGCAGTCCGGCTTTCCCTGCGCGATGGGTTACGGCTTACTTCGTGCTCTCCCCGGCGAGACTGGGCTTGTTTGTCACCGCCGCCGCGAAGATGCTTCGCATCTCGCGGGGGACACCGGCCGCTAGGGCGTCAGGACCACACGTCTATATTTTGAAAGGCGGTGAAAGGTCCTGAAAGCGACAAAACCCTTTAGAACAAGGGTTTTTCATCTACCCTACCTCATCGGCTTTCAGCGCACTTCGCCAAAATCAGGGCCCGGCCCTAAGCCTCTCGCGACCCTCCAAGGACTGAGAGGCCCAAAGCCGAGCCCATGGTCCCAAACCCTTCGAGGAGCCTGAAACCACCATGGATACTACCACAACCACCGAACCTGCCGGCAAGCGCCGGCGCAACAGCAGCGTCGTCCTGACCGACCGCATGTGTGAGAAGCGGGTCGCCAAGCGCACCAAGATTTACGACCGCAAGTGCCCCGGCCTCTATGTCAGCGTCATCACGGCCGGCGTCGCGACCTTTTCGTTCAAGTTCACCGACCCGGAGACCGGCAAGCAGCGCACTGGGTGGCTGGGCGTCTACGGCCCCGACTTTCGGGTCGAGGATGCCCGGGCCAAGGTCTACGCGCTGCGCGGCATGGGCGCCGCGGCACTCGCCGAGACCTTTCGCGACCGCAAGGTCCAGCAGGCGAAGCGCGGAAAGACCGTGGCCGAGATCATCGAGGAGCGGATCGCGTGGATGAAGACCGAGGTCAAGAAGGCGGACGGTGAGATGCGACCCCGGATCGAAACGTGGGAGAACGTCGCGTCCCATCTGCGCCGCTTTCTCAGCCCCGGCCTCGGCAAGAAGCTCGCCAGCGAGGTCACCAAGCAGGACATCGCGACACGGTCCAAGGACATCGTTGCGGGCAAGTTCGGCAAGCCGTCCGTGAGCAATGCCCGCCACTTCAGGCGCGCGGCCAGCGGCTTGTTCAACTGGGCGGCGGAGCCGGAGCAGGACTACGTCGGCGCCAGCCCGTGCATCAATCTCGGCAAGCTCGACCCTGAGCATCCGCGCACGCGCGTACTGTCTGAGGACGAGATCAGGACTTTCTGGCACGGCCTCGACCGGGACGACCTGCCTTGGGATCGCAGGACCCGGCTCGCGCTGAAGTTCGAGTTGGTCACCATGCTGCGATCCGGCGAGTTGCTGGCCGCGCATCGCAGCGAACTCGTCGACCTCGACGGCGAACTCCCTCGTTTCGACGTTCCGCTCAAGCGGGTGAAGAAGCGGCGGGTAATCCAGCAGCCGCTGTCCGATCTGGCCGTGGAGATCATTCGAGAGGCCTTGACCAGCGACAAGCAACAATACGTCTTTGCCAGCCCGCTCGGTGATCAGCCGATGAACCGCAAGGTCATGGCGACGGCGCTGCGCGGCACCAAGGTCAAGGGCAAGGTGAAGACGCCGGGCATCTGCTCATTGCTGGGTCTGCGGCCATTTACGCCGCACGATCTGCGGCGCACGGCGGCGACCCTTGCGGGCGACCTCGGCTTTGACGATGCGTGGATCGCGAAGTGCCTCGATCATGCCGCGAGCAAGAAGGGCGACGTGATCGTGCCCAGCGTCACCGGCAAGGTCTACAATCACTCGACGCGGATGAAGGAGAGGCGCGCCGTGCTCGACGGTGTCGCCGCAGAGTTGCGGCGGATCATCGGCAGGCCTCCAGTGAATGCCGTTGAACGAACCGAACTACGGCTTGCGGCGTAATCTGCCGGAAAGCAATGACGAGGGGCGGCCATTGAGCCGCCCTTTTTCTTTTCGGCCTCACTTGCTAAAAGACAGCATGACCGAAGAACAACTTAACCAATGGTGGCGCGATCTTTGCCGGGCGGTCCGCCCTGACGATGAGATAAAGACATGGAGCTACGAAGGCGGTTACGGCATCCCCTTCAAAATCTGGGACGTCACGTTCAAGAAGCCATCGATCATCGTCTATTCGTCAACAATAAAGGACAAGCGGACAATCACCAAAAATGAGTTCTTGCTGATCGCTCCGCGATGGGTTGGCTACCGCGACGATGGGATCGGCCGCGACGTCATGCAAACAAAATCGCAGAACACGTCGTATATTTTCGGGATGTTGAAGTGGTTGGAAGACCGCACTGCAGCCCATGGATGACAGGCATGCCAAAGACGCTGCCCGCCTGCTCGCGCTCGCGATGCTGACCGGCGCGGCCTCGGCACCGGACAGGTCACCGTAGCGGGCGTGGACGGCGGCGAACCCCGCGTTCGCGATGGCGAGTGGATCGTGATCGCCGCGCTCGGCCCTCAGCCGTCGAATGGTGTCCTCGAAAAAGCGGGCGGCTTGCGCGGCGCGTCGGGGTTCGCTCATGTGTGTACCCTCGAAAGCGGACGTCAAATTGCCCGTGGGCAGGTCGGTTACCTCTGAAAGCGGCTGAAAGCGGCGCTCGATGCAGTTGGCATGTCTCAAATGGGCCAAGCTCAGACGTTTCGGGATCGAACAAGTTTTCGTAATCTGTTCAGGTCGCCGTTAGGTTGTCGGTGCTAAGAGCGTGCCGCATGGGAAAAAGATCAGCGATGGGGACCAGATGTCTGTAGAGAAAGAAGCATCTCGCATCTGGCGCGGTCGGATCAGAGATATTCTGAACCAGCAATGGGACCCGATTGGCGGGTGCCCCGCCGACGAATACGATGGTTATGTTGGTACCATCGCCACGATGGTCCGCGACAATACGACCGACGATGCCCTGATGAAATATTTGGAATGGGCCGAGGCTGTGCACATGGGCTTTGGCCGATTTGATCCCGAGCGCGCTAGGACCGTGATCGCATCGATACGAGCACTCGGTAAAGCGCCGTAGCGGGAGAAGCATTTCTGCTGAACTTCCGCTAAGGGTCACACTCGGAAGTCGGAACGCGCAACCGTGAGGTCCGCTTCACCCCCGACACCGGACTTTCGATAGCCAGTGCGGCACGTCCGAAAAGGGCCAAGAGCGGTCATCCTAGGTTCGATAGCCGGATAAGCGTGTCTGCTGTCGCTGCCATCGCAGAAAGTGCCCTCAATCGTTCGATTTTCTGAATTGGACGTATTGAGCTTCAAGCAACGCTTCTTTCCCTTCCATCTCCTTGTGCGACGGCCATCGTGCAATGCATACGCGCACATATTGGTTGTCCCGGTAATTCAGCCTGTCCCAATCGAAGAAACTAATAAACTGCAGCTGGGCGTCGGCCGTGACTGCCCCAATCGGGTGGTCCCAATATCCTGAATTGATCTCCCGATTGATCATGGCGGGCACAGATTTCCCGATACGAAGTTCCACGGATATTGCCGACGTGACCGATCCGTAGCTCGCGTTTCCCAGAGATGCCGGCTCTGCCACCATCTTGTCGAACAGGATCGCCTCTACTTCGGAGAAGCGCTGCTCGAACGACCATCCGTCGTTTTCGTAGGGACCTTCGACGCGAAAGAACTGATTGAAGATTTCGCGGCTAGCTATCCGAAACCTCACCATCAATTCATTGAGATTATCTGCAGGCGCCATGACACCTATCTCACTCAGGTTCTCGGGACTGTTCCTATCCCGGCTACTTCATCTCCGACAGCCGCTCCGCATAACGGGCCATCAGATCGACCTCGATATTGACCTCGCTGCCGGCCTTCCAGCCGCTCAGGGTGGTGACACCCCTCAGCATTAAAGCCGAGTTCTCTATTGGTATGAACCAAATAGGGCAGCTGACGAAGCCATTCGGAATGCATGTTGGGCATGTTGATCGCACAACGTTAATTTCTGCCAAGGGTCAATCGCGTCACTTTAACCGTCCGCTGCTCACTTCCGATCTACCCCCGGAAACGGACATCGTCAGAGTCGGTCGGCATGTCGAAAAAGGCACGCCCAGCGAAAACCATATAGCCGCGCGGGCGGCCTTGGAATATCATTGTCCGCAAAGGAGATCACTGGATCGGCGCCGCCAGAACGCGGGCGCAGACAGGGATCTCTCATGGGCATGGAGCTAGTCGACCTCATCAACGAGGTGAAGGCCACCCGCGACGTCCTAGCTACAGGCGATGTCGAGCGCGACAAGATACTCAAGCAGGTCAGGGCCGACGTTGATCGCTTGGCCCTGCGCGTCAACCGGCCGGGCTTCGACAACATCAGCGACGACGCTAACCGCAAGGCGGCCATCGGCCTGCTGCGGCTAAAGCACGATCTGAAAATTCCGAAGCATGATGTGCAGCATCCGTTCGTAGCCTCGGAGGATCAGATCGCCGAGGCCACCACGCATATCGAGGCCCTCAAGGCGCTGATGCACAGCGCAGACGTGGGCAGGCTTCCGGAAGCGATGCGCAAGGCCCTGTCGTCGTTTTCGTTCGGCAGCAATGGTTTTATTCTGCCGGTCGAATTGAGCGACCGCATCTTGTCCTGCGTGGTCAGTCCGACCGACATCACTTCGTTGTTCGACAACGTCACGATCAGCGGCTCGTCAATCAAGTTTCTGGTTGACCGAGGCGACATCGACAACGCGGCATGGGCGTGCCAGAGCGCCTGCTTTGCCAACAATCCAAGCGGCGTCGATCTGGCTTCCCTGCTCGGCGAACTGGAGATCAAGCCGGAGCCGCTGCGCTACATCGCCTGCGCGACAAGCGATGTCCTTGAAGACAGCGGATTTAGTGTCGAGAACTGGCTGCTCGGCAAGGTCAGCCGCGCGTTCCGCAACACGGTTAGCGAAGCGGTGATGATTGGCAGCGGCGTCGGCATGCCCATCGGCATTCTCAATCCGGCGAGCGGCATTCCGATCTGCGACACTGCCGCGCCAACGCCTGCTGGTCAGTTCACATGGCAAGACCTCGTGATGTTGCGATTTGAGGTGCCGATGCAGTTCTGGGACCCGGCGGGTGCCTATCTGATGAACCAGCGTACCGCCGGAATGTTGTTTTCCATGAGCGATGCCAATGGCCGACCGATCATCGTTCCCAGCCTGCAAGACCCGCTGGTGTTTTCCCTGCTCGGCTCGCCGCTGCGGATTGCGTCGCAGATGCCGGACGTCGCGCCGGGTGCAACGCCTGTAGCCTATGGCAATTGGAAGTCGGCCTACACAGTCGTGAATAGGAAAGCAGTAACAATGCAGCACGACCCCTTCAGCGCAGGATTTTGTTCGTTGTTCAAGTTCGAGGCTCGCCTTGGCGGCGCAGTGACGTGCGCAAACGCGGCACGATTGCTGCGGATCAAGTGAACATCAAAAGTACGCATACGACGAAGGCCGCCTGATTGACGCATGCGCGTGGGCGTGGCGATCTGTAAGATAGCGTTGGGTGAAGGTCAGGCGGCCTGCTGATCGGTGGGGTTGTTGGCTTGCCGCAGGAGCTTCCATTCCCAGGGCAGCAGTTCGCGCAGACGCGAAGTGGGAAGATCGGCGATCCGGGCGAGGACGTCGGCGAGCCAGGCTTTGGGATCGACGTTGTTCAGGCGGCAGGTCGTGATCATCGTCAGCATGATGGCAGCGCGGTCGGCGCCGCGCAGGCTGCCGGCGAAGGTCCAGTTGCGCCTGCCCAACGCGATGCCGCGCAACGCTCTTTCAGCGGCATTATTGCTGAGGCAGATCCTGCCATCATCGAGGAAGCGGGAGAAGTCGTCCCAGCGCCTGAGCATGTAGTTCATGGGCTTCAGGACCTCGGAGGAGCGCGACAGGGTTTCTCGCTCGCGGAGCAGCCAGTCGTGCAAGCCATCGAGAAGCGGCTTGCTTCTCTCCTGGCGTACGGCACGCCGCTCGTCGGCATTGCGGTCGTTGATGGCGCGCTCGATCTCGAACAGAGCGTCAAGACGCCTGACCGCCTCCAGCGCGATCGGGGAGACCGGTTTGCCCTTGCGGCCTTCCCTGGCCGTTTTCTCGATGTCGGCCAGCTCGAAGAATCCCCGCCGCGCATGGGCCAGGCAAAATGCGGGCGTGATCGGCATCGCTTTTCTTTTCGGATCGAACAACGGCTCGAAGCCGCTATAGCAATCCGCCTGCAAGATACCGGCGAAGGCGGCCAGATGCTTCTGGGGATGTTCGCCCCGTCGGTCGCTCGAGGCGTAATAGACCGCCGCCGGCGGCGCAGGCCCGGCGAACGGCTGGTCATCCCGCACATACGTCCAGATCCGCCCAGTCGTGCACTTGCCCTTCGCCAGGATGCGGATGGTGGTGTCGTCGCCATGTAGGCGCTCGGCCGCGAGCACATGGTGCTCGATCAGCTGGAACAGCGGCATAACGGCGAAGGTTCCGTGGCCGACCTGGTCGGCCAGCGTCGACAGCGGCAGATCGATCCTCTCGGCCTTAAAGCGCACGCTCTGACGGTTGAGCGGGATATGCATGCCGAACTTGTCGAACAGGATTGTCGCCAGCAGTTGCGGACCGATGAAGCCACGCGGTGTGGCATGGAACGGCGCGGGCGGCTGGCTGATCTTCTCACAATCGCGGCAGGTGAACTTTTCCCGCACCGTCTCGATCAGCTTGAACCGGCGCGGGATCTCCTCCAACGTCTCGGTCACATCCTCGCCCAGCTTCGCCAGGCGCGATCCGCCGCAGCAGGCGCAGCTCGTTGGCGCCTCAATGACGACCCGCTCGCGTTCGATGTCGTCCGGCCAAGGCTTGCGCACCGGCCGCTTGCGCGTGAAGGCCCGAACGTTCTGTACCTTTGCAGCCGCGGCACGCGCGGCGAGCTCATCCTCACTCGCCATGGTGATGAGTTCTTCGAGCTCCAATTCCAATTGCTCGATCAGCCGCGCCGTGCGCTCGGACCGCGGCCCGTACAGTTCGCGTTTGAGCTTCTCGATCCGCAGTTCGAGATGTGCGATCAACGCTTCGTTGTCCGACAGCTCCGCCCGCGCGCTGGCGGCATCCGCGACTGCGATATCGCGCTCAACTTGCAACGCCTTGCGCTCGGCCAGCAGCGCCATGTAGGCGCTCGCAAGATCCGCAGGAAGATCGTCTGGCTTCGAGCTCATGAAGCCATTGAATCAGATCGAGCAGCAGATTCAAACCCAAAACGGTTATCCGACCCGCGTCGGACGCTGGGTTTCTTGCGGGGTGCGCCAATCGATTCCGGACAACAGATAACTCAACTGCGCCGGCGAGATCGTTACCGTTTCACCGCCAACCGATGGCCAGATGAACCTTCCTCGCTCGAGTCTTTTGGTAAAAAGGCATGCTCCTTGGCCGTCGTGCCAGATCAGCTTCACAAGATCGCTGCGGCGACCGCGGAAGACAAACAAATGACCGCTGAGCGGGTCTTTGTGCAGCACCTCCTGCACTTGGAGCGCCAACGACGGAAAGCCTCGGCGCATGTCCGTGTAGCCTGTCGCGAGCCACACTCGCGCGCCCGTCGGAACCGGGATCATCGGCGGACCAAAGCATCGAGAACGCGACGTAGCGCATCTCCATCAACGTCGCCATCGACCCGGATGCGGTGCCCGCTACCAAGATCAATCTCGATGATGCCCTGGCTCTTGCGTCGACGCGCCGTTGGCGTCAACGGCGCTTCGGCCACCTCCCGCGGTAGCGCAGACGGCCCAATCTCGACCGGAACAAACGGCGCTATGCTCGCTTCGCCGTGCCTGCAAAGCTCCTTACGCCACCTGAACAGCTGGCTCACATGAAGCCCGGCCACGCGAGCCACCTCGGAAACATTGGCGCCGGGCTCGAGCGACGCTGCGACGAGCCGTTCCTTCTCATCCTGCGACCACCGGCGCCGCCGCTCGACCGTTGTGATCACCTCCGCCCTCGAAATCGTCATAGCGCTTCTCCTAGGATTACCCCTAGGACCTGCAGCGCTCGCGCCCATCAAACAAGGCGGCCCTTAGCGGAGGGATACCATCAAAAGGCCGACTCCAAATGATGAGCTTGTTTATTGACGGTCACATCCCGATCACACGCGCGCGCCGGGTCGGACGCAATAGCCTCACGATCAGGTGCCCGTTCTGCCAGAACATCCATGTCCACACTACCGGCGGCGGCCTCGGCCCGTGGTACGGCTATTTTCGCGCGCCGTGCGATCCTGCCGACCTGCCGCCCGATACGGGGTTCTGGTCGCCCGACGGCTACTATCTGACTGGGACCGCGCTGCCGCAGCCGGATCGTGCCCTGAGCGGCTCATCTGCGACCGTACTGCCATTTCCAATGGAGCGTTCGTCATGAGCGATTTCACAATCACCAAAGACAAGTTGCAACGCATCGCTGACGTCAGCAATCGCCACAACAAGGCGGTCATCAATGACATCATGGAAAAGTTTGCCGACTCTCCGGCGACGGCCTACCCGCTAGCCATCGGCTACATCGTCGCGATGGCGATGAACGAGGTCAAAGGTCCTGAGCGTCAAAATTTTGTTAAGCTCCTCAATAGCGCTATGGCCAACTGTAGCTTCGCACTTACGCCGGTGCAGGATGATCATGACACATGATGGATCGTCTTCGGGCGTTACAGTCACTGCTTGCCAGTGTCGAACGGATTGCTGCCGAACAGCGGCGTAGGATCACCGGCTGAGGGCTTGCAGATTTCTAATTTGGTGCCGTCGTCCTTATCCAGCCGTCCATCCAGCGCCAGTAAGGCATCGTCGAATGTGTGCATTTCGTCCACGTTCAGGATCAGAGCGGTTGCGATGTGAACTGCATCGGGCGGTTTCAGCCCGGCATACCCTCCGGTCATGAGCTTGCGAGCGCGATGCCCGACCACCGTGTCAAGCGCAGTAATCAGAATGAAGTCGTTCTCAAAAAATTCCGCGATCCGGTCGGATGACGAACCAAGGCGCATGTCTGGATTTTTGCAGACCTCTGCGAGACAAAAGGCGGAGGTGGCGATCTCTAGCCGATTTTTCCTTGCCGCCTCGATGACGCTTTTGCACATCATCTCGCGATCTTCGACAGCGCCGCCCGGCTGTAAAATCTTTTCTTTCTGGATCAATGCAATCCAGCTACATGCGTCCCAATAGACGCGCTTAGTGATTGCCATTCCGAAGTCTCGCCAAATACTCTTCGGTGCGCAGACCACCAGTGAAATCTTCGTCCTGAATATCTTCGACGTCCGGCAACTCGCTTCTGTCCCGTAGGAACCGGATTTCGTGAATTTCGGCCTCACGCAACGCGCCGGGACCCCGATACTTCAACTTGCCGAATGCGAGAATGCGGCGACCGCGAAACACATCGCGGATTTGATGGTCCTCAAGCGCGGCCAGTGCCTGACCGGAAACGAAGCACTTGATGGTCTCACCGTTGACCCGAAGTCGCACACGCACGATTGGCTTACCCCAGCCGTCGCGCTCGATGCTGTCGATGTAGCCCTCAACGGAACCGATTTCCTCGTAGGGTTTCTGGTCCGGCTTGAGGATGGTTCGGATATTCCCGGCGGCCCGACGTGCGATATCAGGCGTGATGTCCAGTACCGGCAAATCCGGAATACCGTAATCGACCAGCGTTTTGTCGAGTCCGTTACTGACGCGCTGGAACAGCTTATCCGCGCGGCCAAGGGCCGCATCGGAGAAATAGGATGGACGCTCGTTCGTCGTCTCCAACTGCAAAAGGCCAAGAGCAGTCTGCCTTGCAACGATCTCGGCGCGGCGATCGATGTTGGTCCCGAAGTCGTGGGCGAACGGCGCTACCTCAAAGGAGATCGGGCTGTTCGTCGTCGCCTTCACGACGCGCCAGTCGATGGCGGTGGTGCCATCCCCGGCGACGGCCTGCTCGACGGCTTTGAGAATTTCAAAGAAGTCGCGAACCTGATCAAGCAAATCGTCCACGGTCGGAGAATCGACTTCTCCGCGCGCGCGAACGCTGATTTTGACCGGCTTGCCCATAGCTCTCACATTGCGCCGGATGATCCGACTATCCCAGCAATCATAACGAAGATTGCCATATTTGTCCGTTCCAATCGTTAAAGGGATTTCGATTGATCGCCGCGCGCCGGGGTTAATTTTGGCAGGCAAAACCCATAAGAAAGCCCCGCTAAGTGCCAGCAGCGAGGCTTTCCTTCGAGGTTGCCGGGGATGTCAGGCTAACCGCCCCGGCAGGCTGATGTTACGCCCGCCATCGCAGCGCTGTCGAGGGATAGCGCTTCGGCGCGCATCGGTTTAAATAGGTCATGATACTGCCTCAAGCTCGATCCGCGATCAGTGCGTCGACGTCGGCTTCGGTCAGTGCCGGTTCGGCGAGCAGCGCCGCCGCAACCCGTTTGATCGCGTCCCAATGCGCTTCGATCAGCTTGCGGGTTTGGGCCATCGTCTCATCGAGCAACTGCTCATAGGCCTGCCCCTGCTCGTCGTCGAAGTCGATTGCCAGCGGCCCGGTGCCAACCGTCTGGCCATTCTGCAAGAGATACATCCTTGCAACGAAGCTCATCGCGGTGTGACAGTCGGAACCTTCCATATAGAACGGGCGTTCGCGCCAGCGCCGCGCGATGTCAGTTGACTTATGCGGGTGGTAGCGGTGCTGCGCCAGCGGCCCCGCTATCGCCACCATGGCGTCCTTTTGACACGCGATCACATTGTCCGGATCGAGGTGCGCCGCGCTGACGGTCAGCACAGCCGGGTCATCGCCGCTAATCGGCTTGAGCGTTGCCAGTCCGACGCCGACCTTGAGCAGCCGCGCCACCACTGCGTGCCCGGCCTCGTGATGTGCGATGATCTGCTGTCGCCGGGCCGTCTTCACCGGCGTCCTCCGGTTAGGCGTGGCCGCAGCACTGAATTGATCGCGCCACGCTCGGCGCGGGCCTTGGCCTGATGCAGGCGCGGCAGCAACACCAGTCCGCTATGCCCCGATAGCGACCAAATTCCGCAGCGCACCGAAATGACGCGATGGGCCAATAGGCGACCTCGTTACTCCGTCTGGTACACGGACAGCTGAACGTTCATCCCTACCTCACCCGCAGCTGCCGCCAGTTGGGCCGGAATGGTCAAGGACTTAGACAACGACGAATGGGGCAAGGCCATAGCTACGTCCAAGCTCGGCATTCCAATCGCACCTCGAGAAACCAGCCCCGGAATGCAGGCGCGAATTGACTGGATAAGGTCGAGAGCAGTGGCCCATTGATCTCCGTGTTCTGCAATATCGATCTGAGCAAACGCCCGATCAGGTGACGCCTCATAACGGTCGACCTGTAGTCCCAACGACGCATTCAGATCGAAACGCGAGAGAGCCACGTCCGGTATGCGAATTACGATGGTGAGTGGCTGTGAGCTTGGCATGATCCATTGTATTCCGGTTCTCGGGACGTCGGCAAAGGGTCAATCGCGACCGGCTCGAGCCATCAGAATGACTGGCAAATGTCCGCAATGCCGCCGAAAGCGGAATGAGAACTGATTGCCCCTTCATCCGTTGGCAACGCTCAAGTTTGGCGGTCGCTCGCGGGTCCAAATACGACCCGCGTGGCTGGGAGGCCGCCGCCGTGGCGCGCCCGCCAACCTGAGGGCCGCCCATGCGTTTAAATCGGCGGGGAGGAAATCCTTGGGCGGCTGCGATCATCGCACCACGGGCGCGCGCGGCGCGGCAGGACGGGGGCTTGGGACGGAAGGCGCAAACTTTTCAAAACGACCGGGACAGGGGTGCCGCCAGCCGCCGATGGAACCGCGCGCGCCCGGCACAACAACCGCCCCGGTCGTACTACAATCATTGATGGAATATACGGCCTTAGTTACACCGGAGCTTGCGCTACCGTGGTGCATAATTTACAAATGCCGCACCGAATAAATTGCCCGCATTTGCAGGTACTTAGCTGGTGCGAAAGATAGGTGCGAAATGATCTATGGGTATGCCCGCGTTTCCACGACAGGCCAGACGCTGGCCACGCAACACGCCGCCCTTGCCGCCGCTGGCGTCGATAAGGTTCAAAGCGAAAAGGTTTCCGGCGTCGCCGCCCGGCCCGAGCTAAAGCGGCTGCTCGGTCTGATGCAGCCCGGCGATGTGCTGGTGGTCAGCAAGCTCGACCGGCTGGCGAGATCGGCACTTGACCTGTTGCGGATCATTGATCGCATCCGCACCATCGGCGCAGACTTCCGCTCGCCCGGCGATGCATGGGCGGACACCACCACACCGCATGGTCGTTTGATGCTGGTCATTCTCAGCGGCATCGCGGAGTTTGAACGCGAGTTGATTCTACAGCGTACGTCCGAGGGCCGTGCCCGCGCCAAAGCCGAGGGCAGGAAGTTCGGTCGCAAGCATAAGCTCACCATCCACCAGCAACGCGAGGTCATGGCGCGCCTTGACGCGGGCGAAGCGATGCGCGCCATCGCCCGATCTTATGCCGTCAACCACACAACGATCTCACGCCTTGCCGATAGACACGCGGGTTCGATCACCGCATAGCACTGTCGCGCTAATGCGATTGCGCGGGCTTGTTGATCAAGAGATTGAGCGCGGCTTCGAGTTCGGCTGTGCTGCTCGGATTGTCGTAGCTCTCGACCAGCGTGGCATCGATGCGCAGCGGCGCGTCAAGTCCTAGGAGCCCGTCCAGATATGTTTTCGTGACGGGCATTTGTTGTAGAGTAGCAGGCTCAGGCTGCGTTTGCGAGGTTGAACAGCTTGAGGAGGTTATGGACGGTGCAGATCATTGTCCACTCGGCGCGCACTTTCTCGATGCCCCGCAACAGGAACTGGCGGAAGCCTCTTGCCTGTTTGATCTGCCCGAACACCGGCTCCACCACTTGCTTTCGCAATCGGTAGGGTGTTTCGAAGCCGCCATCGTCGATCTTCTTTCGCATGGCCTGTGTCAGCGGGCCGCCGACTTTTCCGTTCGCTACTGTCGGGTGTTTGGCGCGTCCGGGCGCGACATAGCCATCGATGCTGCGTGTGTCGAGCGCTTCGAGATTGGCTTCGCTGCAGTAGCCGGAATCCGCTGAGGCCTGCCGCGGCTTGCGGCCAAGATTGCTCTCGATGGCCTCGATCAGGGGCACCAACTGGCCCTGATCGCTGCCGTGCTGGGTCAGTTCTTGCGCGACAATGATCTGGGCATGTGCATCGACGGCCGCCTGGGCATTATAGGCCTGAACGAAGCCATCCTTCGACTTCATGATGCGGCTTTCCGGATCGGTGAAGTTGCGTTGCGCCTTGGGATTGGGTTCCTCCGATGGCAGCGCCGCCGGTTTGCCCGGCTTCTTGCGGCCTTCGGCCTGGCGCTGCTGTTCCTTTTCGGCCTCGATGCGGCGCTCTTCCTCCGCCGCCAGTTTGGCGTCCGCTTCCAGCGCCGCCATCGCTTGCTGGATCTTCGCCAGCCGTTTCTGCTTGTCGACGGTCCAGTCCGGCAGTTCGTCGCTGTTGCCGAAAGTCTCATCCTCCGAGGCATCCGCCGCCTCGGCGGCCGCCAGCATGCGAGCGACCTCGGCCTTCAATTCCGCCTCGCGCTTCTTCATGCGCTCATAACTCATCGCCTTGTGTTTCGACGCGTTCGCCTTGATCTTCGTACCATCCAGCGCGACATGACCGAGCTTGACCAGCCCGGCCGTCTCGCACAACTTCAGAACCTGCACGAATAGCGCGCCGAGCGCCTTCAAATGTCGCTTGCGAAAGTCGCTGATCGTCCGAAAATCCGGCGCATCCAGCGCCACGATCATCACAAAATCGTTCCGCTCCCGGCAGGCCTTGGCAATCCGACGCGACGAATACAGCCCACTCGCATAGCTATGCAGCAGCAGCGCCACCATCATCCGCGGATCAAACGGCGGCTGCCCAAGCCCGCTCACATAGCTGCCCATGATCTCCCTGAGATCGAGGCTCTCCCGCACCAGATCAACCATAAACCGCGAGACATGGCCTTTCGGCACGAAGTCCTGCACATTCGGCGGCAGAAGCAGCGTCTGATCGATGTTCCAAGGCCGAAAATACTTGCTCATCGCCCAATGTTGAATCAGACCCGACCAGATTTGAACAGCGACTATCCAGACAAGCTCCTAGCAATGATGATCGGCGTTCGCTCAACTTGACCAAGATCGATGCGGCAGCGGTGTCGCCAGCGAGGGCCTTGACGAAGAATGGCCGGATCAATTGATCGAGCCTTTCCAATTCTAATTTTATGGTGGCAATCCGCGTCGCGTTGTTGATCTGCGGCAGCGCCCGGTCCAGTGCGGCCTCGACCTCGCGTTTGGTCATTCCGTATCGGCGCATGATGGCGCGCACACTGATCCCGGCCATGCGATGCGTGAGAATTTGAGCGTCGAGATCGTCAGCGACGAGATCGGTTATGAGATCGGCCATCGGCTTCCTCCACGAACGGATTATAGCGGCGGCGATGACGGCAGCGCCAATCCAGTCGAAAACATTTTTTGCATGCAAACTTGCTTTTTCGTTCGGCGAGAAAATACGCGCCACAATTGCAGATCGGACAGAACAGCCTCATCCGCTCGCCGCCATGCATGAGCATGAGCGGAATGTAGCCAAATCGGATCACCTGCTTGAAATCACCGCTCAAAAAAATCTCGCCGTGCGCGGCGAGGATGTTGGTTTTTCCGCCATCCGCCCATTTCCACACGGTCCTCGCGCTCGGTACCAGCGCCCCGGCCCGATGCAGCAGCATGACATTGAGCCGCCGATGGCTTTCGAGGAACTGGTCCTCGCGCCAAGTATGCCCGTGTGTTGCACCGCCCATCGTGAGTGAATTGTACACGGTTCAACTGTCCACCCCAAAGGAAGTAGCCTGCAAGCGTAACCGTCACAACCGTAACCACCCTTATAGGGTGGTGTTACGGCTGTTACGGTTGTTACGCCTGCTGCGAAGGCCGTAACAGACCGTTACACTTGTGACGCTTTGTGACGCCTTGTTACGCCGTTAGGCGGCAGACAGGCCAGACATAATCGTCCCAGATACCGATGCGGCCCTTGTCGCGCAGGCCGTCTTTGATCCGCATGAATTGTGTCCGCTCGCCTTTTTCGCCCTTTTTTCCAATCACGGACCTCTGCCGCAGGCGTCCGCGCCAAGTTTCAAGAGCAACACCTTTCGATCCAGGCGGACAGTGCGGATCATTCGGCGGCGGCTCGACGTGGTCGGCAACGCATTCGTTGAGTTCGCGCAGTCCGGCCTTTTCGAGGTTGGTTAGCTGCTTCGCTGGCTTTGCCATGGCCGCCGCTGGGCCGCTGTCAATGACGTCAATGATCGCCACGTCGATGGGATCACCATCCTCGTCCTGCCCCAGCACGAATGGTTTCATTCGGAACGTCGCGATTTCGCGCTCGGGCTGGTCGTTGGCCTTGGTGACCTTCGCGGTTTTGACCGCGCTGTCGCCGCTGATCTGCACCATGAGATCGACGTCTCCGAGATGGGCATTCGATCCGCGTGCGCCGCGTGATTCGTCCTTGCCGGTATGGCCGACCAAAGCAATGTGGATGTTGGCAAGCTCATGTAGCTTCCGCAGATGGGCGGCAACGCGGTTCTGATCCTTGGCCTTGTCCTCATCGCCGCCACCGATGGCGATGCCCTTGTTGTAGGTGTCGATGATTAGCAGACCCACTTCGTGACCCAATCGCCGCGTAGCATCGCACAGCGTCACCGCGATCACATCAACACAAGAAGGATTGAGCAGATCGACAACAGTCTTCACGATGGCAATGGGAAGTCCTGTCACCTGATCGCGTTGCCGGTAGGCGGCAAACCGGCGCTCATACAAATCGCCGCGCTCAAGTGCGAGGACGAGCACACCGCATTTTTCCTTGGCGCGATGGCCCAAAAAATCTGCCTGCCGCGCGCAATGCACTGCGAGGTCAGCCTCGAGGGCCGACTTGCCGCAGCCCGGTGGCCCGATCAGCGAAGAGGTCTCACCCCGTGCGATCAGGCCTTTCATGATCCAGCGTTTGTTCGTGGCCTGCGCCGCATCGTCAAATAGCGTCATTACCAGCGGCTGAACGGCAACGGCCGTGGGCGCGTTCTGGTCCGGCAAAACACCGTCAGTGATGTCGCGCAGCGCCGCCGCGCCAAAATCTCGGTGTACTTGGTTGGCGTCGGCTTTAACTGTCATGACACCATCGCCAGCAGTTTTGTCAGGTTGGCGCGCCGCACTTCGATCCGCCGCGCCAGCAATCGCCGCGCCAGTTCCGCAACATTGCGCCGTCCCGCTTCGTCCTCGTCTTCGTAAATAGTGGCCGTCTCGATGAAATCCGGGACATACTCTGCCAGTGCTGGCAACCGACAGGCCGAGCCAGCAGCCCAGGTGCCAACGCCAAGCGCCGCTAATATCGACAACCCGTCTTCGATGCCTTCCGCAACCGCGACAGCCATGTTGTCGGTGATCGGTGAAAGCCAGATCGGCGCAGTCACTTGCTGACCGATGATGATTTTGTCGCCGTCGGTGCCGGCCTTGCCCGATCCGTCTGCCCGCAGCTTGGTTAGATGGACGGCCCGGACATCGTCGCCGTTTATCTCAAGCACCGAGGTGCCGTCATCTGCGATGCGGCTCTCGCGCACTGCGCCGAAGGCCGCGATCATAGCTGGCGGATGACCGTCACGCGGCGGCAGAAACCGCAATGTCGGCGGGATCGGCCCAGGATAGACGCGAGGCCCTCGTAAATAGCGTTCGGCGGCGGTGCCCTTGATCGGTAGCGATTGCCGCCAGAGCCACCTCGCTTTGCCATGACTGCGCGCCACGACCTCAGCATGGTCGGCTTCCGCTTCCGCTCGGCGCTTCGCCACGTCGCCGGCATTGCACGAGAGGGAGCCATCAGTCGCGTACCCCTTGGTCCCGCAATGAGCGCAGTGGTAGCTCGCGAAGTCGCTGTGCTTCCGCCATATGCGCAGAACTTTTTTAAGTCGGTTGCATGGTTTGCGACTTGCCGAACAGCACGGGCATATTGCATCGAATTTGCCGAACTTGCCGTTGGTCAGACGGTCGATGTCGGCCAGACTCAATTCGGAATGCATTGCAGTCCCTCCCGTTTGGGAAGGCCAGCACGTCGGCGCGGCTATGGCGGTCAGGAGATTTCGTGGTACTATTCAGTCGTTCCACATTCTGCAAAGCACCACGGCAATCCCGGCCGCACCGTTCGCGCGCGTGCGGCCGTTAGCTTTTCGAGACGGCTCCACGCCGTTCACTGATCGGCATGTTCGTCCTCCGACTTTCGTGCGCCCTTCGGGTAGTGATGCTTCCCGCGTCGGCGTCCATCGACCGAGGCCTGCCAAGCGATGATCTCGTCGGCGAACCACACTTTCCGATTTGCCGAAATGAAGGTCCCGCGCGGAAACAGGCCGTCTTTCTCCATCCGCCACAGCGTCGCTTGGCTGACCGGCACGATCTCCCGGACCTGTGTTTCGTTGAGCATGCGGCGCGGTTCGTGCGCCTCGGTGGTCTGGCGCGGTGCGGCTTGCGCTGGTTTGCGAACAGTCATCGAATATCCCTCCGCGCGCGTGCGGCTCCGACGGCTGGCGTGATGGGCCCTCCGCGCGACAAGACAGCTGTTTGTTTGAATGAGCCTCGAAGGCTCTGAAATCGGCTGCTGCCTACCTAGGCCCGCCGATATGACACCGTGATCCGCCGAGGCTCACAAGTCAAGTCACGCCGCGCGATAAGTCATTGAAATGGCAACCGAAAAGGCGGTCACTCTTATTGATCCCTTTCCTGTTGCGATCACAGCAAAATTTAGCAAAATTTGACGCACGGTCGCTTTTTGGCCACATTTCAAAATGGCCGGCCGTGTGAGCTGATTCCGAATTTCGGAAAGCTATCCTATTGTAATCTCTACAAAATAATTCGCGCTATTCAGCCCATGAAAAATATTTTGCGGCTGGAATCCGATCATTTTCATCGATGAAATAGGGCCTATTGGGGCCTGTCAGTTTTGGGCGGGCGTTGTCCTGATTGGCAGAAATTGCAGAAGTCCTTGTGGGACAGGGCTTTCTTGCATTCTTGGCGCGCGAAGAAAACGCTGGACGTCAGGACCACACGACTTCGCCGTCCGCCTCATGCGCATTCGTCGATTGGCGCATTCCGCGTCCACCGCATCTCACCACAACACCCGTGACGATCGCGAAGCGCCCCTCGATCGGGTGAGATGGGCGCACTCTACACCGGATTCGCTGTTCGTGAAAACAGAATTATTTTCGCGCTGAGGACTGGACAGAGTATATCGCCTTGTAATTGCTGGGAAAATCACTGTTTTGGCGCGCGCCGTGCCATCGCGACGTTAGCGGGCATCGGCGTTGCGGTTGCCGATCCGGCTCAGTGCCGCATGGCCATCTCGACGAACTCCAGCACCGAGCGCGGGACCTCATCGTATTCGACGAAACGGCGCCGAAGCTCGTCGGCAATATCGGTCGTCACGTCGCGGGACCATCCTTCGTTGGTGTTGAAGGCCACGATGCGGACCGGATGGCTGTACTGGTCCTCCAGCAGTCGGCGGATCAGCGTTTTCCGGTCGGTGCCTTCGTCGGTTTCGCACCAGGCACGGCCAAGCCGGCCAAAATCGTTCAGCACCAGATAGGTGTCGTGGTCGATTTGATGCGGCACGATCGAAGGCGCGCGAGGCATAGCTGCTACTCCTGCGATGTACGTTATCGTTTTCCGGTCACCCCGTGCATTGGAAACTTGGAGGTATATCCGCTGGGTAGTGCGATGGCGCGTGACGTGAGACGAAGGTGCAATGGTTGCCTTGGATCAAAGCGTCCCGTCGCTGGTTATCCTCCACCACCGACATGGGCCCCGTCGTCGGCCTCGGTGGTTGAGCAACCAACGGGGCTCCCACCCGCTCAGGGAGCGGTGCGATGTTAAGAAGGCTTCGATTTAGGAACACAACACTCGAAGAAGTGCTGGCGGTCGACACGCAGCGCCTGCGGAAGAGATTCCGGGTGCGTAGCCAGCCCCCGAGAGAGAGCCGATCGGCAAGGGTTGCCAAGCCTGGGCGGCCTGTCAGTCAGCGGACCGACTGATCATGCGGGATAGCGAGCCGGCGCGGGTCAATCCGGCCGCCGTGCGTTATCCGCGACCTTGCGCTTCGACCTTGGCCTTGGGGTCATCAGGCACGGCGACGATCCTGTCGGCGCCGGTCATCTGGCCGGCGAGGCGCTTCATCCGGTCATAGCCGATCGCAACGTCGAGGGCGAAATTGATCGCCCGCGCGATGAAAACCACGATACCCCAGAGGAAGTCGATCATCCCACCGGCCGCTTGGTCTTGCGATGCCGGTGTGTCGCGGCCGGTCGCGCACCAATTCAAGCCAGGGCGGGCCGGCAGTCAGTGAACTCGCCAGGCAAGGATTGCGACCAAGGGGGATGAGCAATCCCATGACGCCATCCCAGCCCCTCAATTTCCGCCGGATCGCCGCCGTCCTTGCCGCTGCCGGCACGCTGTTCTGGCTCTACACCTTCTACGCCATCGCCCATGTGGCGCCGGGCGACGGCACCGGCTTTCAGTGGCTTGCCGTGATTCCGCTCGGCATGATCTTCGGCCTGTTCTTCCTGCCGGTCTGGCTGTTGGTGGCGATCGGCCGATTGCCGCGGTTCACGGCGGCGCTCGGCGCCGGCGGCCTGATCGCGTTCGCGGTGATCTGGGCGCAGCTGCTGCAGGAATTCCCCAAGCCCAGTTCTATTGAGACGCAGCTCTATTGAGACCCGGTTCTATTGAGCGCCGGCCGCGTCCAGCGCCGCCAGCCGCTCGGCCTCCGCGATGTCGTCCATCGTGTTGGCGTTGAAGAACGGGTCGAGCGGCGTGGTCGGCCAGGCCATGGTGGCGAGCCTGTAACGGGCGGTCCAGCGGTCGATCTTGCGCATGTCCTCCACGACCAGTGCGTGGCGGAGCTCGTCGCGCAGGTCGACGCGCCACAGTGCGATCACCGGATGCGACTGGCCGTCGGAGGCCGCGACCGCAAGCTGCGCCTTTTCGTCGATGAGCGCCCGATGCAGCCGCGCCACCAGGTCGCGCGGCAGGAACGGGCAATCCGCGGCGGCGCTCAGCACCAGCGCCACTTCGGGCCGGTTCGCCGCGAACCAGTCGAGCGCGGCGAGAATGCCGGCGAGCGGGCCCGGAAAATCCTTCACGGTGTCGGCGATCACGGGCAGGCCGAACGCCGCGAACCGCGCGGGATCGCCATTGGCATTGAGGATCAGCTCGCTGCATTGCGGCTTGAGCCGCGCGATCACCCGCTCCAGAATGGTGCGGCCGCCGATCGTGCGCATCGGCTTGTCGCCGCCGCCCATGCGCCGCGCCAGGCCGCCCGCCAGCAGGACGCCGGGAATCTGCGCCGGGTCGACGCGCGTCATAACGTCAGTCGTCACGCGCTTCGCCCTTGCGTTTGTTGCGCGCGGATTCATCCTCGACATAGTCGAGGTTCTGGTCGAACACGATGCGCTCCTGTCCTGATAGCGCAATGAAGCGCTTGCCGCGGGTGCGCCCGACCAGCGTCAGCCCGACCTGCCGCGCCAGCTCGACGCCCCATGCCGTGAAGCCCGAGCGCGACACCAGGATCGGGATTCCCATCCGCACCGTCTTGATCACCATCTCCGAGGTCAGCCGTCCCGTGGTGTAGAGGATCTTGTCGGCGGGATCGACGCCATGGCGATAGATCCAGCCCGCGATCTTGTCGACCGCGTTGTGACGGCCGACGTCCTCGGTGTAGCACACCGGCGTGCCTTCCTTGCACAGCACGCAGCCATGGATGGCGCCCGCCTCCAGATAGAGCGAGGGCATGGTGTTGATGGTGTGCGTCATCTGGTAGAGCCAGGAGGTGCGCAACTCGGCCTTGGGCAGCGCGACGCTCTCGACCGCCTCGAGCAGGTCGCCGAACGCGGTGCCCTGCGCGCAGCCCGAGGTCTGGGTGCGCTTCTTCAGCTTCGCCTCGAAATTGGTGTTGTGCTCGGTGCGGACGACCACGACGTCGAGGTCGTCGTGATACTCGACCTCGGTGACGACGTCGTCGTATTTCAGCATGTTCTGGTTCAGGAGATAGCCGAGCGCCAGATATTCCGGATAGTCGCCGATCGTCATCATGGTGACGATCTCCTGCGCATTGAGATATAGCGTCAGCGGCCGCTCCACCGGCACCCTGATCTCGACCGCCGCGCCGGTCTGGTCGGTGCCCGTGACGCGCTCGGTCAGGCGCGGATCGTCCGGATTGGGGACGATCAGGGGAACAGGCGCTTTCTCGATTTTCATCATGTTGGTCAGGCTAGCATGACAACGGCTCACAGCCGATATAAAGCGTCAAGAGTTGATGCCTAGTCCCCGGTTCCGGCCGGTAGGGAGACTGCAATGAAAGTGATTGGCCTCGCGGGATGGAGCGGCGCCGGCAAGACCACCTTGCTGTCGCGGGTGATCCCGTATCTGCTTGGCCGCGGTCTTCGCGTCTCCGTGATCAAGCACGCCCATCACGAATTCGATGTCGACGTGCCGGGCAAGGATTCCTGGGTGCACCGGCAGTCCGGCGCGACCGAGGTGCTGGTGTCGTCGACGCGGCGCTGGGCGCTGATGCACGAGCTGCGCGGGGCATCCGAGCCGCGCCTGCCGGAGCTGCTCGCCAAGCTGGCGCCGGTCGATCTGGTCGTGGTCGAGGGGTTCAAGCGCGAGCCGGTCAACAAGATCGAGGTGCATCGCGCGGCCAACGGCAAGCCGCTGCTGTTTCCCGGCGATGCGAGCGTGGTCGGCATCGCCAGCGATGTTGCGGTTGAAACGTCGCTGCCGATCGCCCATCTCGACGATATCGAGGAGGTCGCCGCCTTGATGCTGCGATTCGCGGTCGCGGTCGACGACGTGCTGGCTGTGGCTTCGGCCGGGAGCTGACGAGGCGGAATGGCGCAACTGTCCGACGATTGCTTTGCCTTTGGCGGACCGATGATGTCGGTGGACGAGGCGGTGAGCCTGATTGCCGCGCGCGTCAGCAGGGTTTCCGACGTCGAGACCGTGCGGCTTGCGGCAGCCGATGGCCGCGTGCTCGCCGGCGACATCGCAGCGCCGCTGCCGCTGCCGCCCTTCACCAACTCCGCGGTGGACGGCTATGCGGTGGCGAGCGCCGACCTGCCGACGAGCGAGGCGCAGGCGTTTCCGTTGTCCGGCCGGGTGCAGGCCGGTGCGTCGGCGCAGGCCTCCGTGAAGCGCGGCGAGGCGATGCGCATCTTCACCGGTGCGCCGATGCCCGAGGGCGCCGACACCGTGTTCATGCAGGAGGATGTCCGGCTCGAAGAAGGCAATGTCGTGCTGCCGGCCGGGCTGAAGCCGGGCGCCAATGTCCGCCCGGCCGGCGAGGACATTCCGCTCGGGCATGTTGCGCTGCAGGAAGGGCAACGGCTGCGACCGCAGCATGTCGCGCTTGCGGCGGCGCTGGGGCTGACCGATCTCACCGTGGTCCGGCGGCTGCGGGTTGCGGTGTTCTCCACCGGCAACGAACTGGTCTCACCCGGCGATCACCGCGCGCCGCCGCAGCTGTTCGACTCCAACCGTTTCATGCTGATGGCGATGCTGCGCCGGCTCGGCTGCGAGGTCAGCGATCTCGGGATCCTGCGCGACGAGCGCACCGCACTTGCCTCCGCGCTACGCGACGTTGCCGGCGCGCACGACCTGATCCTGACCACCGGCGGGGTCTCGACCGGCGAGGAGGATCACGTCAAGGCCGGTGTCGAGGCGGTCGGCAAGCTCGTGCTGTGGCGGATGGCGATAAAGCCGGGGCGGCCGGTGGCGATGGGCATCATCGACGGCACGCCGCTGATCGGACTGCCGGGAAATCCGGTGGCGAGCTTCGTGACCTTCGTCCATGTGGTGCGGCCGACCGTGCTGGCGCTGATGGGCGCGCGGCAGGAGCCGCTGGTGCCGCTGCCGGTGCGCGCGGCCTTTGCCTACAAGAAGAAGATCGCGCGGCGCGAATATGTCCGCGTCAGCCTCCGTCTCGCGGCGGACGGCGCGCGCGAGGCGGTCAAGTTTCCGCGCGAAGGCGCCGGCCTGCTGTCGTCGCTGGTCGACACCGACGGGCTGGTCGAATTGGGCGAGCAACTGACGCGCGTCGAGCCCGGCCAGACGGTCGGCTTCCTGTCCTATGCAAGCCTGATGTGAGCGCGCTGCGTTGACGACGCAGGGCGCGTTGACGATGCAAGGCGGCTCCGCCATGGTCGAATCATGACCACGACAAAGCTCGATCTCACCGGCCTGAAATGCCCGCTGCCCGCGCTGAAGACGCGCAAGGCGCTGAAGGGCGTGACGGCAGGCGATTTCCTCGAAGTGCACTGCACCGATCCGCTTTCGGTGATCGACATCCCGAATCTCATTCGGGAGACCGGCGACAAGGTCGAGATCACCGAACGAAGCGACGTTCGCATCGTTTTTTTGATCGAGAAAGCAAATGGCACGATAGATAATTCAAATGCTGCATCGCCGCGTGCGCGATAGATGCAGCTTGATATCTACCTTTTGCCAATCGACACCTATTTTCCATTCTGCGCGAATTGATAATCTCCACCGGGTTGTGGAGATCAAGTCGTGCCCGGATCAGGGCGCGTGGGGCAATACAGGGCAGGCCTAACGTTCAGAGCGGGCCGCGCGACCGGGGCATATCCGGCCGTGTCGGGGGTTGGCATTTCGGGAATGCGCGTGGCTGATCCCGGCGCATGCAGGAAATGCGCGGAGCAATGTGATGATTGCGCCGCAATGGGATGGGACGGGATCGAACACGGCAGAACGCCTGATGCAACGGCGGCTGCAGGGAGGTTTCAATGACGACGATGAGCAGCGCCGGACGCGTATCGGCTGCAGGCGCAGGTTTCCTCGACAAGGAACACACGATCGCGGCCGCCGGCTTCAATCGCTGGCTGGTGCCGCCGGCCGCGCTGTGCATCCATCTGTGCATCGGCATGGCCTACGGCTTCTCGGTATTCTGGCTGCCGCTGTCGCGCGCGATCGGCCTGACCGCGCCGAAGGCATGCCCGGACATTTCGCTGTTCCAGGAATTGTTCACGACCACTTGCGACTGGAAGGTCGCGAGCATGGGCTGGATGTACACGCTGTTCTTCGTCGTGCTCGGTCTATCCGCCGCAATGTGGGGCGGCTGGCTGGAGCGCGTCGGCCCGCGCAAGGCTGGCTTCGTTTCCGCGCTGTGCTGGTGCGGAGGTCTCGTGCTCGGCGCGATCGGCATCATCACCCATCAATTGTGGCTGATGTGGCTCGGCTCCGGCGTGATCGGCGGCATCGGCCTTGGCCTCGGCTACATCTCGCCGGTGTCGACGCTGGTGAAATGGTTCCCCGACCGCCGCGGCATGGCGACCGGCATGGCCATCATGGGTTTCGGCGGCGGCGCCATGATCGGCGCACCGCTCGCCAATCTGCTGATGAACTATTTCAAGACGCCGACCTCGGTCGGTGTCTGGGAAACCTTCCTCACCATGGGCGTGATCTATCTGGTGTTCATGATGATCGGCGCGTTCCGCTACCGCCTGCCGCCGTCTGGCTGGCAGCCGGAGGGCTGGACGCCGCCGGCCAAGGCCAACGCGATGATCTCGACCAAGAACGTGCACCTCGATAACGCGCACAAGACGCCGCAGTTCTGGCTGATCTGGTGGGTGCTGTGCTTGAACGTGTCGGCCGGCATCGGCGTGATCGGCATGGCCTCGCCGATGCTGCAGGAGATCTTCGCCGGCAAGCTGATCGGGCTGCCCAATATCGGCTTCAACGCGCTCGACGCTTCGCAGAAGGCGCAGATCGCGGCGATCGCCGCAGGCTTCGCCGGCCTGCTGTCGCTGTTCAACATCGGCGGCCGGTTCTTCTGGGCCTCGCTGTCGGACAAGATCGGCCGCAAGAACACCTATTACACGTTCTTCGTGCTCGGCATCGTGCTCTACGCGCTGGCGCCGACCTTCGCCGCGATGGGCTCGAAGCTGCTGTTCGTGCTCGGCTTCGGCATCATCCTGTCGATGTATGGCGGCGGCTTCGCCACCGTGCCGGCCTATCTCGCCGACATGTTCGGCACCCAGTTCGTCGGCGCGATCCATGGCCGGCTGCTGACGGCCTGGTCGACCGCGGGCATCATCGGCCCTGTCGTGGTGAACTACATCCGCGAATTCCAGCTCGCCGCCGGCGTGCCGCGCGACCAGCTCTACAACACCACGATGTACATCCTGTGCGCGATGCTGGTCGCGGGCTTCATCTGCAACTATTTGATCAAGCCGGTCGATCCGAAGTGGCACATGAGCGACGCCGAGGTGGCGAAGCTGCAGGCGGCGACGGCAACCGGCGGCAATGGTGCGACCGGATCGTTCGGCATCGGCAAGGGCGGTCTGGACGGCAGGGCGGCGCTGTTCTGGCTGTTCGTCGGCATTCCGCTGGCCTGGGGCATCTACATGACGCTGCTCAGCGCAGTCAAAATCCTCTGACCGCGACCATCATCGCCGCGGGTTGCCGGTTCCCGGCACCTGCGGCGTTCGCTTTATCCAATGAACAGAAAAAGGATTGGGGGATTTCAATGTTGCGCACCCGGATTTGCCTTGCCGCCGCGCTGCTCGCCATAGGGCTTCATGCTGCCTCCGCCCAGACCGCGGCGCCGGCCGCCCCGGCACCGACCGCCACCACGGCCAAGCCGTCGAAGATCAAGCTGACGATGGAGAAGCTGAAGGCCATGAAGGCTCAGTGGCGCGCCAACAAGCCCAAGCTCAAGGCCTGCCGCGGCGAGGTGAAGTCGAAGGGGCTGACCGGTGACGACCGCTGGTTCTACATCGAGGAGTGCATGGGCAAGACGTGAGAACCGCCCGTTCCGCAATGGGTTGGTTTCAAGGGGCGCGACAGCGCCGGCTGCATGCCCTTAATGCTGTTTGGAATGCTTCGAATTTAGTTGGCATCTGGCATGCCAACGGCTAGACTATTGATCTGGCAGCAGGAAACGAGACGCCCTGATGACGACGGATGACGTTCACAAGGTCCGCAATTTCGAGCACCCGGGTGCCGGGCGGAAGCGCGCCAAGGCCACGCCCAAGGGCCGCCAGGTCGATCCGACCGCGGCCCACGAGGTCGAGCAGCTGCTCGGCGACCGTCCGCGGCAGCGCGACATGCTGATCGAGTACCTGCATTTGATCCAGGACACTTATCACCAAATCTCGGCGGCGCATCTCGCCGCCCTTGCCGACGAGATGAAGCTGTCGTTCGCCGAGGTGTTCGAGACCGCGACCTTCTACGCGCATTTCGACATCGTGAAGGAGGGTGAGCCCGATATCGCGCCGCTGACGATCCGGGTCTGCGATTCGCTCACCTGCGCAATGCTGGGCGCGGAGCGATTGCTCGAAGAACTCAAGGACAAAGCGGGTCCCGGCATCCGCGTCGTCCGCGCGCCCTGCGTCGGGCGTTGCGACACCGCGCCTGCCGCCGAGGTAGGCCACAATTTCATCGACCATGCGACCGTCGACAACGTGCTGGCGGCAGCGAAGGCCGGCGACACCCATGCGCATCTGCCGGCCACGATCGGCTACGATGCCTATGTCGCCGACGGCGGCTACAAACTGCTCAACCGGTTGCGCTCAGGTGAACTCGCCAGGGAATACCTGCTCAAATCGCTCGACGATGCCAGCCTGCGCGGGCTCGGCGGCGCGGGCTTTCCGACCGGGCGCAAATGGCGTGCGGTGCTCGGCGAGCCCGGCCCGCGGCTGATGGCCGTCAACGGCGACGAGGGCGAGCCCGGCACGTTCAAGGATCGCTATTATCTCGAGACCGATCCGCATCGCTTCCTCGAGGGCATGCTGATCGGCGCGCATGTCGTCGACGCGCCCGAGGTCTACATCTACATCCGCGACGAATATTCGGCCGCCCGCGAAATCCTCGAACGCGAGATCGCAAAACTTCCCGCCGGCGGCCCGAAGCTGCACATGCGCCGCGGCGCCGGCGCCTATATCTGCGGCGAGGAATCCTCGCTGCTTGAGAGCATCGAGGGCAAGCGCGGCCTGCCGCGTCACAAGCCGCCTTACCCGTTCCAGGTCGGCCTGTTCGGCCTGCCGACGCTGATCAACAATGTCGAAACGCTGTGGTGGGTGCGCGACATCGTCGAGAAGGGCGCCGAGTGGTGGAAGAGCCATGGCCGTCATGAGCGGCACGGGCTGCGCAGCTTCTCGGTCTCCGGCCGGGTGAAGAATCCCGGCATGAAGCTCGCACCCGCCGGCATCACGGTGCGCGAACTGATCGACGAATATTGCGGCGGCATGGCCGACGGCCACGTCTTACACGCCTATCTGCCGGGCGGCGCATCGGGCGGCATCCTGCCGGCTTCGATGGACGACATCCCGCTCGATTTCGGCACGCTGGAGAAATACGGCTGCTTCATCGGCTCGGCGGCGATCGTGATCCTGTCGCAGCAGGACAGCGTTCGCCTGGCGGCGTTGAACCTGATGCGCTTTTTCGAGGACGAGAGCTGCGGCCAGTGCACGCCGTGCCGCGCCGGCACCCAGAAGGCGGCGCAGCTGATGGAGCGGCCGGTCTGGAATCGGGCCCTGCTCGACGAATTGAGCCAGGCGATGCGCGATGCGTCGATCTGCGGCCTTGGCCAGGCCGCCTCCAATCCGCTGACATCGGTGATCAAATACTTCCCCGACGAGTTCAAGGAAGCTGCCGAATGACGAAGATCACGTTCGAGCTCGACGGCAAGCAGGTCGAGGCCAATATGGGCGAAACCATCTGGCAGGTCGCCAAGCGTGGCGGGCAGGAGATTCCGCATCTCTGCTACTCGCCGGCGCCGGACTACCGGCCTGACGGCAATTGCCGCGCCTGCATGGTCGAGATCGAGGGCGAGCGCGTGCTGGCGGCGTCCTGCATGCGCACGCCGTCGGTCGGCATGAAGGTCAAGACCGCGAGCGCGCGCGCCGTCGCGGCGCAGAAGATGGTGATGGAGCTTCTGGTCGCCGACCAGCCGGCGCGCGAGACTTCGCACGATCCGGACTCCAAGTTCTGGCACTGGGCGGAGAAGACCGGCGTCACCGAAAGCCGCTTTCCGGCGGCGGAGCGCTGGACCGCCGATGCCAGCCATCCGGCGATGCGGGTCAATCTCGACGCCTGCATCCAGTGCGGCCTGTGCGTGCGCGCCTGCCGCGAGGTCCAGGTCAACGACGTGATCGGCATGGCGTACCGCAACCATGACGCCAAGATCGTCTTCGACTTCGACGACCCGATGGGCGAGTCGACCTGCGTGGCCTGCGGCGAATGCGTGCAGGCCTGCCCGACCGGCGCGCTGATGCCCTCCGTGATGCTCGACGACAAGCAGACCCGCGTCACCTATCCGGATCGCGAGGTGGATTCGCTGTGCCCGTATTGCGGCGTCGGCTGCCAGGTCACCTACCAGGTCAAGGACGAGAAGGTGATCTATGCGGAAGGCCGCGACGGCCCGGCCAACCACAACCGGCTCTGCGTCAAGGGCCGCTTCGGCTTCGACTACATCCATCACCCCAATCGCCTGACCAAGCCGCTGGTGCGGCTGCCCGGTGTCAGGAAGGACGCCAACGATCAGGTCGATCCGGCCAATCCCTACACCCATTTCCGCGAAGCGACGTGGGAGGAGGCGCTCGATCTTGCTGCGGCGGGCTTGCGGAAAATCCGCGACGAAAAGGGTGCCAAGGCGCTCGCCGGGTTCGGCTCGGCCAAGGGCTCGAACGAGGAAGCCTATCTGTTCCAGAAGCTGGTCCGCACCGGCTTCGGCTCCAACAATGTCGATCACTGCACGCGCCTGTGCCACGCCTCGTCGGTGGCGGCGCTGTTCGAGGGCTTGAGCTCCGGCGCGGTGTCGGCGCCGTTCGCGGCCGCGGCCGACGCGGAAGTGATCTGGGTGATCGGCGCCAATCCGACCGTGAACCATCCGGTCGCCGCGACCTTCATCAAGAACGCCGCCAAGCGCGGCGCGAAGCTGTATGTGATGGATCCGCGCCGGCAGACGCTGTCGCGCCACGCCACGCAGCACCTCGCATTCAAGCCGGGCAGCGACGTCGCGATGCTGAACGCGATGATCCACACGATCATCACCGAAGGCCTGACCGACGAGCAGTACATCGCCGGCTATACCGAGGGCTACGAAGACCTCAAGGCCAAGATCGTCGACTTCACGCCCGAGAAGATGTCGGCGATCTGCGGCATTCCCGCCGAGACGTTGCGCGAGGTGGCGCGTGCCTACGCGCGTGCCAAGTCGTCGATCATCTTCTGGGGCATGGGGATCAGCCAGCATGTCCACGGCACCGACAATGCGCGCTGCCTGATCGCACTGGCCCTGATCACCGGCCAGGTCGGCCGCCCCGGCACCGGGCTGCATCCGCTGCGCGGCCAGAACAACGTGCAGGGCGCCTCCGACGCCGGCCTGATTCCGATGTTCCTGCCGGACTATCAGCCGGTCGGCCGTGACGACATGCGCGGCGCCTTCGAGAAGCTGTGGGGGCAGGAGCTCGATCCGGTGCGCGGACTGACCGTCGTCGAGATCATGAACGCGATCCACGCCGGCGAAATCCACGGCATGTATGTCGAGGGCGAGAATCCGGCGATGTCGGATCCGGACCTGCAGCACGCGCGCGGCGCGCTGGCCATGCTCGATCACCTCGTGGTGCAGGACCTGTTCGTCACCGAGACGGCGTTCCACGCCGACGTCATCCTGCCGGCCTCGGCGTTCGCCGAAAAGTCCGGCTCCTTCACCAACACCGACCGCCGTGTACAGCTGGCGCGCGAGGTGATCAGGCCGCCGGGCGATGCAAGGCAGGATCTTTGGATCATCCAGGAGATCGCCAAGCGGATGGGATTGCCCTGGAGCTATGCTGGCCCGGGCGAGGTCTTCACCGAGATGGCTCAGCTGATGCCGTCCCTGAAGAACATCACGTGGGAGCGCCTGGTGCGCGAGGGCGCGGTGACCTATCCGGTCGACGATCCGGACAAGCCGGGCAATGAGATCATCTTCACGACCGGCTTCCCGACCGAGAGCGGCCGCGGCAAGATCGTGCCGGCCAAGGTGATCCCGCCGGACGAGCTGCCCGACGCCGAGTATCCGATGGTGCTGTCGACCGGACGCGTGCTCGAACACTGGCACACCGGCTCGATGACGCGCCGCGCCCAGGTGCTCGACCAGATCGAGCCCGAAGCGGTCGCGTTCATGACGCCGAAGGACATGCGGAAGAAGGGGCTCGCACCCGGCGACTTCATCCGCCTCGAGACGCGCCGCGGCGCGGTCGAGGTCAAGGTGCGCGCCGATCGCGACGTGCCGGAGAACATGGTGTTCATGCCGTTCTGCTATGCGGAGGCGGCAGCGAACCTGTTGACCAATCCGGCGCTCGACCCGTTCGGCAAGATCCCGGAATTCAAGTTCTGCGCGGTGCGCGCCGAAAAGGCCGAGTTCCGTTCGGCGGCGGAGTAAAGCGAGCGCCGTCTTCGAGGCCAGGTGTCACGGACGGCCACCTGCGAAAATCAAGTAAACGGCCCTGTCGCATCGCTGAAAAAATATTGGGGCGCCTGATATCGGGAAGGCGCTAAGGCTGTGCTGCTCGCTCGGATCGCGCGGGGATGACCCATCGCGCAGGTCAAAGCGGCCGACAGACTGAGTCAGAGCAGACAGCGTTGGAGGCGTAACCATGTCACGTCACCACAAGATGCCGCCGATCCCGCCGGCCAACCGCAGCCCCAAGGGCACGGGTGGCGGAGTGGAGGTCAAGAAGGACACGTCATCCACCAAGGCGGTGGGCAACCCTGCAGAGCAGGGCGACACGGCCAACATCAAGCAGAACACGACGAACGCCGGATATTTCAAGGGGCGTCGTGCGGGCTAGCTAGCGCGTTTTCGAACGAAGTGGACCCCGGTTCGCGTGAAGAAAACGCGTCACAAAAAGCTGGAGCTTCGGTTCTGATTCAATCAGAACCGGATGCTCTAGCCGGATGCTGCTCGCTTTCATTCCGCCGCGGCGGGCGTCGTCTTGGCGGCCTCAAGCGCTGCTGCAATCGCCTCGTCGACCCGCTCCAGCCAGATGAACTCCAGCTTGGCGCGGGCGCCGGCGGGGATGTCGTCGTAGTCGCGCTTGTTGCGCGCCGGCAGCATGACCCGGGTCAGGCCCGCGGCTGCGGCCGCGACCACCTTCTCCTTGATGCCGCCGACCGGCAGCACGAGACCACGCAGCGAGATCTCGCCGGTCATCGCGGTGTCGCTGCGCACGGTGCGATCGGTCAAGAGCGAGGTGAGGGCGGTGAACATTGCAACGCCCGCGCTCGGGCCGTCCTTCGGCGTAGCACCAGCAGGAACGTGGACGTGGATGTCGCTCTTCTCGAACACGCCGGGATCGATGCCGAGCTGGGTGGCGCGGCTCTTCACCAGCGTCAGCGCGGCCTGCACGCTCTCGCGCATGACGTCGCCGAGCTGTCCGGTGATCATCAGCGCGCCGCGGCCCGGCGTGCGGGAGGCCTCGATGAACAGGATGTCGCCGCCGACCGGGGTCCAGGCGAGGCCAGTGGCAACGCCGGGAATGCTGGTGCGCATCGCGATCTCATTCTCGAACCGCGGCTGGCCGAGCAGCGACACGATGTCCTTTGGCGTGATGGTGACGTGGCTGGTGCTGCCTTCGGCGATCTGCACCGCAACGTTGCGCAGCACCTTGCCGATCTCGCGCTCGAGGTTGCGGACGCCGGCCTCGCGGGTGTAGCTCTTGATGATCAGCCGCAGCGCGTCCGGATCGAGCTCGACCTGCTCGGCCTTGATCCCGTTGGCTTCGAGCTGGCGCCGCACCAGATAGCGCTTGGCGATCTCGAGCTTCTCGTCCTCGGTGTAGCCGGGAAGGCTGATCAGCTCCATGCGGTCGAGCAGCGGGCCCGGCACGCCGTCGAGCATGTTGGCGGTGGCGATGAACACGACGCGCGAAAGGTCGAACGGCACGCCGAGATAATTGTCGCGGAAGGTGCCGTTCTGCTCGGGATCGAGCACTTCGAGCATCGCGGCCGACGGATCGCCCTGGATGCCGCGGCCCATCTTGTCGATCTCATCCAGCATCATCACGCAATTGCGCGCGCCGGCCTTCTTGATCGCCTGGATGATGTTGCCGGGCAGCGCGCCGATATAGGTGCGGCGATGGCCGCGGATCTCGGCCTCGTCATGCACGCCGCCGAGCGAGACGCGGACGAACGGCCGCGACATCGCGCGCGCGATCGATTGCCCGAGCGAGGTCTTACCGACGCCGGGCGGTCCGAGGAAGCAGAGGATCGGCGCCTTGCCGCCGGGCGCGAGCTTGCGCACCGCGAGGTATTCGATGATCCGGCTCTTGATCTTCTCCAGCCCGTAATGATCCTGGTCGAGGATCTTGCGCGCCTCGGCAATGTCGATCGGCTTCTCTTCCGGAAGGCTCCAGGGCAGGTCGATCAGCCAGTCGAGATAGCTGCGCACCATGCCGGACTCGGCTGCCGCTTCCGGCATCCGCTCATAGCGGCGCAGCTCCTTCTGCGCCTGGCTTTCGGCTTCCGACGGCATCTTGGCCTCGGCGATCGCCTTGGTCAGCTCGGCGACTTCCGCGGCCTTGCCATCGCCTTCGCCGAGCTGGCGCTGGATCGTCGCCATCTGCTCGCGCAGGATCGCCTCGCGCTGCCGCTCGTCGAACACCGCCTTGGTCTTCTGCCCGATCTCCTGGCTCAGCCTCAGCACCTCGATGCGCTCGGCGAGATGACGCGACACCTTGTCCATCCGCGCCGCGAGATCGATGGTTTCCAGGATGTCCTGTTTCTCCGGCGGCTTGATGTCCATGTAGGAGGTTGCGAGATCGGCGAGCGTCGCCGGCGAGGTCGCGCTCTGCAGCGCGGCGATCAATTCGGGCGGCGTCTGCGGCAACAATTGCGCGGCCTCCAGCGCCTGGCGCTGCAGATTGAGGAAACGCGCCTCGATCTCGGGCGAGGTCGTGGTGGGTTCGGGGATCTGCAGTACGCGGGCCGCGAGGAACGGCGTGCCCGGCAGATAGTCGAGCACGCGCATGCGCTGCACGCCCTGGCAGACCAGATGATGGGTGTCGTCTGCGCCGGTGATGTAGCGCACGATGTTGGCGACGGTGCCGACACGGTACAGCCCGTCCGGGCCGGGATCGTCCGCCTCGGGGTCGCGCTGCAGCAGGATACCGATCTGGCGCTGCTCGCGCACCGCCTGCTGGGCCGCGGCGATGGATTTGGCGCGGTTGATCGAGATCGGGATGATGACGTCGGGAAACAGCACGGTGGTGCGCACCGCGATGATGATCAGCGCGTCGCTGGGGATCGGCGCCGCTGCCGTGGTCGAGCCTGAAACGTCTGAAGCAGCCATGTCGAAATCCTCAGCTCGATTTTCCGAGCCGCAGGCCGACGCAGCCATGCGCGGCAAAGCGGCTGATGGTGTAGCGGCCGGTCGGCAGCGCGATCCGGCGCTCGAACCGGCCCTGCGGCAGCTCGAGGCGCAGGATGCGGGCGTCGCGGAGCTCTGCGGGCAGGATGCGGCGGCCGGAGATCACCAGCGTGCCGCCATCGAGCGCGGCCTCGACCTCATCGGGGTCGACCCCCGGCAGCGCGACCAGGATGAGGATCTCCTGATCCGTCTCGATCACGTCCATCGGCGGTTCCCAGCTCGGCTCGCTGCCCGCCTGCGGGCGCAGGTTCAGGAAACTCTGGTGCAACCGTTCGGCCCGGGCGAGCGCCTCGATCGCGTCTGTCAACATCCAGTTGATCGGATCCTTGGGGCCCATGGGCAGTCTCCACGTCGCATTGGGAGGCGAGGTTACCGGTCTTGCCGCCGACCGTAAACCGGCCCCTCGCGCCGCCGATCGAGGGTAAAATCGTTCGAAATCTCTCGATTTGCAGCACGTGTGCGATGCGCCGGCCACCTCCGGTCGCTTATGCCGCGGCTATGCGACAGGGCTGGTTGTCCTCTCGAATTCCTACGGTGTTGTCGGCATCTTTTGTCCTGACGCGGTGCGCTCGCGCGCCGCCAACAGGAAGGTGGGACATGACCTTGCTCCAGCTCCACGATGTCCGGCCGCGCGGTTCGGTCGGTGCCATCCGCCCCGTACTGAAGCGGACGATCCGGCGGATCGTCCTTGGCTTCAGGGCGATCCACCGCTCGATCGCCGCCGCGAAGATCCATCGTTTGCGCAACGAGCTCTTGCTGCATCGCGGCCATGAGGACTGGGCGCGGATGAACCTGAACACGCGCGGCGCCGATGCCGAGAAATATCCGCGTCCGCCGGTCGTGCTCGGCGAGAAATGGGACTACTGAGATGCGCGTCGTTTCATCGATCCGTGTCCTGCTGCGCAGCGCAGCAGAGGGGCTGTTCAAATTCCTCGCCTGGATCGGCGAGGAGCCGATCAGCGTTTACCGGCCCGAAGCGCACTACATGCGCGGTCCCGGACCGGCCTGGCGGGCCAAGCATCAGCCGGGTCAGGTTGCCTCGCTTCGGCGCGTCAGGTGATCGAGCAGGTTCATCGGCAGCGGAAACACCACGGTTGAGGAGCGCTCGCCTGCGATATCATGCAGCGCCGCGAAGTAGCGGAGCTGCATCGCCTGCGGTTCCTGGGCCAGGGTCCGCCCGGCCTCGACGAGCTTCTCGGCGGCCTGCTGCTCGCCCATCGCGTTGATCACCTTGGCGCGCCGCAACCGTTCCGCCTCGGCCTGCTTGGCGATCGCCCGCACCATGGTTTCGTTGAGATCGATGTCCTTGATCTCGATCCCGGTCACCTTGATGCCCCAGACGTCGGTCTGCTTGTCGAGGATCTCCTGGATATCGGCGTTGAGCCGGTCGCGTTCGGCGAGCATCTCGTCGAGCTCGTGCTTGCCCAGCACCGAGCGCAGCGTGGTCTGTGCGAGCTGACTGGTCGCAGCCATGTAATCGCTGACCTTGATGATGGCGCGCTCGGCATCGACGATGCGGAAGTAGAGCACGGCGTTGACCTTGACCGAGACGTTGTCGCGCGAGATCACATCCTGGGGCGGCACCACCTGCACCACCACCCGGAGATCGACCTTCACAAGCTGCTGAACGATCGGAATCAACAGGAAGAGCCCGGGCCCCTTCACACCCGTGAAGCGACCCAGCGTGAAGACGACGCCGCGCTCATATTCGCGCAGGACACGAACCGCCTGCGTCAGGAATACCACGATAACCAGCGCCAGCGCCGCATAGCCGAAATAATCAAGCATCATTGCTGTACCTCCCTGCCGGTGGCGATCGGCGCGCGCCGCACCACCAGCGTCAAATCGATCAGATTGGCGACCTCGACCGTCTCTCCGGACTGGAAGGTCTCGGCGCCGCGCGCTTGCCAGCGCTCGCCATTGGTGAAGACGTGACCTGATGTCCCGGACCAGTCGAGCACCTCGGCCGACAGGCCCTGCATGGCCTGGGCGCCGAGGCGCAGCTGCTCCCGGGCGGCGCGGCGCAGCGCGCCGAGCACGGCAACAAGGAAGGCAGCAAGCGCCGCCGCGGTGAAGCCGATGACCCACCATGACAGGCCGGAGCCCGGCGTCTCGTCCCGGAACAGCATCAACGCGCCCAGCACGAAGGCGACAAGCCCTCCGGCGCCGATCACGACCGTCGGGTTGAAGGCCTCGATGGCGAGCAGCGCGATCCCGACCAGCATCAGGGCGAAGCTCGCGTAGTTGGTCGGAAGCAGATTGAGGGCGTAGAGGCCGAGCAGCAGGCAGATCGTGCCGACGACCCCCGGGGCGACCATGCCCGGCGACATGAATTCGAAGATCAGCCCGTAGATGCCGACCATCAGCAGGATGAACGCAACGTTGGGATCGGTGATGACCGCAAGCAGGCGCGAGATCCAGCCCGGTTCGATCGCTTCGATCGCGATATCCTTGGTCGCAAGCCGCTGCGTCTTGCCGGCTGCGACCTCCACCGTCCGGCCGTCGACCTGTCTGAGCAGATCGGCCGGATCACGTGCGATGATCTCGATGACGTTGGCCTGCAGCGCAGCGTTGGTGGACAGGGTGGCGGCCTCGCGCACCGCCTTCTCGGCCCAGTCGGCGTTGCGGCCGCGCAGCTCGGCGAGGCTGCGGATGAAAGCGACGGCGTCATTGGTCGCCTTCGCCGTCATGGTATCCTTCGGTTGCGGCTGGCGGTCACCATCCTTGGTGTCCTTGTCGGGGCCGGGCAGACCCGGTACGCCGCCGATCTGCACCGGCGTTGCGGCCCCGATATTGGTGCCTGGCGCCATCGCCGCGATGTGCGTCGCATAGAGGATGTAGGTTCCGGCGCTCGCTGCATGCGCGCCGGAGGGGGCGACATAGCCGACCACGGGGACAGGAGAGGCAAGCACGTCGGCGATGATTTCGCGCATGCTGGTGTTCAGACCACCCGGCGTATTCAGCCGCAGCACGACAAGCTCGGCGCGCCGTTCGGCGGCCTTGGCCAGGGCGCCCTTCACATAGCTGGCCGACGCTGGCCCGATGGCTCCATCGATCGAAACGGTCACGGCGAGGCGGCTGTTGTCCTCCGCGGCACCGGGACGGATGGAGACAAAGAGGGCGATGAGCGCGGTCGCCGCAACGAGGGCTGCCCTTAAGGTCTGCACGGCAAGCACTCCCTTGCCGAAAATATGGGGCGCCGCTTCGGAACCTCAATATGGGGCGTGGTGTCACGGGCGATGCCGGCGCGTGCCATTGTGCATTGCGATGAAATGCGCCGGCCTGGCACATCTCAATGCGCGGCGGCGAGGTATTCGTCGGCAAGCTCGGCCATCGCCTGCGCGAGTTCGGCCTTCGCCGATCCGTTGAGTTGGACGATCGGCAGCCGCGTCGACGGCTGCATGAACCCGAGCAGCGCCAGCGCGAATTTCAGTGCGGCGGGATGCTCGCCCTCCAGCAGCGTCGCGAGCTGCACCAGCCGCTGGTGCAGCTCCCGCGCCTGATACAACCGTCCTTCGCGGAAATGCCGGTGAACGGCCACATACAGATCGGGCGCGACGTTCGCCACGGCCGAGATGCAGCCATCGCCGCCGGCCGCCATATAGGCGAGCGATGAATTGTCGTCCCCCGTCAGCATCCGGAACGTTGCCGGCAGGCGTGGGCGCAGGCGCGCCAGGCGGGCGACGTCGCCCCCGCCGTCACGCAATCCCACGATGCGTGGCGCGGCGGCGAGCTCGAGCAGCGTCTCGTCGGTGAGGCCCTTCACCGTTCGCGACGGGATGTCGTGCAGGATCACCGGCAGCGTGGTGGCCGCGGTGACGGCCTGGAAATGCGCCGCCATGCCCTGTGGCATCGGCTTGTTGTAATAGGGCACGACCGACATGATAGCGTCGGCGCCGGCCGCCGCCGCGGCCCGGGTGAACGTGACGGCACGATCGGTTGCGTTCGAGCCGGCGCCGGCGATGATGCGGACCCGCTTGCGCGCGATGCCGGCCGCGATGCGAACCAACTGCACGCGCTCCGCGGGCTCAAGCGTCGAGCTTTCGCCCGCGGTCTCGCCGACCACCAGCGCGGTCGCGCCGGCCGAGATCTGACGCTCGCACAGCCGGCCGAACGCCTCGGCGTCGATCTCGCCCTGATGGTTGAAGGGGGTCGGAAGATCGGGGATGAAGCCCGACAGCCATTCGGCCGTGTCCGCTTTCGAAGCCGCTTTCGCAGTCACCGCTTTCGCAGTCATGGGGGTGGCTCAGGCCACGCGGCTTGCGGGGAGGTTCGCGGTCTCGCCGCGCATATCGAGCTCGATCTCGCGCGACAGCTCGATGATCATTTCGGGGTGCTGGCCGTTCTCGAACAGCGCGTATTTGACGGCCTGGGCGCGGTTGACGAACAGGCCGCCATAGAGGCCGTTCTGTTGCTGGGCGACCCACTGGCCGCGGTGGTTGCGGCCGATGAAGACGATGGTGGACGCTGAGCTACACGAGGGAGGTTCGACGAGTTTCACGATGGTAGTCCTTCTTTTTGTTTCTGAGGCGTTTTCTTCACGCGAACCGGTATCCACTTCGCTCGAAAACGCTACAGTCACAGTCACGCGATCAATGTCTGATTTGCCGGATATGAAATCGAGCGCGTGCGAGCAGCGACTTCATAGGAGCGGCATAGGATTTGAGGGGTGATTTCAGAGGCGCTGGACGATGCCGGTGCCGAGCGCGCACAGCGCGACATAGGCGGTCATCTCGTCCCAGTGATTGAGGTTTTTGGCAAACGGCATCTCGCGCTTGACGAGCCCGGCCAGCGCGCAGATCAGCGCCGACATCCACAGCAGCGTGACGAGGCCCTTGCCGAAGCCTGTGCCGGCGAACACGGCGAAGCCGATCATGATGGCGAGCCGGAAGCCGAATCGGACCAGGACCTGGGCCGACTGCAGCTGCCGCGGCAGTTGTTTGGTCTTCACGGCGGGGCCGTCATCAGCCGATATTGTCGACGAACAGCGGTTCGTAAAGCGAGCGCGTCTCGCGACGGACGGTGGGTACGCTGGTCCGGCTGTCGGGCGCGCTGATCCGCTGTGCCTCGACGAAGGCGCTGAGGATCGCGAGCGCGAGATCGCTGTGGCGGGTCTCGATCGACTGGTCGAGCCAGTCAGGAAGTTCGCGTTCGCGCGACAATGCGCAATGCCATTCGCCCTCGTCATAGACCAGGCGGCGGACCTGCCATTGCGGCAGTTCGAGATCGAGCAGCGCGATCGCTGCATCGGTCCAGGCGCCGGACTGGATCAGGCGCTCGACCCGCGCGCTCTTGCCGCTCTGTCCGACCGACGGAAAGCGCCGGCAGGTCTGGCTGATGATGTCGGCCATGAACTCGGCTGACACCGCATAGGCGTCGCGCAGCCGGTCGCCGAGGTCGGTGGAAGTGTTTTGGGTTAGCACGGACATGGCGTCATCTCGTCGAAGGCGCGGCCCAAGAAAGAGTGGCTCAAGGCATTGGCCGCAGGCCCAAAATGGCCGGATAGCCATTTGAAAACGAGAGGAGGCGAGGGGCGGAGATATAGGGATTCCATAAAGATGGAACCCACGTCGTTGTCCAGGCGAAAGCCAGGACCCATTACCTCGGATGGAAATTCGTTGGGCGATGCTGGGGCCGCCTATCCCGTTCATCATCAAGTGCGGTGGTTATCGGTCCTGGCTTTCGCCAGGACGACGGCGGAGGGGAACGGCCCTTTATAGGATTCCTATAACGTCCTTATGCGCCACATCTCGAAAACCTATGCCCCGGATGGCACCTCACCACCATCCGGCGCGGAGCGCTTATACGGTCGCCCGCGCCCTGTGACCATAGGAGTCTCACATGATGGACATTCTCATGGCGGCGCTCGCGATCGGCTTCTTCGCGGCCGGCATCGGCTACGCCTACGCCTGCGAACGGCTGTAAGGGAGGCGGCGATGATCTTCGATTACTCGCTCGCCGGCCTCGTCTCGCTCGGCCTGTTGTTCTACCTCACCTACGCATTGCTGCGGCCCGAACGCTTCTAGGCGGCCCGCGATGCTCGCGCTTTGCACAATTCTGTTAGCCGACGCGGTGCTGACCGGGCTGCTGCTCGGTCTGTTCGCGTCGCTGCTGCGCTTCGCACCCATTCGAAAGGCTTGACGCAATGACCGTCATCGGCTGGATTCAAATTATTCTCTTCTGCGCGATCGTGGTCGCGCTGGTCAAGCCGCTCGGCTGGTACATGACCCGCGTGTTCAACGGCGAGCGCACCTTCCTCTCGCCTGTGCTGCGTCCGATCGAGCGCGGCATCTACTGGGTCGGCGGAGTCGACGAGCGGCGCGAGCAGCACTGGCTGACCTATACGGTCACCATGCTGCTGTTCCATGTCGGCGGCTTCGCCCTGATCTACGGCCTGATGCGGCTGCAGGCGGTGCTGCCGTTCAACCCGGCCGGACAGTCCGCGGTGGCCGAGGACCTCTCCTTCAACACCGCGATCTCCTTCATCACCAACACCAACTGGCAGAATTACGGCGGCGAGAGCACGCTGTCCTATCTGGTCCAGATGCTCGGCCTGACCCACCAGAACTTCCTGTCGGCGGCAACCGGCATCGCGCTCGCGATGGCGCTGATCCGCGGCTTCACCCGCTCGTCGATGCGCACGGTCGGCAATTTCTGGGTCGACGTCACGCGCTGCACGCTCTATGTGCTGCTGCCGATCTGCATCGTCTATGCGCTGTTCCTGGTCTGGCAGGGTATGCCGCAGACGCTCGGCGCCTATGTCGACGCCACCACGCTGGAAGGCGGCAAGCAGACCATCGCGCTCGGCCCGGTGGCCTCGCAGGTCGCGATCAAGATGCTCGGCACCAATGGCGGCGGCTTCTTCAACGCCAACGCCGCGCATCCGTTCGAGAACCCGACGGCGCTGTCGAACCTCGTGCAAATGATCTCGATCTTCGCGCTTGGCGCGGCGATGACCAACGTGTTCGGCCGCATGGTCGGCAACGAGCGCCAGGGCTGGGCGATCTTCGCCGTGATGGGCATCCTGTTCGTCGCCGGCGTTGTCGTCACCTACTGGGCGGAAGCCAACGGCACCTCGACGCTGCAGGCGCTTGGCCTGACCGGTGGCAACATGGAGGGCAAGGAGGTCCGCTTCGGCATCGTCGCGTCCTCGCTGTTCGCCGTCGTCACCACTGCCGCCTCCTGCGGCGCGGTCAACGCCATGCATGACAGCTTCACCGCGCTCGGCGGCATGATCCCGCTGATCAACATGCAGCTCGGCGAAGTCATCATCGGCGGCGTCGGCGCCGGCTTCTACGGCATGCTGCTGTTCGTCGTGCTGGCGATCTTCGTCGCCGGCCTGATGGTCGGCCGCACGCCTGAGTATGTCGGCAAGAAGATCGAGGCGCGCGAGGTCAAGATGGCGATGCTCGCGATCCTGGTGCTGCCGCTGATGTATCTCGGCTGGACCGCGGTCGGCGTGGTGCTGCCGTCGGCGGTGGCCTCGATGGCCAATGCCGGGCCGCACGGCTTCACCGAGGTCCTCTATGCCTTCACCTCGGCGACCGGCAATAACGGCTCGGCGTTCGGGGGCCTGACCGGCAACACCCTGTTCTACAACCTGACGCTTGCGTCTGCGATGTTCGTCGGCCGCTTCTTCATGATCGTGCCGGCGATGGCGATCGCGGGATCGCTGGTCGAGAAGAAGTCGATCCCGGCCTCGGCGGGCACGTTCCCGACCACCGGCGGCCTGTTCGTCGGCCTTGTCATCGGCGTCATCCTGATCATCGGCGGCCTGACCTTCTTCCCGGCGCTGGCGCTCGGGCCGATCGTCGAGCACCTCGCCATGAACGCCAACAACCTGTTTTGATCCGATACGTCCGGAGTGACATCCATGGAAACCATGAAACTGCAGAAGCAGGTGACGGCGTCGACCATGCTCGACCCGAAGATCCTGGTGCCGGCGATCTGGTCGGCGTTCGTCAAGCTCGATCCTCGCCTGATGGCGAAGAACCCCGTGATGTTCGTCGTCGAGGTCGTGGCCGCGCTGACCACCGTGATCTTCGTGCGCGACCTCGTCACCGGCGGCGCCAACCTCGGCTTCACCTTCCAGATCATCCTCTGGCTCTGGTTCACGGTGCTGTTCGCCAATTTCGCCGAAGCCGTCGCTGAAGGCCGCGGCAAGGCGCAGGCGGAATCGCTGAAGAAGACCCGCACCGAGAGCCAGGCCAAGCTGCTCACCGGCACCGACCGGACCTATCGCATGGTGCCCGGCACCTCGCTGAAGGTCGGCGACGTCGTGCTGGTCGAGGCCGGCGACAACATCCCGTCCGACGGCGAGGTGATCGAGGGCGTGGCCTCGGTCAATGAGGCGGCGATCACGGGTGAATCCGCGCCGGTCATCCGCGAATCCGGCGGCGACCGTTCGGCGGTCACCGGCGGCACCCAGGTGCTGTCGGACTGGATCCGCGTCCGCATCACCGCGGCGCAGGGCTCGACCTTCATCGACCGCATGATCAAGCTGGTGGAGGGCGCCGAGCGGCAGAAGACGCCGAACGAGATCGCGCTCAACATCCTGCTCGCGGGCCTCACCATCATCTTCGTGTTCGCCACGGTGACGATCCCGAGCTACGCGGCCTATGCCGGCGGCTCGATCTCGGTCGTGGTGCTGGTGGCGCTGTTCGTCACGCTGATCCCGACCACGATCGGCGCGCTGCTGTCGGCGATCGGCATCGCCGGCATGGACCGCCTGGTGCGCTTCAACGTGCTGGCGATGTCCGGCCGTGCGGTGGAAGCCGCCGGCGACGTCGACACGCTGCTCCTGGACAAGACCGGCACCATCACGCTCGGCAACCGCCAGGCGACGGCGTTCCGCCCGATCCGCGGCGTCTCCGAGCAGGACCTTGCCGACGCGGCGCAGCTCGCCTCGCTCGCCGACGAAACGCCGGAGGGCCGCTCGATCGTGGTGCTCGCCAAGGAGAAGTACGGCATCCGCGGCCGCGACATGCACGAGCTCGCCGCGACCTTCGTGCCGTTCACCGCGCAGACCCGCATGAGCGGCATCGATGCCGGCTCCTCGTCGATCCGCAAGGGCGCGGTCGACGCGATCCTCAGCTATGTCGACGGCGGCTCGCCCCGCACGGTCGCATCGGGCAACACCGTTCGTGCGGTCGCGGCGACGATGAGCGCGGAAGCGCGCGAGATACAGTCGATCGCCGACGAGATCGCCAAGGCCGGCGGCACGCCGCTGGCCGTCGCCAAGGACGGCAAGCTGCTCGGCGTCGTGCACCTGAAGGACATCGTCAAGGGCGGCATCCGTGAGCGCTTTGCTGAGCTGCGCCGCATGGGCATCCGCACCGTGATGATCACCGGCGACAATCCGATGACCGCAGCCGCGATCGCGGCCGAGGCCGGCGTCGACGACTTCCTGGCGCAGGCAACGCCCGAGGACAAGCTCAAGCTGATCCGCGACGAGCAATCCAAGGGCAAGCTGGTCGCGATGTGCGGCGACGGCACCAACGACGCGCCGGCGCTGGCGCAGGCCGATGTCGGCGTCGCCATGAACACCGGCACGCAGGCCGCCCGCGAGGCAGGCAACATGGTCGACCTCGACTCCAACCCGACCAAGCTGATCGAGGTGGTCGAGATCGGCAAGCAGCTGCTGATGACCCGCGGCGCGCTGACCACGTTCTCGATCGCCAACGACGTCGCGAAGTATTTTGCGATCATCCCGGCGATGTTCCTCGCGTTCTATCCGCAGCTCGAGGTGTTGAACGTGATGCGGCTGACAAGTCCGCAGAGCGCGATCCTGTCGGCGATCATCTTCAACGCGCTGATCATCATTGCGCTGATTCCGCTGGCGCTGAAGGGCGTCAAGTATCGCGCGGTCGGTGCCGGCGCGCTGCTCGGCCGCAACCTGATGATCTACGGCCTCGGCGGCATCATCATCCCGTTCATCGGCATCAAGGCGATCGACCTCATCGTCGCCGCCCTGGGCCTGGCGTAACCCGCACAACCGTCATTGCGAGGAGCGAAGCGACGAAGCAATCCATCGATCCCGGTGCTGAACCATGGATTGCTTCGCTTCGCTCGCAATGACGAAAGAGAACTAGGAGACCTATCATGTTGAGAGAAATCCGCCCCGCCATTCTCGTACTGGTCCTGCTGACCGCGATCACGGGCCTTGCCTATCCGCTCGCCATCACCGGGATCGCCGGCGTCATCTTTCCGAGGCAGGCGCAAGGCAGCCTGATCGAGAAGGACGGCAAGGTGATCGGCTCCGCCCTGATCGGGCAGGAGTTCAAGGAGGACAAATACTTCCACGGCCGGCCGTCGGCAACGCTCGCGCCCGATCCGAACGATTCCTCCAAGACCGTGCCGGCGCCGTACAACGCGGCCAATTCTGGCGGCTCCAACCTCGGCCCGACCAGCAAGGCGCTGAATGACCGCATCAAGGAGGACGTCGAGAAGCTGAAGGCGGAGAACCCGACAGCGACGGTGCCGGTCGATCTCGTCACCACGTCGGCCAGCGGTCTCGATCCCGACATCTCGCCGGACGCCGCGTTGTTCCAGGTGCCGCGGGTCGCCAAGGCGCGCAGCATGTCCGAGGATGCGGTGCGGCAGCTGGTGACGCAGAACACCCAGGGCCGCTTTGCCGGCGTGCTGGGTGAGCCCCGCGTTAACGTTCTTGCGCTCAACCTGGCGCTGGACGCGGCAAACGCGAAATAGGGGAGTAGGCCGCCACTCGCAGGATGACTATATTGCGGTATGGCCAATCAGCGCGACCCTGAAAAACGACCCTCGCCGGATGCGCTGCTGGAGGCGGCGCGCCGCGAGGCCGATCGTTCGGGACGGCTGAAGATCTTCATCGGCGCAGCCCCCGGCGTCGGCAAGACCTACGAGATGCTGCAAAGCGCCCACGCCCGCCTCAAGGCGGGCGTCGACGTCGTGGTCGGTGTGGTCGAAACCCACGGACGGGTGGAGACCGAGGCGCTGCTGAAGGGCCTCGAAGTGCTGCCGCGGAAACGGCTGGCCTATCGCGACCAGACGCTCGAGGAGATGGACCTCGACGCCTTGATCGCGCGGCGGCCGCAGCTCGCGCTGGTCGACGAGCTCGCCCACACCAATGCGCCGGGCAGCCGGCATCCCAAGCGCTATCTCGACGTCGAGGAGCTGCTGTCGCACGGCATCGACGTCTACACCGCGATCAACATCCAGCACATCGAGAGCCTCAACGACGTCGTCGCGCAGATCACCCATGTGCGGGTGCGCGAGACCGTGCCGGACTCGGTGGTCGATCGCGCCGACGCCATCGAGCTGATCGACCTCACGCCGGACGATTTGATCCAGCGGCTGAAGGAGGGCAAGGTCTATGTGCCCAAGCAGGCCGAGCGGGCGCTGGAGCATTATTTCTCGCCCGGAAATCTGACCGCGCTGCGCGAGCTGGCGCTGCGCCGCACCGCCGAGCGGGTCGACGAGCAGCTGCTCACCCACATGCAGGCCAATGCCATCCAGGGTCCCTGGGCGGCCGGCGAGCGCATCCTTGTCTGCCTCAGCGAGGACCCGCGCGCGGCCGGCCTCGTGCGCTACACCAAACGCCTGGCCGACCGGCTGCATGCGCAGTGGACCGCCGTCAGCATCGAGACGCGGCGCAGTCTGCAACTGAGCGACGAGCAGCGCGACCGGCTTGCCGACACCATGCGGCTTGCCGAATCGCTCGGCGGCGAGGCGCTGACGCTTCCCGGCGTCGGCCGCCGCATCGCCGACGACGTCATCAATTTTGCCCAGGCCAACAACGTCACCCAGATCATCATCGGCAAGTCGACGCGTTCGCGCTGGTTCGAGCTGACCCACGGCTCGGTGGTGCACGATCTGGTGCGCCGCGCCGGCAATATCAGCGTCAACGTGATCGCCGGCGACGAGCTGCCGGTCGGCAAGGCGGCGGTGCAGACCGCGCAGCGGCAGGAGCCGTTCAATCCGCGGCCCTATCTGATGTCGCTGCTGCTGGTGGCAATCGGCCTGGGCGCGGCCAAGCTGATCCAGCCATTCTTCGGCATCGAGAATGTCGACCTCGTCTTCCTCACCGCCGTGGTCGGCGCCGCGGCGCGTTACGGCCTGTGGCCGTCGCTGCTGGCCAGCGTCGCCGCCTCGCTGTGCTACAATTTCTTCTTTCTGCCGCCGGTCTATACTTTCACCATCACCGACCCGACCAATGTCGCGGCGTTCTTCTTCTTCATGCTGATCGCGCTGATCGTCTCCAACGTCGCGGCGCGGGTGCGCATCCAGGCCGACACCGCGATCGGCCGCGTCCGCACCACCGAATCGCTCTACGCCTTCAGCCGCAAGCTTGCCGGCACCGCGACGCTCGATGACGTGCTGTGGGCGACCGCCTACCAGATCGCGCTGATGCTCAAGGTGCGCGTGGTATTGCTGCTGCCGGAGGACGGGATGCTGACCGTCAAGACCGGCTATCCGCCGGAAGACCAGCTCGATCAGGCCGACCTTGCCGCCGCCAACTGGGCCTGGGGCAACGATCGCCCGGCCGGCCGCGGCTCGGACACGTTGCCGGGGGGAAAGCGGCTGTTCCTGCCGATGCGCACCGGCCGCGGCCCGATCGGGGTGATCGGTATCGACGACGATCGCACCGGGCCGCTGCTGACGCCGGACCAGCGCCGGCTGCTCGACGCGCTGGTCGATCAGGGCGCGCTGGCGATCGAGCGCGTGCTGCTGGTCGAGGACATGGATCGGGTCAAGCGCACCGTCGAATCCGATCGGCTGCGCGGTGCGCTCTTGACCTCGATCTCGCATGATCTGAAGACGCCGCTCGCCTCGGTGCTCGGCTCGGCCTCGGCGCTGCGCGATCTCGGCGCCAGCCTGAGCGATGCCCAGAAGCATGATTTGCTCGCCACCGTGATCGACGAATCCGAGCGGCTGAACCGCTTCATCGCCAATCTGCTCGACATGACCAAGCTGGAATCCGGCGCGATCGTGCCGAACACGGCGCGGCACGATGTCGGCGAAATCGTCGGCAGCGCGTTGCGCCGGGCGGGCAAGATCCTGGTGCACCACCGGGTGTCGCTGGAGCTCGCAGCCGACCTGCCGATGCTGGAGCTCGACGCCGTGCTGTTCGAGCAGGTGCTGTTCAACCTGCTCGACAACGCCGCCAAATATGCCCCGTCGGACACCACGATCTCGATCCGCGGCGGCCGCGACCGTGACGCGGTGACGCTGCAGATCCTCGATGAAGGCAACGGCATTCCGGCCACCGAGCTCGAAAGCGTGTTCGACAAGTTCTATCGCGCCGAGAAGGGCGACCATGTCCGCCCCGGCACCGGCCTCGGCCTTGCGATCTCGCGCGGCTTCGTCGAGGCGATGCGCGGCACGATCGCGGCGGCCAACCGATCCGACCGGACCGGCGCCGTCATCACCATCCGCCTGCCTGTTACGGCCGACACCACCGCGCTGGACACCGCTGCATGAATGCTATCCCCATCAAGGTCCTGGTCATCGACGATGAGCCGCCGATCCGCAAGCTGTTGCGGATGGGGCTGAGCACACAGGGCTACGACATCCTCGAGGCCTCCAACGGCAAGCTGGCGCTGGAGATGCTGGGCGAGGGGCCGGCGCTGATCATCCTCGATCTCGGATTGCCCGACATCCAGGGCCACGATCTGCTGCGCATGATCCGCGGCCGCAACGAGAGCGTCCCTATCGTGGTGCTGTCGAGCCGCGGCGACGAGGCCGGCAAGGTGCAGGCGCTCGATCTCGGCGCCGACGATTACCTGACCAAGCCGTTCGGCATGGATGAATTGCTGGCGCGGCTGCGCGCGGCGCTGCGCCACCAGTTGCAGGTGCAGGGCGAGCGTCCGGTGTTTCGCTCCGGCGATCTCTCAGTCGATCTGGTGCGCCGGATCGTCAAGGTCGGCGACAAGGAGATCAAGCTGTCGCCGAAGGAATACGACCTGCTGCGCGTGCTGGTGCAGCACGCTGGCAAGGTGCTGACCCACCGCTTCCTGCTGAAGGAATTATGGGACGAACTGACCGACGCGCAATATCTGCGCGTCTATGTGCGCCAGCTGCGTCAGAAGATCGAGGCCGATCCCGAACGCCCGCAATTCGTGCTGACCGAGACCGGCATCGGCTATCGGCTGCGCGCGGCGGACTGAGCTGTCACAGCGATCGGAACCTTCGTCTCCGTCAAGGCTTGGTTTCCCTTACCGGGAGAGAAGCCATGGCAAGGAAATACTCGCGGAAGGCATCTGGTGATGTCGAGCGTGTGATGAAGAAACGCAAGGCCGGGACGCTGCGCAGCGGCCGCTCGAAGAAGAAGGTGACGAGCCGCAAGCAGGCCATCGCGATCGGACTATCCGAGGCCCGCGCCAAGGGGCGGAAGGTGCCGAAGAAGACGGCGAAGAAGCGCAAGACGGCAAAGAAGGCCGCGAAGAAGCGCAAGAGTTCGAATAAGCGGTAAGGCCGAACTGCCTCCTTCCGTCATGGCCGGGCTTGACCCGGCCATCCACGTCTTTCCTCTCCAAGAAGATGGATGCCCGGGTCAAGCCCGGGCATGACGAGTGATACTCAGCTCAACCAGCTTTTCGCGACCGCGCACCGGACCGGTGCGCCTTCTTCGCGGCACGGCGGTGCGAGGCCGGGCGGCGCGCACTGGAGTGCGCGCGCTTCGCGCCGCCTTTCCGGTCTTTCAGGCTCTGCTTCAGGGCATCCATCAGATTGACGACATTGCTGGGCTTCTCCTCACGCTCGACGGCCTTGATCGGCTTGCCGGCGGCCTTGCGGCGTACCAGCGCTTTCAACGCGGTCTCGTACTCGTCCCTGAATTTCGATGGGTCGAAACGCGCGACCTTGCTGTTGAGGATGTGGCCGGCAAGTTCGATTATGTCCTTGGTGACCTTCGGGCTCTTGATGTCGTCGAAATAATCGTCGGCATCACGGACTTCGTACGGGTAGCGCAGGGTGGTGCCGAGCATGCCCTTGTCGAGCGGCTCGATCGCGATCACGTGCTCACGGTTGGTCAGCACGATGCGTGCCAGCGCGACCCGATCCTGGTCCTTCATGGCGTCGCGGATCACCGCGAACGCGTCGGCGCCGGCCTTGCCGTCGGGCCTGATGTAATAGGGGTGGTCGAGATAGCGCTTGTCGATCTCGCCCTCGGGCACGAAGGAATCAATATCGATGGTGTGGTTGCTGTCGATCTGGACCGCCTCGAGCTCGTCCTTCTCGATCTCGACATATTTGCCCTTGCGGACCTTGTAGCCGCTGCCCTTCTGGTCGCCCTCGACGACGTCGCCGGTCTCGGCATCGACCATCTGCTGCTTCAGCCGGTTGCCGGTCTCCCGATTGATCATGTGAAAGCGTGTCTTCTCGACCGCCGTCGAGGCCGGGTAGAGCGCCACCGGGCACGACACCAGCGACAGTTTGAGCGTGCCTTTCCAGTAGGCGCGGGGAGCGGCCATGATCGCCTCCAAACAGCTTGAGTTTGGAACTTGAACGGATACCGTAGGTTTTGGTTCCTGATGGCCGCAGGCTCGCGGCGGCCGCCGTTTGTGCCGAGGCCTGTACGTGTCGCTGAGAAACCTCACCACCTATCGCAAGAAACGCGACTTCGAGAAGACCAATGAGCCGTCGGGCGACGTCAAGGTAGCGTCCGCGACGCAACGTCGCTTCGTGATCCAGAAGCATGACGCGACGCGGCTGCATTATGATTTTCGGCTTGAGTTCGACGGCGTATTCAAGTCCTGGGCGGTGACGCGCGGGCCCTCGCTCGATCCGCATGACAAGCGACTCGCGGTCGAGGTGGAGGATCATCCGCTCGACTACGGCGATTTCGAAGGCACGATTCCGGAAGGCCAGTACGGCGGCGGCACGGTGCAGCTCTGGGACCGCGGCACCTGGGAATCTGACGATCCCGAGCGCGGCTTCAGGAAGGGCGACCTGAAGTTCACGCTGCACGGCGACAAGCTGCACGGCAGCTGGGTGCTGGTGCGGATGAAGAACGACCGCTTTGGCGGCAAGCGCACCAACTGGCTCCTGATCAAGCACCGCGACGAATATGCCGTTGACGGCAACGGCGAGGCGATCCTCGACGAGGACCGCTCGGTCGCCTCCGGCCGCTCGATGGCAGAGATCGCCGCCGGCAAGGGCCGCGCGCCGAAGCCCTTCATGCTGGCCAAGGGCAACGGCAAGGCCAAAGCGGACGCGGTCTGGCAGTCCAATCGCGGCATGGCCGCGGACGCGCGCGCGAAGACCAAGGCGCCGGCGCCCAAGGCGAAATTGGAGGCACAATCAAAGGCGCACCCGAAGCAGGTGGCGGAGATGCCGGACTTCGTTCCGCCGCAACTCTGCGCCGCGGTCGAGAGCCCGCCTAACGGCACGGGCTGGTGCCACGAGATCAAGTTCGACGGCTACCGCGTGCAGCTCCGCGTCGAGGACGGGGAGGTTGACCTGAAGACCCGCAAGGCGCTCGACTGGACCGACAAGTTCGGCGCGATCGCCAAGGAAGCCGGCAAGCTGCCGGACGTCCTGATCGACGGCGAGATCGTTGCGCTCGACGAGGGCGGCATGCCGCATTTCTCGACGCTGCAGGCCGCACTCTCCGACGGCAAGACTGACCGGCTGATCTTCTACGCCTTCGACCTGCTGTTTGCGGGCAATGAGGATCTCCGCCCGCTGCCGCTCACCGAGCGCAAGGCGCGGCTGAAGGAATTGCTCGCGGCGCGCAAGGGCAAGAACCCCTTGATCCGCTATGTCGAGCATTTCGAGGAGCGCGGCGAGGCCGTGCTGGATTCCGCGCGCAAGCTCGGGCTGGAAGGCATCGTCTCGAAGCGGCTCGACGGCGCCTACCGCTCCGGCCGGTCCGACGACTGGACCAAGGCAAAAATCCGCGCCGGCCATGAGGTGGTGATCGGCGGCTGGAAGACCACCAACGGCAAATTCCGCTCGCTGATGGCCGGCGTCTATCGCGGCGATCATCTGGCCTTTGTCGGCATCGTCGGCACCGGCTTCGGCCAGGACACGGTCCGCCGCATCATGCCGGCGCTGAAGGCCGCGGCATCCGACACGAGCCCGTTCGGCGGCAAGGACGCGCCGAAGAAAACCCGCGACGTGCACTGGCTGAAGCCGGAACTGGTCGCCGAGATCGAGTTCGCCGGCTGGACCGATGCCGGCAACATCCGCCAGGCGGCATTCAAGGGCCTGCGCCAGGACAAGCCGGCGCATGAGGTCGAGGCCGAGCGGCCGGTCGTAACCACAGTGGTGAAGCCGATGGCCAAAGGAAGATCATCCGGGAAATCGTCCGGCGAGGTGATGGGCGTCACGATCTCCCATCCGGACAAGGCGTTGTGGCCTGACGCCGGCGACGGCGAGCCGGTGACCAAGCTCGATCTCGCCAGCTATTTCGAGGCGGTCGGCACATGGATGATCGGCTACCTCAAGGGCCGGCCATGCTCGATCGTGCGCGCCCCTGATGGCATCAAGGGTGAGACTTTCTTCCAGCGTCACGCGATGGCCGGCACGTCAAAACTCCTGAAGCTCGCCAAGGTGTCCGGCGACCGCAAACCCTATATTCAGATCGACCAGATCGAGGGCCTGGCGGCGGTCGCGCAGCTCGGCGGCCTCGAACTGCATCCCTGGAATTGCGCGCCGGATGCCTATGACACACCGGGCCGCCTGGTGTTCGATCTCGATCCCGCGCCCGACGTCGCGTTCAGCGACGTCATCGATGCCGCCAAGGACATGCGCCAGCGGCTCACGGCCGTGGGCCTCGAAAGCTTCTGCAAGACCACCGGCGGCAAAGGCCTTCACGTCGTGACACCGCTGCTCGCAGGCGCCAGGGACAAGGTGACGTGGAAGGAAGCCAAGGCATTCGCGCAAGGCATCTGCCAGTGGATGGCGCAGGACGACCCCGAGCGCTATCTGATCAACATGTCGAAGGCCAAGCGCACCGGAAAGATCTTCCTCGACTATCTGCGCAACGATCGGCTCTCGACCGCGGTCGCGGTGTTGTCGCCGCGGGCGCGTCCGGGCGCGACGGTGTCGATGCCGCTGACCTGGCCGCAACTGCGCGGCGATCTCGATCCGAAGAAGTATACGGTGCGGACAGTGCCGGCGCTGCTGGCGAAGACCAAGGCGTGGGACGGCTACGAGGATGCGGCATCGTCGATCAAGGCGGCGATGAAGAAGCTCGCGGCACAGTAGCAAATGTTGGGCAAGTCTGTGCCGCTGGCTTAGGTCGTCATACCCCGCGAAAGCGGGGTATCCAGTACGCCGCGGCTTATCGGTTCAATCGCCAGCGTCTCTGGAATACTGGATCACCCGCTTTCGCGGGTGATGACAGTCGTTGATGTGGATCGGGCACAGCACTGCCACGCGCTACAATCGTCCGAGCAGTAGCAGGATCAGCAAGATCACGATCACGAGGCCGAGACCGCCGCCGCCGTAATAGCCGGTGCCGTAGAACGGTCCGCCGCCGATGCCGCTGAAGCCGCCAAGCAGCGCAATGACCAGAATAATAAGGATGATCGTTCCAATTGACATCTCAAGCTCTCCTCAGCTCCGTGGGCCTGTGGTCTCTGCCCTTCGCGTGAGGAAACAAACCGGAACTGTGAAGGTTCCAGCACTCGCGGCGCGATAAAGTCGGCATATCTTCCATTTGTGAGGAACAGAACTACATCAACATGATCCATGGAGGAGTGCACCGCGATGTCGGCGCCGCTGATCGTTTCGATTCCCCATAGCCTCGGCCGCGACGAGGCCATGCGCCGCCTGAAGCCGGGCTTGTCGCGCGCGGTGGCGAGCGTGCCGGTGTTGAGTGTCGATGAAGAGCGCTGGGACGACAACCGCATGAGCTTTCGCGTCCGCGCGCTAGGGCAGGTCGCGGCCGGGCATCTCGATGTCGAGGATAGCCATGTGCGCCTCGAGGTGACGCTGCCCTGGCTGCTGCAGCGCTTTGCCGAAGTCGCGCAGATTGCGATTCAGAAGCGCGGACAGTTGCTGCTGACCAAGCGTTGATCCGCGGGGCTAGCCGTGCGAGCGCGCCCGCCTCGCGGCTTGCTTCGCGCCTGCCGCGGCCTTCGCCTTCAGCACCGCGACCGGCAGATCGGCGAACAGCGCTGAAAGCTGAATCTTGTTTTCGCCGCCCGGGAGCGGATATCCAGCCACGTCGAGCTCGCCCTCAAAGGCCTCGGGGCGCGGCCAGCTGCGTCCGCCCTGAGTGAACGGCGCAAATGATTTCGCGACCGCGACGATGACCGCGTCGCGCCCATGGCGCCGTGCGAAGGCAATGACGTGGTCGCGATGCGCTCCGCTGACGGTGAGCGGCTGGTAGTCGCCGCTGGTGAAGACGTCGCGCAGCTCGTTGCGCAGCCGCAGCAAATGCCGCGTCCAGGCGAACTTCAGACGGCCGTCGCGCCAGCTCTGCGCCAGTGCGTCCCAATCCGGCATCTCCGGCGCCGCAAGCATTCCTGCGCGTTCGGCAAAGTCGACCGGGCGGCGGTTGTCGGGGTCAACAAGCGAAAAGTCCCAGCTTTCGGTGCCCTGGTAGAAGTCCGGCACGCCCGGCATCGTCGCCTTCAGCGTGATCTGGCTGAGCGAGTTCAGCGCCCCGATCAGCGCGGTGCGTTGCGCCAGCGTTTCCAGCGCGCCGAGGAATTCGGGCGAGGTTTTGCGATCGAGAATCCGCGCGATGAAGGCCTTGACGCCGGCTTCATAAGGTTCGTGCGGATTGAGCCAGCTGGTCTCCTGCTTGCCCTCGCGTGCGGCCTTCAGCGCATAGGCCTGGATGCGCGCGACTAAGGACTCATCGTCTGGATCCCAGGCGCCGAGCAGGGCCTGATACAGCATGTATTCGAATGTCGCCGATGGCGCGCGCATCTCGCCGTCGAGCACCAGATGCGGCGCGTTCAGGACCTTCCAGCGCGCCACCGCGCTGGTCCATTCGCCGGGGATTTCCGCGAGCGCCATGATGCGGGTGCGGGCGTCCTCGCCGCGCTTGGTGTCGTGGGTTGCGGTCGAGGTCATGCCGTGCGGCCATTCGCTGATACGGGCCGTCATCATGGCGTGGAAGCGTTCGGGCGCGAGCGCGCTCGCCGCCGGATCGCCGCCGACCTCGTTCAGCGCCAGCAGGCGGTGGTAGCGATAGAAAGTGGTGTCCTCCAGCGACTTCGCCATCATCGGCCCGGTGAATTGCTGCACCTTCAGCGCGAAGCGCCGGACGCGCGGCGCACTGTGCGGCGGACGGCCGGGCTTCAGCAGGTCCATGGTCAGCGCGTCGCGCAGGAAATCGAAAATGCCTTCATCGGCGGCGAACCAGTCGGCACGGGCGCGCGCGATCGTCTCGTCGATCAGCGCGCGGTCATGCGCGGTCGGGCCGGAGGCGGTGAGATAGGTGCGATAGACCGGAAAGTGCAACACATAGAGCTCGAGCGCCTGCCGCAGGCTGTCCGCCGAGAAGTCCCGCGAGGAATAGTGCCCGCTCGCGATGCGCGCGAGCAGTCGCGCCAGCACGGTGAATTCACTGGTCAGCAAGGTCTCCAGCACGCGGCGCTTGGCCGCGCGCAGCACCGGCGTCAGGTTCGGCGACTGGTTGCTGATCTGGCGCCAGATCTCGCTGAGCGGCTCGAGGCCTTTGGCATCGACCAGCACCTGGCTGATCGTGTTCATCCACTCATAGCCGGTGGTGCCGTGGACGCCGCTGAATTTCGTGAGCTTCTCGTCCTCGCCGAGGATCTTCTCGATCACCATGTAGAACGGCTTGGCCTTGGCGCCCTGCGCCGAGCGGATCAGGCGGCGCAGGCGATGGAAATACTGCGCGGGATCGCGCAGGCCGTCGATATGGTCGAGCCGCAGGCCCTGCAGCCGGTCCTCGGCGACCAGCCGCTTCACCAGGCTGTGGCTCGCCTCGAAGGTGGCGGCGTCCTCGACGCGAAGGCCGGCCAGTGTGTTGACGTCGAAGAAGCGGCGATAGTTGATGTCGCTGGAGGCGAGCCGCCAATGGCCGAGCTTGTAGTGCTGGCGCTCCAGCAGGTGATGCAACGCCAGCGTCTGGGCAGGGCGGTCCTCGCCCGCCCTGTAAGCATCGAGCCCGCGCGCGATGATCTCGGCGCTGCCCGCGATCGCCTTGATCGCCGCCTTCAGTGCCGGGGCCTCCTTGCGGTTGGGGTGACGCAGTCCGCGATACCGGGCGGCGAGTTCGAGCATCGCGCGTCCGGCCGGACTGTCTTCAGCGGCGGCCTCGCGCACGACGGTCCGCAGCACCTCGCCATAGCGCTCCGGCGCGATCGGCAGTCGGTGCTCGAAATACCAGGCGGATAAACTGCCTTCGTTGGCGTCATAGCGCAGTTCGATCTCGCCACGTTCCAGCGCCTGGCCATAGGACGAGCCGAGGATCGGCAGCAGGACGCCGCCGCGCGCGCGATAGGGCAGCAGGTCCCAGTCGATGTCGAACGAGGTCGCATGCGGCGACAGTGGTCCCCATTCCAGTACGTCGAGCCACCACGGATTGTCGGCAAAATGCACGCCGACATGGTTCGGCACGAAATCCAGGATCAGGCCGAGGTCGTTGCGCTTGAGCGCATCGCTGAGCCGCGCGAAGCCCTCTTCGCCGCCGAGTTCCGGGTTGAACTTGGTGTGGTCAACGACGTCATAGCCATGGGTCGAGCCCTTGCGCGCCTTCGTGAAGGGCGAGGCATAGACATGGCTGATGCCGAGCGCCTTCAGATACGGCACGACGCCGGCGGCGGCATCGAAGTCGAAATCGGCGGTGAGTTGCAGTCGGTATGTCGCGATCGGGATCGCCGAAGGCATTGTGCTATCCGATGTGCCAGCGCACCGCCCAGCCGGGGAGGTCGCTCGACAACGCGCCGCCCCAGATCGCAGTTCCCTTCGGCTCCGCTGCGCCGGTGATGGCGCGATCCGACAAATTGGCTGTGAGCCGCAGCGTGCGGCCGTCGCCCATCTGCCAATGCGCGGTCAAGAGGTCACCCGCCACTCTGGCGTCGCCAAACCGGGCTCTTGCAAGCCGCGGCGTGATCTCGCGCCGGCGCACGGCGAGCAGGTCACGCACCAGGGTGAGCCGCGCGCGCGCCGGATCGTGGCCGAGCGCCGCCCAGTCGAGCACCGCCGATCGCACCGTCGCCGCGGCGAGCGGATCGGGAATGTCGTCGCCATATTTGGCATAGGCCCAGGCGAACTCCCTGCGCCGACCGGCGCGGACGGCGTTGGCGAGGTCACCCTTGAAATCGCAGAAGAACGGGAAGGGCGTCGTCGCGCCCCATTCCTCGCCCATAAACAGCATCGGCGTGGTCGGCGCGATCAGCGTCACCGCGAGCGCCGCCGCGACCGCTTCCGGTTTCGCAATGCTGACAAGGCGATCGCCGAGCGGCCGGTTGCCGATCTGGTCGTGGTTCTGCAGGAAATTGATGAAGCAGGTCGGCGACAGCGCGCCGCTCGGCTCGCCGCGCGCCTTGCCGCCCCAGAACTCCGAGACTTCGCCCTGATAGATGTAGCCGGACGACAGCGCGCGGGCGAGATCCTGCTTCGGCGCCCGATAGTCGCCATAGTAGCCCTGCGTTTCGCCGGTCAGCAGCACGTGCCAGGCGTGATGGTAGTCGTCGTTCCACTGTCCGCGGAATTTGCCGTGCGGCGGGTCTTCGGTGGCATCGAGCAGGCTTGCGATGTTGTCGCCATTCTCGAGCACGAGATTGATCTGCCGGCCGGTCTCGGCGGCGAACTTGCCGGCGGCCTTGCTGAAGTCATGGATGACGAAGATTTCGCCGGCTTCGACGATGGTGTTGACCGCGTCGAAGCGCAGCCCGTCGAAGCGATAGTCGCGCAGCCAGCTCACGACGCTGCCGATCGCAAACGCGCGCACTTCGGGCACGCGATAATCGATCGCGTTGCCCCACGGCGTATGCGCGTCACTGAAGAAGGTCGGCGCATAGCGGCCGAGATAATTCCCCTCGGGGCCGAAATGGTTGTAGACGACGTCGAGCATCACCATCAGCCCGCGCAGATGCGCTTCATCGATCAGGGTCTTCAGGTCGTCGGGCCGGCCGTAGGCGCTGTCGGGCGCATACCACAGCACGCCGTCATAGCCCCAGTTGCGTTTCCCTGCGAAATCCGCCAGCGGCATCAGTTCGAGCGCGGTGATGCCGGTTGCGACCAGATGATCGAGCTTGTCGATCATGGCCCGATAGGTGCCTTCCGGCGTGAAGGTGCCGACATGCGCCTCGAGAATGACGGCCTCGTGCCACGGGCGTCCGCGCCATTCCGTGGCGCGCCATTTGAACGCCGAGTGATCGATCACCTCGCTCGGGCCGAACACGTCGTCTGGCTGGAAGGCGGAGGCGGGATCCGGGACGTCGATCTCGTCATCGATGCGGAATTTGTAACGGGTGCCGGCGCGCGCGCCCGGGATTTCGGCGACATACCAGCCGGCGGCATCGCGCGTCAGCGCATGCGGCTTGTCGAGCAGCAGGTCGACGCGCTTGGCCCCCGGCGCCCAGAGCCGGAAGCGCGCGCCATCGGGTGTCAGCTCGGCGCCGAAATGCTGTGTGCTCATGCGGAGCCTGCAAATGCCAGCACCGAGCGCGGCGGTGCGGTGGTATCGGCGCCGGATGCGAATTGCTCCGCCGTTTGCTCCGCCTTGGTCGTGTTCAAGACCTGCTGCCAGCTGCTGTATTCCGCTATCCTCGGCATCCTGAACACGATCTCCTGCGGCGCGGCATTGATCACGATAAAGATCGGCTCCTGCCCTGGTTCCATCGGCCCCAGCACATAGGCCAGGAAGCGGCTCTCCGGGAATTTCCAGTCGGATTCCTTCATCTCCTCGGCCGCAGGCGTCAGCCATAGCACGCCATAGCTTCCGTCGGTGCGACGGCCGTCGAGCCAGCGCTGGCAGCGGATCTGGCCGAAGCGGCGGCGCAGCGCGGTGAGGTGGCCGATGAAATCGATGGCGTCATCATCGGTGCCGACGTTCTCCCAGCCGATCCAGCCGGTCTCATTGTCCTGGCAATAGGCGTTGTTGTTGCCCCCTTGGGTGTTGGCGACTTCGTCGCCAGCGAGGATCAGCGGCGTGCCCTGTGCAAGCAGCAGGCAGGCCAGCGCATTCTTCCGGAGCTGGCGCCGCAGCGCGACGATGGCGGGATCGTCGGTCGGGCCTTCATGGCCGCAATTGTTGCTGTGATTGTCGTTGGAGCCGTCGCGATTGTCCTCGCCATTGGCCTCGTTGTGCTTCTCGTTGTAGCTGAAGAGGTCGGCGAGCGTGAAACCGTCATGCACCGTGATGTGGTTGACGCTGGCGCGGGTCGCGCGGTTGTCGTGGTGAAACAGATCCGAGGAGGCGGTCATGCGGCCCGAGATGTCGCCGATCAGACTGCCTTCGCCGCTCCAGTAGCGCCGCATCGCGCTGCGGTAACGGTCGTTCCATTCCGACCATTGCGATGGGAACGCGCCGACCTGGTAGCCGCCGAGACCGAGGTCCCAGGGTTCGGCGACCATCTTCACGGTCGCCAGCACCGGGTCCTGGCGGATCGCGGTGAGGAACGGATGGTTGCGATCAAACCCGTTCGGCCCCCGCGCCAGGGTGGTGGCGAGATCGAAGCGGAAGCCGTCCACGTGGCAGACCTCGACCCAGTAGCGCAGCGAATCCATCACCATCTGCAGCACGCGCGGATGGGTGAGGTTGACCGAGCTGCCGCAGCCGGTGAAGTCGTCATAGAAGCGCGGGTTCTCGCGGTTCAGCCAGTAGTAGGAGGCGTTGTCGATGCCGCGGAAGCACAGCGTCGGGCCCATATGGTTGCCCTCGGCGGTGTGGTTGTAGACCACGTCGAGCAGCACCTCGATGCCGGCATCGTGCAGCCGCGCCACGGTGGTGCGGAACGAGTCCAGCGCATTGTCCTGGGCATAGCGTGCCTCGGGCGCGAAGAAGGCGAGGGTGTTGTAGCCCCAGTAGTTCGACAGTTTCTTCTCGACCAGCACGCGGTCGTCGATCAGGCCGTGGATCGGCAGCAGCTCGATGGTGGTGACGCCGAGCCGCTTGAGGTGGTCGATCATCGCCGGCGACGACAAGCCGCCATAGGTGCCGCGCAAATTCGGCGGCACATCCTCGCGCTTCTGCGTCAGGCCCTTGACGTGCGCCTCGTAGATGATGGTGTCTTCCCAGGGAATGTGCGGCCGGATCTCGCGGCGGCCCCAGTTGAAGGTCTCGTCGACCACGACCGCCTTCGGCATGCCGCGGGCATTGTCGCGCCGGTCGAACGAGAGGTCCTCGCGCGCGCTGCCGGTGCGGTAGGCGAAATGCGCATCGTTCCACACCAGCCGGCCGGCGAGCCGCTTGGCATAGGGATCGAGCAGCAGCTTGTTGGCGTTGAAGCGGTGGCCGCGCTCCGGCGCATACGGCCCGTAGACGCGATAGCCGTAGAGCTGGCCGGGCGAGACGTCGTTTAGGTAACAATGCCAGACGTCCTCGGTGCGTTCCGGCAGCTCGATCCGCTCGAGCTCGCGGCGGCCTTGGCCGTCGAACAGGCACAGCTCCACCTTCTCCGCATTGGCCGAGAACAGCGCAAAATTGGTGCCTCTGCCGTCCCAGCTTGCACCAAGCCGCGCGGACGTTCCCCCGCTCAGTCGCATGAATCAGCTTTCCGGTACAAGGAAGATCGCAGCCAGCGGCGGAATGGTCAGGTTCAATTCCGGCGTGGCGCCCTCCGAGGCACGTACCTCGCCGATGTTGCCGACATTGGTGCCGCCGTAATGTGCAGAATCCGAGTTGAGCACCTCGTGCCACTTGCCCGCGAACGGCACGCGGACGCGATAGTTGCGATAGACGTTGGGCGAGAAGTTTGCGACCACGAGGCAGCGTGCGCGCGCGTCATTGCCCTTGCGGATCCAGCCGAACACATTGTTGTTGGCGTCGTCGGTGATGACCCATTCAAAGCCGGCCTGGTCGCAGTCCAGCTCATGCAGTGCCGGCAGCGCGCGATAGAGCCGGTTGAGGTCGCGGATCAGGTTTTGAATGCCCCGGTGCTTCGGTTGGTCGAGCAAATGCCAATCGATCGAGTGATCGTGATTCCACTCGCGCTCCTGGCCGAATTCGCAGCCCATGAACATCAGCTTCTTGCCGGGGTGTCCGAACATGAAGCTGTAATAGGCACGCAGATTGGCAAAGCGCTGCCAGTCGTCGCCGGGCATGCGGCCGAGGATCGAACGCTTGCCGTGCACGACCTCGTCATGCGACAGCGGCAGGATGAAGTTCTCCGAGAAGGCGTATTGCAGGCCGAACAGGATGTCCCCGTGATGGTGTTTGCGGTGGATCGGATCCTTGCCGATGTATTTCAGCGTGTCGTGCATCCAGCCCATGTTCCACTTGTAGCCGAAGCCGAGCCCGCCATATTCGACCGGACGCGACACCTGCGGCCACGCGGTGGATTCCTCCGCCGCCGTCGTCGCCTGCGGAAAATGCGCGAACAGCTCGGTGTTGAAGCGGCGCAGGAAGTCGATCGCCTCGATGTTCTCCCGGCCGCCATATTTGTTCGGGATCCAGCCGCCCGCTGGTCGGCTGTAGTCAAGGTAGAGCATGGAGGCGACGGCGTCGACGCGCAGCCCGTCGATGCCGTAGCGCTCGAGCCAGAAGAGCGCGTTCGACACCAGGAAATTGGTGACCTCGGTGCGCCCGTAATTGTAGATCAGCGTGCCCCAATCGAGATGGCGGCCCTGCAACGGGTTGGCGTGCTCGTAGAGCGCGGTGCCGTCGAAATGGCCGAGGCCGTGCGGATCATCGGGGAAATGCCCGGGGACCCAGTCGAGCAGCACGGCGAGGCCTGCGCCATGGCAGGCATCGATCAGCGCGGCGAAATCATCGGGTGAGCCGAAGCGGCTGGTCGGCGCAAACATGCCGGTCGGCTGGTAGCCCCAGGAGCCGTCGAACGGATGCTCTGATATCGGCAGGAATTCGATATGGGTAAAGCCCATGTCGCTGGCGTAGGCGGGAAGCTGCTCGGCCATCTCGCGATAGGTCAGCCACTCGTTGCGGCCCTTGCGCCGCCACGACCCGAGATGGACCTCGTAGATCGACATCGGCGAGCTCAGCGCGTTGACGCGGTCGGGCGCCGGGCGCGGGTGCGAGATCTTGCGCTCATCGATCACGATCGAGGCGGTCTTCGGACGCACCTCGGCGGCAAACGCCAAGGGATCGGACTTCAGCGGCAGATGCTGGCCGTTCCGCGCGACGATCTCGAACTTGTAGTGGTCGCCGACGCGCGCACGCGGGATGAACAGCTCCCAATAGCCCGGACCGCGCACCCGCATCGGATGACGCCGTCCGTCCCAGAAATTGAAGTCGCCGACCACGCTGACCCGCCGCGCATTCGGCGCCAGCACCACGAAGCCGATGCCGTCGACGCCGTCGAGCGTCATCGGATGCGCGCCGAGTGTGTCGTAGACGCGTTGATGGGTGCCCTCGCCGAGCAAATAGAGGTCGAAATCGCTCAGGATCGGCGGAAAGCGGTAGGCATCCTCGAGTTCGACGACGTTGTCGCCGAAGCGGGCGCGGAGCTGGTAGCGCGTCGAACCGTTCGGCAGGGGACCTGCGAACAGGCCGGAATCATGGATTTTTGCCAGCGGCGCCGTCTCGCCATGCTCGCCGATCGCCTCGACATTGCTGGCATCAGGCAGGAAGGCGCGCACGACGCTGCGATCCCCCTCGGTGTGCAGTCCGAGATAGTGGAAGGGATCGGAGTGGCGGCCCTCGATGATGGCATAGGCCTCGGCGGGCAATTTGGTCATGCAACCTCATGCGGCTGTTGGGCCAGGAGTCTCAACAGGCCAGTCAGTGGGACGCGGAGCCAATCTGGCCGGTTGGCCAGCTCATACTCGATCTCGTAGAAGGCTTTCTCAAGCAGGAAAAAGTTGAGCAGGCGATCGGCCGCCCTGGCATCAGTAGGCCACAGCCGCTGGCCGGCCATGGTCACGCGATAGGCCGCCAGCAGGGCGTCCGCGGCCTGGTCGCGCCATTCGGCCAGAGCGAGGCTCAGCCTGCCGCTCTCGTCGGGGGCGACCTTGAGCGCCCGCTCCAGCGCGACGGTCGCCGCATAGTCGATCGAGCGGATCAGGCCGGCGACATCGCGCGCCGGCGGCGCCTTGCGGCGGCGTTCAGCGATGGTGCGGCCGGGGCCGCCATCGAAATCGATGATGAAGACGTCGTCCTTGACGACCAGCAACTGGCCGAGATGCAGGTCGCCATGATGGCGGATGCTGAATCCATCGGTCTCGCGCGGCAGCAGCGCCTTGAGGCGCTCCGGCAGCATGTCGTGCTGAGCCTGCAACTGATCGGCCAGCAGCCGGTCGGATTCTTTCAGCGAGCCGCGCCGCTGCTTCAGCGTGTCGAACACGCGCTCGGCGCGTGCCATGATCTCGTCGTTCCAGCGCTGCAGGTCCTCGGTCCTGGTCGGCTCGGGCGCGAAGTCCGGCAGGTCGCGGTTGCTGGCGAGCGCGATATGCAGCTCGGCGAGGCGTTGTCCGCTGTGCGACATGTGGCGCAGCCAGGCGGCATGATCGCCGTTCTCCGCCGGGTTCTCGCTCACCCAGAGCAGGCGCTGTCGTTCGACCAGGCGGTCGAGGTGGGCGGCGGCGACCGTCCAGAGCTCACCCTGGTTGACAACCATCGCATGCAGCACGGCGATAGCACTGCGCTTGTCGCCCTCGATCAGCTCGGCGGTGCCGAGCAGGGCAGGGCTGTTCGGAAAGCCGACCACTTCGGTGAGGAAGCGGCCCATCTCGATCTCGGGATTGATGCCGACCTCGAGCTTCCGGTAGATCTTGGTGACGTATTCATTGTCGACCAGCGCGGTCGAATGCGGCTGATCGTTCTCGAACACGCGGATCCGCTCCGGCTGCCGCACCGGCCGGTCGGAGAAGCGGCTGGTCGGCCGGAATTCGAGCTTCACGCCCTGTTCGCCTTCATCGACCGTGAGGTTTTCCCTGAGATTGCGCAGGAACAGGCCGGTGAAGATCTGGTCGGTCGCGACATCGAGCAGCGTGCCCTCGCGCGCGCCCTGGCGCACGGCGGCAAAGGCGCGCGGATTGTAGCGCTCGCGGTCGAAGCGAACCCACTCGATCTGCATCGGCAGCACGTAGCGGCTGGTGGTACCGCGCTGCGTGGTCTCGAAGAAGGCGAGCCACGGCCGGTTGTCGCCGACGTCGCAGAACGGGATCGCGGAGACCAGCATCGGCAGGATCGCACTCGCCGAGCGCTCCGGGTACCAGCGGGTGCGGGCGAGATGGCCGGGCAGCACGTCGTGCTCGAACACGCCGCGGGTGTGCGCCAACGACATCCAGGTCGAATTCATCGGCACCACCAGCGTCTCGAATTCCGGCACCGCGCGCGGCGTCACCGGCTCGGACTTGTCGCGCTCCTGCAGCTGGAACCAGTAGAAGCCGTAGGGCGCGAGCGTGATCATGTAGGGCGGCTCGCCGATCGCCGGGAAGCGGGTGCGCCCGAGCATCTCGAGCGGGATGCGGTCCTTGAAGGCGGAGAGGTCGAGCTCGGTGGCCTGCGCCGAGCGCGACAGATTGGCGACGCACAGGATCGTTTCGCCCTGGTACTGGCGCACATAGGCCAGCACCGAGCGGTTCTCCGGGCGGATGAAGGTCATGGTGCCGCGCCCGAAGGCGAGCGTCGACTTGCGCACCGCGATCAGCCGCTTGGTCGCCGACAGCAGCGACGACAGGCTGCGCGACTGCGCCTCGACATTGACGGATTCGTAGCCGTAGACCGGGTCCATGATCATCGGCGCGTAGAGCCGCGCCGGATCGGCGCGCGAGAAGCCGCCGTTGCGGTCCGGCGACCACTGCATCGGCGTCCGCACGCCGTTGCGATCGCCGAGATAGATGTTGTCGCCCATGCCGATCTCGTCGCCGTAATAGATGATCGGCGTGCCGGGGAAGGACAGCAGTAGCGAGTTCATCAGCTCGATCTTGCGGCGGTCATTGTCCATCAGCGGCGCAAGGCGGCGGCGGATGCCGACATTGATGCGGGCACGCGGGTCGTTGGCGTAGGTCGACCACAGATAGTCACGTTCGACATCGGTGACCATTTCCAAGGTCAGCTCGTCGTGATTGCGCAGGAACAGTGCCCACTGGGCCGCGGCCGGAATGTCGGGCGTCTGCCGCAGGATGTCTGTGATCGGGAAACGATCCTCCTGCGCGATCGCCATGTAGATGCGCGGCATCAGCGGGAAGTGATAGGCCATGTGGCATTCGTCGCCATGGCCGAAATATTCCTGCACGTCCTCCGGCCATTGATTGGCCTCGGCTAAGAGGATCTTGCCCTTGGCATAGGCGTCGAGCTCCTGGCGCAGCCGCTTGATGATGGCATGCGTCTCCGGCAGGTTCTCGTTGTTGGTGCCGTCGCGCTCGCACAGATAGGGAATGGCGTCGAGCCGGAAGCCGTCGACGCCGGTGTCGAGCCAGCGCTTCATCACCTGCACGATGGCGCGCACCACGCGCGGATTGTCGAAATTCAAGTCCGGCTGATGCGAGAAGAAGCGGTGCCAGTAGAACTGGCCGGCTTCCGGATCCCAGGTCCAGTTCGACTTTTCCGTATCCGTAAAAATGATCCTTGTATCGAGGTATTTCTGGTCGGTGTCGCTCCAGACGTACCAGCTTCGCGCGCTCGAATTCGGCGGACTGCGGCGCGCGCGCTTGAACCAGGCATGCTGGTCCGAAGTGTGGTTGACGACGAGCTCGGTGATGACGCGCAGGCCGCGCTTCTTGGCTTCCTGGATGAAGCGCTTGAAGTCCTTCATCGTCCCGAAATCGGGATTGATGTCGCCATAGTCGCCGATGTCGTAGCCGTCGTCGCGGCCGGGCGAGGGATAGAACGGGAGCAGCCACAGCGCGGTGACGCCGAGCTCCTGCAGGTAGCCGAGCTTCTCCGTCAGCCCCGTGAAATCGCCGATGCCGTCATTGTTGCTGTCGGCGAATGCCTTGACGTGGAGCTGGTAGATGATGGCGTCCTTGTACCACAGCTGGTCCGCGGTCTCGGTCGCGACCTTCTCCTGGGTATCGACGGAGGAGAATACGTTCATGTCGGCTCCTTCAGGCGACACAGCGCAACAGCAACGCGGGATCGCGCGCAGGATCGATGCGTAGACGGACGCCTCCCCATTCGAGCGCATGGCGCTCGCCAGTGGCAAGGTCTTCCACTTCCGTGACGGGGCGGCGAGCTTCGCCACGGCCGACCATGACGTCGCCGAGCGGAAGCCAGACCTCACGCGGCTCTGGCGACAACGCAATCGCGGCCGCGATCACATTGCCCTGATCGGTCGCCTGCTTGACGAAGCCGATCACGCCGCCGTCATCGACATTGATAAAGCGCAGATCCGCGAATTGTTGCAAGACCGGATTGGCACGCCTGATCCGGTTGAGGGCGGCGATGTAGGGCTTGATGTTCCCCGGCTGATCCCAATCGCGAACCCTGATCTCGTATTTCTCGGAGTTGAGATACTCCTCGCGGCCGGGGACCGGCGTGTGCTCGAGGAGCTCGAGGCCGCTGTAGATGCCGTAGCTGCTTGAGAGCGTCGCGGCCAGCGCGACACGCGACTTGAACATCCAGGATTCGCCGCTTTGCAGGTGGAAAGGCAGGATGTCGGGTGTGTTGACGAAGAAATTCGGCCGAAAGAAGTCACGCTCGGGGTAGCCGATCAACTCGCCGAGATATTGCTCGAGCTCGACGCGCTGCGTGCGCCAGGTGAAGTAGCTGTAGGACTGCGTGAAGCCGAGCTTGGCGAGACCCTTCATCAGTTTCGGCCGCGCGAAGGCTTCCGCCAGGAAGAGCACATCCGCATCGCGATCCTGCACCTCGCGGATCAGCCATTCCCAGAATGCCAGCGGCTTGGTGTGCGGATTGTCGACCCGGAAAATCTTGACGCCCTGCTCGACCCAGAACAGCACGACGTCGCGCATTGCGCGCCACAACGCGCCGGCATCCTCGCAGCCGAAATCCGGGTTGACGACATCGTCCCAGCGCTGCGGCGGATGTTCGGCCGTGCGCATCGATCCGTCCGGGCGCCGCTTGAACCATTCCGGATGCTCGGTCAGCCAGGGATGATCGGGCGAGCATTGCACGGCAAAATCAAGCGCGACCTCGAGGCCATGCATCTCGCATGCCGCCACGAAAGCGCGGAAGTCGTCGAGCGTGCCGAGCTCCGGATGCACGGCGTCGTGGCCGCCCTCGGCTGCGCCGATCGCATAGGGGCTGCCGGGATCATTTGCTTGCGCTAGCGCGGCATTGTTGCGGCCCTTGCGGTGTTGCCGCCCGATCGGATGGATCGGCGCCAGCAGCACGACGTCGAAGCCCATCGCGGCGATATCTGGAAGCCGCGCGGTGCAATCGTTGAAAGTCGCATGCGCGCCCGGCGTCTTGCCTGATGTCTTGCCCTGGCTGCGCGGAAACATCTGGTACCACGCGCCGGTGCGGGCCCGCGGCCGGTCCGCGGTCAGGGGGTAGAGCTGCGATCGCACCAGGTCGCGGCGAAACTGGCTGCCCGCCATCGCCTCCCGCAATTCCGGCGCGAGCAGCGCGCCGGGTTCGCCGGTCTGTAGAAAGATCTCGCACTGCCTGATGATGACGGCGGCCGCGGCCGGCCCCCCGGCTTGCGCCTGGGTCAGCATGCCAGCGCCTTCGAGCGCGTCCAGCGTGTGGTCGGTGCCGTCGCGCTGCTTCTGCTCGAAGCGATGCCGCCAGCTGGCGAATTGGTCGGTCCAGGCTTCGATCGCGAACGAGTAGCGGCCGGGCCGCTCGGGCACGAAGGCGCCGCCCCAGCGGTCGTCGCTATGCGGCGTCATCGGGGCGATCTGCCACTCGCCGTCGCCCTCGCGCCGCCACACCAGTGCTGCTGATATCACGTCATGTCCGTCACGGTAGATGTCGGCCCAGACCTCGACGGCTTCACCCGCGATGCGCTTGACCGGAAAGCGGCCGCCATCAACCGACGGATAGACATCGGTGATATGAAAAGTGCCGTGGGCACTCTCGACAGGCCGGGCGGTTTTGTTCACGGTGATGCCGCCATTGAATAGGCAAATGAAGTCCCCGCGCCGGGAAGGAGGCGCGCCAGATCCATATAGAAAGCCGCTCGTCGGACAATGGTTCCCGGCGGGAACGCCTGATAGGGTAGAGCGTTGAACATCAACTATCCCTTTCCCGTATCTGTACAATTTAGCAACGATCCCAATACCGTTGCGAGCAAGTAGCGTGCCGAATGGACCCTTACGCCAAAGCCCAGACCCTCGGAATCCAGACCGAGTATATCGATGGCAGCGGTCACCGCCGTGTGACAACCCCCGAGGCGCTCACCGCGATCCTCGACGCGCTGCCGCCCCAGACGCCGCGGCGGATCGTCGCCGATCCCGTCGTGATCCGCGCCGGCCATGGCACCCGAGATGGCACCCGAGATGGCGGGCGAACACAGCTGTCGGAGGCAGCCCAGCTGCCGGTGCGCTGGAAGATCATGAATGGCACTGGCGTCCTCGCGCAAGGCGAGACCCATGAGCGGAGTGTGACGTGGCCGTCCGGTCTCCCCGAAGGCGTGCACCGGTTGCAGCTATCCGACGTATCGGGCAGCGAGGAGCTGCCGCTATTGGTTGCGCCAGAACGTGCGTTCGGCGGCGAGTTTGATCGCTGCTGGGTGATCGCGGTCCAGCTCTACGGCGTACGGTCAGCGCGCAACTGGGGCATCGGCGACTTCACCGATCTCGAAGGCCTGCTCGCATTCGCCAATCGGCTCGGTGCCGACGGCATCGGGCTCAATCCACTGCATGCGCTGTTCGATGACCGGCCCGGCGATTGCAGCCCGTATTCGCCGAACAGCCGGCTGTTCCTCAACGCGCTCTATGTCGACGTCGAGAAGATTGCCGAATTCCACATCGATGCGGAGACGCAAGCCGCGCTGGCGCAGCTGCGCTCCCACGACATGGTCGACTATGTCGGCGTCGCGGCGCTGAAATGGCGGGCGCTGCGCGCGGCCTTTGCCGCCTTCAAGGCCAACCCCGGCCTCGGCCGCTGGCAGGATTTTGAGGATTATCGCAAGGAGCACGGCGCGCTGCTGACTCGCTTCGCCTGCTTCGAGGTGATCAGGCACAAGCTCAACACGCCGTGGTGGGAATGGCCGGACGAATGGCGGCAGCCCAATGACGCGGCCTGCGGCAAGCTGCGCCGGGCGCGCGACTCTGCCGCCGAGGTCGAGTTCATCGAATTCGTGCAATGGACCGCGGACCGCCAACTCGGCGCCTGCCAGGCGCTCGCGCACAAGCTCGGGATGCGGGTCGGGCTTTATCTCGATGTTGCGGTCGGCGTGCAGTCGGATGGCTTCGACGCCTGGAACGAGCAAACCGCGATCTCGCGCCATCTCGGCGTCGGCGCGCCGCCGGACCCGCTCAACACCGCAGGCCAGGACTGGGGACTTGCCGGCTTCAACGCCGCGGGCCTCGAACAGCGTGCCTTCGAGCCGTTCAGGCAGATGCTGCGCGCCTCGATGCACCATGCCGGCGCGATCAGGCTCGACCACGCCTTCGGGCTCAAGCGGCTCTATCTCGTGCCACGCGGCTTCGGCCCTGCCAATGGCGCCTATGTGCTGATGCCGTTCGAGGCGCTGCTGGCGGCGACCGCGCAGGAGAGCGTGGCCAACCGCTGCGTCGTGATCGGCGAGGACCTCGGCACCGTACCCGAAGGCTTCCGCGAGCAGATGAATGGTTGGGGTATCTGGTCCTATCTGGTGATGATGTTCGAGACGGACGACCATGGCGTCTTCCGCAACGCCGACTATTATCTGCCGAACGCGCTCGTCACCTTCAACACCCACGACCTCTCGACCTATGCCGGCTGGCGCTCGTTCAGCGACCTCAAGACCAAGCGCGCGCTCGGGATCGATCCCGGCGAGACCGACGAAGGGCGCTGGCGCGCGCTCGGCCAGCTCGACGAGGTGCTGCGCCGGCACGACATCCACAGCCACGCTTTCTATTCGGTGGCGAGCTTCCTGGCGCGGACGCGATCGCGGATAATGGCGGTGTCGATGGAGGACCTGCTCGGCATCGTCGATCAGCCGAACATCCCCGGCACCGTCTACGAGCATCCGAACTGGAAACGGCGGCTCCCGGTCTCGCTCGAGCATCTCGCGTCGGCGATCGACATCGACGCACTCAAGCGCGCAACCCGGGAACGGTCGCACGCCTGACAACGCGGAGCACGGCGCGTGGCTTCCCGTATCGAAGACTACGGACTGATCGGCGATTGCGAGACCGCGGCGCTGGTCGGCCGCGACGGCGCGATCGACTGGCTGTGCTGGCCGGCATTCGATTCCGACGCTTGCTTCGCGGCGCTGCTTGGCGCGCCGAAGAACGGCCGCTGGCTGCTGGCGCCTGCAGAGGCGATCAGACGGACCTCGCGCCGCTATCGGGACGATACGCTGATCCTGGAGACGCGGTTCGAGACCGAGGGCGGCGTGGTCGACCTGATCGACTTCATGCCGCCGCGCGGCCACGCCTCCGACGTGGTGCGCCTGGTTCGCGGCATCAGCGGCCGCGTCAGGATGCACATGGAGCTGGTGATCCGCTTCGGCTTCGGCTTCGGGGTCGATGTCCCCTGGGTGAAGAAGAACCCCGACGGCGAGGGCTGCTCGCAATCAGTGGCCAGGACATGACGGTGCTGCGTACGCCGGTCGAAACCCGCGGCAAGGATCTGACCACGATCGCCGATTTCGAGGTCGGCGAGGGCGACACAGTGCCGTTCGTGCTGACCTACGGAGCGTCCTATCAGCTGGTGCCCCAGCCGATCGATCCCGAGGCGGCGCTCAGGGATACCGAAGACTACTGGAAGGAATGGTGCAGCCGCTCGACCTATGACGGCGGCGATCAACGCGGCCTCGTGATGCGCTCGCTGATCACGCTGAAGGCGCTGACCTTCAGGCCGACCGGCGGCATCGTCGCGGCGCCCACCACCTCACTGCCGGAAAAGCTCGGCGGCGCGCGCAACTGGGACTACCGGTTCTGCTGGCTGCGCGACGCCACCTTCACGCTGCTGGCGCTGATGAATTCGGGCTACACCGAGGAGGCGGCGGCCTGGCACAATTGGCTGCTGCGGGCCGCGGCCGGCGCGCCGGCCAATATGCAGATCATGTACGGCATCCTGGGGCAGCGGCGCCTGCTGGAATGGGAGGCCGGATGGCTGCCCGGCTACGAAGGCGCGCAGCCGGTCCGCGTCGGCAACGCCGCGCATGCGCAACTGCAGCTCGACGTCTATGGCGAGCTGATCGACGCGTTCCACCAGTCCCGCATGGCCAGGCTGAAGCTCGACGAGGAGAACTGGTCGCTCGAGTGTACGGTCGTCAATCATCTCGCCGAGGTCTGGGACCAACCGGATCACGGCATCTGGGAGCGCCGCGACCAGCCAAGACACTACGTGTTCTCCAAGGTGATGTGCTGGGTCGCCTTCGACCGCGCCATCAAGAGCGCCGAGCGGTTCGGCTTCAAGGCGCCGCTGGTGAAATGGCGGGTGCTGCGCGAGGCCATCCACCGCGATGTCTGCCAACGGGGCTTCGATGCCGGCCTCAACAGCTTTGTCGAGAGCTACGGCTCACAACTGCTCGACGCCAGCCTGTTGCTGCTGCCGTCGGTCGGCTTCCTGCCGCCAGCCGATCCGCGCATCCGCGGCACGATCGATGCGATCGAGCGGCACCTGATCCGCGATGGCTTCGTGCTGCGCCACGATCCGCGCGAGGTTTCCGATGAAATCCAGCCGATCGAGGGCGCGTTCCTGGCCTGCAGCCTGTGGCTCGCCGATGCCCATGTGCTGGCGGGCGATGTCGACAAGGCGCAGACCATGTTCGACCGCGTGGTGGCGGTCGCCAACGATCTCGGGCTCCTGGCGGAGGAGTTCGACAGCGGCGCCGGCCGGCAGGCCGGCAATTTCCCGCAGGCGCTGACCCATATCGCGCTGATCAACACCGCACACAATCTCAGCGACGCCCGGGCGGCCGCCGAGAAGCCGGCGGTGCAGCGGTCGACCTGATCGTGGCTTTTGCTTTGCGCATTAACGGCCCATCGTCAGCACCACATCCATCGCCCGGGCGAAACCGTCGTGCTCGTTGGTTTCGGTCACATGCGTGGCGCGTGCCTTGACGTCATCGCTGGCATTGCCCATCGCAAAGGAGACGCCGCTTCTCGCGAACATCGGCAGATCGTTCTGCATGTCACCGATCGTGGCGACATTCTCGAGCGACACGCCAAGGCGTTTCGCGATGCCCTCGACGAAGGTGCCCTTGTCATGGCCGGGCGGGGTGACGTCGAGATAGTAGGTCTGCGAGCGGACCGCGGTCGCATCATTGCCGACCATCTGCTGCATTTCCGCCTCGCAGCGCTGCAGCAGGGCGGCATCCGAACTCGCGCCGACGATCTTGCAGGCCTGGCCGAGATAGGGCGTGAAGTCGTCGACGATGGTCGGATCGTGCTTGATGGTGTGCTGCTCGTGGGCGGTGTACTCGCCGTTGGGATTTCGCGTCAGCCAGCGGTCGTTGGTGAACAGCCAGATGTCGACGCCATAGTTGCGCAACAAGTCGACGCAGCCTTTCGCCGTCGCCGCGGGGATCAAATGCTGCTCGAGCGGCTTCATTTGCGGATCGACGATCGAAGAGCCGTTGAAGGCGCCGATCGGCTGCGTGATCGCGAGCGGCGCGACCAGGAAGCTCATCCCGATCGTCGGGCGGCTGGAGACGATGGTGAAGCCGATACCGGCCTCATGCAGCCTGCGCACCGCCGTCCTCGCGCCGTCGGTCAGGGTCTTGGTCTTGGTGAGCAGCGTGCCGTCGACATCGGATACGACAAGAGCGATGCGGGTCATGGGCGGTCCAGCTTCAGTTGACTGACAATGTCTTCGATGATGGCTTCCACGGTGCGGTCGATCGCAACCGTGATCGGGCGTTCGTCCGGCGTCGGCGGCTCCAGCGTGCGGAACTGGCTGGCGAGAAGGCCCGGCGGCATGAAATGGTCCTTGCGTGCGGCGAGCCGCGCGGCGATCAGCTCCTGCGTGCCGTCGAGAAAGACGATGCGGATCTCGTCGCGGCCATGCACCAGGATGTCGCGATAGGCGCGCTTCAGCGCCGAGCAGGCGATGACGGCACGTTCGCGGACACCGCAGGTGCGGTCGATCTCATCGGCGATCGCGCGCAGCCAGGGCCAGCGGTCCTCGTCGGTGAGCGGCTGGCCGGAATGCATCTTCGCGACATTGCTTGGCGGATGAAAACTGTCGCCGTCCTCGAAGCGCCAGCCGATCCTGATCGCGAGACGATCGGCGATGGTGCTCTTGCCCGAGCCGGAGACGCCCATCACGACCAGTGCGCAGGGGGTTTGCCCGTCAGCCAAGAAAGTCACCCACGAAAATCCTCCGGCAGCGCGGACTGATCGATCAGCCAGACGGTTTCGCCCAGCGATCGCGCGCGGTTTGCCGGCAGGTTCTCGCCTGCGAACAGGCGCGTCAAGATCGCGCGCTTGCTTTCGCCTGCCACCTCGAACAGCATCTCGCGGCAGGAGGCGAGGGCGGGCAAGGTCAGCGACACGCGCGGCACGAACGGCTCGACATTGGCCTTGGGCACGCCGACCACCCAGCGCCGGGTTTCCTCAACCGCGGGGTAGCCGGGAAACAGCGAGGCGGTGTGGCCATCGGGCCCGATGCCCATCAGCACCAGGTCGAACAGCGGCCGCGCCGGATCGAGCTGCTCGGCGCCGTAGAAGGCCATCAGCTCGTTCTCATACAGCGCCGCGCTGATGTCGGGATCCCTGAGGTCCGCAGTGTCGGTTGCGATCGGGTGCACATTGGCGGCAGGCGCACAGCGGTCGAGGAAGGCCTGGCGCGCCATGCTCATATTGTGCAGCTTGTCCTTGCGCGGCACCAGGCGTTCGTCGCCGATGAACCAGTCGACGCGGTCCCATGGAATCCTCTCACGATAATCCGGCGTCGCCAGCAGCTGGTAGAGCGCCTTGGGGCTGGAGCCGCCGGTGAGACACACCGCGATCCGGCCGCTGTTCTCCGCAAGCCTCGCGATCACCCGTTCGGCGGCGACTTTCGCCAGTGCCGCCGGATCCGCGACCGTGATGATCTTGCGCTGGCCGCTCGCGGTCATGATCAGCCGAGCTTCCGCCAGCTGCGGCCGTCGCGCGTCAGCAGCGCGTTGGCGGCCTCCGGGCCTTCGCAGCCGGCCTTGTAGGGTTGCAGGCCGCGCCCGCCGGCACTCTTCCAGGCGTCGAGGAAGGGCTGCACCGCCTGCCATCCGGCCTCGACGCTGTCGGCGCGCTGGAACAGCAGATTGTCGCCGATCATGCAGTCATAGATCAGCGTCTCGTAGCCGGTCGATGGCTCGGCCTTGAAGTAGTCCTTGTAGCGGAACTTCATCTCGACGCCGTCGATATTGATGGCCGGGCCCGGCACCTTGGTGTTGAACTGCAGCTCGATGCCTTCGGTCGGCTCGGTGGAGATGACCAGGTAGTTCTGCGACAGGCGGTCGACCGCCGTATCGCGGAACATCGCGAACGGCGCCTGCTTGAACTTGATCGCGATCTCGGTGCGCTTGCTGGTCAGCGCCTTGCCGGTACGCAGGTAGAACGGCACGCCGGCCCAGCGCCAATTGTCGATGGTCAGCTTCAGCGCGGCATAGGTCTCGGTCGAGCTGCCGGGCTTGACGTCCGGTGTCTTGAGATAGTCCTCGATCTCGGTGTCGCCGATCCTGCCGGTGCGGTACTGGCCGCGTACCGAATTGGATAGTGCTTCCTGCTCGCTCTGGGTCTGGATCGCGCTCAACACCTCGGCCTTCTCGGAGCGTACGGCGTGGGCATCGAAGCGCGCCGGCGGCTCCATCGTCACCAGCGACAGCAGCTGGAACAAATGGTTCGGCACCATGTCGCGCAGCGCGCCGGTGGCGTCGTAGAAGCTGCCGCGATGGCCGACGCCGAGCTTCTCGTCGACGGTGATCTGGATGTGGTCGATGTGGTTGCGATTCCAGATCGGCTCGAACATGCCGTTGGCGAAACGCAGCACCAGGATGTTCTGGACCGTTTCCTTGCCGAGGTAATGGTCGATCCGGTAGATCTGGTGCTCGTCCATCAGCTTCAGCAGCGCGGCGTTCAGCGCCCTCGCCGATGCCAGATCGGTGCCGAACGGCTTTTCGATGATCAGCCGCCGCCAGGCGCCGTTCTCCTCCAGCATGCCGGTGCGTCCGAGCTGCTCGCTGATCGGCAGGAAGGCGCTCGGCGGGGTCGCGAGATAGAACAGTCGGTTGCCGCCGGTGCCGCGCGCCGTCTCGAGCTTGTCGAGCCGTTCGTTCATGGCATCGAATGACGCTGGATCGCGCGGATCGGCCTCGACCGAGGTGACGCATTCGAATAGCCGCTTCGCGATCGCCTCATCTACCGGGCGGGTGGCGAATTTGCGAAGCCCCTGCATCAGGCTGTCGGTCAGCTGCTCGCTCGACATCCCCTTGCGGACAATGCCGACGACACAGAATTTATCCGGCAAAAGATTGCCTGCCGCAAGATTGTAGAGCGCCGGGACGACCAGCCGGTGTGTCAGATCGCCGGTGGCGCCGAAGATGATGAAGGAGCAGGGATCGGGTTTCTTCTGCACGTGACCTTCCGCTGTTGTCTTCTAGAGCCCCCGTTCCGATTGAATCGGAACGGGGGCTCCAGATTCTGGTTTTGGCGCGTTGTCTTCACGCGAACCGGTGCCCATCCCGCATCAAGTGCGGGACAGGCTTCGCTCGAAAACGCTCTAAGCCTTCTTCGGCGGCTCCTTGTGACCGCCGAAACCTGCGCGCATCGCCGAGAGGATCTTCTCCGCGAAGGTGTGATCCTTGCGCGAGCGGAAGCGGGTGTAGAGCGCAGCCGTCAGCACCTCGGCCGGCACCGCCTCATCGATCGCGGCATTGACGGTCCAGCGGCCTTCGCCGGAATCCTCGACAAAGCCGGAATAATTGTCGAGCGTGTGGTTGTGCGCCAGCGCCGAGGCGGTGAGGTCGAGCAGCCAGGACGGGATCACGCTGCCGCGTCGCCAGACTTCGGCGATGTCGGCGATGTCGAGATCGAACCGATGCTCCGGCGGCAATGCCTCGATATTGGCGTTCTTCAGGATGTCGAAGCCTTCGGCATAGGCCTGCATCAGGCCGTATTCGATGCCGTTGTGGATCATCTTGACGAAATGCCCGGCGCCGACAGGACCGGCGTGGATGTAGCCCTGCTCGATCCTGGCATCGCGGCCCTCGCGGCCGGGGGTGCGCGGGATGTCGCCGATGCCTGGCGCCAGCGTCTTGAAGATCGGGTCGAGCCGATCGACCACGCCCTTGTCGCCGCCGATCATCATGCAATAGCCGCGCTCGATGCCCCAGATGCCGCCGCTGGTGCCGACATCGACATAGTGCAGCCCGCGCTCCCGGAGCGCCTTGCCGCGGCGGACGTCGTCCTGCCAGAAGGTGTTGCCGCCGTCGATGATGACGTCGCCGGGCTGCATCAGCTTTGCGAGCGCGTCGATGGTGGTTTCGGTGATCTTGCCGGCCGGCAGCATCACCCAGGCGGTGCGCGGCGGTTCCAGCTTGAGGACGAAATCCTCCAGCGACGAGGCGCCGGTGGCATTGTCCGCCACCAGCGCCGCGACCGCCTTGGGATCCTTGTCGTAGACCACGGTGGTGTGGCCCTGGGTCATCAGGCGGCGAACGATGTTGCCGCCCATCCGCCCGAGGCCGATCATGCCGAGTTGCATCCTCGCCTCCGTCAGTTCAACGCAGCCGAGATCGCGGCGTCGAGCGCCGCGAGCCCGGAGGCGAGGTCACCCTTGAGATGCACGCGCAGTGCCCGCCGGCCGCGCTCGGTAAGCACGTCGAAATCGCCGCGCGCCTGCGCCGCCTTGATCACGCCGAAGCTCGCCTTCTGGCCAGGCACCGCCAGGTCGTGGCCATCGTCGGTCGTGACCTGCAGGAACACGCCGCTGTCGGGGCCGCCCTTGTAGGCCTGCCCGGTCGAATGCAGGAAGCGCGGGCCGAACTCGGCGCAGGTCGCAAGGTGCTTGGCATCGCGCACCTTCAGCCGCATCGCCTGCATGGCGTCGATGGTGTCGCCGTCGCGCTCGATATAGGCGAGCAGCGCGACATAGTCGCCGCGGCCGGAGCGCGAGAGATGGGCCTTGATCCAGGAATTGAGGTCGCCATTGGCGCCGGCCTTGCGCAGATCCTCGGCGTTCTGCGCATCGGTGTAGAGATCGACCCCGTCGGCGGACACCACCGGCTGCTCGGCCGGCAGCGACCCGGTCTTCTCGAAGGCTGCCGTCAGCTCGCGCGTCTTGATCTTGGCGGCCTCGACGTCGGGCTGGTTGAACGGGTTGATGCCGAGGATGGAGCCCGCCACCGCGGTTGCGATCTCGAACCGGAAGAACTCCTGGCCGATATGGTCGATCGACTTCATCACGATGCGCACGACGGGATGACCCGCAGCCTCCAGCGCGGCGAGTTTTGCCTCATGGGCAGCATCGTGCTCGCCCTCGGTGCGCAGGTCGATGAAGAAGCGGTCGTTGCCGTAAACCGCGGCGTCGCCGATCGTCTCGCCCTCGATCGGGGTCAGGCCCTTGCCGTCCTTGCCGGTCGATTCCGCGATCAGCTGCTCGGCCCAGGCGCCGAAATCGGCGACGTCAGGCGAGGAGAAGATCGTCACCTTGTCGCGGCCGTCGAGCCCGGCGATGCCCATCGCAAGCCCGAGCTGCACGCCCGGGTTTTCCTGCGGCGGCACGTCGGCCCCGCAGGAGCGCACCATGGCGAGCGTATGGCCGAGCAGGCTGCGGACGTCGATACCCGCGGCGGCCGCCGGCACCAGGCCGAACGGCGACAGCACGGAATAGCGGCCGCCGATCGCAGGATCCCCGTAGAAGATGCGGGCGAAACCCTGCTTGATCGCGACCTTCTGCAGCGATGAGCCTGGATCGGTCACGGCGATGAAACGGTGGCCGGCCAGCTCCTTGCCGATCGCCTTGGCCACCCGATCGAAGAAATAGTCCTTCATCACGTTCGGCTCGGTGGTGCCGCCGGATTTGGAAGAGACGATGAACAGCGTCCGCGAGATGTCGACATACTCCTCCATCGCGCGCACCTGCGCCGGGTCGGTGGAGTCGAGCACGTGCAGCCGCGGGAAGCCTGTGCGGTGCGGGAAGGTTTGCGCCAGCACCTCCGGCCCGAGGCTCGATCCGCCCATGCCGAGCACGACGGCGTCGGTGAAGTTCTGCCATTTCACGCGCTGCGCGAAATCCTCGTAGTCGGCCACGTCGGCAGAGGCCGCGCTGGTCAGCCAGCCCAGCCATTTGTTCTCGTCGTCGCCGGTCCAGATCGACTTGTCCTTCTGCCACAGCCTCCGGATCTTGGCCGAAGCGCGCCATTCCTCGGCGCTCTTCTCGACCGCCTTCCCGATGGTGGCGCCGAGCGCGAGCTTCTGGTGGTCGATGCCGCCGCCGAGCGAGGTCGCGCGCTTATGGGCCACCGCGCCGTAGAGCTTGTCGGCCGCATCGGCGAACAGCTTGACGCCGTCCTTGACCAGTTCCTCGGTGATCGCATCGAGCGAGATGCCGGACTTCTCCAGCTCCTCCAGCACGTGACGGGCGTCGTCGACATTCTCCTCGAGGCTGTCGCGCACCTTGCCGTGATCGCGGAACGCGTCGAGCGTTGCCGGCGGCACGGTGTTGACGGTGTCGGGGCCGATCAGCTCCTCGACATAGAGCACGTCGCTGTAGTCCTTGTTCTTGGTACCGGTGGACGCCCACAACAGCCGCTGCGGCTTGGCGCCCTTGGCCTTGAGCTTGTCCCAGCGCGCGCCCGAGAACAGCCGCTTGTAGTCCTGGTAGGCGAGCTTTGCATTTGCGATCGCGACCTTGCCCTTCAACGCCGCGAGCCGCTCCTTTTCGTGCGGATCGTTGGCCTTCGCGATCTTCTCGTCGAGCTGCTTGTCGACGGCACTGTCGATGCGGCTGACGAAGAAGCTCGCGACGCTTGCGATATGGGAGGGGTCGCCGCCCTTGGCGACGTACTTCTCCAGGCCCTTGAGATAGGCCTCCGCGACCTGGCGATAGACCTGCTGCGAGAACAGCAGCGTGATGTTGATGCTGATGCCTTCGCCGATCAGATACTCGATCGCAGGCAACCCCTCCGGCGTCGCCGGCACCTTGACCATCAGGTTCTTGCGGTGGACGTCCTTCCAGAGCCGCTCGGCCTCCGCGATCGTGCCCTTGGTGTCCATCGCGAGATAGGGCGACACTTCGAGGCTGACGAAGCCGTCGCCGCCGTGGCTTTTGTCGTAGACCGGGCGAAGCACGTCGGCGGCGTGCTGGATGTCCTCGACCGCGAGATGCTCGAACAGGTCGGCGACCGAGCGGTCGCCCTTCTTGAGGGCCTGGCCGATCGCGCCGTCATACTCGTCCGAGCTGCCGATCGCCTTCTCGAAGATCGACGGGTTGGACGTCACGCCTTTGACGCCGTCGGTCTCGATCAGCCGCTTCAGGTCGCCGTTGGCGACGAAGCCGCGGGCGAGGAAGTCCAGCCAGACGGCCTGGCGGTGATTTTCGAGTGCTTTGACGGGGTTCATGGGTGCCTGTTCTCGTTCGATCGAGGGTCGATTATTGGGTTCCCGGGCAGCTTTCGGGGGCGGAGGCGGATTGTCAACATGAGGTGGAGCCCGGGCGGAATATCAGCATTCCCAAGGGATAACGCCATTCACAACAGTTCGATCCCTTGGGAGGCGGCCCGAGCAGACCCTGATCTCGGCACATTTTTATGACGCATCGCGGCGCATGGCCGCACGTCAGGGCCGCAGGTAGAGGTAGCCTTGGGATTGCAGCTCGGCGAGGCGGACCACGCCGCCGCGCTCGGCGGCAACGAAGCCCGGGAGCAGGTCCTTCAGGCCGATGTTCTGTGATTTCATGGTGTTGCGGCAGGCGGCGAGTTCAATTCCGGACCTCGTGAACTGCCCGACACGCTTTGCCAGGTCTGGGTTGGCTGCGGCCGAATGAAACGCCTTCAGCGCCCGGCCGTGCACCACGAGCGCGATCGTCACATTGTCCCGGCCGCCGACGCCGTCGAGATGGTTCTGGATGTTGCCGATCACGAAATTGACCTTGTCGAGGTCATCGAGGTGATAGACCACCTTCAGCTTCTGCGGCGGTGCCTCGGTGGCGGCGGTCGCCCGTGACGCCGCGAAGGCGGCGCCGATCGCCGAGAGGGTGCCCCACAGGATGCTGCGTCGGTGCATGGCGTCCCCCCGCGCTGATGTTGTTGATTTGGTGTTTTCGAGTTGGGCAAGCCGATCACTTGTGGCGGAGCGCAGCGAGTTCCTGGCGGTCGGTCACAAGTTCGGCGCATTCACTCAAGTCAGTGCGGTCGACGCGAAAGATCTTGTCGTCGGCGCCGGCGAATAGCGCTTCGCGCGCGTCGTCGTCGGGCTTGTCACGATTCCACACCATGATGCGGCCAAGGCGCGCGATCGCGGATTTGTTGTCCTTCGACAACGCCACGGTGATGCCGCCGCCCTCACAATCCACGCCGCATTCGAAGCGGACCTCGTGGCCGGACTCGGTTGCGATCGCGTGGTTGCAGTAGCCGCTGGAGTCGAAATTGCCGGGGCGGTGGCGGTAGGTGACGCCGAGGCGGAACGCGTAATTGGTGGTCTTGTCCTCCGGCGCGTCTTCGGCTGACACCAGAAGCTTCATCGCGCTGACCTTCTGCTTCGGGTGCTGCGCCAGATGATTTGCATCGTAGCGCCGCACAAAGCAGGCATAGGCTTTCGCGCCGGGCGGTCCGGCGAACATCCTGTTGTCGAAGGCGGCCGCCGTCGCCTTGTCGATGGCTTCCTGCGCCCGGGCGGCTAACGCCGCGCCGGCACAGGCTGCGGCTGCGAGTGCGACAACAAGGAACGTCCGCTCCATGACCGTCTCGGGAATATGCCGTGCCTCCAAGGTGTCACTTCTAGGCGCGGCAATGGTGCCGCGCGGAACTGCGCGGGCTCGTTGCCTTAGTCGCGGCGACAACGAGGCACGTTCAACGCTGTCTGACAGATTGTTCATGCAGCTTGTGAGGCATGCATCTTGACGCCAAGGCTGGACAGTCACACCTTTTCAGGGAGGCTAACGTTCATCGCCGGACGGGGAAGTTGCCCCGCTCGGATGTCGGCCTCGGAGGCCTGGGCCCCGGTAAACCACGGATGTTGCGGAGGCGCTACAACCGTCAAAAACAGGCTACCTTCGGGGGATATTGATGAACCATTAAGCTTCCTGCCTGTTGATAAGGCAGAGGCTGCACGCGCCGTGCATTGCCGAAGTGAGTCGGTCGAGTGTCCAATGGACCCAGCGTGCCGACGCTGATTCGATCCTTGGATACTCTGGTTGCGACTCGCGTCAGTCGTGCGGCGATACATATCGTGGAGAGAGGGATCATGTACAACGATTCTTTGTTCAACGCCTTCGCAAGGTCGTTTGAAGCGCGAAGCCAGACCGACATGTCGATGGCCGAGTATCTGGAGTCGTGTCGAAGCGATCCGATGCGATATGCCAATGCGGCCGAGCGGTTATTAGCGGCGATCGGTGAGCCTCAGATGATCGACACGGCCAAGGACCCACGCCTTGGCCGTATCTTTTTGAACCGTACGATCAGATCGTATCCAGCCTTCGCCGGCTTCTACGGCATGGAGGACACGATCGAGCGCCTGGTCGGCTTCTTCCGCCACGCCGCGCAGGGTCTCGAGGAGCGCAAGCAGATCCTCTATCTGCTCGGGCCGGTCGGCGGCGGCAAGTCATCGCTTGCCGAGCGCATCAAGGCGCTGATGGAAATTCATCCGATCTACGTGCTGAAGGCGGGTGACGAACTGTCACCGGTGTTCGAGAGCCCGCTCGGGCTGTTTGATCCCGAGACGCTTGGCCCGATGATCGAGGAGAAGTACGGCATTCCGCGCCGTCGGCTGAGCGGGCTGATGTCGCCCTGGGCCTACAAGCGGCTCGAAGCCTTCGGCGGCGACATCTCGCAATTCCGCGTCGCGCGCATCCAGCCCTCCCGGCTGCGCCAGATCGCGGTTGCCAAGACCGAGCCCGGTGACGAGAACAACCAGGACATCTCCTCGCTGGTCGGCAAGGTCGACATCCGCAAGCTCGAGACCTACGCCCAGAACGATCCCGACGCCTACAGCTATTCCGGCGGCCTCAACCGCGCCAACCAGGGCGTGCTCGAGTTCGTCGAAATGTTCAAGGCGCCGATCAAGATGCTGCACCCACTGCTGACCGCGACGCAGGAGGGCAACTACATCGGCACCGAGAACATCGGCGCGATCCCGTTCACCGGCATCATCCTCGCGCACTCCAACGAGGCGGAGTGGCAGAGCTTCAAGACCAACAAGAACAACGAGGCCTTCATCGACCGCATCTGCGTCATCAAGGTTCCGTACGTCCTGCGGGTGACCGAAGAGCAGAAGATCTACGAGAAGCTGATCCAGGGCTCCGAGCTTGCCGCCGCGCCATGTGCTCCGGCGACGCTGGAGACGATGGCACGCTTCTCGGTGATGTCGCGGCTGCGCAAGCACGAGAACTCGACGCTGTTCGGCAAGATGCGGGTCTATGACGGCGAGAGCCTCAAGGAATCCGATCCGAAGGCGCGCAGCGTGCAGGAGTACAAGGACGCGGCCGGCGTCGACGAGGGCATGGACGGCGTCTCCACCCGCTTTGCCTTCAAGGTGCTGGCCTCGACCTTCAACCACGACACCACCGAAGTCGGCGCCGATGCGGTGCATCTGATGTATGTGCTGGAGCAGGCGATCCGCCGCGAGCAGCTGCCTGACGAGACCGAGAAGCGCTATCTCGAATTCATCAAGGCCGATCTTGCGCCGCGCTACGCCGAGTTCATCGGCAACGAGATCCAGAAGGCCTATCTGGAATCCTACGCCGACTACGGCCAGAACCTGTTCGACCGTTACGTCGACTACGCCGATGCCTGGATCGAGGATCAGGACTTCAAGGATCCCGACACCGGTCAGCTGATGAACCGCGAGCTGTTGAACCAGGAGTTGACCAAGATCGAGAAGCCGGCCGGCATCGCCAACCCGAAGGACTTCCGCAACGAGGTCGTCAAGTTCTCGCTGCGCTCGCGGGCACACAACAATGGCAAGAACCCGAGCTGGACCTCCTACGAAAAGGTTCGCGACGTGATCGAGAAGCGGATATTCTCGCAGGTCGAGGATCTGCTTCCGGTCATCTCGTTCGGTTCGAAGAAGGACGGCGAGACCGAGAAGAAGCACGGCGAGTTCGTCGAGCGGATGGTGGAGCGCGGCTATACCGAGCGCCAGGTCCGCAGGCTCGTCGAGTGGTACATGCGGGTGAAGCAGGCCGGCTAGTGCACGATCCGGAGAGCCGGCACCGGCTCTCCGTTCCGTTCCGTCCCGTCCAAGAAGAATGCGATGCGACTGGTGATGATCGCATCCGGCGCGAGGCAGATGCAAAGTGGTCATGCATATCGTCGATCGGCGGCTGAATCCGGGTAGCAAGAGCCTGGAGAACCGTCAGCGTTTCCTGCGGCGCGCCAAGGCGCTGGTGCAGGGGGCTGTCAAGAAGTCGTCGCAGGACCGGGACATCAAGGATGTCCTGGAGGGCGGCGAGGTGACGATCCCGCTGGACGGCATGGACGAGCCGCGGTTCCGGCGCGAGGGCGGCACGCGCGACATGGTGCTGCCCGGCAACAAGAAGTTCGTCGAGGGCGACTGGCTGCAGCGCCCGAACCAGAGCGGTGCCAAGGGCTCCGGCGCCGGCGAGGGCGACAGCGAGGACGCCTTCCGCTTCGTGCTCAGCCGCGAGGAGTTCGTCGACCTTTTCCTCGACGACCTCGAATTGCCCGACCTTGAAAAGCGCAAGCTCGCGGAAACCGAGAGCGAGGGCCTCCGGCGCGCGGGTTATGCGACATCGGGCTCGCCCGCCAACATCTCGATCAGCCGCACGGTGAGCCGGGCGCTGGCGCGGCGTGTGGCGCTGCGCCGGCCGCGCAAGGACGAGGTCGAGGCGCTCGAGGCCGAGCTTGCGGAATGCGATGACGAGACGCGGCGCCGTGAGCTGGTGGCGCAGCTCGAAGCGCTGAAGGCCAAGGTCAAGCGCATTCCGTTCATCGATCCGATCGACATCCGCTACCGGCGCTTCGAGACAGTGCCGAAGCCGGTGGCGCAGGCCGTGATGTTCTGCCTGATGGACGTCTCCGGCTCGATGTCCGAGCACATGAAGGATCTGGCAAAGCGGTTCTACATGCTGCTCTACGTGTTCCTGAAGCGGCGCTACAAGCACGTCGAGATCGTGTTCATCCGCCACACCGACCGCGCCGAGGAGGTCGACGAGGATACCTTCTTCCATGGACCGGCGTCCGGCGGAACGCTGGTGTCGAGCGCGCTGGTTGCGATGAACGACATCGTCCGCACCCGCTTCCGCCCGGCCGACTGGAACATCTATGCCGCCCAGGCCTCCGACGGCGACAACATGACGTCCGACAGCGGGCTGACCGGCCATCTCCTGACCGACAAGATCCTGCCGGTCTGCCAGTTCTTCGCCTATCTCGAGGTCGGCGAAGCCGCCAACTACACTTTCGACATGCCCGACTCCTCGCTCTGGACGCTCTATGAGCGGCTGCGCAACGAGGGCGCGCCGCTGTCGATGCGCAAGGTGAGCGAGCGCGGCGAGATCTTCCCGGTGTTCCAGGACCTGTTCAAGCGCCGCAGCAAGCAGGAAAGGGTGTAGCGTGATGGGTTCTTCCGGCGAACGGCTGTTCGAGGGCGCCGACTGGGATTTCCAGACCCTGCAGCGGGTTCACGACGCCTGCGAGCAGATCGCGCGCACCGAACTCGGGCTCGACGTCTATCCCAACCAGATCGAGGTGATCACCGCCGAGCAGATGCTCGATGCCTACTCGTCGGTCGGCATGCCGCTGTTCTACAAGCATTGGTCGTTCGGCAAGCAGTTCGCCTTCCAGGAAGCCTCCTATCGCAAGGGCCTGATGGGCCTCGCCTATGAGATCGTGATCAATTCCTCGCCGTGCATTTCCTATCTGATGGAGGAGAACACGGCGACGATGCAGACGCTGGTGATCGCGCACGCGGCGTTCGGGCACAATCACTTCTTCAAAAACAACTATCTGTTCAAGCAGTGGACCGACGCCGACGGCATCCTCGACTATCTCGAATTCGCCAAGGGCTATATCGCGGTCTGCGAGGACCGCCATGGCCGCGAGACGGTGGAGCGGACGATCGATGCCGCGCATGCGCTGATGTCGCATGGTGTCGACCGCTACCCCGGCAAGAAGACGCTCGACCTGCGTGCCGAGGAGAAGCGCGCCGGCGAGCGCCGGCAGCACGAGGAAAGCGTGTTCAACGATTTGTGGCGGACGGTGCCGAACACCAAGGCCAAGAGCAAGGCCGCGCTCACCGCCGAGCGCCGCCGCGCACTGCTCGGTTTGCCGCAGGAGAACATCCTCTACTTCCTCGAGAAGACCGCGCCGCGTCTCGCACCCTGGCAGCGCGAGCTCATTCGCATCGTGCGTCACATCGCGCAGTACTTCTATCCGCAGGGCCAGACCAAGGTGATGAACGAGGGCACCGCGACCTACGTCCATTACCGCATCATGAGCCGGCTGCATCAGCAGGGCCGGCTCACCGACGGCAATTTCCTCGAATTCCTGCAGTCGCACACCAATGTGGTGTTCCAGCCCGAGTTCGACGACCGTCGCTATTCCGGCTTCAATCCCTATGCGCTCGGCTTCGCCATGATGCAGGACATCGAGCGGATCGTGAAGACGCCGGAGGACGAGGACCGCGAGTGGTTCCCCGACATCGCCGGCAAGGGCGACGTCGAGGGCGTGCTGCGCGAGATCTGGAGCAACTACCGCGACGAGAGCTTCATCAACCAGTTCCTCAGCCCGGCGCTGATCCGGCGCTTCCGCATGTTCCATTTGCACGACGACCCCGCGGAAAGCCAGGGGATCAAGGTCGATGCGATCCATGACGAGCGTGGCTACCGCCGGGTCAGGCGCGAGCTGGCGCGGCAATACGACGTTGGCTTTGTCGACGCCAATATCGAGGTCGTGGACGTCGATCTGGACGGTGACCGCCGTCTGATGCTGCGTCACTCAACCGTGAAGGGCGCGCAGCTCAACGAGACCGACACGCGGCGCGTGCTGCAGCATCTCGCCGATCTCTGGTCCTACGACGTCGCGCTGACCGAAGTCGACGGCACCGACAAGGTGCTGAAGGAATATGTCGTCAGCCCGCGCGCGGCTGCGGTCGCGGCTTGAGGACAACACGAGCGAACGGATAGCGCGGCGCCGACCGCCGCGCGGAATGCATGTCTTGCTCGGTGAACCTTCGCGTCCGTCGAAGGCTCACATCATGAACATCCCGGCAACATTCCGGAGTTTGAAAGCGCAAGCGCTCCTGCGCGCGAACGTGACTGCCGGCATGCGGAAATTGCGCAGCCATCTTCCTGGAGCTTGTTGGCGATTGCCTGCGCGGGCGCGATTGATAATGTGCGCCGCGTCAAGAAGACCAAGAAAAGGATATGCCCTTGTCAACTCGCTCCCGCCTGGCGGGCTTTCTCGCCTTCACCGCGCTCACGGCCGCGTCGATCTCACCGTCCGTTGCCGCCGACACCGCGATCAGGATCGGAAACACCGCGCCCTATAGCGGCCCGGCATCGGCCTACGGCACGATCGCACGCGCCGAAGCCGCCTATTTCCAGATGCTCAACGATCAGGGCGGCATCAACGGCCGCAAGATCGACTTCGAGAGTCTGGACGATGCCTATTCGCCCTCGAAGACCGTCGAGCAAACCCGCAAGCTCGTCGAGCAGGACGAAGTGCTCGCGATCTTCAGCGCGGTCGGCACCGCGCCCAACATCTCCGTGCAGAAGTATCTGAACATCAAGCACGTGCCGCAGCTCTTCGTGTCCTCCGGCGCGACGCGCTGGAACGACCCGAAGCAGTTCCCGTGGACGGTCGGCTTCAATCCGACCTACGAACTGGAAGGCCGGCTCTACGCAAAATACATCCTGAAGACCAAGCCGGACGCCAAGATCGCCGTCATCACGCCGAACGAGGACGCCGGCAAGGATTATCTCAGGGGTTTCAAGGACGGGCTTGGCGAGCATGTCGGCCAGATCGTCGCGGAGACCACGTACCTCACGACCGACCCGACCATTGATTCCCAGATGGTGACGATGCGCGAGTCCGGTGCGGACGTATTCTTCGCCGAAGCGACGCCGAAATTCGCAGCCCAGGCGCTGCGCAAGGCGGCGAGCATGGGCTGGAAGCCGCTCACCATCCTGCCGACCGTCTCCAACTCCGTCTCCGCCGTGCTGGAGCCGGCCGGGCTCGAGAACGTCATCGGCGTCGTCACCGGCCTTTATCTGAAGGACCCGACCGATCCGCGCTGGGCCGACGATCCCGCGCAGAAGGAGTTTTCGGCCTGGATGAAGAAGTACCAGCCGAATGCGAGCCCGGGCGATCTGTTCAACGTGCAGGGCTACACGGTCGCCCAAGTGATGACGGCGGTGCTGAAGAACTGCAACGGCGATTACAGCCGCGACAACATCATCAAGCAGGCCACCAATTTGAAGGCGCTCGAACTGCCGATGCTGCTGCCGGGCATCAAGGTGCAGACCGAGCCCGACAATGTGACGCCGATCCGCCAGATCCAGATGGCGCGGTTCGACGGCAAGTCGTGGGCACTGTTTGGCGACGTGCTGAGCGACAAGTAGCCGGCCCATCGCGCGCAATCCGGGCCTTCCGGCGCAGTCCGGAAGGCACGGCGCGGACGCGCGAGGCTGCTAACCCCCAGCAGCAAAGATCTGCCACTCGCCCGGAATACCCTTGAGCGCGCGATTGCCGCGGGGGTCGAAGCGCAATCCAGAACCTGCGACGAGGTCCTTCACGGTGCCGGACACAAGCACCTCGCTCGCAGCGGCAAGCGCGGCGACCCGCGCCCCGATGTGAACTGCAATGCCACCCACGTCGTCGCCCATCATCTCGCATTCGCCTGTGTGCAGCCCGGCGCGGATTTCGATGCCGAGCGGCCTGATCTCCTGCGCGATGGCGCAGGCGCATCGGACGCCGCGGGCCGGCCCATCGAATGTCGCGAAAAAGCCGTCTCCCGTCGTCTTCACCTCGCGCCCGCGAAACTGCGTCAGCACGCGGCGAATGATGGCATGATGATCGTCGAGCAGGTGGCGCCAGCGCCGATCACCCAGCTCAGCCGCCTTCTCGGTCGAGCCGACGATGTCGGTAAACATCACCGTGGCCAGCACGCGGTCGATCGCGACGGCGCCGCGTGATCCGGTCAGGAACTCCTCGATCGCGTCGGCGATCTCCTCGGCATTGTCGCCGAGATAGAAGATGTGATCGCTTCCGGGCAACTCGAGCAGGCGCGCGCCCGGAATCCTGGCGGCAACGTCACGTCCGCCCGCGACATTGACGACTTGATCTTCGCTGCGGTGGATCACCAGTGTTGGCACGCGGACCGCCGGAAGGATGCCGCCGATCTCGATTTGGCTGTTCATCTGCATCAGCGCCTTCACCGCTGTGGGGTTGGCGCCCAGCCGCTCATTGCGCGCCCACCAGCGTTGGAACGCCGCGTCGTCGGCGTGCGAGGGAGCGAAGCGTTGCACGCTGCCGCCGGTGCCCCAGGCGTTGTCGACATAAACGAAGAACGCGGCCAAGGCCTCGTCGGTCGGAAACCAGTAGGAAAAGCGCGAGAAGCTGCCGTAGAGCACCAAAGCGCGACAGCGGTCCGGATAGGTGGCCGCGAAAATCGCGGACAGCGGCGCGCCCTCGGAGATCCCGAGCAGCGCGGCCTGCTCCATGCCGTTGGCATCCATCACCGCGCGCAGGTCATCCATCCGCACGTCGAGACCAGGGAGCTCGGGCACGCGGTCCGAACCGCCGGTGCCGCGCTTGTCGAAGGTCACGACGCGGGCATAGCTCGCGAGGCGATTGAGGAAGCGGGCAAAGTCGGGTTGGTCCCAGTAGTTTTCGACGTTCGAGACGAAGCCCGGCACCATGACCAGGTTGATCGGCCCGTTGCCAAACACCTGATAGGCGATGTGGACGTCGCCACTCTTTGCGTATTGCGTCGCCGGCTGCATCGATGGCCCCCGCTCGCTCACCGGGATCATCCCGGCGAGAGCTCCGCGCGCAGCATAGCAAACATTCCGGCTGGCCGGAGAACCGACATCCGGCGCGACGGCCGGGGCCTGCGGGGGTCAGCGTAGGCTGGCGTTGATCTTGTCCAGCACGGCCGAACCGGGGCACAGCGCCTGTTCGTCCATCGTGTTGAGCGGGGTTTCGACGGTGTCGAGATGGGTGTGCAGATCCTCGGCATCCGGATCGACATAGAGCAGACCGGTGACGATCTGGCCCTTGGCCGCATGCTTCTGCAGGAAGGTCTGTGCTCCGAGCCGGTCGTGCGGATCGTAGTCGGCGTCGAGCTTGCGCAGCGCGAGCCGCGTGCCGTCATGCTGCTCGACCACCTGCACCGTGCCGGGCGCGTAGTCGACGCTGATCGGCTCGCGGCCGACCAGCACGTCGAGGCGGTTCACCGCGTCATTGTGCTCGCGGACATAGTCAAAACTCTTGGTCGAGCCGGCGTGGTTGTTGAAGGCTATGCAGGGGCTGATCACGTCGATGAAGGAGGCGCCCTTGTGGCGAATGGCGGCCGCGATCAGCGGCACCAGCTGGGTCTTGTCGCCGGAGAAGCTGCGCGCCACGAAGGTGGCGCCGAGCTGCAGCGCGATTGCGACCAGGTCGATCGCGTTGTCGGTGTTGGTGACGCCCTTCTTGGACTTCGAGCCGCGGTCGGCGGTCGCCGAGAACTGGCCCTTGGTCAGGCCGTACACGCCGTTGTTCTCGACGATGTAGGTCATGTTGACGGCGCGCCGGATCGAATGCGCGAACTGGCCGAAGCCGATCGAGGCGGAATCGCCGTCACCGGAAACGCCGAGATAGATCAGGTCGCGGTTGGCGAGGTTGGCGCCGGTCAACACCGACGGCATGCGGCCATGCACCGAGTTGAAGCCGTGCGAATTGCCGAGGAAATAGTCCGGCGTCTTCGACGAGCAGCCGATGCCGGAGATCTTCGCCACCCGGTGCGGCTCGATCGAGAGCTCGTAGCAGGCCTCGATGATCGAGGCGGTGATCGAATCGTGGCCGCAGCCGGCGCACAGGGTCGAGATCTTCCCCTCGTAATCGCGATGGGTATAGCCCAGCTCGTTCTTCTTCAGGCCAGGATGATGAAACTTCGGCTTTGCAATGTAGGTCATGTCACGGCCTTGCGGAGAGGGGTCACCTTGAGATGATCCTGATGGTCGCCGATCGAATTGGCGATGAAGCGCGCGGTGATCGGCGTGCCGTCATAGTGCAGGATCGGCACCAGCCGCACAGGGTCGATGCCGTTCTCGTTGACGATCAGCTGGCGGAGCTGCGCGTCGCGGTTCTGCTCGACCACATAGACGAAGTCGTGATCGGCGATGAAGCTCGCGACGCTGGAGTGGAACGGGAAGGCGCGGATGCGCATGCGGTCGAGCTGATGGCCGCGCGACTCCAGGATTCCGATCGCCTCGTCCATCGCGGGCGAGGTCGAGCCGAAATAGATCACGCCGCATTTGGTCGGCTTCGCCGCATTGGCCTGCAGCGGCCGCGGCACCATGTCCTGCGCGGTCTCGAACTTGCGCACCAGGCGCTGCATGTTGTCGGCGTAGACGGCGCCTTCCTCGGAATAGCGCGCGTAGCGGTCGCGCGACGTGCCGCGGGTGAAGTAGGATCCCTTGGTCGGATGCGTACCGGGATAGGTCCGATAGGGGATGCCGTCGCCGTCGACGTCGAGATAGCGGCCGAAGTCGCGGCCTTCCTCGAGCATCTCCGCGGTCATCACCTTGCCACGGTCGTACTGCCTTGCGTCATCCCACTTCAGCGGGCGGCACAGCCGGTGGTTCATGCCGATGTCGAGATCGAGCATCAGGAAGATCGTGGTCTGCAGCCGCTCGGCGAGATCGAAGGCGGCGGCGGCGAACTCGAACGCCTCGGCCGGATCTTCCGGGAACAGCAGCACGTGCTTGGTGTCGCCGTGCGAGGCATAGGCGCAGGCGATCACGTCGCATTGCTGCGTGCGGGTCGGCATGCCCGTCGAGGGGCCGGCGCGCTGGATGTTCATGATCACGGCCGGGATCTCGGCGAAATAGGACAGGCCGATGAACTCGGTCATCAGCGAGATGCCCGGGCCCGAGGTCGCGGTGAAGGCCCGCGCGCCGTTCCAGGAGGCGCCGATCACGATGCCGATCGAGGCGAGCTCGTCCTCGCCCTGCACGATGGCGTATTTCGCCTTGCCGGTCTCGGGATCGTGGCGATACTTCTTGCAGTGGCTGGTGAAGGCCTCCGCCACCGACGATGACGGCGTGATCGGATACCAGGCGCACACGGTGGCGCCGCCGTAGACGGCGCCGAGCGCGGCCGCGCTGTTGCCCTCGATGAAGATGCGGTCGCCGACCTTGTCGGACTTCTTCACCCGCAGCCCGGTCGGGCACTTCAGGTTCTGCAGCGCCCAGTCGCGGCCGAGATGCAGCGCATGGACGTTGGAAGAAAGCAGCTTCTCCTTGCCCTTGTACTGCTCGCCGATCAGCTGCTCGACCAGCTTGGGGTCGAGGTCGAGCAACGCACAGAGCGCGCCGAGATAGATGATGTTCTTGAACAGCTGGCGCTGCCGCGGATCGGTGTAGGTCGAGTTGGTGATCGCGGTCAGCGGCACGCCGATGACGGTGATGTCCTCGCGGAATTTCGACGTCGGCATCGGCTTGGTCGAATCGTAGAACAGATAGCCGCCGGGCTCGATCGAGGCGACGTCCTTGTCCCAGGTCTGCGGGTTCATCGCCACCATCATGTCGACGCCGCCGCGGGCGCCGAGATGGCCTTCCTCGGTGACGCGCACCTCATACCAGGTCGGCAGGCCCTGGATGTTGGAGGGGAAGATGTTGCGCGGGCTGACCGGCACGCCGTGGCGCAGGATCGAGCGCGCGAACAGCTCGTTGGCGGAAGCCGAGCCCGAACCGTTGACGTTGGCGAAACGGACGACGAAGTCGTTTACGCTGCTGATCGGGCTTTGGACTGACATGTTGATCCCGCTTGAACCATATCGATGAGGTACTTCTGCATGTCCCAGGCGCCGGTCGGGCAGCGCTCGGCACACAGCCCGCAATGCAGGCAGACGTCTTCGTCCTTTGCCATCACCCGCCCAGTCTTCAGGCCTTCTGCGATGTAAAGCGCCTGGTCGTGATGCGGCGAGGGCGCTTTCAACCGTTGCCGCAGCTCATCCTCCTCACCGTTCTCGGTGAAGGTGATGCAGTCCATCGGACAGATGTCGACGCAGGCGTCGCATTCGATGCAGAGCGGCGCGGAAAACACTGTCTGTACGTCGCAATTCAGGCAGCGCTGCGCCTCACCGAGCGCGAGCTTGAGGTCGTAGCCGAGCTCGACCTCGGCGCGGATATCCTTCAGCGCGATCACCTTGTCGCGATGCGGCACCTTGAAGCGCTTGTCGGCGGAGATGTCGTTGTCGTAGCTCCACTCGTGGATGCCCATCTTCTGCGAGGAGACGTGCACCTCGGGCAGCGGGCGCTCGTTGATGTCCTCGCCGGACAGCATCCTGTGAATGGAAAGTGCGGCATCGTGGCCGTGCGCCACCGCCCAGATGATGTTCTTCGGCCCGAACGCGGCGTCGCCGCCGAAGAACACCTTGGGATTGGTCGAGACGAACGTCTTGGGGTCGACCTTCGGCATGTGCCACTTGTCGAATTCGATGCCGCAATCGGCTTCGATCCAGGGGAACGCATTCTCCTGGCCGACCGCAACGAGCACATCGTCGCAGGGAATGGTCTGGTCAGGCTCGCCCGAGGGCACCAGATTGCGGCGGCCCTTGGCGTCGTACTCGGCTTGCACCTTCTGGAAGGTGACGCCGATGAGCTTGCCCGCCACATGCTTGAATGCCACCGGCACCATGAAATTGAGGATCGGGATGTCCTCGTGGATCGCGTCTTCCTTTTCCCAGGGCGAGGCCTTCATTTCCTCGAAACCCGAGCGCACGATCACCTTGACGTCCTCGCCGCCGAGGCGGCGCGCGGTGCGGCAGCAATCCATCGCGGTGTTGCCGCCGCCGAGCACGATGACGCGGCGGCCGATCTTGTCGACATGGCCGAACGACACGTTGGCCAGCCACTCGATCCCGATATGGATATTGGCGGCAGCCTCCTTGCGGCCGGGAATGTCGAGCTCGCGGCCGCGCGGCGCGCCCGAGCCGACAAAGACCGCATCGTAGTTCTCGGCGAGAAGCTGCTTCAGGCTGTCGACGCGCTGGCCGCCCTTGAACTCGACACCGATGTTGAGGACGTAGTCGGTCTCCTCGTCGATCACGCTGTCGGGCAGGCGGAACTTTGGAATCTGGCTCCGCATCATGCCGCCGGCCTTGGCGTCGCCGTCGAACACGCTGCAGTGATAGCCGAGCGGCGCCAGATCGCGCGCCACCGCAAGCGAGGCGGGGCCGCCGCCGACCAGCGCGATGCGCTTGCCGTTCTTCGGTCCCGGCTTCGGCAGCCGATGCTTGATGTCGTCCTTGAAGTCGGCGGCGACGCGCTTCAGGCGGCAGATCGCGACCGGAGTTTCCTCGACGCGGCCGCGGCGGCAGGCCGGCTCGCATGGACGGTCACAGGTGCGGCCCAGGATCCCGGGGAACACGTTGGACTGCCAATTGATCATGTAGGCGTCGCTATAACGCCCCTCAGCAATCAACCGGATGTACTCGGGAACGGGGGTGTGTGCGGGGCAGGCCCATTGGCAATCGACTACTTTATGAAAGTAATCCGGTGCCGAGATATCAGTCGGTTTCATTCCTACCTTTGACCCGCGCGAAAAAGCCTGACCGCGCGGCCTTATCGTTGACGATGAACGCTCACGTGGCGTTGTTCTGGTTTTTGAATTGGATCATAGGTTTATCTTATTAGAGCCGTTCCAGTGAAGGCAAAGGCTAAATTGTCCGATCATCCGCTTTCGCGCGGCTGATGTGCGTCTAGCGTTAATCTCATTCGCGTCATGTGGCGGTGCAGCATGCGTGCGCCGCCGCGACGTACCGTCATCCGCGCGGAAGGTCGCTCTTCGCGATATCCCACAACAGCCGGTAGACGCCGCTGGTGACCACCAGCGGTTTCAAGGCTGCGTTGCCGGTGATAGCCGCCGCGGCCGCAGGGACCGCGCCGACATCGGTGGCGTCGATCAGCACGAACCAGTCGCCGGCGCCGGGATCGGCCTTCGCTGCCTCCGGCGTGAGCGGCTTCGACAGCACAGGGTCGTTCTCCAACAGGTGCATCGAGATGATGCGGTCGCGCGATGCCGGATCGAGTTGCTCCCGCAATGCAGCGCGGAGTTTGTCCGCACCGTCCGCCGGCGGACGCAGCCGGATGATACCGAGCGCAGCGCCCCTGCCGACGCCGCGGCTGATCGTGATGCGCGCGACGCCGCGGATCATGTTCTGAAAGCGCGCGATATTGGCCTTCGACCAGTCGGTCTGGTTGGCGAGCGCCGTGCGGTAGGCCGGGCTCTCGAGCACGTCGAAGGTCGCGGTCGAATAGAGGCTGAGATATTTCGGCTTGCCGTCGTGAGCGACGTAGCGGCGGGCTTCCGCGAATCCGTCGATGGCGACGCGTTCTTCGAGATGCTCGCGATCGTACCAGCGATTGAATTCAGCCTCGTGTAAGCCGTCGATATCCATCGACGTCAGCAGCATGCCTTGTCCGGCGATCGGCATCGAGTGCTCCTTTTTTGCCTGTTTTATCTGCGCAATATCGCCTGATAGCGCGGGGCAGGGAAGCCGGTTCCCAGTGCCCGAGAGCGTGCATACCAAGGATTGCCACAATTGCTGCAATCCTGTTCAGCGCGGGTTCACAGAGGTAGCATTTCCATTCGTTTCGCAAACTCTCGAGAAGCAAAGGGACGACCGCTATGGCGCGCATTCTGTGGGCATTGATTGTCGGTCTGGTGTCGCTCGCGTCGCTTCCCGTGCACGCGCAGGATCAGGAGAAACGCCTCGCGCTGGTTGTCGGCAACGGCGCCTATGAGGCCGGCGCGCTGCAGACTGCCGCCAACGATGCCGGTCTGATTGCGCAGACCTTGCAGGCCGCCGGCTTCGACGTCATCGGGGCCCGCGATCTCGATGGCGAGACGCTGCGCAAGTCGTTCCGCGATTTTATGCAGAAGGTGCAGGACGCCGGGCCGAACACCGTCGCCTTCGTCTATCTCGCCGGCTACGGCGTGCAGCTCACCGGCGAGAATTACTTCGTGCCTGTCGATGCCAAGATCGCCCGCGACACCGACGTGCCGGTCGAGGCGATCCGCATCTCGGATTACAGCCGTCAATTGTCGGCGCTGCCGATCAAGGCGGGCGTGATCGTGCTCGATGCGGCGCGCAGCAATCCGTTCGCCAAGGAAGGCCAGCCGCTGGCCGGTGGCCTTGCGCTGGTCGATCCCGATCCGAAGATGCTGATCGCCTTCAACTCGGCGCCCGGCACCGTTGCGCCTGACGGGGCGCCGCCTTACGGGCCCTACGCGCAGGCGTTGGCGGAAATGATCCGCGCCGGCGGCCTGACCCTGCCCGAAATGTTCGACCGCGTTCGCCTGCGCGTCAACGAGATGACCAAGGGCGCCGAGATCCCCTGGAATGCACAGAAGGTCGACGCGCCGTTCATGTTCTTCGAGCGCAAGCCGGATGCGCCGCCGCAGCAGGTCGATGCCGGACTGCGCACCAAGCCGATCCGCGATTTCCCGGCGCAGGATGCCTACGCCGCAGCGCTGGAGCGCGACACGCTGCAAGGCTACGAGGATTATCTGCAGGCCTATCCGACCGATCCGCTGGCCAAGCGGGTGCGCGCGATCGTCGCGGCGCGGCGCGAGGCCATCACCTGGCGGCGCACCTATAACGCCGACACGCCGGATGCTTATTGGTCGTATCTGCGGCGTTATCCGCGCGGGCCGCATGCCTACGACGCAAGGCGCCGGCTCGCCTATCTGTCGGCCGCGCTGGAGCCGCCGCCGCAGTTCACGGTGCTGGACTACGATGTGCCGCCGCCGCCGCCCGACGAGATCGTCTATGTCGACCGCCCGGTGCTCTATTACACCGATCCGCTGTTCGCCTTCGCGCCGCCTCCGCCGCCGCCGGTGTTCTTCCTGCCGCCGCCGCCGCCGGACTTCGTCGTGCTGCCGCCACCACCGCCGCCGATCGGCCTGTTCGTGCTGCCGACGCCGTTCTTCGTGGCGATCCCGGCCTATGTCGCTGCGCCGGCCTATGTCGTGCCGCCGCAGAACAACATCGTGTTCAACAACATCCACAACACGACTGTGATCAACACGGTGATCAACAATCCCAACCCCACGCCGGCGCAGCTCCATGCCGCCGGGGTGACGGCGGCGATGGGCGGCGCGCCGGTGACGGCGGCACCGCAACTGCCGGCGGCGGCGATGCAGCGCGCCAATCTGGCACGGCCGGGCGCGCCGCAAGGCGTGACGCCGGCACAAGGCGCGGCGATGGGAGCTCCAGGCGCGGCACCGAACGCGGCGGCTGCGCCGAATACGATGGGCGCGCCAACCGCACCGGGCGCGCCGGGCGCGCACACTCTGCCGGGCGCGAAGAATGGCCCGCCGCTGCCGCAGTCGGCGACCGCGCCGGCCAACGCGACGCCGCATGGCGCCGTGCAGTCGGGTACGGCGCAACCTGGCGCCGGGCAACCCGGCGCAAAGCCGAATGCGCTCCCGCCAGGCAAGCCGGCGACCGCGATGGCGCCTGCCAATGCGCAGCCTGCGCCTCCGGCCGAGCCCACGGCTGTCCCGGCGGCAAACGCACCCGCGTCACCCGCGACCGGCGGCAAACCGGGGAGGCAGCCGCTCTCGCATGCCGCGACGGCGCCGACCAGCAATGTGAAGCCCGCAACGGCGCCGTCGCCGGCGAGCCGCGCGGCACCGGCACGGCCGACGCCGGCTGCGCGGTCGGCACCCGCGCGTGCGGCGGTGTCGCCGCCACCGGTCTCGCGGCCCGCGCCGCAGCGTGCCGCAGCTCCGCCGCCGCGCGCCGCAGCCGTTGCGCCGCGTCCGGCGCCGGCACCGGCTCCGCGTGCTGCACCGCCGCCGCCGCGGCCTGCGGTGCAGGCGCAACGCGCAGCGCCGCCGCCGAGGCCCGCGCCGGCGCGGGCAGCGCCGGCCTGTCCTCCCGGCAAGTGCAAACACTGAGGGCGTGACGTCATGCGCCGGGCAGGTCAGCATCCATGAGCATCACGGCCTCGCTCGGGTCGCGGAGCGTCGCGAAATTCCTGATCGGCACAATCATCGGGCTGGTGGCGTGCCGCCAGCCCGCACAGGCGGCCGAACTCGCAGCGCAGGACGTCGCGCTGCTCGATCGCCTGAGCTGGGGCGTCAACGCCTCGAGCGCGGCGCATCTGCGCGAGGTCGGCGTCGAACGCTGGCTGCAGGAGCAATTGCACCCGGCCAACGCCGCGCTGCCGCCGGCGGTGCATGCGCAGATCGAGGCGATGCCCGACGTGCACCGCTTTCCGTTCGATATCGCGGTCGCCTTCGACTTGCAGGCCAAATCGGCCAACCAGGTCGCCGATCCCGAGCAGCGCCGGGCGGCGCAGACGGTGTTTCAGCAGGGCATGAACGATCGCGTCAAGCAGGCCGCGGCCCGCACCATCCTGCGCGCGCTCTATGCGCCGGATCAGCTGCGCGAGCGCATGACCTGGTTCTGGTACAACCACTTCAACGTGTTCCAGTACAAGGCCACCATCCGCGTGCTGCTGGGCGACTACGAGGATCACGCGATCCGCGACCATGCGCTCGGCAAATTCCACGACCTGCTCGCCGCGACGCTGCATCATCCGGTGATGCTGCGCTATCTCGACAATGCCGACAACGCGGCCGGCCACCGCAACGAGAACTACGCGCGCGAGATCATGGAGCTGCACACCATGGGCGTCGGCTCCGGCTATACCCAGGCCGACGTCGAAGCGCTGGCGCGCATCCTCACCGGCGTCGGCGTCGACTTCGCGTCGGAGGATCCGAAGCTGAAGCCGGAACTGCAATCCCAGCTGGTCCGTGAAGGCGGTTTCGAGTTCAATCCGGCGCGCCACGACTATGGCGACAAGACCTTCCTCGGCCATCAGATCAAGGGCCGCGGCCTTGCCGAGGTCGACGAAGCCCTCGACATCCTCTGCCGTCACCCGGCCACCGCCACGCATATCGCAAGGCAGCTCGCGACCTATTTCGTGTCCGACAATCCGCCCGACGCGCTGGTGCAGCGTATGGCGCAGACGTTCGAGAAGACCGACGGCGATATCGCGGCCGTGATGTCGACGCTGGTGCACGCGCCCGAGTTCAGCGCGACGCTGAAGGATGGCGCCAAGTTCAAGGATCCGGTGCTCTATGTGATCTCGGCGGTGCGGCTCGCCTACGACACCAAGGTCATTCTCAACACGATGCCGATCCAGGGCTGGCTCAATCGGCTGTCGGAAGGCCTGTTCAATCACGAGACGCCCGACGGTTATTCGATGCTGTCGACGGCCTGGAACGGGCCGGGGCAGATGATGCTGCGCTTCGAGATCGCGCGGGCGATCGGCTCCGGCTCGGCCGGGCTGTTCAAGCCGAACGAGCCCAATACCGTCGACCAGCCGGCGTTTCCGCAGGTCATGAATGCACTCTACTTCAGCACCATCAGGCAGACGCTGAGCCCGACCACGCTCGCCGCCCTCGACCAGGCGGTCTCGCCGCAGGACTGGAACACGCTGTTCCTGTCGTCACCGGAGTTCATGCACTGAAAGGGAGGTTCGCCAATGAACCGCCGCGACCTGATCAAGGCCTTCGCTGCTTCCGCGTCTCTCACCGTTGCCGGCCGGGTCTGGGCGGCGCCCGCGACCGACGCGCGGCTGCTCGTCGTGTTCCTGCGCGGCGCCTACGACGCCGCCAATGTGATCGTGCCGGTCGGCAGCGAGTTCTACTACGCCACGCGCCCGACGCTTGCGATCGCGCGGCCGGATGCCGGCAATCCGAACGCTGCGCTGGCGCTCGATGCCGGATGGGGGCTGCATCCGGCGCTGCGTGATTCGATCTATCCGCTGTGGGCCAAACGCGAGATCGCATTCGTTCCGTTCGCCGGTTGTACCGACGACCTCTCGCGCAGTCATTTCGAGACCCAGGACACGATCGAGCTCGGGCAGACGGTCGGCGGCAGCCGCGACTACCGCTCCGGCTTCATGAGCCGGCTGGCCAGCGAGCTGACGCGGGTGAAGCCGATCTCCTTCACCGATCAGCTGCCGCTGATCTTCCGCGGCCACGCCCAGGTCCCGAACACCAGCATCGCGAGCGTCAGCAAGCCCGGGGTCGACGACCGCCAGGCGCAATTGATCAAGCAGATGTACACGCAGGGCAGTCTGGCGAACTCGGTGGCGGAGGGCTTTCGCGTCCGCGACGATGTCTACAAATCCGTCTCCGAGGAGATGACGGCGGCAAACCGCGGCGCAGTCTCGCCACGCGGCTTCGAGCTGTCGGCGCGCCGGATCGGGCACTTGATGCGCGAGCAGTTCAATCTCGGCTTCGTCGATGTCGGCGGCTGGGACACCCATGTCAACCAGGGTGCGGCGACCGGCTATCTTGCCAGCCGCCTCGGTGAGCTCGGCCGCGGCCTTGCCGGTTTCGCCGAGGAGATCGGGCCGGCGATGTGGCGCGACACCGTCGTGGTCGTGATCTCCGAATTCGGCCGCACCTTCCGCGAGAACGGCAACCACGGCACCGATCACGGCCATGGCAGCGTCTATTGGGTGATGGGCGGCGGCATCAATGGCGGACGGATGGCCGGCGAGCAGGTCAAGGTCGCGGAGGCGACACTGTTCCAGAACCGCGATTATCCCGTGCTGACCGACTACAGGGCGTTCTTCGCCGGCCTGATCCAGCGCGTCTACGGCCTGCAGCAGCCGAGCCTCGAGCGCATCTTCACCGGCATCAAGCCGAAGGATCTGAATTTGGTTTGAAGGGGGGCACTGCCAAAATATCGAAAACAACCCCATGCAAAGTAGCCGTCGGTTGCCGGTGTTCGACACGGCAACTTGACACGTCGGGCAAATCAGCGGTATTCTTCTATTATTCAGAAATCGCGCAAGGGCGGCCGCCTGGCCGGCGAGCAGGTCCAGGTCGCGCAGCCAACGCTGCTCCAGAACCGCGACTATCTTGTTCTGACCGAGTACCGGGCGTTCTTCGCCGGTTTGATCCGGCATTAGGTAGCAAACTCACCTTCCAAAGCGGCGACCCAAGCTGCCCGCAATGCTAGATTCCTCACCCTCACGACATTGCGGGGTTAAGCATGATGGACGAGCAATTCAGGGAAATAATCTCCTATCTCAGATCCATTTTGATTGTTTCCCTCATCGGAGTCGGATTTTTGATTTCGATATCCATTCATCAGCCGTGAAAAATGATGAACGAACTTGCCTTGAACGGCCTAGCAAAGCGCCGAGCGCAGTTAGCGGGCGATATCGAACAGGCGCTTCGTCTAACGAGGCTGGCGCGCCCAGGCAATTGTACGGAGGCATGGTGTGTGGAGTAGTGGGCGATATTGGTGTCGCACTCTACCCCGGCCAGTCAGCTGAAGATGTGCTGAAGATCGCGGCAGTAATTGAGTGTGAACTGGATGACATTACACACTATGGCGCCCGGAACCTCGCCAGAAAAATTCTGCTTGCTATGGGTTGCGGGCTCCATACGGCGGGTGGCGCTCGTGATTGAACTTCTGCACGTCGGTCGCAAGCTTGATAAAGCTGTCGGTATGCGCCTCTATTTCCTTTGAATCGTAGCTGTAGCTTTCGCCGCCGTCCTTTTTGGTCAGGTGGTGAAAGCCATGGGAAGGGGGAATTAGCGAATATAGAGTTTGGCCGGGAGATGCCTGCTGGCCCATAACCATGCCATGGGCTATTCGGTTTCTAAGTGTAGATAGTTCTTCGGCTTTTGAGACAAGCGCCTCGAAGCGGGCCTCTTGCTCTTGGTTTGGGTGCGACTGAAAGTACTTTTCGGCAGAGGCTCGAACAGCCTCCATCCTTGTTCTGAATATCCGGGCCTCGCGGCCATAGTCTCTCAGTAGCGCGCTATCTACTGGTCTGCCCTCGAATATCGAGTACGTATATGAAAGGTGAGCCTCGAGCGTTTCCCACTCGCTAATAGCTCGGCCCACTGCAGCATACAGGGCCTTCAAATCGGTGTCTGGCATGGCGAAGAAATCCGATATCCGAGAAATTGAACTAGAGCCCGATGCCTGGCAGCGTTTTGAGCGCGCCGTGAAGATGGTATCGAATCCCACCGCGGTTGCCATTGAACGCAATCTCACGTCGCCTTCGCCGCCACATCGGCGATCGCCTTCATCACGGCGTTGCGGATGCCGGGGTCGTAGAGGATGTGGCCGGCGCCATCGATGATGCGGACCTCGCTGTCCGGCCAGCGCGCGGCGAGCGCGTGCGAGGTCGCGGGCGGGCACAGCAGATCGTAGCGGCCCTGCACCAGGATGCCGGGAATGCCGGCGAGCTTGCCGGCGTCGTCCATCAGCTGGTTCGGCCGCATGAAGCAATCATTGGCGAAGTAATGCGCTTCCATGAACGGCGTCGAGGGCAGGGCGCCTGATGACTTGAGATCGAGCCGCGTCTGCTTCGGCGTATGCTCCGACAGCGTGCGCTCGGTGTCGTGCCAGGCGCGCGCGGCCGGCGCATGCACCGCGGCGTCGGGATCGAGGATGCGGCGGTAATAGGCCGCAAGCGGCGCTGCACGGTCCTGCTCGGGCAGGAAGTTGAGGAAGTCTTTGTGGAGGGACGGATAGAACCGCGGCAAGGTCCGCAGGAAGACATCCTCCAGCTCGTCGCTGGTGCCGAGAAACGTCGCGCGCAGCACCAGGCCGCTGACGCGCTCGGGATGGGCTTGCGCATAGGCCAGCGCCAGCGTCGCGCCCCAGGAGCCGCCGACCACCATCCAGCGCGCGAAGCCGAACCGCTCGCGGATCTTCTCCATGTCCGCAATCAAATGCTGCGTCGTGTTGTGGTCGCGGCTGCCCTTCGGCCGGCTACGGCCGCAGCCGCGCTGGTCGAACAGCACGGCGTGAAAGCGCTCGGGATCGAACAGCCGGCGATGATCGGGCTGGCAACCGCTGCCGGGACCACCATGCAGATAGACCGCGGGAACGCCGCCTTCGCGCCCAACGCTCTCGACATGGAGGTTGTGGCCACTGCCGACATCGAGCCATTCCGATGTCAGGGGAGCAAAAGGATCGGCGCGCCTCGCGGCCTTGCCAGCATCGGCGTCAGGCGCCATCACGTTTGTCCTGGCGTTCGTCCGCCTCCAGCGTGCCGCCGGCAAAATTGCGATAGAGGAAACGATTCTGCATGCCGGCGGATTCCTGCTCGGCCTGCTTGAAGATCTCCTCGTGCCGCGGCGACAGCGCACAGGCCGGATCGGTGTTGCCGGCGTCGCCGGTCAGGGCAAAGGCCTGGCAGCGGCAGCCGCCGTAATCGACCTCGCGGAATTCGCAGGACTTGCACGGCTCCGGCATCCAGCCCGTGCCGCGATAGCGGTTGAAGGCCTCCGAGTTCTGCCAGATCCAGGCGATCGAATGGTTCGAGCGCACCGACTCGAATTCGAGCCCGGTGATGCTTTCGGCGGCGTGGCACGGCAGCACCTTGCCGGCCGGCGAGATGTTGAAGAACTGGCGGCCCCAGCCGCCCATGCATTTCTTCGGCCGCAGCGCGTAGTAATCCGGAACGACGTAGTCGATCGCGAGCGTGCCCTTCAGGCGGGCCTGCGCCTCCTCGACGAGGCGGCTGGTCTCTTCGATCTGCGCGACCGTCGGCATCAGCGCGGCGCGGTTCTTCAGCGCCCAGCCGTAATACTGCACGTTGGCGACCTCGAGCCGGTCGGCGTCGAGGTCGACCGCCATCTGGATGATGTCGGGGAGCTGATGCAGGTTCTGCCGGTGCATCACGGCATTCACCGTGAGCGGCAGTTCAAGCTCGCGCGTCCATTTCGCGACCTCGAGCTTCTTTTTGTGCGCGTCCTTCAGCCCGGCCACGCGATCCGCGACGATGGGTTCGTTGCCCTGGAAACTGATCTGCACATGGCTGAGGCCGGCATCGGCCAGCGCCGCGAGCTTGGCCCTGGTCAGCAGCACGGCCGAGGTGATCAGGTTGGAATAGAGCCCGACATCGGTCGCATGCTGCACCAGCTCGACGATGTCCTTGCGCGCGGTCGGCTCGCCGCCGGAGAAATGGATCTGCAGCACGCCGAGTTCGGCAAGCTCGCTCAGCACCTTCTTCCATTCGTCGGTGGTGAGCTCGGTAGAGCCGCGGTCGAGCTCGACCGGATTCGAGCAATAGGGGCATTGCAGCGGGCAGCGGTGGGTGATCTCGAGCAGCACCGCGAGCGGGATGCCGTAGGTTTCGGCCGCCGAGCGGGCGCCTTCCAGCACCGCGAGCCCGTCGCTCGGGCCTGATGGTGTCGTCTTGTTGTCGGCGAGCGTGTCACTCATGCTGTGCTCTCGCGCGCTTCGGTGAGAAAGCCCTTGTCGGCCAGATCCTGCAGCATTGCAATCACGTCGGTCGCGATCGCCTCGCGTGGCGCGGCGTATTTTTCCGCGAGCTGGTCCACCATCTCGGCGACATTGCGCACGCCGTCGCAGAGATGCAGCACCTCGACCGCGATCTCGTCCGGCGCCAGCACGCGTTCCGGCGCCAGGATCACCCAGACCTGCCGCGTCTCGTCGAATTTCAGCCTGGTGTGGCGCGGCAGTTTCGGCCGGCTGGTCTCGCTGACGCTGATGTTGCGGCTGGCCATGATCTAAGTCTCTTTATTTGAGCATGATCTTTCGGAAAACCGGTTCCCACTTTTCCGGATCATGCTCTAGCTCGCTTTCGGCACGAAGGCGCCGGGCGGAATGTGGCCGTCGACATAGGCGTGATACAGCGCGTCGAGCTGCACCCACAGCACGTTGGTCTTGAAGATCAGCGCGTTGCATACCGCTTCGCGCTCGGCCGGCGTCTTGGCGTGCTGCTTGACGTATTCGAGCGCAAAGCCGGCGTCGCGCGGCGCCTGGGTCAGGCGGCGGCTGAAATAGCTCATGATATCGGGGTTGACGAAGTCGTAATGCTTCAGCATTCCCGAGATGCGCTCCTCGTGCAGGTTCGGCGCGAACAATTCGGTGAGCGAGGAGGCGATCGCCTCCAGCGGCGTGCGGTCGCGGCAGAAATGCACATAGGCTTCGACGGCGAAGCGCGTCGCCGGCAAAATCCCTTCGGTGGATTCCACATAGGCCGTGGCAAGGCCGAGGCCTTCGGTCAGCTTCAGCCAGCGCTCGATGCCGCCCTCAGTGCCGAGATCGCCGTCATGATCCTCGATGCGGTGACGCCACTCGACCCGTGTGTTGCGGTCGCGGAAGCGCGAGATCACCATCGCGTCCTTCAGCGGGATCGTGCTCTGGTAATAATAGCGGTTGAGCGCCCAGGCCTGGACCTGGCCCTTGTTCAGCTTGCCGCCGTGCAGCAGGCGGTGGAACGGGTGCAGGCTGTGATAGCGCGTCGCGCCGATCTGGCGCAGCGTCGCCTCCATCGCCTCGGCGCTGTCGAGCGTGATGCCCTTGCCGATCGAGAGCGCGGTCATTCCGTTTGTAGGCACCACATTCACAGCACGATCTCCGTTCCGTCGGAAGGAATCTGCCAGCCCGCCTGTTCGGCCGCCTTGCGCTCGGCCGAGGTCCCAAGCAGCGCCGGGTTGGAGTTGTTGATATGCAAAAACACTTTTCGTCCGATGTCGAGCCCGGCGAGGCTCGCGATCGCACCCTGATCGCCCGACATCGCGATGTGTCCCATGCCCTGGCCGGTCTTGTTGCCAAGGCCCGCCGCGATCAGTTCGTCGTCGCGCCACACCGTGCCGTCGAAGAACACCAGTGGGGCGCCCTTGAGCCGCGATTTCAGGTCGTCGGTGACCCGCGCGCAGGCGGCCAGGAAGTAGAAGTATTGGCCGCTGCGCTTGTCCGCAATACGCAGGCCGAGCGTATCGCCGGCGCCCGCCGGGTGCGCCTTGCCCTCGAGATACCAGGCGCCCTTGCCGGGAACCTCGAACGGCAGCACCTCGAGCCCCGACGGCGATCCGTCGGACAAAGCCGGTTCAAAGCCCTGATCCACCGCGATCGGCCGTCGCGCGACGTTCTTTTCACTGAGCACGTTGAAGATGCTGTTCGAGCGCAGGATCGCGAGCACCCGCTCATGGGCGTAGATCGCAAATGGCGAACCCTCGCGCATCGACAGCAGCCCCGCGACCGCATCGATCTCGCCATTGGTGAGGATGACGCCGGCGATCGGGCTGTGGCGCAAGGCGCCGGGCTTCGGATGCAGCTGCGGCGTGGCGATCAGCTGCTGACGCAGATCGGGGGAAGCGTTGACCAGGAACCAGTGCGCGCCGTCGCCGCTGACGGCGATCGAGGCTTGCGTGCTCTGCAATTCCGGATGATCGCTTCGCGCCGTCCTGCAGACGGCACACCCGCAGTTCCACTGCGGAACGCCGCCACCCGCCGCGGCACCCAGGACGACGACACGAAGCATGATCCGTCCCCTGGAGAAGTTTGGCCCTGACGAGGTTTGATTGGGACCCAGAGTTTGATTGGGACCCAGAAACGTTACGAGGTGGACCCCGGATTTGAACACACTCCCTTGCTCGGGAGCGCGTTACGCCCGGATGCCCACCTGCGCTAAAACGCTAAACGTGTATAGGGCGCTGCCGCTTACTTGCGGGTGGCGCACATATACATGTTGATTTCCATGCCGACCGACACTTCCACGATCTTCGGTGCTTTCCAGGCCATTTGGCTCTCCATGTTGCAACCGGACGAACTTTCCGCCCTGCAGTTAAACTACTGCGGTTGGAGAAGTTCGCCACTTAAATTTTTTGCAACGTGCTCTGCTCAGGGCATGCTGCACTGCGGCAAGCGGAACTCGCCCAGTCACAAATTTGTGCGCGCATTTCCCGTCAAAAGCCCGTGCCGTCAGACCTTTTTCCTGTTGTTCGCCACACGGTGAATGGTGATGTTGGGCTAACAAACAGGGGCCGCGCGGTCCTCCGAAGGTCCTGATGACGATTCTACAGCTTCCGGTGACGGGAGCGACTAACCGAGCCGAGTTCAGCCGATGCCACGCTATTTCTTCAACACCCGTATCGGCGACGAGCTGATCTCCGACCCTGACGGCGAAATCCTGCGCGACCCGGATCGTGCATGGGAAATGGCGCGGGCGATGATTCGCGAATTGCTCAAGACCGAGGGCGCCGACGGCGCGCTGCTCAGCGCGGTGATCGAGGTGACCGACGACGAGGGCGAGATCGTGCTGGAGTTTCCCTTCACCGAGGCGATTCTCGATCGCCCGGACCGCTCCCTGACAAGGCACTGAGATAAGGCATTGACGCACGCCGACGGGGCTGCGTGGTCACAACCATGCGTTGGCCCATGCCAGCATGTGTCCGATTGCAATTGTCCGGACATATTCCTAAGGCTATGAACGGAAAGCCGAACCGCGCCGATCGACCTCAATGGCGCAATCAACAACGGCTTCCACCCTGGGGAGAACAATCATGAAAAAACACTCGTTCGCACCGCGCAGCCTGCTGCTTGCCGGAGCGATGTTGGGGGCGTTCACACTCTCTGCTGCGGCGCAGCAGCCGACGACCCCGCCGGCGGCAGGCGCGGCCCCTGCCGCCCAGCCGCTCCCGCCGGGCTCGCCCATGATCGGGCGTCCGGACAATGAGGCCGCCGCCAAGCTCGCGCCTGTGGCGCCGCCGCCGCTGCCGTCCGCGACCGACAAGCTGCCGCTCGCCAAGCTCAAGGTGCCGGCCGGCTTCAATGTCGAGGTCTATGCTGCGGGCATGGCGAATGCGCGTTCGCTGGCGCTTGGCGACAAGGGCACCGTGTTCGTCGGCAGCCGGCTGGTCGACAAGGTCTATGCGATCGTCAACAAGGACGGCAAACGCTCGGTCAAGGTGATCGCCTCGGGCCTCTATCGTCCGAACGGCGTCGCCTTCAAGGACGGCACGCTCTACATCGCCGAGCTCTCGAAGGTCTCCAAGATCGACAAGATCGAGGACAATCTGGACAACCCGCCGAAGCCGACCGTCATCTACGACAAGCTGCCGAAGGACGAGGCGCATGGCTGGAAGTTCATCGCGATCGGTCCCGACAACAAGCTCTATGTTCCGGTCGGCCAGCCCGGCAACAACGTGCTGCATGACGCCGACCACGGCCAGATCCGCCGCATGAATCTCGATGGCTCCGGCGCCGAGGTCTACGCGCTCGGCGTGCGCAACTCGGTCGGCTTCGACTGGAATCCCGAGAACAAGCAGATGTACTTCACCGACAACGGCCGCGACTGGCTGTCGGAGACGGTGCCGGAAGACGAGCTCAACCGCGTCACCAAGGCCGGCGAGGATTTCGGCGCGCCGTATTGCTGGCAGGGCAACATCATCGACCAGGAACTCGGCTGGGGCAAGAACTGCAAGGACTATACGGCGCCGGTCGGCCTGATGGGCCCGCATACCGCTTCGCTCGGCATGCGCTTCTACACCGGCAGCCAGTTCCCGAAGGCCTACAAGGACGCGATCTTCGTCGCGCGCCACGGCTCCTGGAACAAGTCGCAGAAGCAGGGCGGTGACATCGTCGTCGTCAGGCTGAACAAGGACGGCACCGTGAAGTCGGTCGAGCCGTTCCTGACCGGCTTCCTCGAGGACAACAAGTATGTCGGCCGCCCGGTCGACGTGATGCTGCTGAAGGACGGTTCGATGCTGGTCTCCGACGACTGGAACGGCGCGGTGTATCGCATCAGCTACGGCAAGCAGAAGGTCGCCAACCAGTAAGTTGAAACCAGGGATCGGGGGCAGCGTCCGCTGCCCCCGATTTTCTTTTTGAAGTGCATGCAAGGATGGACCGATGCGTAAGTTCGCAATCGCTGCGGCGCTCGCCGCTCTCAGCTTCTCCGCAAATGCCGAGTCCATCCAGGAGCGCTCTGCTGCGTGCTTTGCCTGCCACGGCGAGCATGGCGCCTCGGAAACCGAGAACACGCCCTCGCTTGGCGGCCAGCAGGCGCCCTATGCGCTGATCCAGCTCTTCATGTTCCGCGAGAAGCTGCGCACCTTCGAGCCGATGAACGAGATGGCGAAGTCGATGACCGACGACGATTTGCGCGCCTTCTCCGATTTCATCGCAACCCTGACCAAGCCCACGCCGCCCACCGAGGCCGGCGATCCGGCGCGGATGGCGCGCGGCCAGGCGCTGGTGCAGCAGAACCGCTGCAACGCCTGCCATAACACCGATTTCTCCGGCAAGGAGAACGTCCCCCGCATCGCCAACCAGCGCGAGGACTACCTCGCCAAGACCATGGCCGAATACAAGGACAACAGCCGCCACGGCTACGACGCGACCATGGCCGACGTGATGCAGCCGGTCGCCAAGGAGCAGATCGCCGACCTTGCCTATTACATCGCGCATGTCCGCTGAAACATCGGGCGGCGGGCCGCTGGCCTTGTTCTCCGTGCGGCGCTAAAACGCCTGCGTCACACGGAGTTGCACATGCAGGATCTTTGGCGTCTGTCGGCGGCTGAACTCGCCGGCCTCATCAAATCGAATAAGGTATCGGCGAAAGAGGCCGCCGAGGCCGGGCTCGCCCGGCTCGACGCGGTCAACCCGAAGATCAATGCCGTGGTCGATCACCGGCCGGACGACGTGCTGGCCCAGGCCGCTTCGATCGATGCGGCAATTGCGCGCGGCGAGGCGGTCGGTCCGCTCGCCGGCGTGCCCATCACCATCAAGGTCAATGTCGACCAGGAGGGCTACGCCACCACCAACGGGCTGAAGGCGCAGCGCGACCTCATCGCCAGGGTCGACAATCCGGTGGTCGCCAATCTGCGCAAGGCCGGCGCGGTGCTGCTCGGCCGCACCAATTGTCCGGCGGTCTCCTATCGCTGGTTCACCACCAATCTCATTCACGGCGACACCAAGAACCCGCGCGATCCAGCCATCACCCCGGGTGGCTCGTCGGGCGGCGCGGGCTCGGCGGTTGCCGCCGGCATCGGCCATATCGCCCACGGCACCGATATCGCAGGCTCGGTCCGCTATCCCGCTTACGCTTGCGGCGTGCACGGCCTGCGCCCGAGCATGGGCCGTGTCCCGGCCTTCAATTCGGCGCTGCCGGAGCGGCCGATCGGCCCGCAGATCAGCGCGGTGTCGGGGCCGCTGGCGCGGACCGTCAACGATCTGCGCATCTCGCTCACCGCGATGTCGGCGCCCGACTATCGCGACCCCTGGTACGCGCCGGTGCCGCTCGAGGGCCCGCCGCGGGAAAAGCGCGTTGCGATGTGCCTCAATCCCGATGGCCTCAACCCGGTGCCGGAAGTGGTCGCCGCGGTGGCGGATGCCGGCAAGCGACTGCGAGAGGCAGGCTGGATCGTCGAGGAGATCGCCGACACACCGTCCCTGCGTGAGGTGGCGGAAATCCAGACCCGGCTCTGGCTCGGCGACGGTTACGAGGCCCAGCTCGCATTCGCCGAGCGCGAGGGCGATCCCGGCGCGCTGGCCTGCCTGCGCGGCGTCCGCGCCAGGGTACATCCGTTCGACCTGTCGCAGGCGCTGACCCGCCGCGCGACCTTGACCCGCGAATGGTTCGCCTTCTTCGACAAATATCCGGTGCTGCTGATGCCGGTGTCCGGCGAGCTGCCGTTCCCCGATCACCTCGACCGCAAGGACGAGGCCTCGTTCGCACGGGTGTGGCATGCGCAGCTGCCGCAGATCGCGATCCCGTTCATGGGGCTTCCCGGGCTCGTCGTCTCCACCGGCCTCGTCGGGCGGATTCCGGTCGGCGTGCAGCTGGTGGCCGGCCGCTACCGCGAGGACCTCTGCCTTGCCGCGGGCGAGGCAGTCGAGGCCGGCGGCACGCCGTCGTCGCCGATCGATCCAGCGGGGTAACAGCAATGACGATGTCACGCGTCTATGATTTCACCGCCAAGTCGCTGTCCGGCGACGACGTGCCGCTGCAGCGCTTCGAGGGGCAGGTGCTGCTGATCGTCAACACCGCGAGCGCCTGCGGGTTCACGCCACAATACAAGGGCTTGCAGGAGCTGCACGCCGACCTGTCGCCGCGCGGCTTTGCCGTGCTCGGCTTTCCCTGCAACCAGTTCGGCGCGCAGGAGCCGGGCGACGCAGCGCAGATCGCCTCGTTCTGCGAGACCAACTATTCCGTGACGTTTCCGATGTTCGCCAAGATCGACGTCAATGGCGCCGGTGCGCATCCATTGTATGAGCACCTGAAACGTGAGAAGTCGGGCCTGCTCGGACCCTCGATCAAGTGGAACTTCACCAAGTTCCTGGTCGATCGCTCCGGCAAGGTCGTGGCGCGGCATGCGCCGACCGCCCGGCCCGAAGGATTGAAGAAGGAGATCGAGGCGCTGCTATGAGCGACAACAACGACGATACCACCAACGAGCAATTTCCGGACCGTCTCTCGATCGATCCGAAGAGCCCCTATTACAACGAGGCGATCCTGTCGCGTGACGTCGGCATCCGCTTCAAGGGCGCGGAGAAGACCAATGTCGAGGAGTACTGCATCAGCGAAGGCTGGGTGCGGGTCACCGCCGGCAACGCCAAGGACCGTTACGGCAATCCGCTGACCATCAAGGTGCACGGGCCGGTCGAGCCGTATTTCCGGGACAAGGCAAAGTCCTGATCGGAAGCGCACCGAGGCGCTTCGTTAGGCCGTCATGGCCGGGCTTGTCCCGGCCATCCACGTCTTGGGCGCCACCGAAAGAAAGACGTGGATGCCCGGGACAAGCCCGGGCATGACGGGAAGTTAAGCACGCACTCGTCAAAGGATTGAACACCATGTCCGTCCGTATCGTCGACGTCCGCGAGGTCACAAAGCCGATCTCCTCGCCGATCCGCAACGCCTATATCGACTTCAGCAAGATGACTTCGAGCCTGGTCGCCGTGGTCACCGATGTGATGCGCGACGGCAGGCGGGTGGTCGGCTATGGCTTCAATTCCAACGGCCGCTACGGGCAGGGCGGTCTGATCCGCGAGCGGTTCGCGCCGCGGCTCCTGGAAGCTGATCCGAAATCGCTGCTCGATGCCGACGGCAGCAATCTCGATCCGGACAAGGTCTGGTCGACGCTGATGTCGAACGAGAAGCCGGGCGGCCATGGCGAGCGCTCGGTCGCGGTCGGCACCATCGACATGGCGGTGTGGGACGCAGTGGCGAAGATTGCCGGCAAGCCGCTGTTCCGGCTGCTCGCCGAGCGCCACGGCGTGAGCGCCAATCCGCGCGTCTTCGTCTATGCCGCCGGCGGCTATTACTATCCGGGCAAGGACCTCGGCGCGCTGCGCAAGGAGATGCGAGGCTATCTCGACCGCGGCTACAACGTCGTGAAGATGAAGATCGGCGGCGCGCCGCTCGCGGAGGACCGCGAGCGCATCGAGGCGGTGCTCAAGGAGATCGGCAGTCACGCGCAGCTTGCGGTCGACGCCAATGGCCGCTTCGATCTGGAGACCGCGATCGCCTACGCCAGGATGCTGCGGGAGTATCCGCTGTTCTGGTACGAGGAGGCCGGCGATCCGCTCGACCACGCGCTGCAGGCAGCACTTGCCGAATTCTATCCCGGCCCGATGGCGACCGGCGAGAACCTGTTCAGCCACCAGGATGCGCGCAACCTGATCCGCTACGGCGGCATGCGGCCGGATCGCGACTGGCTGCAGTTCGATTGCGCGCTGTCCTACGGGCTGTGCGAGTATCAGCGCACGCTCGCGGTCCTGAAGACGCACGGCTGGTCGCCGAGCCGCTGCATCCCGCATGGCGGCCACCAGATGTCGCTCAACATCGCGGCCGGCCTCGGCCTCGGCGGCAATGAGAGCTATCCCGACCTGTTCCAGCCCTATGGCGGTTTCCCGGACGGCGTGCGCGTCGAGAGTGGCCACATCGTGATGCCCGACCTTCCGGGTATCGGTTTTGAGGGCAAGTCGGATCTCTACAAGGAGATGAAGGCGCTGGCGGAATAGGGAGCGCGGTCGTCGCTGCCACGCTCCCCGCAATGACGGGGCGAGGTTTGCGATCCTCGCCGTCACCGCCGCATCAATCGCAGACCCGCGCGGTGCGGATGCGCCAGCCGCGAGGCGTATGGACTCGCCGCCGGACCAGGTAGCAGCCGCCGCCGTAGGTGGGATAACCGTAATACGGATAGCCGTAATAGCCGGGTCCGAAGTAGAAGCCGGGTCCGATGCCCCAGCCATATCCGCGATAAAAGCCGCCGCGATAGAAGCCGCCATGGAATCCGCCGCCGCCATGGAAGCCGCGCGCCGAGGCCGCATTGGATGCAAGCATCGCGATCGAAGCTACGGCGAACGCAACGACGATCGCTTGGCGCACCATTTTCACTTTCAGTCTCCCGTACGGATTCATGCGCTAGTACCTGCTGCTGCCGCCGTAGCCGAAGCGGTAGTTGATGCGCGCGGTGACGAGGTCGATGTCTTGGCTGATGTCTTCGTTGCGCGTATTGACGCCGAGATTGGCCGGTGCAACGCCGGTGAAGGCGCTGTTGGCGGTGCCCATAAAGAGATGGTCGTATTCGACGGCCAGCGACCAGTTCGGCGCAAAGCCATACTCGAAGCCGACGCCGACGGTGCCGCCCCAGCGGGTGTCGTTGGCCGTACCGAGTTCGATGCCGGTTGCGTTCGACCAGCCGGAATATTGATTGTCGGTGACGGCAGCGCCGCCCTTCACATAGAGCAGGGCATTGTTCCAGGCATAGCCGATCTGACCGGTGAACAATCCGAATGCGTCGACCTTGCTCTGGTTCGTGACGTTGGGAAAGACGAGGCTCTGGCTGGATCCGGAGAGGTCGGCCCAGTTGCCTTGCGCTTCGACGCCGAACACCCACGATGCGGACTGCCAGCGATAGCCGATCTGACCGCCGACCGTGCCGCCCGAATTGCTGGCACAACCTTCACCGACGGTTGGGCTCACAGGCACGCCGAAGAGGGCGGTGTTGTTCCAGCAATTCCTGTCCCATCCACCGCCGCCGTTGATGCCGACATAGAAGCCGCTCCAGTCGTAAGCGGGCGAGACCATCGCTGGCGCTTTTGTCGGTACGTATGTGCGCGGAGCGAGATCGGCTGCAAGGCCGGTGTGGCGATTGCCGCGAGACCAGCAACGCCGAGCAGAATTCTTTTCATGATGATCCCCATGCGGTTTCAACCAACCCCGTCAACGAGCATACGGAAAGCGCTGCCGATGTATCGTGAAATTGTCGCAAGCTCGATGAATGTCGGATTGTAAAAAATGTTTCGCATCGCGCGCCTTCGCGTTGTCAGGACGGAGTCAGGATTCGACGGCGACGCTTGCGAATCCGTCCGGGAATCTTGCGCGCGTTGTCGGTTGCATTGTCCTCGGCGAGTCCGACGGCCATCGTCAGCAGCAAAGCGCAATGTTCGAGACAAGCTTCGGACATGAAGAAAGACGCAGAAGGGCGTTCGCGTTTGCCCAAGCCGCCTGTCGAGCAGCCTTCGCCGTTGAGCAACTTGTTCACCCTATTCGAGCCGATCATGTCGCCATTGTTGGGCACGGGCGTCGTGGTGTCTCTCGATGTCGTCGAGGCGATCGAGGTCGTTGATGTCTCCGGATTCGCGCGGGCCGTTCGGCGAGGGATCGTCGAGCCAGTTGATCCGCTCCAGCCGAGCGCCGTTGCATGTCCTGCGATCCGGCCGTTGGGCTCGCCCGGATGGGCGAGTACGCTCGTGCCTCCGTCTCGGTGTCGAGGCGGACCCCATGCCCGGGAGGACCGGTATCGCGATCCAGGCGGCCCGCTCACCAAATTTTGTGAGCAATGCTCAAGAAAATGTTGAACGTTGCTCATGTTCCGGTATACTCATGCTGGAGAGACGCCTTGCTCCGGGTGGTCACCGGGAGAGGCGCGGAACCGGCCATGAGGATAGCCGCATGCCATATTCAGCGAAGAATCTCCGGGACGCCGCCGATGCCGGGGTGATCAGCGCGGCTGATCTGGACCGCTTGCTCGCCTTCCTGGCGAGCAGCGACGGGCAGGGCGCGGACGGTGGCGCCAGCCCGGCGGCGAAATTCGATGCCGCGCATGTGCTCTGGTACGCCGGCGCGCTGATCGTGATCGGCGCCATGGGCCTGTTCTCGACCCTGGCGTTCACCCAGATGGGCGGCCGGGCGCTGACGGCCAGCGCGATCGCCTACGCCACCGCTTTCACTGTCGCCGGTCACCACCTCTGGTATGGCAAGAATCTGCGGGTTCCCGGCGGCCTGCTGATCGCGATCGCGGTCTCGATGGCGCCGCTCGCGGTCTATGGCATCCAGGATGAGCTCGGCTGGTGGGGCAAGTTCGGCAAGCCCGGAACCGTGCACGACTTCTACATCTGGGTGAAGGGCAGCTGGCTCTTCATGGAGATCGCAACCATTGCCGCCGGCATCGTCGCGCTGCGCTACTTCCGCTTCGCCTTCATCGTCGCGATCATCGCGTTCGCGCTGTGGTTCATGTCGATGGATCTGGCGCCATGGTTCAGCGGCATGGACTATGCCGACTTCGAGACGCGGCGTCGCGTATCGATCTGGTTCGGATTGGCCGTGCTCGCGGTGGCGTGGATCGTCGACTATCGCAGCCGCAATGGCGACTTTGCGTTCTGGCTGCATCTGTTCGGCCTGATGGCGTTTTGGGGCGGAATTACCGCATCCGAAGGCTCGACCGAACTGGGCAAGGCGGTCTACTGCCTGCTCAATGTCGGCCTGATCGCGCTCGCCGTGATCCTGATGCGGCGCGCCTATGCGGTGTTCGGCGCGTTCGGCATCTGCATCTATCTCGGACATCTCGCCGACGTCGTGTTCAAGGACTCGCTGTGGTTCCCGTTCGCGCTGTCGCTGATCGGAATTGCCGTGATCGCCGCCGGTCTGCTCTACCATCGCAATGAGCGCGCGATCGCTGGCTGGATCGATGCGTATCTGCCGGCGGGGCTGCGGCCGCGATCCGCGACGGCGTGACGCCGGCATCCGTAGCGCCTTTAGAACCGATACAATCTGGAATTCCTACAAGAAGGGCGGCGCGCAAGCGCCGTTCTTCGTTTCCCGGCGCAAACCCGGAAGCCGACAGAAACCATTTGCATCCTTGACTTTTCCAACGCTGGACGCTCGGCGAGGCGTACCTGCGTGCTTTCGTCGCGACTTTATTCCGTTCGCGCGCAAAAATTTTCCCGGCCGCGTCGTCTGGACGCACAGCGCCCCACGTCTCTAGAGGACGGCGCATCGCCCTCGTGCAAGGCGAGAGTTGCTTCGAGAGTTGCTTGGGGACGACGTCATGACATCGAGATCACAAACCAACCGCCGCACTGTGTTGCTGGCGAAGCTTTCGCTACTCACGGCGAGCTATCTCGCGCTGAGCGTTCCGCTCGCAACCTCAGTTGCGCAGGCGCAGCAGGCGCCAGCGCAAGGCGTCTCGACGTTGCCGCCGGTGACCGTCACCCCGCCGGCCGCGCAACGCCGCCGCAGCGCGCCGAAGGCCTCACGCAATGCCGCGGCCACGCGCGGCCGCCGCACCCAGACCGCGCGGCGGATCGAGCCCGCGGCTGCGGCAAAACCGTTCGCGGAATCGCAGGACGCGCGCACCGGCACGTCAGGCTATTTCGCCAACAGCACCTCCGTTGCGACCAGGACCAACACCGCGATCGTCAACATCCCGCAATCGCTCAACGTCATCACGCGGGAGCAGATCCGCGACCAGAACTACCAGGGCCTCACCGACGTCACCCGCTACGTCCCCAGCGTCGCCGTGCATCAGGGCGAGGGCAATCGCGACGAGCTGGTGATCCGCGGCGTTGATTCCAGCGCCAATTTCTTCGTCAACGGCTTCCGCGACGACGTGCAGTATTTCCGCGACTTGTACAACGCCCAGAGCATCGAGGTGCTGAAGGGGCCGAGCGCGCTGACCTTCGGCCGCGGCGCCGGCGGCGGCCTGCTCAACCGCACGCTCAAGGAGGCCGACGGCAACCGCGTCTATGAGGCGACGGCGCAGACCGGCTCATGGGGCGATCGCCGCGTCACGCTCGATGCCGGACAGGCGATCAACGAGAACGTCGCAGCAAGGCTCAACGTGTTCTACGAGGGCGCCGACGCGTTCCGCGATTTCAACCATCTGGAACGCTACGGCATCAATCCGACCGTGACGCTGAAGCCCGACGACAACACCAAGATCAAGCTGAGCTACGAGTACTTCCACGACGAGCGCACCGCCGATCGCGGCAATCCCTCGCAGGGGCTGCCGGGCGGCGCGACCCGCTTCAATCCGACCACGCCGTTCGCGCCGAACGGGGATTTCTCGACCTTCTTCGGCAGTCCGGCCCTGAACACCGCGCAGGCGACGGTGCAGACCGGCATGGCTATTATCGAGCACGATTTCGAGAACGGGCTGACGGTGCGCAACGGCACCTTCGCCGCCGACTATCAGAAGTTCTATCAGAACGTCTATCCGACCGGCGGCCCGCTCGCCGGCGCGGTCAACCCGGCCGACACCGCGGTCAATCTCGGCGCCTATCAGCACACCACCAACCGCGACAACGTTTTCAACCAGACCGATTTCACCTACAAGACCTGGACCGGTCCGCTGTTCCACACCGTGGGCTTCGGCACCGAGTTCGGCCGCCAGACCGGCGTCGACATCCGCAACACCGGTGTGTTCCCGAACGGCACCAACACCATCGTGCAGAACCCGTTCGCGCCGACCTATTTCGGTCCGGTGACGTTCATCCACCATTTCACCGGCATCAACACCGACGGCGTCACCACGCCAGATTCGAACAGCCGCTACGCGCTGAACATCCAGTCCGGCTATGTCAGGGACACCATCGAGATTTCGCGTAGCCTTCAGATCATCGCCGGCGCGCGGTTCGACCGCTACGACATGTCGGCCACCGACATGAACACCAACATCAACCGCGGCCGCGTCGACAATCTGGTGTCGCCGCAGGGCGCCCTGATCATCAAGCCGATGGATTCGATGTCGGTCTATACCGCCTACAGCATCTCGTATCTGCCGGCCTCGGGCGACCAGTTCAGCGCGCTAACCGACGGCACGCTGATCCTGCAGCCGCAGCGCTTCGAGAATGTCGAGCTCGGCATGAAGTGGAACGTCAATCCGAAGCTGCTGTTCTCGACCGCGGTCTACAATCTGAACCGCACCAACCAGCCGATCGCCGATGGCAACAATCCGGGCTTCTTCTTCCCTTCGGGCAGCACGCTGACGCGCGGCGTCGAGGCGAGCCTGACCGGTTACGTCACCGAGCAGTGGCAGTCGTCGCTGGCCTATGCCTATACCGATGCGAAGATCACCAGTGCGACTTCGGCGACCGTCGTTCCCGGCAACCGCGTCCAGCTCGTGCCGTACAATCAGTTTGCCTGGTGGAACAAGTATCAGTTCACGCCGATGTGGGCGGCCGCGCTCGGCGTGATCTATTTCGGCGATTCCTTCGCCTCATCCGACGACACCGTGCGGCTGCCGAGCTTCGTCCGCTTCGATGCCGCGGTCTATGCCAAGATCGACGAGACCTGGAGCGCCCAGCTCAATGTCGAGAACATTTTTGACAAGGGCTATTGGGCCTCCGCCGACGGCAACAACAACATCTCGCCGGGACAGGGCCGCACGGTGCGGCTGATGGCGAGGGCGAGGTTTTAGGCGCAGAGAGTGTCGACAACCTATCAGCATCGTCATGGCCGGGCTTGACCCGGCCATCCACGTCTTTCTTACGTGGGGCGCCAAAGACGTGGATGCCCGGGTCAAGCCCGGGCATGACGACGACTGAGACTGTCCGCTCGCAATGACGTGGAGAGAGCGCCCTCTCAGCCCAACCGCATATCCAGCAGCCGCCGGCCTTCGCCCTTCAACAGCTTCTTCACCGCACTCGAGGCGATCACCTCGCCATTGTTGGCGTAGGCCTCGTGGTTCTTCTCGATGTCGTCGAGGCGGTAGAGGTAGTTGACCATGACGCCGGAGGATTCGCGCAGGCCCTTGGGCGAGAGGTCGCCGAGCCAGTTGATCCGCTCCAGCCGCGCGCCGTTGCCGAGATGGAAGCGCGCCACCGAATCGATCAGCCGTCCCTTCGGCGTGCGCGCCTTCAGGAAGTAGTAGGCGGCGAGCGGCTCCAGCACGGTACGCAGCTGCGCGGCGAGCTCGGGGTTCTCGGACCAGCCGGGCTTGCCGAGGCTTTCCAAGAGCTGGCGGTCCTCATCGGTGAGCGGCACGTCGTCGGCCTGCTTGACCCACTGCATGAAGCCCGGCACCGGCGACAGCGTCACGAAGGTGTCGAGCTTGGGCAGTTCGCGGCGCAGTTCCTCGACCACCTGCTTGATCAGGAAGCTGCCGAAGGAGATGCCGCCAAGGCCGCGCTGGGTGTTGGAGATCGAATAGAACACCGCGGTGCGGGCCCGCTCGACCGCCACCGACTCGCGCTCTTCCGCCAGCAGCGGCGCGATCGCGCCCGGGATGGTTTCCGTCAGCGCGACCTCGACGAAGATCAGCGGCTCGTCGGTCAGCGCCGGGTGGAAGAAGGCGTAGCAGCGGCGGTCCACCGGATCGATGCGGCGGCGCAGATCGTCCCAGTCGCGGATCTCGTGCACGGCCTCATAGCGGATGATCTTCTCCAGAATATTGGCCGGCGATGACCAGTCTATCCTGCGCAGCACCAGAAATCCCCTGTTGAACCAGGATGAGAGCAAATGCGACACGTCGCGATCGAGCGCGGCGAGGTCCTTGTTGCCCTTCATCAATGAAAGCAGATCGGATCGCATCGACACCAGCTCGCCGGTGCCGCCCGGCGCGCGATTGAGCCGGCGGATCAATTCCTGGCGGCGCGGCTCGGAGGCGAAATGCAAATCGCTGGCGTCGTCGCCATTGGCCGTGTCGTTCACCTTGGCGCGCCAGCTTTCGATCGCCTGCGCCAGCCTGGCGTGATCGGGCCCGAAATCGCGCGCCAGCGTCTGGAAGAACGACAGCCGCCCGGGAGTATCGAGATGGTGGTAGCGGTCGAGCACTTCGCGCGCCATCGCGGTACCGGAGGCTTCGCCGCGGCCGGACAAGAGCGCCTCGCACAATTCCAAGAGCTCGGACGGATCCTGCTTGTCGTCGGCCGGGCTGGAGCGGCCGAGCAGCACGCGGCCGCGTTCGGAGATCGTCGAGAGCAGGTCGGAGAAAAAGGCGTTGGCCATGAGCGGGTCGTATCCAGCGGGTCGCATCCAGTGAAGCCGGACCTTACACGGGATTTAAGGTCGGGAGGACTGCAATCAAGCGCAGGGATCGTACGGAAATATGTCGCAGCCCGACAGCGGTATAATTCGTCATGACTACTCCCGATGACGAATCCCGTTCACGTTTTCTCGCACGTTTTCTCCGCGAACGCGGTCGGTGTCTTGCCGGTGACCTGGCGGAAGGCGTGGGAGAATGCCGGCACGCTGGCATAGCCGAGGTCCGCGGCGACCTGCTTGACCGAAACATTCGAATTGGTCGACAGCCGCTCGATCGCGGCCGCGATGCGGGCGCGCTGGCACCAGCTCTTGAAGGAGAGCTGCGTCTCCACCGAGAACAACCGCGACAGCGTCCGCGCCGAGGTGCCGACCATGCGCGCCAGCGCGTCGATCTCATGATCCCCCGTCGGATCGGCCAGCACGATATCGGCGGCGCGGCGGCAGCGCGGCTCCTGCGGCAGCGGGATGAAGGTCGCGGAATCCTCGGCCTGGTGCAGCTCCAGCATCACGAGGCGGATCAAGAGGTCGGTGCGCTTGCGTCCGCATGATGTGTCGAACAGCGCGAGGATCGCCTGGTGCACCAGCGGCGAGACCCGCACCACGAATTCGTGGCCGAGGCTGTCGCTGCGCTCCTCGCGTGCGAGCCAAGCCTGGTCGAAATACAGCGTACGCATCTCGATGTCGGCGAGCACATCGATCGCATGCGGCAGCAGGGCAGGGACCCACACCGCGCGGTCCGGCGGCACCAGCCAGCGGCCCTTCGGCGTGGTCACCTGCATGGTGCCCGAGGCGGCATAGACCAGCTGGGCCTCGCGGTGCATGTGCGGGTCGAGCCGGACGCCCTTTTGGTAGCTGCGTGCGACCAGGTGCACGCCTTCGCCGGTGATGCGCCGGTCCTTGTGGAGGGCTCTGATTGGCGGTTCAGCGATAGTCATTGGCGACATCCCGTCAGGACAAGCACCTATAACCTATTTTTCGAGCAATTGAAGAATCGCGTGAGAGACGTGCCCATGAACAGTCCGAGCCGGGTGATCACCTTCGTCAACGCCGCCCATTTCATCGATCACTACGCGATGCTGATCTTCGCCGCCGCCGTCATCATCATGGGCCCGGCGCTCGGCATGGCCTATTCGGAACTGTTGCCCTATGCGACGCCGGGCTTCATCGCCTTCGGCGCCGGCTCGCTGATCACGGGCTGGCTCGGCGACCGCTGGAGCCGCCGCCACATGATGCTGATCTTCTTCGTCGGCATCGGCCTGTCGATGATCTCGGTCGGCTTCGTCTCGCGCCCGCTGCAACTCGGCGTCGCGCTGCTGGCGATCGGCATCTTCGCATCGATCTACCATCCGGTCGGCACCGCGATGATCGTGTCCTATGCCGAGAAGCTCGGCGCCGAGATGGGGATCAACGGTGTCTGGGGCAATCTCGGCGTCGCCTCGTCGGCGCTGGTCACCGGCGTGATCGGCCAGTATCTCGGCTGGCGCTGGGCCTTCATCGTGCCCGGCGCCGTCACCGTGCTGATCGGCGTCGCCTTTGCGATGACGGTGGTGCATGAGGACCGCAAGGGCTCCAAACAGGCCGCAGCCCAGGCGCGCGTCGCCAAGCAGGACATGTGGCGCGTGGTGCTGTCGCTCCTGATCGTGGTGATCGCGATCTCGACCACCTTCAACGCGGTGACGGTGGCGCTGCCAAAACTGTTCGCGGAACGGCTCGCGGACCTGACCAGGAGCCCGGCGCTGCTCGGCGTGATCGCGGCCGGGGTCTATGTGTTCGGCGCGATGACGCAGTACACGATCGGCAAGCTGCTCGACAGGCATTCGCTGAAGACGGTGGCGCTGCCGCTGTCGTTCATGCTGGCGCCGTTCCTTTATCTCGCGGCGAACCTGTCCAACCTGCCGCTGATCGTGGTCTCGATCGGCATCGTGATGGGCGCGTTCGGCCAGGTGACGGTGAACGATGCCATGGTCGGCAAGTACACCACCGAGGAATGGCGCTCGCGCGCCTATGCGGTGCGCTATTTCGTCGGCTTCACGGCGGCCGGCGCCTCGGTCGGCCTGGTGGCCTGGCTGTACGACCAGGGCGGCTTCGCCATGATGCTGCGTGCCTTTGCCGCGCTGTGCCTGCTGGCGATTGCGGCCGCGATCATCCTGCCGCGCGAGATCCGGACGCCGGCCACGAGGGCAGGCTGACGCAATAGTGTCTTGCCACCCGGTTCGCCGTTGAGATAGTACCCGCCCGCTCGCCCGGCGGGTGCGCGGCTCATGCGCGGGCGGCAATCCGTGAGCTTGGTCACGCTTCGCGAAACTTTGTTCCAATCCGAAGGTGTGGTAGGTTTAACCGAGCCTCGGGGACGAAGGCGCCGGTTGCGCCTCGAGCACAAAATTTATTGGAGCAGCCGGAGCGCTATGGGAGAAATTCGCGACTTCAAGTCAGGCCGGTCACAGCCCGACAATACACAGCCTCCCGGCGAGACGCCCGGCAATTCGATGCCGCGGCGCCTGGCAGCGATCGTTGCCGGCGATATCGCCGGCTACAGCCGGTTGATGCAACTCGATGAAGAAGGCACGCATACCCGCGTCAAGCGGATCGTGCGCGATCTCGTCGAGCCCACCATTGCCGAGCACCACGGCAAGCTGGTCAAGACCACCGGCGACGGCTTCATCGCGATATTCGACAGTCCGGTCGAGGCCGTCCGTTGCAGCATCGTGATCCAGCAGAACATGATCGGCCGCAACGCGGCGATCGCGAAAGATCACTGGATCGAGTATCGAATCGGCGTCAACCTCGGCGACGTCATCATCGAGCCCGACGATATCTATGGCGACGGCGTCAATGTGGCGTCGCGTCTCGAAGGGATTGCGGCGCCGGGTGACGTCTTCATCTCCGGCGGCATCTACGAGCAGATCAAGCACAAGATGGTCTGCGGATACGAATCGCTTGGCGACCGCAAGGTCAAGAACATCACCGATCCGGTCCGGGTTTATCGCGTGCTGCCGGACGCCGCCGCGTACCAAAGGACGCGCCGGCGCCGTGAGTCCATCCTGCTCACGCTGCTCGGATTGGCGGTCGCAATCATCGCCGGCGGCGTGCTCTGGTACATGCTCGTGCAACCGCGCAGCAAGCCGGCCGACGTGGCAAAGGCACCTCCGTCGCCGGCGGCATCGCCGACCGTCCAGCAGCCGGCTCCGAGCCCGGCTCCAGCTCAATCTGCAAGTCCGGTCCCAAGTCCGGTCCCAAGCCAGAGCCCAAGTCAGATCCCAAGCGCAGCGCCGACACAGCAGGCGTCGCCGCAGGCCTTACCCTCGGCAATTCCGGCCCCGTCCGTGCCGGAGCCCGAAATGGTCTCGCTGCAGGGCGGCAGCTTCTCGATGGGAAGCAATGACGATCCTTCGGAGCGGCCGGTCCGCAAGGTGACGGTCAAGCCGTTCGCCATGGGAAAATATCCGGTCACCGTGCGCGAATGGAATGCCTGCGCGGAGGCCAAGGCTTGCGGCTTCACGGTCACCGGCAAGGACGACGTTCCGGTCACCAATGTGAGCTGGAATGACGCGAAGCAATATGTGGCGTGGCTCGCCGAGCGCACCAAAAAGGCCTATCGGCTGCCGAGCGAGGCCGAATGGGAGTATGCGGCGCGTGGCGGAACGCAATCGAAATACTGGTGGGGCGACCAGATGCAATCGGGCAACGCAGGTTGCAAGGATTGCGGCGGTAGTGCTGCGACCGAGCAACCGGTCAAGGTTGGCAGCTTCAAGCCGAACCCGTTCGGCCTCTACGATATGGGCGGCGGGGTCGATCAATGGGTGGAGGATTGCTGGCACAGGAGCTACCAGGGCGCGCCGGTCGACGGCGCGGTGTGGTCCGGCGGCGACTGCGCCTCCCATGTCCTTCGCTCCGGCTCCTGGAAGAATGACGCGCGCTATGTGCGTCCGGCCAATCGCGACAATTACGATACCAATGTGCGCTACCCGACCCACGGTTTCCGGGTCGCGCTGTCTCCCTGAGCGATCATCTGCAATCGCGGGGTTTCATGGAGGGGATATGAAAAGTACAGGCTTGATCATGCTCGCCGCGGCACTGACGTTGTTCGCGGCTCCGGCCAGCGCGCAGAACAAGCCGGCGGGGAAGGACACCAAGCTGTATTTCCTCTGGCCGCACAACGGAGTGACGGTGAAGAGCCCGTTCTGGTGCCGCTTCGGGCTGCGCAATATGGGCGTCACCCATGCCGGCGACGACTATCCGAACAGCGGCCACCACCATCTTCTGGTCGACGTGAGTGAGCCGTTGAATCCGAACGAGCCGATTCCGTCGGACAAGTCTCATCTGCACTTCGGAGCAGGTCAGACCGAGACGCAGCTCGACCTGCCGCGGGGCAAGCATACCTTGCAGCTGGTGCTGGGCGATGCCAAGCACTATCCATTCAGCCCGCCCGTCGTCTCCGAGAAAATCACCATCCGGGTCAGATAGGCCGATACGGATAGCTCCCCTGCGGGACCGGCGCTTGCGCCGGGCCATGCCGTGCGGTTTGTTGCGCGCCTGCCGGACAACAAGATTCGGCGTGGAGGGGCACCGATGTCGTCTCGACTGCAGCGTCTGGCTGGCCTCGTTCTGGGAGCGATGATGATGGCCACATCTGCCAATGCCGACGCCTTGAAGGATCAGATCGCGCCGAGCGGAAAGCTCCGGGTCGCGATCGCGATCAGCCCGGCGGGCGGCGCGTTCTGGTCGACCAAAACCGAGAACGGTTATGCCGGCGTTCCCGTCGACCTCGGCAAGGAGATGGCGGCGCGGCTCGGGGTGCCGGTCGAATACGTCGTGCACCAGAATTCCGGCCAGATCACCGACGCGGCGTCGAACAACAGCTGGGACGTCACCTTCCTGCCCAAGGATCCCGATCGCGAAATCAAGATGACGTTCGGGCCGATCTACGAGGTCGCCGACGCCACCTATATCGTCAGGCCGGGTTCCAAGATCACGAATTTCGCAACGCTCGACCAGGACGGCGTCAAGGTTGCCGCCGTCAACAACACCACGACCATGCGTGGTGCGATCGCGCATCTCAAGCACGCCAAGGTCACGGGTTATCAGACCTATGACGAGATCTTCCATCTCCTGGAGAACGGCGAGGTCGACGCCTTTGCGCTGTCGCGCGATCAGCTGATCGCGATGGCGAAGAAGATTCCGGGCACGTGCGTGCTGGACGAAACCTTCAAGCAGACCGTCACCGCGGTCGCGGTGCCGCTCAACCATCCGCTCGCCGCGGCGTTCGCCACCAAGTTCATGACGGAGGCAATCGCCAACGGCACGCTGCGCAAGGCTTATGACAATAACGGGCTGAAGGACTCGCCGGTTCGGACCGAGGTGAAGTAGGTCCGCGGGGCCGTGGCGGTCGCGCCGGCGCCCGCTGCCGGACCGCGCGCTGGCGTGGGCGACATCTGTGCAAGCTGCATAAATCGGCGCCACCGCGCCAGCCTGGCTCGCGGATGATCTGGTAAGTTATTGTATTAGAACGATTTTTAAGACTGCGGCCGACGCCTGCGGTTGGCACATGCATTGCTTTTGATTGCATCAGTCAATGACGACTGCCGTCCTCCGGATTGCCGAAGCCAGTGAAGGCCATGGCGAGGGGATCAAGGCGCCCGGCCCGGGCGTCTCGAGCATCGTCAGACCCCCATCTCCCCGGACGGACGAGCATTTCAATCAACCCGCGTCGCTTCCGGCATCGCATCCGGCGCGGCCGAATTGCGCAAGGGGACTTTACGAATGGCCTATCTCGCACCGTCCGAATTCGTCACCAAGATGGTCGACGCCGGCGAATCCAAGATCTTCATGTCGACCCGCGACACCGTGATCCGCGCCTACATGGCCGGCGCGATCCTGGCGCTGGCGGCAGCGTTTGCGGTCACCATCAACGTCAACACCGGCGTGACGATCGTCGGCGCTGCGCTGTTTCCGGTCGGCTTCTGCATGCTCTATCTGTTCGGCTTCGACCTGCTGACCGGCGTGTTCGTGCTGTCGCCGCTCGCGCTGATCGACAAGCGGCCCGGCGTCACGCTGGGTGGCGTTCTGCGCAACTGGGGGCTCGTGTTCATCGGCAATTTCGCCGGCGCTTTCACGGTGGCGGTGATGATGGCGATCGTTTTCACGTTCGGCTTCTCCTCGCCGCCCGACAAGGTCGGCCAGGTGATCGGCACCATCGGCGAGAGCCGCACCGTCGGTTACGCGGCGCATGGCGCAGCCGGCATGCTGACGCTGTTCATCCGCGGCATGCTCTGCAACTGGATGGTCTCGGCCGGCGTCGTCGGCGCGATGATCTCGACCACGGTCAGCGGCAAGGTGATCGCGATGTGGATGCCGATCATGCTGTTCTTCTACATGACCTTCGAGCATTCGATCGTGAACATGTTCCTGTTCCCGTCCGGCCTCATGCTCGGCGGTCACTTCACGATCATGGACTATCTGATCTGGAACGAGATCCCGACCGTGGTCGGCAACCTGGTGGGCGGCCTCGCCTTCACCGGGCTCACGCTCTACACGACGCATATCAAGACGGCGCCGAAGCGCCAGCGCCTCGCGGCTTGATCCAGGCCGGCTGATGGGGCTCTCCTGTCATGGAGGGCCCCATTCGCATTGGGACGGTCGATGCCGCGCGCGCTGAAAATATCGGTCGGGCAATTCTCTGATAAGGGCCGCAAGGACACCAATCAGGATTTTCACGGCGTGCTGATCCCGGACGAGCCGCTGCTCGGCCTGAAGGGCATCGCCGTGGTGCTCGCCGACGGCATCTCGTCGAGCAGCGTCAGCCGCGTCGCCGCCGAATCCGCGGTCAAGAGCTTCCTGACCGACTACTACTGCACCTCGGAATCCTGGTCGGTGAAGAGCTCGGCGCAGCGGGTGCTGGAGGCGACCAATTCCTGGCTGCATGCACAGACCAGGCGCAGCCAGAATCCCTACGACAAGGACAAGGGTTACGTCTGCACGCTGAGCGCCATGGTGATCCGATCGACCACGGCGCATCTGTTCCATGTCGGCGACAGCAGGATCTACCGTGTCGCCGGCAACAGCCTCGAGCAATTGACCAACGACCATCGCGTCGTGATCTCGTCGCAGCAGAGCTATCTCGGCCGTGCGCTCGGCGTGAACCCGCAGCTCGAGATCGACTACCAGAATCTTCCGCTGGAGCGCGGCGACACTTTCCTGCTGGTGACCGACGGGATCTACGAGCACGTCGCCCCGCGCCAGCTGGCGCGGACGATCCTGGACGGAGCGGTTGACCTCGATGCTGCGGCGAAATCGATCGTCGAACAGGCCTATGAGAACGGCAGCCCGGACAATCTCACCGCGCAGATCATCCGGATCGACGCCTTGCCCGACGGCGATGCCAGCGAGGTGTTCGGCCAGCCGACCGAGCTGCCGTTGCCGCCGCTGCTCGATGCAAGGATGCTGTTTGATGGCTACCGCGTCGTGCGCGAGCTGCATGCATCACACCGCAGCCACATCTACCTCGCGGTCGACGAGGAGAGTGGCACCACGGTCACGATCAAGATTCCCTCGATCGACCTGCGCGACGATGGCGCCTATCTGAAGCGCTTCATGATGGAGGAGTGGGTCGCTCGGCGGATCGACAGCCCGCATGTGCTGAAGCCGTTTCTGCCGCAGCGCAGGCGCAATTTCCTCTATGTCACGATGGAATATATCGACGGCCAGACCCTGACGCAGTGGATAACCGACAATCCCGCGCCGGCGCTGGAAACGGTTCGCGACATCACCGAGCAAATTGCAAAAGGGCTGCGCGCCTTCCACCGCAGGGAGATGCTGCACCAGGACATCAGGCCCGACAACATCATGATCGACCGGACCGGCACGGTGAAGATCATCGATTTCGGCTCGACGCGGATCGCGGGTGTCGCCGAGGCGGCGCCGTCGGGCGGCGAGGATATCCTGGGCACCCAGCAATACACCGCGCCGGAGTATTTTCTGGGCGAGGCCGGCACCGCGCGCTCCGACCTGTTCTCGCTCGGCGTCGTCACCTATCAGATGCTGACCGGACGCTTGCCCTATGGCGCGCAGATCGCGCGCGCCCGCACCCGATCGGACTTCAACAGGCTGGTCTATCGTCCGGCCGCACATGGCGGCCGCGACGTCCCGAATTGGGTCGATGGCGCGCTGGAGCGCGCCGTGCACGCCAATCCGCTCAAGCGCTATGAAAGCTTGTCGGAGTTCCTGTTCGACCTGCGCAATCCCAACGCAAAATATCTGACGACGTCATCGACCCCGCTGATCGAGCGCAACCCGGTGCTGTTCTGGAAGTCGACCACGCTGCTGCTGGCGCTGGTTGTGGTCCTGCTGCTCGGCTACGGCGCGCATCATCTGCGGTAGAGAATCCAACTCCGCCACCCAAGTCCCGTCATCCTGAGGAGCGCGCTCTTGCGCGCGTCTCGAAGGATCGACGGCCCGGCTGTGGCCGATTCATCCTTCGAGGCTCGCCCAGCGGCGCAAGTGCGCCGCAAGGCTCGCACCTCCAGCGACAAAGGCGAAGCCTTTGCGCGGGGATGACGGGGATAGGTCCACGGATGCCGCAATAGGACCGATGCAGCTAATGCGTCGCGCTGGCCGGAATCGGATCCAGTCCGCTCTTCACCAGCGCGTCGCGCGCGTCCGGCGAAGCGAGGAAGCTGATCAGCGCCTTGCCGGCGTCGGGCTCCTTTGAGACGCTCGCGATGCCGGCCGAGAACACCGTGATCTTCTGCAGCGGCTCCGGCAGCGGGCCGACGATGTCGATGCCCGTGACCGGCTTCAGCTCGGATATCTGCTGCAGGCCGATCTCGGCCTCACCCTTTGCGACGATCTCGCCGACCGGGGTCGCCGGAATCATCCGCGCCCTGTCCTTCATCTGATCGGCGATGCCGAGCTTTGCGAACATCTCGGTCGAGACATAGACGCCGCTGGCGCTGTCGGAATAGGCGACCGATTTCGCCGCCAGCAGCGCCTGCTTGACGGTCTCCGCCGAGCTGAGATCCGGCTTCGGTGCGCCTGCCTTGACTGCGATCCCGATCGGCGACTTCACGAGGTCGACGCGGCTGTCGGCCACGACCTTGCCCTGCTTGACGAGGTCGCCGAGCGCATAGCCGACCATGATCAGCACGTCGGCCGGCTCGCCGCGCTCCAGCCGCACCGGAATGGCGTTGGTCGTGGTGCCCATCGACGGCCCAAAGGCGGTCACCACCTTGTGCCCGGTCTTGCGCTCGAACTCCGGCACCAGTGCCTTGTAGGCCGCGGTCAGCCCGCCCGAGATCATGACGTGGACCTCGGCGGCGGAGGCGGCTGACGTGAAGGCGAGGGCGCCGATCAAGGCGAGCGCGAGGGCGCGGAAGGCAGTGGCGGAACGCATGGAGTTTCTCCCTGGACGATTCTTGGGACGGGGTCGTCGTGGCCGGGGAGACTACTGCTCGGGAAGAGGCGTGACTAGTCATCGATCGTCATTGCGAGCGAAGCGAAGCAATCCATCGCTCCACATATGCGGAACGATGGATTGCTTCGTCGCTTCGCTCCTCGCAATGACAGGGAGAGTTGTACGCCCTCACGAGTTTACATGCACGAAATCGCGTAGCAGCGGGTAGATTTCGTTGTTCCAGCGCTTGCCGGAGAACACGCCGTAATGGCCGACCCCGGCCTGCATGTGATGCACCTTGCGATAGGTGCGGACGCCGGTGCAGAGGTCCTGGGCTGCAAGCGTCTGGCCGATCGAGCAGATGTCGTCCTTCTCGCCTTCCACCGTCATCAGGCCCATGCGCCGGATCGCCGCCGGGTTCACCGGGCGGCCGCGATGCATCAGCATGCCCTGCGGCAACAGATGCTCCTGGAACACGTCGCGCACCGTCTCGATGTAGAACTCCGCCGGCAGATCCATCACCGCGAAATACTCGTCGTAGAAGGTCTTGATCACCGCGGCCTTGGCGGTCTCGCCCTTGGCGAGATGGTTGGCGAGATCGACGTGCTGCTTGATGTGACGCTCCAGGTTCATCGACACGAACGCCGTGAGCTGCACGAAGCCGGGATAGACCTGACGCAACGCGCCCTTGCACTGCATGGGCACGTAGTTGATCAGATTGTCCTCGAACCATTTGATCGGCTTGCTCTTGGCGAACTCGTTGACCTTGGTCGGCTGGATCCGCGTGTCGATCGGTCCGGCCATCAGGGTCAGCGACGCCGGCCGCGCCGGATGATTGTCCTCCGACATGATCGCGGCGGCCGCCAGCGCCGACACCGAGGGCTGGCAGATCGCCACCATATGCGCGCGCGGACCGATCTGGCCGAGGAAGTCGATCAGATGGTCGGTGTAGTCCTCGAGCCCGAAGCGACCCTCCTTGCGCGGGATGTCGCGCGGGTTGTGCCAGTCGGTGATGTAGACGTCGTGGTCCTGCAGCAGGGTCTTCACCGTGCCGCGCAGCAGCGTGGCAAAATGGCCCGACATCGGCGCCACCAGCAGCATCCGCGGCTGCTCCGGTCCGTCCACCTTCCTGAAATGCAGCAGTGAGCCGAACGGCGTCGCATAGGCGACCTCCTCGGTCACCTGGTATTCCCTGTTGCCGACGGTCACGCTGCCGATGGCGTAGTCGGGACGGGCGTAGGTCAGGGTAGAGCGCGAGATCAGCTCGAGCGCCGCCGCGAGCCGCCCGTACACCCGGTCGGTGGTGCCCTGCGGCACCAGATTGAGGTATTTCAGCGCCGCTGCGGCCCCGGTCCGCCATGGCGCCGTGAAGTCCATGTGGTTCTGGTAAGCTTGGTACATCATTGACATCATACGCATCCGCCCCTGGCCCGGCTGGCTATGCAATATCGACGCCAGAGAGGAGGCGGGCTGCCCGGCAAATTGGCACGTGGCTTGCTGCAAAAATGAACGGCTCAGGGGCGCGGCGGCTTGGACCGGCGCGCAGGTCCGGGGCCAAGGACGCGTTCAGGGCGTGAGGAGCGGGCATGGCGAAGGCGACACTCACCATCAGCAGCAAGAATTATTCGTCGTGGTCGCTGCGCGGCTGGCTGCTGGCGAAATTCGCCGGGCTGGAGTTCGAGGAGGTGGTCACGGCGCCCGATGACGCCTCGGCACGGGCCGAATTGCTGCTGCTGTCGTCGTCGATCCTGGTGCCCTGCCTGCGCCACGAGGGCGCGACCGTCTGGGATACGCTGGCGATCGGCGAGTATCTCAACGAGATCATGCCGCATGCCGGGCTGTTGCCGGACGACCGGATCCAGCGCGCGCATTGCCGCTCGATCTCGGGCGAAATCCATTCCGGCTTCACCACGCTACGGGCCTCGCTGCCGGTCAACCTCAAGGGCCATTTTCCCGGCTTCAAGATCTGGTCGCGGGCGCAGGCCGATATCGATCGTGTCTGCGTGATCTGGCGCGATTGCCTCGGCATATCAGGTGGGCCGTTCCTGTTCGGCGAACGCCGCACCATGGCGGACGCGATGTATGCGCCGGTCGTGACCCGCTTCATGACCTATGACGTGAAGCTCGACCCCGTGCTCGCGGCGTATGCCAGGACCATCATGGCGATGCCCGAGATGCAGGAATGGATCGAGGCCGCGAAGGCCGAGCCTGCCGACGTCGAGGAGCTCGAGGTCGAATATTAGGCAGCGCACGGGCGGCCTGCCTGCGTCGGCGGCTCAAGCTCCAGGCAAGCTTTGCTCAACAGACGTGCCGCCGGCGTCAGGTCCTGGCGGCGCGCGGTGCGCGCGATGCAATCCGCGCCGAATGCAAATTTGCGCCTTGCGCCAGATGCTTCCGCCGCGACATCAGCACCGGGCGAGACCGATCGCCACAGCACAACCGGGCTGGCAAGGATTTCGCATAGCAACATCGAGCTGTGACCGCGACGATGCGACGCTGCCGAAAATTTGGACGCTGAGCCCGCGCCGCGATCTCGCGAACACGAGAACCGTGGAGGCTTGAAATGAATCAGCACGCCGTCGTCAGCAAATTCTCCCACGTCAAACCAGGTGACACCGATTTCAAGGGCGGAGGTCTGCGCGACTTCTTCCTGTATCGCGATCTCGGCATCGCCGACGCCACCGGCGGGCAGGTGATCTGCCATCTGGTCAAGGCCAATCCCGATCTGCCGCCGGAGCAGGGCACCGGCTGGCACAAGCATCTGTGCGATTTCCAGATCGTCATCATGACCAAGGGCTGGGCCCGCTTCATGTACGAGGACAAGGAGACGCTGGTCGAGGCCGGCGACGTCATCCATCAGCGCCCCGGCATCACCCACTACCTGTTCGATTACTCGAAGGACATGGAATACCTCGAGATCGTCAGCCCGGCCGATTTCAAGACCGTGGATGTGCCGCCGGCGACCGAGACGGTGCCGCCGGTCACGCCGTGGAAATGACCGCGAGGAGGGATCGCAATGTCGTCTGCGGAGGAATTAACCTTTGTCGTCGGCCGCTGGCTGCGGCCGATCATCGTGCTTCTGTATGTGGTGCGCAGCCTCGGGCTAATGACCACATCTAGCCGTGAACAACGGAGTACGGCGCTCGATCAGTGATTCGGACGCGGTTCGTTCCACCCGCGTTCCGAATCTTAAAGTCGTGCGCGTGCGCGTCGCGTTTTGAAACAGCGCTTCTGCGCCGTTACGCCGCGCCCACCTGCTTCAGGCGCGGCATCCGCCAGGCAATGACGTTGACCTCCAGCGCGCCGCCGGTCGTGTCATTGCGCCACTGGCCGTCGATGAAACGGCAGGCGAACGGCAGCTGATACGTTCCGCTGTGATCCTCACAAAGCACTTCCACGCGTTGTTCCGGCGAAGGTTCGCCATTGCCGTCGAATTGCGCCAGCCGTTTTTCGCGCGTAGCCATACGATCTGTCTCCACTGCCCAAGGTCGAGCCAAAAGGGGTCGAACCAAACGAGTTCCGAAGGCCCCCGTCCCCACGAGTAGTCCTCGCAATGGGTGAAGCACACCGCTTGAATGCGGTTTCAGTGTGGTATGTCTGCCGTGCTTTCAGCGTCGCGAGCACAAAACTGTGAAAGACGCTTCTGACCGGGGGTGATGATGTTCGCTCGTATCGCTGCTGCCTTGCTCGCGCTGATTGCGCTCGGCGTCGTCGGAACTGCGCATGCGCAAGACGTTCCCGGCATCGAGATATGCACCGTCGAGAAGACGATGGAGCGGCGCACTAGTTGTCTGCAGAGCAATGTCGATTTCCTGCAGAAGACCATCAACAAGCTGACATCAGATCATCAGCAGAAGCTCGACGCAGCCAACCGGCAGATCGAAAGCCTGAAGAGTTCGGTCGCGAGTTTGCAGAAGCTCGTCGCCGACCAGCAGGCGGCACAGGCCAAGCTGACCGAAGATTTGAAGAAGAAGGCTGACGCTCCGCCGGTGAAGGATGCGACGCCGGCCGCGAAGGATGGGACGAAATAGCGCACCGTCATTGCGAGCCACCCGGTCGGCGCAAAGCGCCGCCGGATGACAGGCTCCGCGAAGCAATCCATTGCGCCGCATATGCGGATCGATGGATTGCTTCGTCGCTTCAGCGCAAAATTGCTTTGCAATTTTGTCGCGAGCTCCTCGCAACGACGGCGGAAAGAGTCGGGCTCGTCACGCCACCCGATACTGCTCCATCACATCACGATCCGGCTCGTAGCCGAGCCCGGGGCCCTGCGGCACGGCGACATGGCCGTTGGCGTCGACCGCGATGCGATCACCCCACAGGCAGGCGGGGCGCTTCATGAAGAACATTTCGATCAGGCCTTCGTCGCGGACCGCCATCAGATGCAGCGTGGCGAGGAAGCCCGGCCCGAAATAGGGCGAGTGCGGAATCACCTGGACGCCGAACTCGTCGGCGAGCACGGCCACCTTCAGGAATTCGGTGACACCGCCGACCTTGATCACCGACGGCTGCGCGTGGCTGATGGCGCCGGCGGTCATCATCTGGCGGAACTGATGCACGGTGCAGGCGTTCTCGCCGGCTGCGATATCGAGCCGGCCTTCCCGACGCACCTCCGCGAGCGTCGCAAAATCCTCCGGCGGCCAGACCGGCTCTTCCAGGAACATCGGCGCGGCCTGCTTGCAGTCGCGGGCGAATTGTATCGCCGCTGGTCCATCCAGCGGGCAGTTCATGTCGACCATCAGCGGCACGGCGGGGCCGATCGCCTCGCGCGCGGCTGATACCGCGGGCACGGTGGTCTCGTGCAGCTTGATCGCGGCATAGCCAAGTTTGATCGCCTTCCTGCATTCGGCCGCGATCTGCGCGGGATTGCCGATCCGCATCAGGCTTGCATAGGCCGGAATGGAGCTGCGCCGCGCGCCGCCGATCAATTGATGCAGCGGCGTGCCCTTCACCTTGCCGGCCAGATCCCACAGCGCGATGTCGAGCGCCGAGATCGCAAACATCGTGATGCCGTAGCGGCCGAACAGATGCAGATTGCGCTGGATCTGCTCCATCACGGCGGGAATTTGGGCGGCGTCGGGCACGTCGAGGCCGCGGGCCTGCGGCGCGATCATCTCGGTCACCGCCGTGCAACTCGTCTTCGGGCAGACATATGCGAAGGCATCGCCCCAGCCGGTCAGGCCGGCATCGGTCGACACCTCGACCAGCACCATGTCGAGCGCCGAGATCGCGGATGCGCCCTGACGGAAGCTCGCGGGCCCTGCGTCATAGGGAATCCGGACATGGTGGGCGCGGACATCGGTGATCTTCATTGTTGTTGTCCTTCCGATCGCAGGATGTGCCTGGTTCCGGCCATCCCAACTCTTGCCTGTGACGAGTCTTGCTCGTCAATCGTGTCGAAGACGTGGATGCCCGGCTTCGGGCCGGGCATCAGGGACTGCGAAATCGTGGAGAAAGTCGTTACGAGCTCTTCTCGCCGCTCATGACGGGACCGAACCGCTCCCAGCTCTCGCCCTTGAAGCGCATCATCTGCAACTGCTCGATCGGTGCATAGTCGTCCGGCCCGGTCTTGATCTTGGTGCCGGGCAGGTAGACGCCGATCTCGAAGTTGAGGCTGGCCGCCTGCTTGATCAGGTTCTCGCGGGTCAGGTCGTCGCCGCATTGCCGCAACACCTGCTCCAGCCCCTTGGCGACGCCATAGCCGAACACGGTCGAGGCGTCGTTCTGGTCGCCTTCGGGATACCACTTGGTCATGAAAGCGCGCCACTCGTTCATGGGTGGATCGTTCTTCCACTCGTGATCCGCGGGATCCTTCAGATACTGGGTCGACAGGATGTCCTGGCTCGCCTCGTAGCCGGCCGGCTTCATCACGCCGCCGATCGAGACCGAGACGTTGGTCAGGAACTGGACCGGATGCCAGTCCAGCTCGGCGGCCTTCTTGATCGCCTGCGCCGCGAATTTCGGCGTCGCGATGTTGACGAAGATGTCGGGGTTGGCGCCCTTGATTTGCACGATCTGCGAATCGACCGTCGGTGAAGACGTCTCGTAGGAGGATTCGACGATGATCAGCTTCTTGGCCTGATCGCCGAGCCCGTCGTGCAGGCCAATCAGATAGTCCTTGCCGAAATCGTCGTTCTGATAGAGCACGCCGATGGTCTTGCCGGGATATTTTTGCAGAATGTATTTGGCATAGATGCGGGCCTCGACCTGGTAGCTCGGCTGCCAGCCCATGGTCCACGGGAAATTCTTCGGGTCGTTCCACTTGGCGGCGCCGGTGGAGACGAACAGCTGCGGCACCTTCTTGGCATTCATGTATTTCTGGATCGCGGTGTTGCCCGGCGTTCCCAGCGGATTGAAGATCAAAAGCACCTCGTCGCTCTCGACCAGCTTTCGGGCCTGCTCGACCATCTTCGGCGGGCTGTAGGCGTCATCATAGGAAATGAAGTTGACCTTGCGGCCGTTGATGCCGCCCTCGCTGTTGAGCTTGTTGAAATAGGCGGCTTCGGTCTTGCCGATCGTGGCATAGGCGGACGCCGGACCCGAATAGGGCATGATGTTGCCGACCTTGATCTCGGTGTCGGTCGCGCCCGGATCGTATTTCTTCTGTGCGTTGGCGGCGGTTGCAACGGCGATCGTCAAAAGCCCCGCAAGCGCCGCTGATTTGACGCAGTTGACATAGCTCAGGCGTCGGTAGTGCATCATTGTCCTCCCTGACATGCTGGCCGCGGCTCGTGCAGTCTTGATTTTCGGGCAGCTTGATGAGCCGTCGGATCGATGCAACTGCGAGTATGCACGATTGCAACGCTGTTACCAGCGACGGCTTTGCGGGTAATTTCGCGGAGCGGAACCACGGTTTCGCCGCCGCGCAGCAAGGACTGTCAAGCGCCGCGTTCGGCAGACGCGCATGATGTGCGTGCTTTGAAGGAAGGCCGTCGTCCATGAATCCAGCCCAGAAGGCGCTCTGGTACATCGAGGGGCACCTGCGTCGGCCGATGACGCTCGATGACATCGCAGCCATCGCCGGGGTCTCGCGCTTTCATCTGGTGCGGGCATTCGCCGAGGCGACCGGGTTCTCGGTGATGCGCTATTTGCGGGCGCGCCGCCTCAGCGAGGCCGCGCGCGAGCTCGCTGCCGGCGCGCCCGACATCCTCAGCCTGGCGCTGGATGCGGACTACGGCTCCCACGAAGCATTCACCCGCGCGTTCCGCGACCATTTCGGCGTCACACCGGAGGCGGTGCGCGCCACGACGTGCCTGACCAAGCTCAAGCTGCAGGAGCCGATCACCATGATCTCGACAGCTCTCGATCACATCGATCCGCCGCGCATTGCGACCGGCAAGGCCTTTCTCGTGGCCGGCGTCGGCGCGCGCTACAACCACGCCAATGCCAGCACGGCCGGCATTCCGAACCAGTGGGAAGGCTTCCATCAGCAATGCGCGCATATTCCCCGCCAGGTCGGCAACATCGCCTATGGCGTCTGCTGCAATGGCGACGACGCCGGCAATTTCGACTACATCGCAGGTATCGAGGTCGCCGATTTCTCCGACCTGCCGCGCGAGTTCGCGCACGTCAGAATCCCGGCGCAGAAATATCTCGTGTTCACCCACACCGACCACATCTCGACCATCCGCCGCACCGTCAACACGATCTGGAATCGCTGGCTGCCGCAATCCGGCATGAAGGTCGCCGACGCGCCGACCTTCGAGCGCTACGACGAGAAGTTCGACAAGAACAGCGGCAACGGCGGGCTCGAGATCTGGGTGCCGGTGGAGGGGTAAAGGGCGCATGATGCTGCGACGGCCGTGCCGCAAACTCGATGTCGTCCCTGCGGAAGCAGGGACCCATAACCACAGATGTTGATGACGGCCCGCCGCCGGAACGACGAGTCCCGCTTACAACTCTCGCCGCGGAGTATGGGTCCCTGCTTTCGCAGGGACGACGCCAACTATGATGCTGGCACGCGCCCTACATCTGAGTTGCCCGACGGGCGCAAGCCCCCATCGCAAAAAACGTTTCGGTTTATCGTAATTACAGCTCGGTGTATGGTTCGCGAAGCCGCGTCCGCACTACAACTGTCATCGCCCGGCTCGACCGGGCGATCCAGTACGCCGCGGCCCCTCGGCTCATGCACCGGCGTCTCTGGAATACTGGATCACCCGCATGCGCGGGTGATGACACCGAACAGACTGTTCGACAATCGAATCAGAACTCACACGTGCTTGGTACTCGTGAGTGCCTAGGCCTAATGCGACCGCGCCAGGCAGAACGCGACGACCTCTTCCAGCGCCGTCTTCATCGGCGAGGGCGGGAACAGCGCCAGCGCGTCGACCGACATCGCGCCGTAGTGCTGGGCGCGGCTGATCGTGTCTTCGAGCGCGCGGTGCTTGGTCATCAGCCCGATCGCGTGGTCGAGATCGGCAGCGCCGATCTCGCCGCGCTCGAGTGCGCGGATCCAGAACTTGCGCTCGGTGTCGTTGCCGCGGCGGAAGGCGAGCACGACGGGAAGCGTGATCTTGCCCTCGCGGAAATCGTCGCCGACATTCTTGCCGAGTTTTGCGGATTTGCCGCCATAGTCGAGCACGTCGTCGACGAGCTGGAAGGCGATGCCGAGATTCATGCCGACCGAGCGGCAGGCGGTCTGTTCGGCCTTGGGCCGGTTGGCGATCACGGGGCCGACCTCGCAGGCGGCGGCGAACAGCTCCGCGGTCTTGCCGCGGATCACGGCGAGATACTCGTCCTCGGTGGTCGCGGTATTCTTGGCGGCGGCAAGCTGCATCACCTCGCCCTCGGCGATGGTGGCGGCGGCCGCGGACAGGATGTCGAGCGCGCGCAGCGAGCCGACCTCGACCATCATGCGGAACGCCTGGCCGAGCAGGAAGTCGCCGACCAGCACGCTGGCCTCGTTGCCCCACAGCATCCGCGCCGACAATTTGCCGCGGCGCAGCTCGCTCTCGTCGACCACGTCGTCATGCAGCAGGGTCGCGGTGTGCATGAACTCGACCGCGGCGGCGAGTTTGATATGGCCGTCGCCGGAATAGTCGGCGAGCTGGGCCATCGCCAAGGTCAGCATCGGACGCAGCCGCTTGCCCCCGGAGGAGATCAAATGATTGGCGACCTCGGGGATCATGGTGACCTCGGAGCCGGTCCTAGAGAGGATCGTCGCGTTGACGCGCTCCATGTCAGCGGCGAGAAGTCCCACCAGCCCGTCGATCGAAGCATTGGACGGGCTTTCGAAGGGTACAATAACCGCCACGCTGGTCTCCAATTTTGCCGAATTCGCACTATGCTCAGCTATAACAATAGAAACTGCGCGGTGCAGCGGCAAGGCCATCAAGTTATTGACATGTGGCGCATTGGCCGCACAGCCGGGCCAACAGGAGAGTGCGTTTTGCGGGAATTGGTACGGACCAATGACATTGTGCTGGTCTCCGCCATCGGCGCGTTGCTCGACAGCGCTAACATCCATCATCTGGTGCTGGACCAGAACATGAGCATCATCGAGGGCTCGCTCGGCGTGCTGCCGCGGCGGATCCTGGTGCATGAGGACGACAACCACGAGGCCCGCCAGCTGCTGACCGACGCCGGCCTCGGCCACGAATTGCGGGCCGATGATTAGAGCGTTTTCAAGCGAAGTGGACCCCGGTTCGCGTGAACAAAACGCGTCAAAAAAGGAGTCTCCGGCCGCTGACATCACCGAGGACGGATTTCTCGGCGGGCAATTGCGCCTGCGGCAGCCGCGCGGCGGCCATCGCGCCGGCCATGACGCGATCCTGCTGGCCGCGGCGACGCCGGCGCGATCCGGCGACCGCGTCGTCGATCTCGGTTCCGGCGTCGGCGCCGCCGGGCTCGCCGTGGCGCGGCGGGTGAGGGGGATCGATCTGGTTCTGGTCGAAATCGATCCGGCGCTGGCCGAGCTCGCACGGAATAATGCAGGTACCAATGCGATCATGGCCGACGTGATCGTGCTCGATGTCGAGGCCCGTGCTGCAGCCTTCGATGACGCCGGCCTGACGCCCGACAGCGCCGACGTCGTGTTGATGAACCCGCCGTTCAACGATCCATCCAGGCACCAGGCCTCGCCGGACGGCGTGCGGGAGCGCGCCCATGTCGCGACCGCGACCACGCTCGCCGGCTGGGTCCACGTCGCGCGACGGATTCTCAAGTCGAACGGGCAGCTTGCGCTGATCTGGCGGGCCGACGGCATCGCCGAAGTGCTGGCCGCGCTGGACCGCGGCTTCGGCAGCCTCGAGATACTGCCGGTTCACGCCGAGGCGACGTCGCCGGCGATCCGAATTCTGGTGCGGGCCGTCAAGGGCGGCCGGGCGCCGGCGCGGCTCCATGCCGCACTGCTGCTCAAGGAAGAGTCAGGTGTGCCCAATAAATGGGTGCAGGAGATTTTGGCGGGAAAGGGGGAATTGCCGCTGGCGCGGCGCTAGCAGGCGCGCTGCCCGCGTCGTCGTTGGCACCAAATTACTGCGAAGCCGTTTCTGACTGGCGATCAGGCGTTGAGGTGAAGTGGATCGCCGCCAGGAGCGCACCGATCAGCAAAATCAGCAGGTAGATCTTCATGAGTCCCTCTCCGCCGCGCGTTGCAACCCCAATGACAAAATGCAAAACGCGTTCCACGGATTCCAATGACAGTGGCGTGATAAAAAGTGGTTAATTCGAGGTAACGGCATGAGTGAACAAATAAGTGATCGCGCCAGACGTTCGGGACTGCTCGAGCGTGCGCAGAAAATGCTTCCGGCGCGGTTCAGGCGCGGCACGGCGGTGGTGCCGGTGGTGCGGCTGTCGGGCGTGATCGGCGCGGTGACGCCGCTGCGGCCCGGCATGACGCTCTCCGGCGTCGCCAAGATGCTGGAGCGTGCCTTTGGCACTCGGAATGCCAAGGCGGTTGCGCTGGTGATCAATTCGCCGGGCGGCTCGCCGGTGCAGTCGCGGCAGATCCATTTGCGCATCCGGCAACTGGCGGCCGAGAAGAAGCTGCCGGTGCTGGTGTTCGTCGAGGACGTCGCGGCCTCCGGCGGCTACATGATCGCCTGCGCCGGCGACGAGATCTATTGCGACCCGTCCTCGATCCTGGGCTCGATCGGCGTGGTCGGCGGCAGCTTTGGCCTCGAGGGGCTGATCAAGAAGATCGGGGTCGAGCGCCGGCTTTATACGGCGGGCAGCCACAAGGCGATGCTCGACCCGTTCCTTCCCGAGAACCCTGATGACGTCGCCCGGCTGAAGGCGATCCAGCGCGAGATCCATGCGATCTTCATCGCGCTGGTGAAGCAGAGCCGCGGCAGCCGCCTCAAGGGTGCCGACGACGCGCTGTTCACCGGCGAGTATTGGGCGGGCGACACCGCGATCGGTCTCGGGCTTGCCGACGCCATCGGCGACCTCCGCTCCACCTTGCGCGCCCGCTATGGCGAGAAGGTGCTGACCCCGGTGATCGCGCCCGCGAGCGGCATGCTGTCCGGCCTGCTCGGCCGCAGGGCGGCGGGGGCGGGCTCGCTGGCGGCGCTGGACGGCATCGCCGCGCTGCCGGACGATCTGATCTCGGCATTGGAAACACGGGCGATTTGGGCCAGATTCGGGCTGTGAACACACGGTTGTGAGCGCGCCATTTAGTCCCAAAAGTGCGATTGCGGCGCAGGCCCGCTTGCGTAAGAATGCCTGTCATTGGGGGCCTGACAGACGTGAACGACAAGGATCGACCGATGCCGCCGCTGATTGCATTCGCAGGCGTCCTGGGTGGCTTGGCCGTGGTCCGCTGGGCATACAAGACGGCCGTCCGGATCAACCAGGAACTGGAAGAGGCGCGATTGTCCCGCGTGGCCGAAGCCGCGCATGCGGGCGAAATCAAGACCCTGCGCCGCGACCCCGTGACCGGGGCCTATCGCCCGGGCTAAGGCCTTAGGTCTCCCAATCTTGCCATTCAGGGATTGTGCTCCCTCTCCCGCTTGCGGGGGAGGGTCGGGGTGGGGGCTCTATCCGCGAGTCGTATCGTGGATAGAGCCCCCACCCGGATCGCATCCAAAGATGCGATCCGACCTCCCCCGCAAGCGGGAGAGGTGACGATAGCTCGCAGAAACATCCCCATCGCCTTGATTCCATTGGCTGCCGCCGATACGGTCCCGCGCGCTTCACAACCCCCCTCGCGAGACCTGTCGTGACGATGGACGCCCTGCCTGACCACATGCGCCCGGAACGTTCGTTCCAGGGCTTCATCCTGGCTCTCCAGCGATTCTGGGCCGAGCAGGGTTGCGTCATCCTGCAGCCCTACGACATGGAAATGGGCGCCGGCACCTTCCATCCTGCGACCACGCTGCGCGCGCTGGGGCCAAAGCCCTGGAACGCGGCCTATGTGCAGCCCTCGCGGCGGCCCAAGGACGGCCGCTACGGCGAAAATCCCAACCGGATGCAGCACTACTACCAGTTCCAGGTGATCATGAAGCCGTCGCCGCCGAACCTTCAGGACCTGTACCTGAAGTCGCTCGCCGCGATCGGCATCGATGCCGCCATCCACGACATCCGCTTCGTTGAGGACGATTGGGAGAGCCCGACCCTGGGCGCCTGGGGTCTGGGGTGGGAATGCTGGTGCGACGGCATGGAAGTCTCGCAGTTCACCTACTTCCAGCAGGTCGCCGGCGTCGAATGCGTGCCGGTCGCGGGCGAGCTCACCTACGGGCTCGAGCGGCTCGCGATGTATGTGCAGGGCGTCGACCGCGTCTACGACCTCAACTTCAACGGCCGCGAGGGCGCCGAGAAGGTCACCTATGGCGACGTCTTCCTGCAGGCCGAGCAGGAATATTCGCGGCACAATTTCGAGTATTCCGACACCGCGATGCTGTTCGAGCAGTTCAGGATGGCCGAGGACGCCTGCCGCAAATATCTCGCCGCCGGCTGGCAAGAAAATTCTAAGAGCTTGGGCGGCAACCAGAAGGAACATCTGATGGCCTTGCCGGCCTACGACCAGTGCATCAAGGCGAGCCACGTGTTCAATTTGCTCGATGCCCGCGGCGTCATCTCGGTGACGGAGCGGCAGAGCTACATCGCCCGCGTGCGCGACCTGGCGAAGGCCTGCGGCGAGGCATGGATCCACACTGAAACGGGCAGGGCGGTCTGATGCCCGATCTTCTCCTCGAACTGTTCTCCGAAGAAATTCCCGCGCGCATGCAGGCGAAGGCGGCGGACGATCTGCGCCGCATGGTGACCGACAAGCTGGTCGCCGAGGGTCTGGTCTATGAAGGCGCCAAGGCGTTCGCGACCCCGCGGCGGCTGGCGCTCACCGTGCACGGCATTCCGGCACGCCAGCCCGACCTGAAGGAAGAGCGCCGCGGCCCGCGCGTCGGCGGACCCGAGCCCGCGATCCAGGGATTCCTGAAGGCCACCGGCCTGTCCTCGATCAGCGAGGCAAAAATCCAGACCGATCCGAAGAAGGGCGATTTCTACATCGCGCTGATCGAAAAGCCCGGCCGCGCCGCGATCGACGTGATCGCGGAAATGCTGCCGGTGATCATCCGCACCTTCCCCTGGCCGAAATCGATGCGCTGGGGTGCGCGCTCGGCGAAATCAGGCTCGCTGACTTGGGTGCGCCCGCTGCACGCCATCACCGCGACCTTCGGTCTGGAGACCGAGGAGCCCGATGTCGTGAAATTCTCCGTCGACGGCATCGAGGCCGGGCAGACCACCTACGGCCACCGCTTCATGGCACCAGCCGCGATCTCGGTACGCCGCTTCGAGGACTACGAGGCCAAGCTGAAGGCCGCCAAGGTCATCCTCGATCCGCAGGCGCGCAAGGACATCATCCTTGAGGACGCCAAGGAGCTCGCCTTCGCGCAAGGCCTCGAGCTGGTTGAGGATCAGGTGCTGCTCGACGAGGTCTCGGGCCTCGTCGAATGGCCTGTCGTGATGATGGGATCGTTCGAGAAGGAATTTTTGGCAATCCCCGACGAGGTGATCCGCGCCACCATCCGCAACAACCAGAAATGCTTCGTGGTCAAGGATCCCAAGACGGGGAAGCTGACCAACAAGTTCGTGCTGACCGCCAACATCGAGGCGCCCGACGGCGGCAAGACCATCGTCGCCGGCAATGAGCGCGTGATCCGTCCGCGGTTGAGCGACGCGAAGTTCTTCTACGAGACCGACCTGAAGACCAGGCTGGAAGACCGGCTGCCGAAATTTGAGCAGATCGTGTTCCACAAGGAGTTGGGCTCACAGGCGGATCGCATCAGGCGAATTGAACGATTGGCCGCAGAGATCGCGCCGCTGGTCGGCGCCGACGTGGAGAAGACCAAACGCGCTGCGCAACTCGCTAAGGCGGACTTGCTGACCGAAGTCGTCGGCGAATTCCCCGAGCTGCAGGGCCTGATGGGCAAGTACTACGCGCTTGAGCAGGGCGAGGACGCCTCCGTCGCGGCCGCGAGCGAGGAGCACTGGAGGCCGCAAGGGCCTGCGGATCGCGTGCCAACCGATCCGGTGAGCGTGGCCGTGGCGTTGGCTGACAAGCTCGATATGCTAGTTAGCTTTTGGGCAATTCTTGAGGAGGCGTCGAGCTCGAAAGATCCGTTCGCCCTACGACGAGCAGCGTTCGGCGTGATTCGAATAATCGAGTCCGGCGTGCGGCTGAGGCTTGAGTCGACGTTTCTAGATCATCTTGAGAAAACGGTTAGCTACCAGACCACGATTACGCCTGCGGGCAACGCAGTTGAAATCGCCATGATGTTTCAAAAATTTGAGATGATGCGTGCACACAAGGCGATTGAGCGACCAATCACGGACGAAAAAATTTCCGCAAAGATCGACGAATGCAAGGTCGATTTCCGTAAGGTTCTGGAGAATCGGTCCAGTAGGCTTCTCACTTTCTTCGCAGAACGTCTAAAGGGGCAACTCCGCGAACAGGGCGCGCGCCACGACCTCGTCGATGCCGTATTCGCACTTGGAGGCCAAGATGATTTGTTTCTTGTCGTGCATCGCATAGAGGCGCTAGGCAAATTCCTTGATACCGACGATGGCAAGAACCTGCTCGCGGGGACCAAGCGTGCGAATAATATTCTTGCCATTGAAGAGAAGAAGGAACAGCGGAAGTTTGACGGTGTGGCCGATCGCGAACTCTACAAGGTTGAGGAGGAGGCCACGCTCGCGTTCGAGATCGCTAGAGCTAAGCAAAGTACTCTGCGTGCGGTTGAAGCCGAGGACTTTGAAGGTGTTATGGTTCACTTGGCCAGACTTCGCCCCGCGGTCGACGCGTTCTTCGACAAGGTCAAGGTCAACGACGACGATCCAAAGGTGCGCGAAAACCGTCTCAAACTGCTCAACGAGATCCGCGCCGCGACGCGTGCGGTGGCGGATTTCTCCAGGATCGAGGGCTGATTGATGGACCGCGCAACGCTCGCCGCTTACGACAAGGAAGCGGCGGCGTTTGCGCAGGACTGGCACGAGCAGCCGGCGCCGGTCGATCTGCAGGACATCGTCACCCGTTTCTTCATCAAGGGCGGCGTCACAGCCGATATCGGCTGCGGCAGCGGCCGCGAGGTGGCGTGGCTGAATGCCAATGGCTTCCCGGCCGAGGGCTTTGATGCCTCCGAGGGTCTGCTCACGGAAGCTCGCACCCGCCATCCGGCGCTGCGCTTTGCGTATGCCGAACTGCCTGAGCTGTCCGGCATTGCCGCCGACGGCTTCGACAATGTGCTGTGTGAGACCGTGATCATGCATCTCGATCCCGCGCTGATCGCGCCGTCGGTGCGTCGCATGTTCGACATCGTGAAGCCCGGCGGCGTGTTCTATCTGAGCTGGCGTGTCACCGCGAGTGACGATGCGCGTGATACACACGGCCGGCTCTATGCAGCCTTCGATGCGGCCTTGGTGCGGACTGAACTGGCGGCGGCCGAATTGCTGCTCGACGAGGAAGTCGTCAGCGCGTCGTCCGGCAAGGACATTCACCGGCTGGTCGCAAGCAAAGGCAGGCGATGATGACAAGGCTCGCGACATGCGCCTGCGGACAGCTCCGCGTCACCTGTCAGAGCGAGCCTCTCAAGATATCGCTGTGTCATTGCCTGGAGTGCCAGAAGCGGACCGGCAGCACCTATGGCGTCGCGGCGTTCTTTCCGCGCGCCGATGTCGAGCCGCAGGGCGAGGCGCGCGAATACAGCCGTGTCGGCGACAGCGGGTCCGCGGTGGTGTTCCATTTCTGTCCGAATTGCGGGACGTCGGTCTATTGGGAGCCGCGCCGCGCGCCGGATCTGATCGGCGTTGCGGTCGGCGCCTTCGCGGACCCGGATTTTCCCGCGCCGTCGCAATCCGTCTTCCCCCAGCGCCGCCATCGCTGGGTCGTGGACAAATGACCGGCCACCGCCGAGCTGCGTGCTGCGCTGGAAATATTTGGACACAATTTGCAATTTGTTAACCATGCCCTGCGAAGGTCCTGCCGGGTCAACGAATTCTTAAGAAATCGCCCTTTGCGCCAATGCAGAGACCTCCCCGATGACCTCGATCGGCACCACGCCCAATCCCTACGCCCAATACGGTTCGGCCTATGCGCGGGCCGCGGCGACGCCCTCGCTGGCGGCGACCTTGTCGGGCGACGGAACGGCCGGCGATCTCTCAGCGTCCTCGACGTCAAATGCCGCAACCAACCTCACGCTGTCGGATGCCGCCCGCGCCCAAATCGCCAAGGCGCAATTGCCCGACTTCGCAACGGTGACGAGCGATGCGCGGGTCACGCTCGACCGGCTCTACACGGTGGCCGGCGTCAAGGCGCCGATCGTCGACGGCAAGACCACGATCGATCTCTTGACGCTGGATCGCCGTTCGCTGTTTGCGATCTCGACCAACAATGGCGGCAAGTTCACGCCGGACGAGCAGGCGGTTGCTGCCACCGAATTAAAGCAGCGCTTCGACACGGCGCTGGCGCCGTCGCTTGCGACCACGCGCCTGACCGGCGACTACAGCGTCAGCTACAAGGCGGCGCTCGATTATCTCGATGGCGCGAGCGACGAGGAGAAGGCAGCCGCGACCTGGGCCAGCCAGCGCTCCGCAGTGCTCAAAGGCTATCAGGCGACGCAGCAGGATCCGAACACGGCGCCAGCTGGAATTACCGGTGACCCGATCGCGGCCGCGCTGGCGGGAACCACGTCTCCTGCGACGGGCACGACGCGCGACTTCAGCAGCATCGCCAGCGACGTGCGCGCGTTCCTCGATCGGCAGAAGAGCCAGGCTGCGAGCAACGGCAAGGAACTGGTCTACGATGCCAGGCGCAAGACCGGCCAGCTCGCCGACCTGTCCTCGCTCGACAACCGCTCGCTCTCGGCGATCTCGCTGAACCAGGACAAGAAGTTCTCCACCGACGAGATCTTCGCGGCCAAGCAGGAACTCAGCACGCGGACGCGCCTTGCGGTGCTCGACGCGCTGAAGCAGAGCCAGTCCGCCGGCGACCCGCGCCAGTTCAGCCTCGGCATCCTCAAGCAATATTCCTCGATGAGCGCCGAGGAGCGGCAGGCGGCCAACTGGACGCAGGATTTCCAGGATGCCGCGATCAAGAGCTACAAGTCGACCTCGACGCTGCTCTCGATCCTGAAATCGTAGGCATCCATGAAAAACCCCACCCGGTGGGGAGGCCGGGCGGGGCTTTCAAGTCCGGTCGATCTGCGCGCACATCCGCTTGCGCGGCGCCCGGACATCGCGTTCAGGCGGCTGGGGGCTTACTCGACCACCTGAACGATCCGTCGCGAACGCGGCTCGACCAGAACGGTCTCACCATTCACGACGGTGTAGCGATAGGGCGTCGCGCCGAACCGTTGCGGCACGTCGTAATAGGTCACGCCGGCGTCCGGCAGCACGGTGCCGACCACGACCCGATCCGGCACGGTGTAGTTCGGCACGCGCTCGCGCACGATGTATTCGCGGAATGCCGGACGCTGCTCGACCGCGATTGCTCCGTCATCCTCGACGGCGACCGCCGGACCACCGCGGACGATGCCGACGGTCTGGGCCTGTGCGGCAACAGCCGGCACCGCGATCGCGGCAGCAACCGCTGCAACGGCAAGTATTCTGTTTCGCATGGCTCGCTCCATTGTTTTCACGCAGCACGCGGCCTTCGCCAGCGCACATGGCGAGCCAATGCCTCGGGTGAGGTGATGTTCCGGAAAAACCGCCGCCATACACGCGGCATTTTGGAGCAATTTTCGTGAGCTGCGGGAACCTGAGGGCGTGACGGGCGTCTTGATGTGGGAACCCCCGCAGCGGATAAACTGCCGCTCGATTCGCTCCTCCAAAAACCGCCGGAGAAACTTCAATGGTCATCACCGCTGGGCATTTGCCGCACATTGTCGCTCTGATTGCAGGCATCCTGATCCTGATCATGCCGCGGCTGCTCAATTACATCGTCGCGATCTACCTGATCTTTGTCGGGCTGGTGGGGATGGGCCTGTTGCGCTGGCTGCACCTGTAGCGGGAAACCGGGGTTTCGCGGCTTGCGCGGAACCCCCCAAAATGGTGTAAGGCGCGCATCTTCGACCCCTCCTTCCGGATTGTTGTCTGACATGGCCAAAGCCGTCGCGAAGTCCAAGAAAATTGCTGCGAAAACTGCCGAGAAAACTGCAGCGAAATCAAAGCCCTCCGCAGCGGCCCGCAAGGCCGCGCCGGCGCGCAAGGCGCTGAAGAAGAGCGCCCCGAAGGCGGCGCCGAAACCCGCCGCCAAATCGACTGCGAAGCCGGCTGCAAAGCCCGCCAGCAAGGCGCCGGTGAAGGCGGCAACTTCAGCGAAAAAGGCAGCCCCGGCTGCGATCAAGGCCGGCAAGTGGGTCTATACGTTCGGTGACGGCAAGGCCGAGGGCCAGGCGACCTTGCGCGATCTGCTCGGCGGCAAGGGCGCCAACCTCGCGGAAATGGCCAATCTCGGTCTGCCGGTGCCTCCCGGCTTCACCATTCCGACCTCGGTCTGCACCTATTTCTACGATCACGACAAGACGTATCCGAAGGAATTGAAATCTCAGGTTGAGAAGGCGCTCGATTATGTCGGCAAGCTGACCGGCAAGACCTTCGGCGATGCCGGGAACCCGCTGCTGGTCTCGGTGCGCTCGGGTGCGCGCGCCTCGATGCCGGGCATGATGGACACCGTGCTCAATCTCGGCCTCAACGACCGCACGGTCGAAGCGCTCGCCGAGCTCTCCGGCGACCGCCGCTTCGCCTATGACAGCTATCGCCGTTTCATCACGATGTATTCCGACGTGGTGCTCGGCTTCGAGCATCATCACTTCGAGGACATCCTCGACACCTTCAAGGACGGCCAGGGCTATTCGCTCGACACCGATCTGACCGGCGACGACTGGGTCGAGCTGGTCGGCAAGTACAAGGAAGCGGTCGCCAAGGAGACCGGCCACGACTTCCCGCAGGATCCGCACGACCAGCTGTGGGGCGCGATCGGCGCGGTGTTCTCATCCTGGATGAACGCGCGCGCGGTGACCTACCGCAAGCTGCACGACATCCCGGAATCCTGGGGCACCGCCGTCAACGTGCAGGCGATGGTGTTCGGCAACATGGGCGAGACCTCGGCGACCGGCGTTGCCTTCACCCGCAACCCCTCGACCGGCGAGAGCAAGCTGTACGGCGAGTTCCTGATCAACGCGCAGGGCGAGGACGTCGTCGCCGGCATCCGCACGCCGCAGGACATCACCGAAGAAGCGCGCCAGGAATCCGGCTCCGACAAGCTGTCGATGGAAGCCGCGATGCCGCACGCCTTCAAGGAGCTGACGCGGATCTACACGCTGCTCGAGAAGCACTACCGCGACATGCAGGACATGGAGTTCACGGTCGAGCAGGGCAAGCTGTGGATGCTGCAGACCCGCGGCGGCAAGCGCACCGCGAAGGCGGCGCTGCGCATCGCGGTCGAGCTCGCCAATGAAGGCCTGATCTCCAGGAAGGACGCGGTGACGCGGATCGATCCGGCCTCGCTCGATCAGCTGCTGCACCCGACCATCGATCCGGCCGCCAAGCGCGACGTGATCGCGACCGGCCTGCCGGCGTCGCCGGGTGCTGCCTCCGGCGAGATCGTGTTCTCGTCGGACGAAGCGGCCAAGCTGCAGGCCGACGGACGTAAAGTGATCCTGGTCCGCATCGAGACCAGCCCGGAAGACATCCACGGCATGCACGCCGCGGAAGGCATTCTCACCACCCGCGGCGGCATGACCTCGCACGCGGCGGTGGTCGCGCGCGGCATGGGCAAGCCCTGCGTCTCCGGCTGCGGCACCATCCGCGTCGATTACGGCCGCGGCACCATGAGCATCGGTTCGCGCACCTTCAAGACCGGCGACGTCATCACCATCGACGGCTCTGTCGGCCAGGTGCTGGCCGGCCGGATGCCGATGATCGAGCCGGAACTGTCCGGCGAGTTCGGCACGCTGATGGGCTGGGCCGACGAGGTCCGCAAGCTCGGCGTCCGCGTCAACGGCGACACGCCCGATGACGCGCGCACCGCGGTGAAGTTCGGTGCCGAAGGCATCGGCCTCTGCCGCACCGAGCACATGTTCTTCGAGGAGACCCGCATCCGTACCGTGCGCGAGATGATCCTCTCCGAGGACGAGCAGTCGCGCCGCGCCGCGCTGTCGAAGCTGCTGCCGATGCAGCGCGCCGACTTCGTCGAGCTGTTCGAGATCATGAAGGGCCTGCCCGTCACGATCCGGCTGCTTGATCCGCCGCTGCACGAGTTCCTGCCGCACACCCAGGCCGAGATCGAGGAAGTGGCGCGCGCCATGAACACCGATCCGCGCAAGCTCGCCGACCGCGCCCGTGAACTGTCCGAGTTCAACCCGATGCTCGGCTTCCGCGGCTGCCGTCTCGCGATCGCCTATCCTGAAATCGCCGAGATGCAGGCGCGCGCGATCTTCGAGGCCGCCGTCGAAGCCGGCAAGCGCACCGGCAAGCCGGTCGGCCTCGAGGTGATGGTTCCGCTGATCGCGACCAAGGCCGAGTTCGATCTGGTCAAGGCGCGGATCGATGCGACCGCCAAGGCGGTGATGAAGGAAACCGGCGCCAAGCTGACCTACCAGGTCGGCACCATGATCGAGCTGCCGCGCGCCTGTCTGATGGCGGGCGAGGTGGCCGAGACCGCAGAGTTCTTCTCGTTCGGCACCAACGACCTGACGCAGACCACCTACGGCATCAGCCGCGACGACGCCGCGAGCTTCCTCGGCACCTATGTCGCCAAGGGCATTCTCGAGATCGATCCGTTCATCTCGGTCGATCGCGACGGCGTCGGCGAGCTGGTCAGGATCGGCGTCGAGCGCGGCCGCAAGACGCGTCCGAACCTGAAGGTCGGCATCTGCGGCGAGCACGGCGGCGATCCGGCGTCGGTTGCGTTCTGCCACGAGGTCGGGCTCGACTACGTGTCCTGCTCGCCCTATCGCGTGCCGATCGCGCGTCTCGCCGCAGCCCAGGCCGCGCTCGGCAAGGCCGCCGCCAGCCAGGCGTAACTAGCTGGCGCAAGCTACGTAGGTCACAAACGACGTATGCCCGGGCTTGTCCCGGGCATACGGGTTTCTGGAGCGCTGCAAGCGGATATCGTCATTGCGAGCCACCCGGTCGGCGCGAAGCGCCGCCGGATGACAGGCTCCGCCAAGCAATCCATCGCGCCGCTTGCTGAGACATGGATTGCTTCGTCGCTAGCGCTCCTCGCAATGACGGTGGAGGCTGCGTGCAAGACTTTGTTCACCATCTTCGTTGACCGGATGTTCACGACCTTCATGCGCCGCGCATTTACCAAGGCGCGCGATGCAACGCGCGAAGACTCTGCGATTGCTTGAGTGTAGCGCGCGGGCAACGCCGATTAACTCCGCGGCAACCTAAACAAGTTAGCAACGGGAAAGGTCGAATTGCGCGGATGTACCGCGTTCGATTGCACTCAGTAAGCGTTGCGTGAGCGTACGATGTTTGTGTCGCGTAACCAGCCGAAGGGCGCACGTCTTGCGCTCTTCGGTCTCGGTCTTGGCATCTTCGCACTGATGCCGACCGAGATCGGATATCAGGATATTGCTTCGCTTTTGGCCCGGCAGCCCGGCGTCGCCGAGCGCTGGCAGAAGCGCGTCTTCGCCTCCGCGGTCGGCTCGATCCAGGTCGCCACCTACAGCTTCGGCCGTCCGATCGGAACATCCGCGCCGCAGGACCCGCAGATCCTGCTCGCCAGGCTGGACAATTCGAGCGTCGATATCACCGGCACGGTGACGCGCAATCCGATCGCGGCGCCGCCGCCGCGTTACGCGGCATCCGATTTTCCCAAGGTCGATCGCACCATGAAGGGCGATCGTCTCGTGGTCAGGCGGCCCGATCAGGTCGAGCCTGCAGAGCCCGCAAACACGGCGCCGGCGAACGAGGATCCCACGACATCGAATTCGTCGGTCAAGGGCATGAAGACCGCGACCGCACCGGCCGACAGCGCGCCGCTCGATCCGGAATTGCAGGAAGCGCTGCGCGCGCCGCCGCTGCCGCAATATGCCAAGCCGTCGCCGCAACAATACGACGTGTCGCTATCGCTCGAGGCCAGCCCGCTCGACGATCTGAAGCCGGCGCCCGCGAAGCCTGCTGCTGCGCCCGCCGATGCAGCGCATGAGCGCGACCCGTTTGCATTCAAGACCGCAAGCCTGTTCTTCGGCTCGTCGCTCGGCACGCCCGAGAATCTCGAGCGTTGGCAGCCCGGCGAGGCGCCGGTCGTCGTGATGCCGGTAGCGCAGCCCGATCCCGACATGAAGGTGATGGCGTCATTGCCGGTTGATGCCGACGGCCCGGTCAGGGCCGGCGAGATGGGCGAGAGCATCGCGCCGAAGGGCGAGGTCAACGCCGACGACCAGCACACCAAGACGCCGGCGGAGCGGCTCGGCCTATTCGACGACAAGTCGCGCGCCAAGTCGGAGAAGTGCCTGGCTGAGGCGGTCTACTTCGAAGCCCGCGGCGAAGCAGTGCGCGGCCAGATCGCAGTCGCCCAGGTGGTCTTGAACCGCGCTTTCTCCGGCAAATATCCGGAGACGGTGTGCGGCGTGGTCTATCAGAACAAGAACCGCCACTACGCCTGTCAGTTCACCTTCGCCTGCGACAACACCGCCGACGTCGTCCGCGAGCCCGATATGTGGGACCGCGCCAAGAAGATCGCGAAAGCGATGCTCGACGGCAAATTGTGGCTGCCCGAAGTCGACCGCTCGACCCACTACCATGCCTATTGGGTGCGGCCGTCCTGGGTCAGCGAAATGAAGAAGATGTACAAGTTCGGCGTCCACACCTTCTATCGCCCGCGCGCCTGGGGCGACGGCAGCGACGCGCCGAGCTGGGGCAACCCGGCCGAAACCGCCAAGATCTCGGCGCAGCTCGCCGAGGCAGCCCAGAGTTCGGCCGAGCAGGCCAGCGCCAGGCGATAGGGCCTTCGGTCGCCTTGTTCCCGGGTGCGGCATGCCCGAAATGACGCGCGTCATCCTTTCCAATTCTGCAGAGCAGCCCTGCGGGCGAAGATTTTTCTCCGGCTCCCTCTTGGGCTTTTCATGCATATGCATTAACTCCCCGTAATGTTCGGCGGGGTGGTTCCCCCGCAGCAGTTGCGGGGAAAGACAACATGGCCGTTACCACCGGGGATCTTCGACCGGCGTCCGGCACCTGGCGTACGCCACTCGTGATCATCGTCTGCGGCTGCGCGATCGCATTGTTGAGCTTCGGCCCGCGCTCCAGCCTCGGCTTCTTCGTGCAGCCGATGGGCCATGAATTCGCCTGGGGCCGCAACGTGTTCGGCCTCGCGCTGGCGCTGCAGAACCTGTTGTGGGGTCTCGGCCAGCCGATCGCAGGCGCGATTGCCGACCGCTTCGGCCTGCTGCGCGTGATGATCGTCGGCGCGCTGCTTTACGCTGCCGGCCTGCTGCTGATGCGCTACTCGACGACGCCGCTGTCGCTCGACATCGGCGCCGGCGTCCTGATCGGCTTCGGGCTGTCGGGCTCCTCGTTCAACCTCGTTCTGTCGGCGTTCAGCAAGCTGCTGCCACCCGCGCAGCGCGGCATTGCGCTCGGCGCCGGCACCGCCGCGGGCTCGTTCGGCCAGTTCCTGTTCGCGCCGTTCGGCGTTGCGATGATCGACAATTTCGGTTGGCAGACTGCGCTGCTGGTGTTCGCCGCGCTGATGCTGCTGATCCTGCCGCTGTCGCTGGCGCTCTCGACGCCGCCGGCAGAGACGCATGATGCCGCGCCTGCCGATCAGCAATCGTTCAAGACCGCGCTGGCGGAAGCCTTCGGCCATCGCTCCTACGTGTTGCTGGTGCTCGGCTTTTTCACCTGTGGTTTCCAGCTCGCTTTCATCACCGTGCATCTGCCGGCCTATCTCGCCGACCGCGGCATTCCGGCCTCGACCGGCGGCTGGGTGATCGCGGCGATCGGCCTGTTCAACATCGTGGGCTCGCTCAGCGTCGGCTGGCTGCAGAACGTATTCCCGAAGCGCTACATCCTGTCGGTGATCTATTTCACCCGCGCGCTGTCGATCATCGCCTTCATCTCGTTCCCGATCACGACCTTCTCGGCGATTGCATTCGGCGCAATCTCTGGCCTGACCTGGCTCTCCACGGTGCCGCCGACCTCGGCGCTGGTTGCGCTGATGTTCGGCACGCGCTGGTTTGCGACGCTGTATGGCTTCGCCTTCGTCAGCCATCAGGTCGGCGGCTTCCTCGGGGTCTGGCTCGGCGGCATCGTATTCGAGCAGTTCGGTTCCTACACGCCGATCTGGTGGCTGTCGGTGCTGTTCGGCGTGCTGTCGGCGCTGATCAACCTGCCGATCGTCGAAAAGCCGGTCGTGCGCCCGGTTGCGCAGCCTGCCTGATGGGTTAAACACTGCTCCGAAACCAAGATTACGGGGAGTGCTCATCGTGGCAACGTTCAAGGCAATCAGGATCGACAAGGCGGACAAGGGTACCACCGCCGCACTGACCCAATTCGACGACGCGGAATTGATGGACGGCGACGTCACCGTCCGCGTCGAATGGTCGACGCTGAACTACAAGGACGGCCTCGCGCTGACCGGCAAGGCGCCGGTGGTGCGCCGCTTCCCGATGATCGCCGGCATCGATTTCGCCGGCACGGTCGAGCAATCCAGCCATCCCGACTGGAAGGCGGGCGACAAGGTCGTCTGCAACGGCTGGGGCATGGGCGAGACCCATCTCGGCGCCTATGCCGCAAAGGCCCGCGTCAAAGGCGACTGGCTGGTAAGGCTGCCGGACGGCATCTCGGCCCGCGATGCGATGGCGGTCGGCACCGCCGGCTATACCGCGATGCTGTCGGTGCTGGCGCTCGAGAAGCACGGTCTCACGCCGAAGAGCGGCCCGGTGGTGGTGACGGGCGCTGCCGGCGGCGTCGGCTCGGTCGCGATCGCCGTGCTGTCGAAGCTCGGCTACCACGTCATCGCGTCGACCGGGCGGATGTCGGAGGCCGACTATCTTAAGGGGCTCGGCGCCAGCGAGGTGATCGACCGTGCCGAGCTGTCGGGTGCCCCGAAGGCGCTTGCCAAGGAGCGCTGGGCCGGCGGCGTCGACAGCGTCGGCTCGACCACGCTCGCCAACCTGCTTTCGATGACCAGATACGGCGGCGCCATTGCGGCCTGCGGCCTGGCGGCTGGTATGGACCTGCCGTCGTCGGTCGCGCCCTTCATTTTGCGGGGCGTGTGCCTTCTCGGCATCGATTCCGTGATGTGCCCGATCGAACTCAGGCGGACCGCCTGGCGCCGCCTTGCCAGCGATCTGGACAAGGCAAAACTTGCTGATATCACTCATGAAATCGCGCTGGACGAGGTCATGGGCTTTGGTGCGAAAATCCTCGGCGGCCAGGTCCGCGGACGGATCGTGGTAAAAATAGTCTGAGGACGTTCAGACTTTACCAACCAAGCTGCTCCAATGTTGCCACGGTTGGTATGGTAAGCAGCGGGTAAAGAGACTTGCAGCATGATCCCGGGGGGCCGGGTTTCCTCGCGCAGACGTCGAGAAGCGTCGGTTGCGGGGATCATGCTCAACAAGGAGCGGGTGCCCGCGCTCGTAAGTGGAGTAGCTCATGCTTGCGCGTTTGGTGTTGGGGGCCGTCACGGCCGGGGCAATGGTCGTGCCGGCGTTCGCAGGCATGATGAACGCCGATGAGGCCCGCAAGTTCGTCGCGGGCAAGGTATTCGCCTTCACCTGTTTCGATGGCACGCGCGGCGCCGGCCGCATCCTCGACGACATGGGCGCGGCTGGCTCGGTCCAGTTCTCCGGCTCCGGTCCGATCCGCCATGTGCGCCTGCCCGGCAATACGCTGCAGATCCGCGGCCAGAGCGTTTGCGCGTCGCTGAAAGGCATTCCGTTCGAGCCGTGCTTCAACCTCGACAAGCAGGACGAGCGCTCGTTCCGTGGCTCGGTCTCCGGCATGGGCTTCGCCTATTGCGAATTCCGCCACCAGGGCGGCCAGCAGATGCTGATGGCGCGCGCGGTGGCGCGGCCGCGCTCGCTGCACCCGCGCACCCGATCCGCGGATGCCTCGCAGACTGAAGTGTCGCGCGTAGAGACGCCGCAGGTCGGAAGCGCAAAGCTCGAGCCGGTCAAGGCCGAACCCGCCAAGGTCGAGAGCGCGCCGGAGTTGCGCCGCTCCACCGACTAACGCTCTGCTGACCAACGTTTCATCTGCGCGTTAACGGGAATAGCGCCGCCAAGCCGTAGTCATACGGATGGCGGTCGCCACGCGTTGTTATCTACTCAATACCCAGCGTTCGCCGATAGGGGCGGGATGTGGGGGCTCCGATTTTGAGTAGTCATATGGCGCAGTATTTTTTCCGGATCAGTGACGGCGATTACGCTGGCGCGTCCGACCACGCGACGGAGTTTGAAAGCCGTGATGTGGCCTGGGCCGAGATGACCAAGGTCTGCGGCAATTTCCTCGGCAGCATTTCGCGCAATCTGAAGCAGAACAGCGAATGGCACATGGAGCTGCTCGACGAGGGCAGAAAGCCGGTGTTCAGGATTCGCCTGGTCGCCGAGTCCGTCGACTAATTCTCCTCGTGGCGTGGCGCATGCGTTCACCCTCAAGTGAGCCGCGAGTCCGTCGCCTTGCCTCGCCGTCACCCAGCTGGTCGTCTCGCCAGACACCCTGACCCGCGACTTTGGTGTTCACTTCCCAACGCTCGCGGCTACCTGGGCGCGTCGCTTTTTCCAACTCAATCGCACTGCGTTCGTTCTTCAGGCATCCCATCGTCGGCGCCGGTAGTCTTACGGAGGCTGTGTTAACCAAACATCGAGCAGCGTGCCACATTATGCCGCACTCGCCCCCTCGCACGGGCGGTTGGAATCGCGTCGGAAATGCACCTGTCGTTCGGAGAGCTCCGTGACACGATTTATTCAGGACATGCGTATCGGGACAAAGCTTGCGATCACGTCGATAGCGGCCGTGCTGTTGGTCGGGTTGATGATCTTTCTGCAGATGACTGGCGCCGCTGATATTCGCAAGGTGACGTTGTATGCCGCTGGGCAGCAAGCCATCGTCGGCGATGCAGCCGCCACCATGGCAGAGTTGCGCGGCATGCAGATGGCAGTCCGCGACATCCTGCTCGCAGGATCGGAAGCTGAGCTGCAAAAGGCCGATGAAGTTTTTCTGCAACGCAAGACCTCGGCGCTCAAATATGCCGGAGAGATGGCGCGATTGTCCAAATCGCCCGAGAACGGTCAGCGGATCGCACGGATTCCGGTTTTGATCGAGGCGTTCGACAAGGGCAAGGGACAGCTCGAGGTCCTGCGCAGGCGAACCATCGATCTGGAAGCGAAGCGGGTCGCGGGCGACGCCAATCCGGAAACGGCGGCGCAGCTCTCCAGGTTCGCGGATCAGATCGCGCAGATCCGCAAGGATGTGACCCTTCCTATCAATGTCGAAACCGAGAGTAACGCCGAGAAGATTGCCGAGTTCGCCAGGCACCGCAGCGAAGATGCGCGGTCGGCCGCCGAGGCGGAGGAAGCTTCGGTCGAACGTACCTTGTTCTCGGTTGGCAGCGGTGTTGCGTTGCTGCTGATCGCGAGCTGGTTTTTCTCGCTGTTCACGGTGGTCCGCCCGATACGCGCCTTGACGGTTGCGATGAAAGAGCTCGCCGGCGGCAATCTTGGCGTGGTCCTTCCGGGGCTCGGCCGCAAGGACGAAGTAGGCGGCGTGGCCGACGCGGTGGAGAGGTTCAAGCTTATGTCCGAGCAGAAGGCCCGCGACGAGACGGCGGCCAAGGTCAAGCAGGATGAACTCACGGCGGAACGGCGCAAGGCGGAGATGTTCAAGCTCGCCGACGCGTTCGAAGGCGCGGTCGGCGAGATCATCGAGACCGTCTCCTCGGCATCGACCGAACTCGAGGCTTCCGCGGGCACGCTGACGTCGACTGCCGAACGGGCGCAGGAACGCGCCACAGTGGTGGCCGCGGCCTCAGGGGAGGCCTCTGCGAACGTGCAGTCGGTGGCGTCGGCGACCGAGGAATTGTCGTCTTCGGTCAGCGAGATCAGCCGCCAGGTCCAGGAATCGGCGCGCATGGCCAGCGATGCTGTCGGTCAAGCGCACGTCACCAACGATCGCGTCAGCGAGTTGTCGAAAGCCGCGACCCGGATCGGTGATGTCGTCGAGCTGATCAGCACCATTGCCGGCCAGACCAATCTCCTTGCGTTGAATGCGACTATCGAGGCCGCACGTGCAGGCGAGGCCGGCCGCGGCTTCGCCGTGGTTGCTTCCGAAGTGAAGGCGCTGGCCGAGCAGACGGCGAAGGCGACCGGTGAAATCGGACAACAGATCTCCAGCATCCAGGTGGCGACGCAGGAATCGGTCAAGGCTATCGAACAGATCAGTGGCACGATCGAGCGTCTGGCGGAAATCTCCTCGGCTATCGCTGCAGCTGTAGAAGAGCAGGGCGCGGCAACGCAGGAAATATCGCGCAACGTGCAGCAGGCCGCGCACGGCACCGAGCAGGTTTCAGCCAACATCACCGACGTTCAGCACGGCGCAACCGAGACGGGCTCCGCCTCCTCGCAGGTCTTGGGGGCCGCACGATCGCTGTCGGGCGATAGCCAGCGCCTCAAACTCGAGGTCGCGAACTTCCTCAGGACGATTCGCGCGGCGTGATGCCTTATCCCCCCGCTTGCGGAACAGGCGGGGGCGGCGCTGCGGCGACGGCCCGCCTGCGAAACAGGATCCGCTGGTACAGCCAGCCGATCGCGACCAGCACGATGCCAAGGCACATGAACGACAGCGCCCGGTAGACACCGGTCAGTGTCGACATGTCGACCAGGAATGCCTTCAGGATCGTCAGCCCGATCACGGCAGCGGACGCGAGCCGCGCCCGCTCCGAATTGACCACGATGCCAATGCCGAGCAGCGCGACGCCGAACATCAGCCAGGCGATCGAATAGGTATATTGCTCCGCGCCTGTGGTCGCGCCGCGCGCCAGCACCGGTCCGTGATAGAGCCTACGGATCTCGAGCGTCACGTAAGCGAGCGCGAGGATCAGCGCGCCGGCTGCGATCGTGTTGGCGTATGCCGCGGGACGTTGGCCCGCCACCGCGTAGGACAGCAGCAGCGCCAGCACGGCCGGCAGCGCATAGCCGAGCAGCAGCAGATTGATGAAGCTGCCGCCGACGTCATGCGCCCACAGCATCGGATTCTCCAGGAACAGCAGCCCAAACACGCTGGCGAGCCCGGCGAAGGCAGTGAGCAGGACCGCGCCGACATTGTGGACGATGCTGCCGGTGCGCAGGCGCAGCCGCTCCAGCCCGATCGCCATCGCGAGCGTCACGCCGACCTGCAGCGCGACCTCGGTCAGGCCGGCGCTATCGCGATAGACATCGCCGCCATTGACCGCGTGACGGATCTCCATGAAGGCGAGCAGCACGGTGAACAGGATCGCGGCGGATTCGATGATCCGCAGCGGGACGTCGTCGCCATTGCGGCGCAGGAAATGGCTTGCCGCCCAGAACGACAGCGCCGGGACGCCATAGCCCCACAGCAGCCAGTTGAAGATCGGCGTGGTGCCGACGGCATCGCCGGCGATCCGCGGCTCGTAGCCGATGCGCAGCACCACGATGCCGGCCAGGATCGCAGCGAGCCAGCGCAGGAACGGGATCGGCCGCTGCACCGAGAGCCATGCCGTGCCCATCGACACCAGCGCCAGCGCGATGGTGAGCTAGCCCTTGTCGAGCGCGAAGGTCAGCGCAAGCGCCAGCGAGGCGAGCGCGCCGGTCGCCGACAGTGCGATCGAGGGCGACAGCTCCGGCCGCTCGCCGCGCCGGGTCAGCGCCTCGGTCGCGGCCGCGTAGGCCGCCGCCAGCAGCACGGCGAGGATCGCGAACGGGATCGAGCGGTCGAGATGCGCGATGCGCGCATAGAGCGCGACCAGGAGCGCGACCGGCGTGAACACCGCCGCCGCGGCCCAGGTCACCGTGACCTTCGTGGTGGCAAAACGCAGTTGCGCGAGGAAGCCGGCGATGCCGAACGCGGCTGCGAACAGCGCCGCGGTGACGAGATGCAGCGAGACCGAACCGTCGGTCGCGGACGGGCCGATGCCGGGGATCGCACCGCCCGGCAGCACCAGCATGTCGACGTTGCGACGCACCGCCCATTCGCCGAACACGATGAAGACAAAGAGTGACGCGGCGCCGATCGCACGGGTCGCAGCCGGCGCGCGCCAGGCGACGAGCAGGCTGCCGGCTGTGAGCAGCGCGAAGCCGATCATCGCGATGTCGGCGTGGGCGCTGCTGAGCACGATCAGCATGGCGCCGAACAGATAGGCCGCGAGCGATCCCGACGAGATCGGCTCGATCTCTTCGCCATCGCCGTCGGGGCCAAACATGAAGCCGCAGACCACGAGCAGCGCCGCCAGCACGAAGCCCGCGATGACGTGGAAGACGTGCGGCGCGATCATCTCTGGCCCGCATTGCAGGCACGGGAAGGTCCACAGCAGTGCGAAGGCGATCGTCGTCACCGCAAGCCAGCGCCACAGCCGGATGCGGGCGAGGCCGAAGGATGCGGCGGTGACGACGGCGAGATAGATGTAGAGCGACCAGAAGTCGGGCTTGTCCGATGAGACCAGGATCGGTGTGACGAAGGCGCCGACGATGCCGAGCCCGGCCAGTGCCGGCCCGTGCAGCAGCGCGACCGCGAGCGTGCCGAGCGCGACCATGCCGAGCAGGATGAAGGCGGTTGCCGGTGCCAGGAAGTCGTACAGCGCGTAGGCGGCATAGACGGTGGCGAATGCCACTGCGGTGCCGGCGGCGGTGAGGATCGCCGGAATGTTGGCGATCGGCAGCGCCGCGATGTTGGAGATGCTTTCCTTGCGCCGGGTCCATTCACCGGCGCCGAGCAGTGCCAGCGCAAACAATCCGCCGAGCATCGTGCGCACGCCGGGGCCGAGCAGCCCGGCCTCGATCGAGTAACGCACCATGAAGAAGCCGCCGAGCGCGAGCGTCAGGCCGCCGATCCACACCACCCAGCGCGTGCCGAGCGTCTCCTCGAAGCCGGGCGTTGGCTCCGGCGCGGGCGGGGGTTGCGGCAGCGGCGGTGGCGCGGCGCTCGCAGCATCCGCGGCCGGCTCTGGCTGCGCGTCCGGCTCGCTCGGTACAGCCTCGGGGAGCGGTGGCGGCGCGATCGGAGGTGCCGCCGGGAGCGTCTGCTCGAACTCCTGCAGCGGGGCCAAGGGCGGCGGCATGGCGGTCCGGGCGGCGGCTACGCCTGCGGCCTCGATCTTGTCCAGCCGGCGCTGCAGCAGCGCGATCCGGCCCAGCGCCTGGCGCGCGAAAATAAGCGCGACGATAGCGAGGACGAGGGTGAGGAAATCGAACGGCGAATCGAACATCGGGCCTCCGGCAGGACGCGCCGGACCATCGGCCAGCCGGCCGCCCGTCGCAACCTAGTAGTGCAGTTGGGAGGACCGGAAGTTCAAGCGATCCGGCGTGGCCCGTTCGTGCTATTCCAGGTTGATGTGGAAGGGGCGGCCTTCGACGCTCATGCTGCCGGGGCCCATCGCATCGAGCGCGCGCAGCATCCGGCCCTCGCGTCCCAGCGCCTTGTCGGCGAGGCTGACGATCAGCCGGTTGGGCGCCGCGATCGGCGAGGCCTCGCGGATCAGCCGGGCGATGGACATTTCGTCGCGGTGCGGATTGAGCGCGCAGACGGTGACAAATGCGCTCGCGGTCGAACGGCTGATGCCGGCGTAGCAATGCACCACCATCGGTGCGCGGCGATCCCAGCCGCGTACGAAGGTCAGCACCTTCTCGATATGCGTCTCGTTGGGCGCCACGAACCCGTCCATCTGCTCGATGATGTCGTCCATCGACACTTTCAGATGGTTGGCCGGCAGCACGGAGGGCGGCCGCTGCACTTGGTCGACATTGGCCATCACGGTCAGCACATGGCTGGCGCCGGTGGCACGAACCGTGTCGGAGAGCGTGGCGAGCGAGCAGACGTGAAGCATGATGGTCCTTGGGTATCGGGGGCGTCCGATTATAACGGCTGCTCCCGGGTGGGCAAAGGCGGGCGGCGCCATGCCCGCGCCTCGTTTTGCGCCGCAACCGGCGGCACGTTCCGCGGTGCCGCGCCTACGACGCGTGCAATGCCTTGAAACGCTCGAGGAACTGCTTTTCGGCCCTCGCTGCGGTCCACGGCGTTAGATAGTCGCGCTCGGTCGCCTCCGGCAATTCCGGATCGCGGCCGAACAGCCGCTTGGCTTCGGCCTGCGAAAATCCCGCCAGATGCGTCGCCTCGAGATAGGCCGCGCCGCGATCGGCGGCCTTGATCTGCTGGGTGATTTCATCCGCCAGCACGGCAGGCAAGCCGAAGCGGATGTGGATCGCCGACAGCAGCCGCTTCTCCACCGCCTTGTATTCGCCGGCGAGCACCGCCTTGAACGGCGAGATCATGTCGCCGATGACATATTCCGGTGCGTCATGCAGCAGTGCGGCAAGCCGCACGCGGATGTCGACGCGCGGCGTCTGCTGGCGCATCACGGCTTCGACGAGCAGCGTGTGCTGAGCCACCGAGAAGATGTGCGCACCGCTGGTCTGTCCGTTCCAGCGCGCGACCCGCGCCAGTCCATGCGCGATGTCGACGATCTCGATGTCGAGCGGCGACGGATCGAGCAGGTCGAGCCGGCGTCCGGACAACATCCGCTGCCAGGCGCGGGCGGTCTCCGTCGAGTTACGCGCAGTCATTTCGTCTTGAGCCGCGGTGTGCGGAGTTTCCCGCTGCAGGCCTCATGGCAGAAGCAGGTGACGAGGTGATCGTTGACCATGCCGGTCGCCTGCATGAATGCGTAGACGATGGTCGGGCCGACGAACTTGAAGCCGCGTCCGCCGAGCTCCTTGGAGACCTTGATCGACACCGGCGTCGAGGCCGGCACGCTTGCCGTGGTCTTGAACTGATTGACCTTCGGCTTGCCGTCGACGAAGTCCCAGAGGAATTTCGAGAAGCCGGGACCTTTCTCCATGATCTCGAGATAGCCCTTCGCACTCGCCACCGCGCCTTCGATCTTGGCGCGGTTGCGGACGATGCCGGCGTCGTTCATCAGCACGTGCACCTTCTTGGCGTTGTAGCGCGCGATCTTCTCGGGCTGGAAATCGTCGAAGGCTTTGCGGAAATTCTCGCGCTTGCGCAGGATCGTGATCCAGGACAGGCCGGCCTGGAAGCCGTCGAGGATCAGCTTTTCATAGAGCGCGCGGTCGTCATACTCAGGCACGCCCCATTCATTGTCGTGATAGGCGACGTAGAACGCGTCCTCGCCCGGCCAGGGGCAGCGCGTCTTGCCGTCGGGATGCAGTTGCGCGGTACGGCTCATGCGACGGTCTGCTTGGGTGTGATGCGGACAGAGCCCGGCTCGGCGAGGTGAAGCGCGAGCCCGCCCGCTGTCAGCGGCAGGCCGGCGTCGAGCGCATCGGCGACGCGGTCGATGCGGACCAGCGCGAGGCCTTTCTCGCCGGCGGTCGAGCCGATGGTGCCGACCTGCTTGTCGCCGGCGAGGATTGTCGCGCCGGCCTCGGGGGAGGGGCCGTCGAGAATGATCTTCACCGTGCGGGTGCGCGCCGTGCCGCGGTGCTGCATGCGCGACACCACCTCCTGGCCGACATAGCAGCCCTTGTCGAAATCGACGCCGTTGAGGCGGTCCATGTTGGTCTCGTGCGGGAAGGCGTCGCCATACATGAAGTCGAGCCCGCCGCGCGGCACGCCGGTCGCGATCCGGTGCGCCTCATAGGCGCTATCGTCGACGAGATCGGCGCCGATCAGATCAGCGAGCTTCTGCGTCAGATCTTGCGGGATCAGGATGCGCCAGCCGAGCGCCGGGTTGCGCGGATCGGCGAAGGCGAGATCGGGGATCGCCGCCGGCTCGCCACCCCAGGCTGCCAGCACGCCGAGACTGTCGGAGAGGTTCTCGACCACGACCTTGGCGCGCAGCTTGTAGAAGCCGAGCTTGTCGGCGAGCCCCTTGGCGAGCGGGCGCGGCGCGTCGATCAGGAAGCCGCCGCCATGGCCTGTGGGTATCTCGGTGATCAGGAAATCGACGATGATCTTGCCTTGCGGCGTCAGCAGCGCGCCAAACCGCGCCTGCCCCGGCCGCAGCTGCTCGACATCCGTCGTGATGAGGCCGTTGAGGAAGTTGCGGGCGTCCTCGCCAGAGACCTTGACCACGCCCCGATCCGGAAGAAACGCTGCTTTCATTCGCAAAATTGGCTCTTTTCCAAGTTCCTTGGGAAACGCGCAGGCCGCGGATATCCCCTGCCAAGCTAAGGCGCTAGAGTGCGCCGAACAAGGCCCGCGCGACAGCGGAAAGCGGGCGCCGAGGACCGATGAATCAGCATTTTGACACCATTCTAAAATCCGGCACCGTGGTCAATCAGGACGGCGAGGGCGTGCGCGATATCGGTATCGTGGGCGGCCGCATCGCCGCGATCGGCTCGCTCGGCCAGGCCTCAGCCGGCGAGGTGATCGACTGCAAGGGCCTGCACATCCTGCCCGGCGTGATGGACACCCAGGTGCATTTCCGCGAGCCCGGGCTGACGCAGAAGGAAGACCTCGAGACCGGCTCGCGCAGCGCCGTGATGGGCGGGGTCACCGCTGTCTTCGAGATGCCGAACACCAACCCGCTGACCGTCACCGAAGAGGCGTTCACCGACAAGATCAAGCGCGGCCACCACCGCATGCATTGCGATTTCGCGTTCTTCATCGGCGGCACCCGCGAGAACGTGCAGGACCTGCCGGAGCTCGAGCGGGCGCCGGGCTGTGCCGGCGTCAAGGTGTTCATCGGCTCCTCTACCGGCGCGCTCTTGGTCGAGGACGACGAGAGCCTACGGCGGATCTTTCAGGTGATCCGGCGCCGCGCCGCGTTCCATGCCGAGGACGAATACCGCCTCAACGAGCGGAAGCCGCTGCGCATCGAGGGCGATCCGCGCTCGCATCCAGTGTGGCGCGACGAGACCGCAGCGCTGATGGCGACCGAGCGTCTGGTCAATCTCGCGCGCGAGACCGGCAAGCGCATCCATGTGCTGCACATCTCGACTAAGGAAGAAATCCTGTATCTGCGCGACCACAAGGATGTCGCCTCCTGCGAGGCGACGCCGCACCATCTCACCATGGCCGCGCCGGAATGCTACGAGCGGCTCGGCACGCTGGCGCAGATGAACCCGCCGGTGCGCTCGGCCGATCACCGCGCCGGCATCTGGTACGGCATCGAGCAGGGCATCATCGACGTGCTCGGCTCCGACCACGCGCCGCACACGCTGGAGGAGAAGGCCAAGACCTATCCGGCCTCGCCGTCGGGCATGACCGGCGTGCAGACGCTGGTGCCGCTGATGCTCGATCACGTCAACGCCGGGCGGCTGTCGCTGGCTCGGTTCGTCGATCTCACCAGCGCGGGGCCGGCACGGCTGTTCAACATCGCCTGCAAGGGCCGCATCGCGGCGGGCTATGACGCCGACTTCACCGTGGTCGACCTCAAGCGCAGCGAGACCATCACCAACAAATGGGTCGCTTCGCGCGCGGGATGGACGCCCTATGACGGCGTGAGGGTGCAGGGCTGGCCGGTCGGCACCTTCGTGCGCGGCAAGCGGGTGATGTGGCAGGGCGAACTGACGACGCCGTCGCTCGGCGAGCCGGTCCGGTTCCTCGAGACGCTGAAGCAGTAACCGCTGGAGCGGTTACTGCCGGGCCAAGGCCAGCGAGAACTCGCCGTTGCGCACGCGCGCGGCGAGGCCCTCGGCGAACTTCGCCACCGCATCCTCGCCATAGGTGCCGACCAGCTCGGCGAGCGCAGCAAACAGGCTCGCCTGCGCGAGGCAATCGCCATCGACGCCGTCATGACGCGCTTCCGCCCAGGCCTCGTTCAGGTAGCCCAGCGCGGCTTGCTTCTGCTCGTGATCGGGACGCGGGTCTTGGTGATGGGGAAAGGACGCTGGATGGCGCATGGAACTCATCAAAATGAATGCGCGCGGTCCGGACGCGAACCACTGCGACGCGCGAGATGTATCACGCATGCGGGTACCGCCTAGCCCACATCTTTCGAAAAGGTTAACGCGCGCTTCGGCATTTAAAGGGGAATTCCGGCTATTGCGGCCGCTCTCAGCCAAATGAGCTGTGGATATGGTCGAGCACCCCGCGCGGCGAGGCGCACAGGTGGCTGGCGCCGGCCTCGAGCAGCTCCTCGGGCGTGCCGTAGCCATAGGTGACGCCGACCGGGCGGATGCCGTTCCTGATAGCCCCGATCACGTCGTGGCTGCGGTCGCCGATCATCACTGCTTCGGCCGGATCGGCCCCGGTCTGCTCCAGCGCATAGGCGAGCAGGTCGACCTTGTTGACCCGCGTTCCGTCGAGTTCGGAGCCGAACACGTGGTCGAAATACCCGTTCAGGCCGAAATGCGCGACGATCCGCGCCGCGAACACATGCGGCTTCGAGGTCGCCACGTACATGCGGCCCGGCCTCTCGCGCAGCTCCGCCAGCACCTCGGCGATGTCAGGGTAGACGCTGTTCTCGAACAGCCCGACATCGCCGAATCGTTCGCGGTAGAGCTCGACGGCGCGGTCGGCGAGCTCCTCGCCGCCGAGCAGCAGCGCAAAGCTCGCCCGCAACGGCGGCCCGATGCACCAGGTCAGTTCGCCCTGCGACGGAACCGGCCGGCCGAGCTTTCCCAGCGCATACTGGATCGAGCCGGTGATGCCGGGCTTCGGGTCGGTCAGGGTGCCGTCGAGGTCGAAGAAGATCACGCGATCAGTTGGCATAGCGGGCCGTCAGGTCGCGCGAGATCTTCGAGCCTTCCTCGATGTAGCGCCGGATCGCCACGGTGGCTGCGGGGGTGCAGGACCGATAGGTCTGCTGGAAGCCGTTATAGCCGCGGTTGAAGCCCGCGATCATGCGGGCGCGGCGGTCGCCTGAGGGGGTTTCGGCGTCGATCAGCGCCTGCATCTCGTTGCGCCATTTGGCGCCCTCGTTGGAGCCGCAGATGCCGCGCAGATAGTGCAGGGCGCCGAGGATCTCGGCCAGCCGCTGCAGGTCGCCGTCGAACGGCGCAGCCGCGTCCTGCGCCCGGGCGGGCGAGGCAAGGCATGCCGACATCAGGATCACAACGGCGAGAAAGGCTCTGATCATCAGGGGTTCCGGAATGGCCGTGGTATGCCCCCTCAATGCGCCCGAGGCAAGGCGGCAAAGGGCCTTTAATACCGCCTCCCAAGCGCCCCAAAACAGGCCTCAAACCAGCCGCCGGGCGGCCGCAATGACCTCATGAAGACCGCCGGTGACCTTGAGGTCGCCGATCGCCTCCGGCGCCAGCCATTTGAAATCATCGTGCTCGTCATTGAGGACTGGCTCGCGGGACGCCCAGCGCGCCGCGAATGTCATGATCATGTAGTGCCCGGTGCCGGGGCCGGTCGGCAGCACCTCGCGCCAGCCGGCCAAGCCCAGGATTTCGACCCTGAGGCCGGTCTCCTCGTCGATCTCCCGGTGCAGGGCGGTGTGCAGCGTCTCGCCGAACTCGACCCGGCCGCCCGGCAGCGAATAGAAGCCTTTTCCGGGCGAGCGGGCGCGGCGCACCAGCAGCACCTTGCCGTCGCGAAAAATCGCGCCTGAGACGGCGAGCTGCGGGCGGATCGGAGGTTCAGGAGAGGTCAAGGCAATCAACGATCAGGTTCAAGCACTATATGTCCGATAAATCAGGCGCCCGCCATGATGCTGTCGACATCGGCCTCCGCGGCGCCGTTGATGATGCCGGCGGTCAGCATCACCAGCGGCTTGACCCAGACGATCGCCTGCTCGGCGAGCGCGACCCGGCTCTTGTCCTGATGCAACTGCCGCATCGCGGAGCCGACCTCGGTCAGGATCTTGGTCATGCTGTCGGTGAGGTGGTCGAATTCGGCCCGGATCTGGGCGTCCGCGGTCTCATAGGCCTCGATCGCGAGGTCACGCGCCTTGAAATTGGAGGCGGTGAAATGCTCGGCATAGGACAGCGGCTGCCATTCCAGGAAATCGCTGGCGCATTCCGGCATGTCCGGCACCATCTCCAGCAGCATGATGGCTTCGTTGAAGTGATTGAGGTAGTCGGTGGCAAGCCCGGTGCGGGGATTGATGTTGGCGGCGCGCAACAGCGCCGCCCGCGCCTCGTCGGGGTACGTCGGTCGCGGGGAAGAGCCCGCTATGGCGGCCGTTGAGGTCATTGATCGCAGTCTTTAACGTTCCAAGTTAAGGCAGAATAAACGGATACCACTCTGGACGGGAAATGTGCGGACGCTTTGTCATAACCTCGCCGCCGGCGGCCTTGCGCGAGATGTTCGGCTATATCGAGCAGCCGAATTTTCCGCCACGGTATAATGTTGCGCCGACCCAGCCGATCCCGGTGGTGCTGTTGCAGAATGGCGGCCGGCATTTTCAGTTGATGCGCTGGGGCCTGATCCCGTCCTGGGTCAAGGACCCGCGGACGTTCTCGCTGCTGATCAACGCCCGCTCCGAGACGGTGCGGGAGAAGCCTGCGTTCAAGAACGCGATCAAGCGGCGCCGCGCGCTGATCCCGGCCGACGGCTATTACGAATGGCAGGATGCCGGCGGCCGCAAGCGGCCGTTCTTCATCCATCGCCGCGACGGTCACCCGCTCGCCTTCGCCGCGCTTGCCGAGACCTGGATGGGCCCGAACGGCGAGGAGCAGGACACCGTCGCGATCGTCACCGCGCCCGCAAGCCCCGACCTCGCGCAACTGCATCATCGCGTCCCGGTCGCGATCCGGCCCGAGCAATTCGCGCGCTGGCTCGATTGCCTGCCCAACGACGTCGACGACGTGATGCCGATGCTGAAAGGGCCCGATGTCGGCGAGTTCGCCTGGCACCAGGTAACGATGCGGGTCAATGCCGTCGCCAATGACGATGCTCAATTGCTGCTGCCGATGAGTGCGGAAGAGATCGCCGCGGAAGATGCGCCGCAGCCGAAGAAGATAGCGCCGCGCAAGGCGGCTGTGCGGGAGGACGACGGGCAGGGGTCGTTGTTTTGAGGGCTAGCTGAAGCCGCGCGCCGTGCGGCGTGGATTTGCGCCCACCTTTCTCCACATCGTCGTCCCGGCGAAGGCCGGGACCCATAACCACCGTATTTGGTGATGAGCAGGATCGCGGCCCCAGCGTCGCGCAACAATTGAGATCTGGGGTAATGGGTCCCGGCTCCCGTGCGCAATTGCGCACTAGGCCAGGACGACGAAAGATGGTCCTCGATTCAACCTGTCAAACAGCTTGTTCGGTGTCATCACCCGCGCGCGGGTGATCCAGTATTCCAGAGACGCCAGTGTTCGAGCCGAGCGGCCGCGGCGCGCCCTCAGGTGCGCAATTGCGCACCGGGGAATGACGGACGGAGTTATCACCCCTTCACTGACGCCACGCCCTCGATCTCGATCAGCATCTTCGGATTGGGCAGCGCCACCACGACGCAGGTGGTGCGCGCGGGGTAGGGCGCGGGACCGAACGCGCCGGCATACAGGACGTTCATCGTGGCGACGTCGGAGGCGCGGGTCAGCAGCACGTTGACCTTGACGAGGTCGCGCATCGTGGCGCCGGCCTCGTTCAGCACGCGTTTGAAGTTGGTGACGACATTGGCGAACTGCGCCTCGAAACCGTCGGGCAGCTCGCGGTTGGCGTCGAAGCCGGGAATGCCCGAGATGAACAGCAAATCGCCGACGCGGGCGCCGAACGAGAGCGGTGGCGCCTGGACGCCGGGCGGAGGAGGGAAATGCTTGATCGCTGTCGATTCTGTCATTGGGGTCACCCGTCTGCGCGAGAGGGAAGGGAAGTGGTGTCGATGCTGCGCGGCGCCACCGCATCGCGGCGCCAGAGATTCTTGCCGAAGAGATTCTGACCGATCATGCCTGCGAGCATCGCGACGACGAAGACCACGATCGGCAGCGACAGCCCGGCGAGGTTGACCAGCGCCGGTCCGGGACAGATGCCGGCCAGGCCCCAGCCGATGCCGAACAGCACCGCGCCGGCAACCAGCGGCGCATCGATGTCGTTGCGGTCGGGCCAGAGGAAGCGCGCCGAGAAGGCGGGTGCGGCGCGCCGCCGCGCGATCGCAAAGCCTGTTGCTGCGACCGCGACGGCGCCGGCCATCACGAAAGCTAGCGTCGCATCCCAGGCGCCGAATAAGTCGAGGAAGCCGAGCACCTTCTGCGGATCGGTCATGCCCGAGATCAGAAGGCCCGCGCCGAAGATCAGGCCGCAGACGAAGCTGGCAAGAAGTGCCATCGCTAGCCTCCCAATCCGTGTCTTGCGATCGCAACCGTCGCGATCGCCGCCAGCATGAAGATGATGGTGGCCGCAATCGAGCGGCCGGACAGCCGCGCAAAACCGCAGACGCCGTGGCCCGAGGTGCAGCCATTGCCCATCCTTGTGCCGAACCCGACCAGCACTCCCGCGATCGTGATCACCACGAGGCTCGCATTCATCGACGGCCGCGGCAGCGGCGCGCCTGATAGCGCCGCGATCAGGGGCGCTGCGATCAGCCCCGCGATGAACGCGACGCGCCAGGAGCGGTCGGCGGTATCGGCCTGGAGCAGGCCGCCGACGATGCCGGTGACGCCTGCGATTCGCCCGGTCAGCAGCATCAGCAGCGCCGCGGCAAGCCCGATCAGCGCGCCGCCGGCGAGGCCGGAAAAGGGGGTGAAATCGTGCATCGATGCTGATCCCTGTTGCGCGAACACCTCAGCGATCCGGCAAAGTGGCGGGCGCGGATGCGCCAACGGTCGCGCGACTGTGGAGGCGATGATAGACTCCGCCAGATCAGGAACAAGCGCAATCCCGCGTGTTTGCCGGCATTTCAACGATGCCATCAGCCGGCTGGATTGCCGCGATTCGACCTACATCTCACTTCGTCCGGAGAACCCCCATGAGATTGTCATCCGCCATCCGCGCCGCGCTGTTCGCGCTGGCGCTGCTCACCGGCTCGTCCGCCGCCCTGGCCGACGAGGGCGCCGTGACGCTCGTGATCTTCAAGGGCGGCTGGATCTTCGGCGGCTCCGCCGGCAAGGGCGTCCTGACCTTCCACGGCCAGACCTACGGGCTCACCGCCGGCGGGCTGGACTATGGCCTCGTGTTCGGCGGCTCGCAGACCACCTTGCAGGGACGGGTGCGCAACATCCGCCGCGCCCAGGACATCGCGGGCGTCTACGCCGCGGCCGGCATGGGCGTTGCGCTCGGCGCCGGCGTGCGCGGCATCCTCTTGACCAACCAGAACGGCGCGGTGCTCGAATTGAGCGGCAAGCAGGTCGGCCTGATGGCCAATGTCGACCTCAGCGGGCTTGCGATCACGTTGAAGGAGTAACGGGCGCGCGGTTCGAGCGCTCGCAATTCGTTGGATGGGTGACGTTGATCCGTAGCCCGCATGAGCGAAGCGATATGCGGGACCGCGCCAACCCCGGATGTCGCTTTGCTCATCCGGAATACAGGTCCTTTTCCGGGGGACATCGGCCGATCCACTCCGCCAATTCGCACCACGGCTGCAACATCCAATGCCCGGACGCCGCACCCGACGGCGACGGCAACACGAACACATCCGGGAAACCGCTGATCTGCGGCTGCCGGCCGAACGCGAGCGCGCTGGTCGGCCTGCCGTAAACCAGGCTCGCGGCCTTCTTGCTGGTGAAGGCGATGGTCTTCGGCCGATACGTCTCGATCTTCGCCCTGAAGCCCGCGACATCGAACGACCCCCGCGCGATCTCATGATCCATCCCGGCGCCGCTCTTGGAGAGATCGGTGAAGCCGATGCCGAGTTCGAGCAATGCCGCGAACTCATCCGGCCGATAGCGCCGCGGCGTGACGCCGGCCTCATGCAACGCGCGCCAGAACCGGTTGCCGGGATGCGCGTAGTAATGCCCGACCGCGGCCGAGCGCGTGCTGGCCGCGGTGCCGACGAACACCAGGCGCAGATTGGCGCGGAGCTGGTCGGGGAGGCGGTGAATGTCGCTGTCGGGCATCTCGACGGGGCCGATGGTTTACCCGGCGGTGAGCTAGCGCGGGATGAGATTAGGTTGAGTGGCAAACGCAGAGGCGGTGCGCTCCCTCTCCCGCTTGCGGGGGAGGGCTGGGGTGGGGGCTCTCTCCGCGAGTCACATCGTGGAGAGAGCCCCCACCCATATCGCATCTTCGATGCGATATGACCTCCCCCGCAAGCGGGAGAGGTGGAGCGAGTCTGCCGCCTGACCGGTTCAACCTAACGTCATCGTTGTTTAGCGCGTCGGCTCCTTGATCCCTTCCTCGGTCGTGACGGATTGCGCAGGCCCGGTCGCGCGGACCATCAGAAACGTTCCCGAGAACCTCGTGCCGCGGATGCTCCAGCGGCCGTCGATCTCGGTCGCGTCGGCATTGACCGCGCCTTCGTAGTGGACGGTGCCGTAGCCGTAGCCGGGTGGCTCATAGCGCTTCACGAACGTCACCGCGCTGCCGGAGCGATGCCCTGCAAGCGAGGCATTGTGGGTGGCGAGCGGGCAGCCTGGCGTCAAGCAAGGCTCGGTCACGCTGCCGCCGAGCGCGCCGCCGGCGTCGATCAGCGTCGCCAGGAACGTGACCATGCCGGAGCCCGGCTGAACATAACTGCCGTCCCAGACGCCGGTGAGATTGTCGGTCATGGCGGTCTCGGTGAAGTGTGAGTGATCAATCGTCCGGATGATGTGGAGCGCCCAGCGCCTCAACGCAAGTTGCGCCCGCCCGCGCCCGGTTGCCTGCGCTGGCAAAAGGGTCTGTAATCCGCCCCAACAGATCAAGAAGAATTTCGGGAGCTGAACATGACGGGAGAGGCGAAAACCCATTGCGAGGTGATTGTCGTCGGCGCCGGCGTCGCCGGCATCTACCAGATCAAGCGGCTCGCCGATCTCGGCATCGACGCCACCGTGCTTGAGGGCGCGCCCGATCTCGGCGGCACCTGGTACTGGAACCGTTATCCGGGCTGTCGTTTCGACTCGGAGAGCTACACCTACGGTTTCTCGTTTTCGCGCGAGCTGCTCGACGAGTGGCACTGGAAGGAGCGCTTCTCCGGGCAATCAGAGAATCTGCGCTACCTCAACTACGTCGCCGACAAGTTCGACCTGCGCAAGCACATGCAGTTCAACTGCAAGGTCGAGGCGATGCAGTTCGACGAGGCGCGCGATCTCTGGCAGCTCAGGATCGGCGATGGCCGCCGGCTGACCTGCCGCTTCGTGGTGCTGGGGATCGGACTCCTGTCGGCGCCGACCATGCCGCGCGTGCCTGGCATCGACGACTTCAAGGGCCGCTCGTTCCATACCTATTACTGGCCGCACGAGCCGGTCGATCTCGCCGGCAAGAAAGTGGCCGTGATCGGCACCGGCGCCACCGGCATCCAGGTGATCGGCGAGATCGCCGACAAGGTAGGCCAACTCACCGTGTTCCAGCGCCGGCCGAACTGGAGCGCGCCGCTCAACAACTCTGCGATCTCCGTGGAGGAGATGGCCGACATCCGCGCGCGCTATGACGAGATCTTCGCCGCCTGCGCGCTGACGCCGGGCAGTTTTGTGCACGGGCCCGACAAACGCGGCTTCTACGAGGTGAGCCGCGAGGAGCGTCTTGCGCTGTGGGACAAGCTGTATGACGAGCCCGGCTTCGGCATCTGGCTGGCGAACTTCCGCGAGATCTTCATGGATGAGGCGGCCAACGCCGAACTGTCGGCGTATATCGCCGATCGCATCCGCGGCCGCGTCAATGATCCCAAGGTCGCCGAAAAGCTGATCCCGCGGGATCACGGCTTTGGCGTGCAGCGCCTGCCGCTGGAGACGAACTATTTCGAGGCCTATAATCGCGACAATGTGCATCTCGTCGATCTCGGCGAGACGCCGCTGGTGCGCGTCACCGAGACCGGGCTGCGGACGACCGAGCGCGACTACGACTTCGACATCATCGTCTACGCCACCGGCTTCGACGCCATCACCGGCGCTTACGATCTGATCGACATCACCGGCATCGGCGGCCAGAAGCTGGCCGACAAATGGAAGCAGGCGCCGTCGACCTTCCTCGGCATGCTCGTGCACGGCTTCCCGAACTTGCTGATGCCGACCGGCCCGCAAAGCGCCTCCGCCTCGACCAACTTTCCGCGCGGCATCGAGAACGGCGTGAACTGGTGCACGAACCTGCTGCAATACATGTGGGACCGCGGCCTGACCCGCGCCGACGCGACCCTGGAGGCGCAAGAGCGTTGGACCGCGCATGTCGCAAAAATGTACGAGATCATGCTGATGCGCAAAGCCAAGTCGTGGTTCACCGGCTACAACTCCAACGTCGCCGGCCACGAGGAGGGCACCGTACGCTACTTCGTCTACAACGGCGGCACGCCGAAGTTCTTGGGGATCATCAATGGCGTTGCGGAGAAGGGCTATCAGGAGATTGAGTTTGGTTTGGGGGCGCGCGGCGGCGCGCAAGCGACCGTTGGCGCGTCGGCATCGTAGGGGGTAGCTACTTGTCCGCCGTAGCTCGACGAACGAAGGCGGAAGCGTAACCCATCATCTTCTCGCGGTCGTTATCGCGATCATTACGATGGCTCGCAAAGGTGCTGTCGCGGACCACTGAACCGCTCTGATCGTCGTTCGACCTCGCCGCGCGGTCGAACCAGGGGCGAAGCGACGACGGGAAGCAATCCGGTGCAGTAGACAGCTATCTACACTGTCCGCATTTAGGACCTTCGATAGTCGATCATCCACGTCGCTCTCAGGCTGTCGCCACCGATATCACATCGAGCAGCGAACATACGGCGTCTCCATTGGCACCGGCTCCTTGGCGCTGAGCGTGATCTTATTCTCGCCAGAGAGTTTCACGTCGATTGCTACGTCTGAAATCGCGACGCCGTCCGAGCACGACGCAATCACTCGAACATTCTGCCCGTCATCGTGCAACGATTTGACAGTACATTTTTGAAACGTGCCGGTGATTTGCTTTCCCTGGACGATTAAGCCGCCCGCGTGGAGATCGGCATCTTTCTTGAACGCGAGCTTGTTGTTCTCCTTGGTGAATACCTTGTCGCAGGCCGAGGCGTCGATCGTCCAGGCTCCGTTCAAATCGGCAGCCTGTGTCGAGGCCGATTGCGCAACGAGAAGTACGAATAGTACCGCATTGAAGGTTCTCATGAAAATCTCCAATTAAATGGTCATTAGGCTACTGGACCCTCTGCGAACCGGACGTGGAATTGTCGCTAAATCGTTTATTTGAGGGGAGCATGATAGCATCATCGACGCGGCACTTCATCGCTTTTGAGCATCATGGCATGCGATGAGATAACGGATTTTCGTTGATCCAAGTCAATGGTTCTGCGGAGCACGTGGCGGCCTTGGGCCGGTTGCTGTCGTGACTGCCCCTGTACGATCCGCACACACGCGATGGATTTATGAGTGCGCGCCCTAGAAGCAAAGAGGCCGGGCTCTCGCCCGGCCTCTTCCTTCTGGATGGATGCCCGGGTCATCTGGCGCGAAGACGCGCTTCGCGCTTTTGCCCCGGGCATGACGAGCGGAGAGGGCGAGCCCTCACAACACCCGATTGCTCTCCTTCACCTTGTCCGCATCGAGATACAAGCTCTCGCCCATCTCCTTGAACTTGGCGCTCATCTGCGCCATGCCGTCCTCGATGGTGCCTGACATCGACGTCCCGATACCCGTCGGATCGTTGAGCGTCGCGGCGTAGTCGCGGACGTCCTGGGTGATCTTCATCGAGCAGAACTTTGGGCCGCACATCGAGCAGAAATGCGCGACCTTATGGGCTTCCTTCGGCAGGGTCTCGTCGTGGAAGTTCTTCGCGGTCTCGGGGTCGAGGCCGAGGCTGAACTGGTCCTGCCAGCGGAAGTCGAAGCGGGCGCGCGATAGCGCGTCGTCGCGGAGCTGGGCTGCGGGGTGGCCCTTGGCCAGGTCGGAGGCGTGGGCCGCGATCTTGTAGGTGATGACGCCGACCTTGACGTCGTTGCGGTCGGGCAGGCCGAGATGCTCCTTCGGCGTGACGTAGCAGAGCATGGCGCAGCCGAACCAGCCGATCATCGCGGCGCCAATGCCCGATGTGATGTGGTCATAGCCCGGCGCGATGTCTGTCGTCAGCGGTCCGAGGGTGTAGAACGGCGCCTCGCCGCACTCCTTGAGCTGCTTGTCCATGTTGATCTTGATCTTGTGCATCGGCACGTGGCCGGGGCCCTCGATCATGACCTGGCAGCCCTTGTCCCACGCGATCTTCGTGAGCTCGCCGAGCGTCTCGAGCTCGGCAAACTGCGCGCGGTCGTTGGCATCGGCAATCGAGCCGGGACGCAGGCCATCGCCAAGCGAGAACGAGACGTCATACTTGCGCATGAGGTCGCAGATCTCGTCGAAATGCGTGTAGAGGAAACTCTCCTTGTGATGCGCGAGGCACCACTTCGCCATGATCGAGCCGCCGCGCGACACGATGCCGGTGACGCGGTTGGCGGTGAGGTGGATATAGGGCAGCCGCACGCCGGCGTGGATCGTGAAATAGTCGACGCCCTGTTCGCACTGCTCGATCAGGGTGTCCTTGTAGAGCTCCCAGGTCAGCTTGACGGGATCGCCTTCGCACTTCTCCAGCGCCTGGTAGATCGGCACGGTGCCGATCGGCACCGGCGAGTTGCGCAAAATCCATTCGCGGGTGGTGTGGATGTTGCGCCCCGTGGAGAGGTCCATCACGGTGTCGGCGCCCCAGCGGATCGCCCACACCATCTTGTCGACCTCTTCCTCGACCGACGAGGTCACCGCCGAGTTGCCGATATTGGCGTTGATTTTCGTGAGGAAGTTGCGGCCGATGATCATCGGCTCGAGCTCGGCATGGTTGATGTTGGAGGGGATGATGGCGCGGCCGCGCGCGATCTCCGAGCGGACGAACTCCGGCGTGATGAAGGCCGGCACAGCGGCGCCGAAGCTTTCGCCGTCGGCAAGCGCGGCCTCGGCGCGCTCGAGCTGCTGCTTGCGGCCGAGATTCTCGCGCTCGGCGACGTAGATCATCTCCTTGGTGATGACGCCGGCGCGGGCGAACTCGAGCTGGGTGATCTTGTGGCCGTCGAGCCCGCGCAGCGGCGTGTGGTGCGCGGTGAACGCCTTGGCGGCATGCGACGCGCCGACATTGCCGTTGTCCTCCGGCTTGATGTCGCGGCCCTGATATTCCTCGACGCCGCCGCGCTCCTTGACCCAGGCGAGGCGATTGCGCGGCAGGCCGGTGTTGACGTCGATGGTCACGGCCGGATCGGTGTAGGGGCCCGAGGTGTCGTAGACCGGCAGGTTCGGCTCGCCGGCACCTTCCGACAGGATGATCTCGCGCAAGGGAACGCGGAGATCGGGTGCGGCCTCCGGCGTCGCAAAAATCTTGCGCGAGGAGGGCAGCGAGCCCGTGGTGACGGCGGGCCGGGTGGTGTCGGGGTTGGAGCGGATGTTCATAGCGCTATCCTCCGTTTTAATTCGTGTGCGAAATGTTGACCTCGTCATCCTGAGGAGCGCGAAGCGCGTCTCGAAGGATGAACGAGCCGGGCCGTCGACCCTTCGAGACGCGCGTGCCGCGCTCCTCAGGGTGACGGAATGGGCAGGGTGTTGTGGCCATCACGCCGCCTCCGCGTTGAGGCCGAGCCACTGCCGCACCCGCGCGTCGGGGTCGGCGTTCTGGGTGACGTCAGAGACGACGGCGATCGAGTCGGCGCCGGCAGCGAAGATCTCGGCGGCGTGCTCGAACTTGATGCCGCCGATCGCGACAAGCGGGATCGCGCCGATCCGCTTCTTCCACTCGGTGATCTTCGCAATGCCCTGCGGTTCGAACCGCATCGACTTCAGCGTGGTGAAGAAGATCGGGCCGAGCGCGACGTAGTCGGGTTTTGCCGCGAGCGCGGTCGCAAGCTCGGCGTCATCGTGGGTGGAGACGCCCAGCGTCAATTTTGCTTTGCGGATTTCACCGAGGTCCGCGTCGGCGAGGTCTTCCTGGCCGAGATGCAGGTGCTCGGCACCGGCAACGATCGCCGCGCGCCAGTAATCGTTGACGACGAGTTTCGTCGGCGTGCCCTTTGTGATCGCCAGCGCATCGCTGACGATCTGCAGCGCCCCGGCATCGTCGAGCTCTTTCGCGCGCAGCTGGATGGTGCCGACGCCAAGCTTTGTCAGGCGCTCGACCCACTTGATGCTGTCGACGACGGGATAGAACGGATCAGGATACGGCATGCCAGAACGGGGTCCCAACGACGGGGGTGGAGGGGGAGGCGAAGTCGCGGGCTTCCATCAGCCCGGCTTCATAGGCGGTGCGGCCGGCTTCGACGCCGAGGCGGAAGGCGTTGGCCATCGCGACGGGATCGGCGGCCTTGGCGACCGCAGTGTTGAGCAGCACGGCGTCATAGCCGAGCTCGAGCGCTTCGGCGGCATGCGACGGCGCGCCGAGACCGGCGTCGACCACCAGCGTGATATCGGGCAGGCGGTCGCGCAAAAGTTTCAGCGCGTCGCGGTTGGTGATGCCCTTCGCGCTGCCGATCGGCGCGGCCCATGGCATCACCACCTTGCAGCCGGCATCGACCAGCCGTGAGGCGACCGAGAAATCCTCGGTGCAATAGGGGAACACCTCGAACCCGTCCTTGATCAGGATCGCGGCGGCCTCGACCAGGCCGACCACGTCGGGCTGCAGCGTGTCGTTGTCGGCGATCACCTCGAGCTTGATCCAGGGCGTGCCGAACAATTCGCGCGCGAGCTTTGCGGTGGTCACCGCCTCCTTGACGCTGCGGCAGCCCGCGGTGTTCGGCAGCACGGTGACGCCGAGCTCGCGGATCAGCGACCAGAACGCATCGCCGGTCTTGCCCCCGGCCGCCTCGCGCCGCAGCGACACCGTGACGATGCTGGCGCCCGAGGCGCGGATCGCGCCCTGCATGATCGCCGGCGAGGGATAGAGCGCCGTGCCGATCAGGAGGCGGGAGGGGAAGGATTTGCCGTAGAAGGTGACCATGATCCGTGGTGTCTCCTCAAGCTATGCCGTCGTCCCGGCGAAGGCCGGGACCCATAACCACGACCGGGCATTGTTGCGACGAGCGTCTCCAAGTGTGCCCAAGGAAGGGCCGCGTCGTATGGGTCCCGGCTCCGTGCGCAAGCGCGCACTCGGCCGGGACGACGTGGGGAAAGTTCGTGCACGCATCGCCATCACCCTCCCTGCCGCGGCGTGATGATCTCGATCTCGTCGCCGGCTTGCAGCCGCGTCTCGGCCCAGCGGCTCTTCGGCACCACGTCGTAATTCAGCGCGATCGCGAAATGGGTGCCCTCGTAGTCGAGTTCGGCCAGCAGCGCATCGACGCTGGAAGCCGCGATCTCCCGGTGCTCACCATTTACAATCACACGCATTGGACGATCACGCGCATTGCATCACCTCATTGTCGATTTCGCCGCGCGCGATGTAGGCGAGCGTTAGCTCGGCCAGCGCCGGCGCCAGCAGGAAGCCGTGACGGTAGAGTCCGTTCACCGTGATGCGGTCCTGCTCGATCCTGATTTTGGGCAGATTGTCCGGAAATGCCGGGCGCAGGCCGGCGCCGAACTCGACGATGCGCGCCTCGGCGAACGCCGGATGCACCACATAGGCGGCCCCTAACAGCTCCAGCGCCGAGCGCACGCTGACGCCGTTGTCCTCGGCCTCGATCGATGTCGCGCCCAGCATGAAGCGGCCGTCGCCGCGCGGGATCACATAGAGCGGCCAGCGCGGATGGATCAGCCGCACCGGGCGCGACAGCTCGACCTCCGCGGTCTCGATGATGATCATCTCGCCCTTGACGCCGCGCAGGCTCGGCTCACGGTCGCGCGCGGCAAGGCCGCGGCAGTCGATCACGAGGCCGTCGAGATCTTTGGCGAGATCTTGGGCCTCGGCGTCGCTGCCGAACTTGATGGCGCCGCCGGCCTTGGCGATCGCGGCATGCAGTTGGGGCAGCACGCGGCGCGGCTCGACATGGCCCTCGTCGGGATAGAACAGGCCGTCACGGAAGCGGCCCTCGAGCGACGGCTCGAGTTCGCGGAGGCCCTCGGCGTCGAGCCTTCGGTGATTGGTGGTGAGGCGGGCGAAGCGCTCGAAATCGGCGCGGTCGCGCGGATGCGCCACCACCAGCGAGCCATTGAACGGGGTTTTGGGGAAATGCTGCCGCCACAAATCGAGCGCGCGGATGCCGAGCCGCGAGATCACGGGCTCGGATGCCTCCGCCTCGCACCAGGGCGCCAGCATTCCGCCGGCGAAGTGGCTTGTGGATTCCGTCATCGCGGCGTCACTGCGCTCATGCAGGGTGACGGCCCGTCCGGCCTCTGCGAGCAACAGCGCATGCCAGGCGCCGGCTATGCCTGCGCCGATGATGGAGACGGGGGAATCCCCCCGCGGTCTTGACGTCTGATACATCCCTGTCCCTTCGCCGGCATGACCCGGATCAGGTTCAAAGGGTCACCGCGGTCCCGAACTGATCGCCGTGATGGCGAAGTCCAAGCTTGCGGTATCTCAGCTCCTCCTTCGGAGCACCCCTCGGAACGCCCCTAATGTAGGCGGATGGGCGGATGTGTCAACTTGTATGCCAGGGACCGCACCTTGGGACGGCACCGCGGCGTGCGCAAAACTCGCGTGCCCCGGACGCAGCGCAGCGCGACAGCGGTGCGCTGCTGAGCCGGGGCCATTCTGCCGATCACAGGTCCCGGCTCTGCGGCGCAACGCTGCGCGCTGCACCGCGTCCGGGACACGAAGGCACTTATTTGGAAGCCTGTTCCGGCTTCGGTTCGGCGGTATCAGCCGTCATCTGGTCCTGGCTGGCGTCCTGTTTGGCGAGCTCCTTCGGTGCCGCACCCGCGCCGCCATGCTTCGCTTGCTTGAGGTGATCCCCGCGCTGGCGCTTTGCGACATAGTAATAGCCGCCCGCGAAATAACGCACGGCTCGGTCGTGATCGCCATTGGCGGCGCGAAAGGCGCCGGCGAGGTATTTGACGCCGTATTTGAGATTGGTTCCGGGCTCGCGCAGACCTTCGGCGGTACCGGTGTAGCCCAGGCCGCGCGCGGTGCCGAGCTTGATCTGCATCAGCCCGATGGTGCCGCCGCGCCCGATCAGCTGCGGATGGTACTTGCTCTCGCGCACGATGACGCGATGCACCAGCTCTTCCGGCACCAGGTTCGCCTGCGCCTCGGCCGCGACCATCGCCTCATATTGCACGCGCGATTGTGCATGCGCGCTGGTGCCGGAGGCCAGCTCTGCAATCGCGGCAAGGCAGCCAAGAAGGCAGCTAAGGGCTTGTACGGTCTTCATCTCGGTCGCTCGGGGCTTTCAGATGCGCGTCGGTTCTGCGGTCTGAATGGTACGGCGAGCGGGCAGGAATGTGGCAGAACCTTCGCATCAGCGAAGGTTCTGCGTCCGTAATTGTCCGAATGCCGGTGAAGCGGACGACGCGATTGCGAAGACAGATGCTTCAAATTGTTTGCTTCAATTGTCTCAGCCGAAAATTGTCTGCTTCAGTTTTTTCCGCTCTAAATTTCTTGGCCGCTTTTTGCCGCACGCTATCCACAAAGGTTTTTCGTGCAAACGATTCGGTGAAGGTTTACACTTCATCCATGGCAGCGCGCACTCAGTCAGCGCGTCTGTCCCTTCCAAAGCACGCAAGAAAACAACATTCGGGAGAAGCGCCATGGTCCGTCAGGACACAGGCTATATGCCTCGCGAAAATCCCTGCGCGCAATGCGGCAAGCCGATTGCCCGCCCCGATTGGGTGGAGCACAGCGAGGGGCGCACGTCTTATCTGTGGAATTGCCGCGCCTGCAATTACCGCTTCGAGGCGATCGCGATCTATGACGTAGCTCAGCTCACGCCACTTGCAGCCTGAATCTTTGTTGTCGCTCAGATCAGCCTGATCAGGCCGCAGATTTCTGCGGCGGCTGCAACTGCTGTTGACGCGCCGGCAATTCGATCCGGACCACGAGCCCGTGTGGCTTCCGATCGTGCAGCGACAGCGTGCCGCCATGCGCGAGCACGATGGCGTTGGCGATCGACAGGCCGAGGCCGAAACCCTCGGCCTCGTCCATGTTGCGCGCCTGGTCGCCGCGCACGAACGGCTCCAGCACGGTCGCCTTGTGCGCGTCCGAAATGCCGGGGCCGTCGTCCTCAATGTCGACCACGAGACTGTTGGCCTTGACTTCGAGCCGGACGGCGACTTCGCCGCCGAAGCGTGCGGCATTCTCCACCAGATTGGTGATGCAGCGATGCAGGTCGGCGGGCCGCGCGGTCGCCATGGCGTGCTGCGGCCCCTCGTAGCTCACCTTGTGCCCCATGTCGGCGAACTGGTCGGTGACGAGGTGCAGCGTGCTCGCGATGTCGACCAGCGTCATCTCCTCGAGCTTGCGATCGTTGCGCAGGAACGACAGCACCGATTCCAGCATCGAGCGCATCTGGTCGAGGTCGCGCAGCATGCGGTGGCGATGGGTCTCGTCCTCGATGAACTCGGCGCGCAGCCGCATCCGCGTGATCGGCGTGCGCAGATCGTGGCTGATCGCGGCCAGCATCTTGGTGCGGTCGTCGATCAAGGCGGTGATGCGCTCGCGCATCCGGTTGAGCGCCTTGGCCAGCGAACGGATCTCCTCGGGGCCGCGCTCGGGCAGCGGCGCGGCCGCGCCGTTCAGGCTGAAGGTCTCGGCGGCCTTGACGAAGGACGACAGCGGCGCCGTCAGCGCCCATGCCGCCCACAGGCCGAGCAGGGTGACGCTGATGACGGCGAACAGCACCGTCATCATCCACGGCCCACCCCAGAACGGCCGCATATGCTGATCCGGCATCAGGTTGGCGGCGAACATGGCGCCATCGGGCAGGCGGATCGCGACGCGGCGGATGTCGCCGTCATGCGGCGTGCTGCCCGCCTCGCGCGGCAGCGAGAAGACGTGATAGCCGGCGCCGAGCCGGCGCAGCGCGTGCAGGTTCGGCGTGTCGGTCTCGGTGAGCGCGCCGGTATCGGCCGGCACCTCACCGATTGCGAGTTGCGGGAAGGCTCTGGCGACGTCGGCCAGGAGCCGCGGCCGCTCCGATGCCGGGGCATGCCCGAGCAATTGTGCCGCAGCGGCGAGCTGGGCGTGGCCGCGATCCGAAGGCTCGGCCCTGTCAGGGCGATGGATCAGGAAGGTGGTGGTAATGATCAGATGCAGCGCGACGATCGAGACGACAACCAGCGCCGCCATCTGGGCGCCGATCCCCCGCAGACTCAGCACGCGCAGCAGCTTCATGGTCAGTTGCTCGTGGCGGCAACCGCCTCCACCCTCGGAGTGAACACATAGCCGCCGGAACGCACCGTCTTGATCATGGTGGCTTCCTGCGGATCGGGCTCGATCTTGCGGCGGATGCGGCTGACCAGCACGTCGATCGAACGCTCGAACGAACCGGCGCTGCGGCCCTGCGTCAGATCGAGCAGGCTGTCGCGCGACAGCACGCGGCCGGGCCGCTCGCAGAAGGTGCGCAGCAGGTCGAATTCGGCGCTGGTCATGGCGACGCGTGCACCCTCCGGGTTGCGCAGCTCCCGCAGGCGGATGTCGATGCGCCAGCCGAGGAAGCTCAGCGTGGTCGCGCCCTCGATCGCGCTGGCGTTGCGCGCGGCGGCCTGCCGGCGCAGCACCGCGTTGATGCGCGCCAAGAGCTCGCGCGGGTTGAACGGCTTGGCCAAATAGTCGTCGGCGCCCATCTCGAGGCCGAGGATGCGGTCGACGTCCTCGCCGCGCGCGGTCAGCATGATGATCGGTGTCTGCGACTCCGCGCGCACCTTGCGGCACAGGCTGAGGCCGTCCTCGCCGGGCAGCATGACGTCGAGCACCAGGAGATCCACCCGGTGGTCGGTCATCGCCTTGGCCATTTCGCGGCCATCGGAGGCGGTCGTGACATGGCAGGAATTGGTGCGGAGATATTTTGCGATGAGGGACCGCGTCTCGCGGTCGTCCTCGACGACTAGGATATTGGGCGCAGCCTGGGTCATACCGACTCTTTTGTCCGTGATTCGGGGGAAGCGGCTCAGGAATTTTGTTTCAGTATATTTCTGAAATCTTGCCCGGCAGATGGAGTTTACAGGTCGCCGGGGCGGAGAAAAGTTATCGTTCTGTCATCAAGCCAATGCGTTGAAATTCGGGCCGATCTGTTGCCGGCCGGCGCCCCGGGGTCCGTGATCACCGCGGCCCGAAAAGGGGAAGGTTAGCTGTCATATCCGGGGCCGGAACCCGAACCCCCGGCGACGCGTTGTTTCTACTTTCAGGCCAGGAGGGTGAGATGGCTGTCGACGTCAGGACCGAGACGGTGACCGACACCAGCATCAGACCGCATCAGCTCATTGCAAGCGATCGGGTCGAAGGTACCGCGGTGCGCCGGGCCAACGGGGACATGGTCGGCCACATCGAGCGCCTGATGATCGACAAGATCTCCGGCAAGGTGTCGTACGCGGTGCTGAGCTTCGGTGGCTTCCTCGGCATCGGAACCAATTTGCTTCCGCTGCCTTGGGGCCGGCTGCACTACAATCTGAAGTTCGAAGCCTACGAGCTCGACATCGAGGATGACGAGCTGAAGCGCGCACCGTCGTTCCGCGCCGACAAGGATTTCGACTGGGGCGACCGCTCGCAGGAAGTCGAGCTGCATCGCTTCTACGGCGTGCCGCCTTACTGGGGCGGCTTCTGAGCGCGCAGCACTTCGCGCAAACATTGCGGCGAGCGCCAGCCTGTGCAGCGCGGTTCGCCGGGACGACTTAGTGAGCCAAACATCGTCACATCGGGGACTGCGCGTCCGGCGCAGTCGTGAGGCTCAACCGCAACTTACTTGAGAGATCAAGATCGCTCTCGTCAAGCACCGCAGCGTTTCCCTGCGCTTGACGTCCACACGCTCCGGTTTGCTGCATCGCTTCCACCGCGTTCCCAAGTGACGTTCCCGAGTAGTGGGGCGGCTTTTGATCGCAGGCCCGGTAGGAACGGTTGCCGAGATGACGGGTTTTCCCTGCATCGATTTTGCGAAATGAGGAGAGCCATATGTTGATGAAATCCATCATTGCCGGCGTTGCCGGCACCGCGCTGCTTGCAACCGCAGCCTTTGCGCAGACGCCGACCGACAAGGGCGACAAGATGTCTCCGGCGGCATCGACGACATCGACCACGTCACCAGCCTCGTATCAGGGCAATTGGCGCGCCTCCAAGGTCGTCGGCCTCAGCGTGTACAACGACAAGAACGAGAGCGTCGGCTCGATCAATGATCTGCTGATGGACAAGGACGGTGCCATCAAGGCAGTCGTGATCGGCGTCGGCGGCTTCCTTGGCGTCGGCGAGCATCTGGTCGCCGTGCCGCTCGACAAGGTGAAGTTCGCAAGCGAGCCGATCGCCTATACCGGCGCGTCGAACACCGGCAGCACAACCAAGTCGACGACCACCACGGGCGCGGCACCTGCTGCCGCGACGTCGAAGCCGAATCCCTGGTATCCGGACCACGCGGTGTTCGCTGCGACCAAGGATGAGCTGAAGGCGATGCCGGAGTTCAAATACGCCACCGATTAACGCGCATCGCATGCTGTGAAAGCCAAACGCGCCCGGTGCTGCCGGGCGCGTTTTGTTGTGCCTTGCACGAAAGTCAGCTCGTCTGCTGTCGCACGAGACGCCGCGGACTCATACTTGATGTTGCGGAAACCTCCGCCTGGTTCATACTGCCGCCAATCCCTTCCTCCAGAGCTCTTTCCGTTCCGATGGAATCGGAACGGAGCTCTAGATTCTTGTTTTGACGCGTTTTCTTCACGCGAAGCGGTATCCACTTCGCTCGAAAACGCTCTAGAGTGCCTCGACTTCACGATCCATTGGCCGAGGAAGAATATTCCGACGCCTGCAAGAGGTGACGACCATGGACGTCGACAAGGCCACCGCAGTGATTTCCGCAGCTGGCATTGAGCTGACCGATCGGCGCCGGAACGGCACGGATGATGGCTGGTCCCTCAGTTTCTCCAATGGCGCTGTCCTGGAGGTCAGGGACAATGGGGAAGTCTCTGCTTCCGGCAAAGGGGCCGAGGCGGTCGCAGGCCTTCTCGGGTTGCCCAAAAAATCCGGCTGAGGCTGACGCCACGACCGGGTGCCGGGCTCGGTGTGAGCCTTCACTTCGCCGGCTGATATCCGTCGGTCAGCGTCCCGAGAAAGGCGACGACATCGTCGATCTCGGCGGACGTCAGTGCTGGCTCATCTCCAGCCTTGCGGTCAAACGGCGGATCCAAGCAGACGTTGGCCTTTGGCCTGTCGGGCAGATCGTCATATTTGTCGATGCTGCCGTCGACCTTGCGCGGGTACCAACGCTCGGGCCGGGTTTCCCGCTCGACATAGAACCGCACGACGTCGCGCAGGGAATGCACCGCGCCGTTGTGAAAGAAGGTCTGGCGTAGCGCGACATTGCGGAGTGTCGGGGTACGGAAGAGGCCGCAATAGTCTTCGCGCTTCAGGAAATCCGTGCGCAGGGGTCCGCAGAGGCCGAGGTCGAAATAGGCCGGGTCCTTGTTGGCGGGAATGTCGGGATTGCGCGGCACGCCGAGAGCAATCAGTCCGTAATCGGTGAACTGCGGCGGGGTGCCGTCATTGCCCCGCCGGCTGATGTGGCAGGAGGCGCAATTGCCCTTGTTCGCTGCATTGAACAGGTCGAGCCCCCGCGCTTCCGCGGGCGTGAGTTCGGCCTTGCCGGCCAGCACCGCGTCATATTTGCTCGAATAGGGATAAAAAGTCGGATAGTCCTGCTGGTACACTTCGAGTGCCTTGAGGGCCGTCTTGTACGCGGTGGCGGGATTGGCGGCCTTCCTGGGCCCGACAATGGCCGCGATCGCCTTGCCATGGCCTGCCGCGAGCACCCGGCGGGCCACGTCGGCCTCGTCTCGATTGCCCATCTCGAAATCCGAGAGCAGTGGAATCCTGGCCTGGTCGGCACCACGGTCGACCCGCCCATCCCAGGTGAGGCCACCCGTCGGGCCATTGTCGACGCTTTCGTCGGCCTCGTCCTCGGAATCATGGAAATGCTCGGTGAAGGACGGCACCACCTGCAGATATTTCAGGGAGGGGACGGCGCGCACCCCCGGCTGACGCAGGTCGCCACCTCCCAGTTGCACCGGCATGGCATTGGCCGGGCCGAAACCGTGGGCGGGATCGTGGCAGGACGAACAGGCGAGCTTGCCGGACGGCGAGAGAGATGGATCGAAAAATAGAGCCTGACCGAGTGCGCTGAGCCGCTCGGCCAGCCGGCGCGCCTCGGCACGCGACATTTCCTGCCTGGCCTGGCCGGGACCGATGGTCAAAGCCAGCAGCACCATCGCGGACGCGAAAGCCCGATACTTAATCCGCATGTTGCAAACCGCGCCTATGGCTGGACATCGTCATGGCGATCCGAAGGTGCCTTTGCCGAGCGTCTGGGCTATGACGAAGACCGAACGGAACGATAGCAACAATCCGGTGAGTGCAGGGGGCTGGAATGCGAACGAAATCGGCGGTTGTCGTTTTTGTATCGAGTTTCTTCATCGGTGCGTGCGGTCCGGCGCTGGCGGCCGGGGACAGTCCGGGCCCCAAGAAGGATGCCGCCGGCGATCTGGCGCTGATCGACACTGTCGTCGTGATCTATGCGGAGAACCGCAGCTTCGACAATCTCTACGGCCGTTTTCCGGGCGCGAATGGCGTGGCCAAGGCGTCCGCCTCGACGCGGATCCAGCGCGATCGCGACGGCAAGCCGTTCCGTGAGTTGCCGCCGATCTGGGAAGGCCTGACCGCCAAGGGTGTCACGCCGCCGATCACCCAGGCCGAGACCGAGCATCTGCCCAATCGCCCCTTCTATGCTGACGACCCGAAGGGCTTCAAGCTGAGCTACGGCACCATCACGCGCGACCTCTGGCACCGCTTCTATCAGAACCAGATGCAGATCAATGGCGGACGTAACGACAAATTCGTCGCCCATGCCGACTCGGGCGCCCTGGTGATGAGCCTCTGGGACGGATCGAAATTGGCGATGTGGAAGCTGGCCGAGAAATATGTGCTGGCCGACAATTTCTTCATGGGGGCCTTCGGCGGCTCCTTCCTCAACCATCAATGGTTGGTCTGCGCCTGCGTCCCTTACTATCCCCGTGCCGATACCAACCCCGCCAAGCCGTCGATCTCGGTTGTCGAACGCGATGGCGTGACGTTGACGCAGGCCGCCAACTCGCCGATATCGGCGATGGACGGCATTCCGAAATATGCCGGCGACGGCAATCTCACCCCTGATTTCTACGCCGTGAACACCATGCAGCCGCCCTATCAGCCGAGCGGCAACGACCCCGCGAAGGATGGCGACAAGGCCTATGCGGATCCGAAGAATGCGACGACGCTTGTGCCGCAGATCGAGCCGACCATCGGAGATTTGCTCAGCCTCAAGCACGTGACGTGGGCCTGGTATGGCGGGGCCTGGCAGGATGTGCTCGACCATGGCAACAAGTCGCCGGTGCCGAACTTCCAGTATCACCACCAGCCGCTCAATTACTATGCGAGCTTCGCCCCGGGCACCGCGGCCCGTGCCGAGCATCTGCTTGACGGCGGCCTGGCGGGCAAGGAGTTCATCAAGGCGATCGACGACGGCAAGCTGCCGCAGGTTTCCTTCTACAAGCCGCAGGGCGACCTCAACGAACATTCGGGCTATGCCGATATCCAGGCCGGCGACAGCCATATCGCCGATGTCGTCGCGCATCTCGAGAAGAGCCCGCAATGGCCGCATATGCTGGTCGTCATCACCCATGACGAGAATGGCGGCCTGTGGGATCACGTGGCGCCCCCCAAGGGCGATCGGTGGGGCCCTGGCTCACGCATCCCGGCCATCATCGTCTCTCCCTATGCCCGCCGCGGTTATGTCGACCATACGCCGATGGACACGACATCGATCCTGCGCTTCATCACGCGCCGCTTCGAACTGCCGACGCTGCACGGCATCACCGTGCGCGACGCTGCGATCGCCGCTCATGGTCAGAAGCCGCTCGGCGACCTGACCAGCGCGCTGGTGCTCAAGGGGAAGTGAGGCGGAGGCTGTGTACCCTTCCGGCCGCGCTTAGGAGCCAGAGCGCGAGGCGCTTCGGCTCGCGCCTTGCCATCGGCCACAGGCCGGACAGCATCGCTTTCAGATGAACGTGTGACCGCGGTGCTGCACGGCATGCATCCGCGGCCTTCGCATGGCCGGCATCACCAGCCCAGTTCGCGGAGATAGGCCGCACGGGCGGCAACTCCGGTGTGGGTGAAATCCGTGAAGACCCCATCCACGCCGAGGCGGAAGAACTTCAGATATTCCAGGCCCGGATCGCCGCGATAGTCGGCCGCCAGATATTTCTTCTCGTTCCGGAAGGTGAAGACATGCACGAACAGCCCGAGCTTGTGCGCATCGGCAATGACGCTGGTTGCTTCCTGCGTCGAGGCCTCCGGCGTCGATCCCTTGTACGGCTTGCCGTCGGCGTTGCTGTCCTTCCAGGGTGAGATCTTCAACGGAACGATATAGGCCTTCCACGGACCGATGCCGTCGGCATAGGTCTTGATCTCCGCGAGGCCATCAGGGGTCAGCATCGCATCGAAGCCGCGCGAGTCGCCGGCGATAGTCCAGTCGTACGGACGGGACGTGGCGATGTTGTTCAAGAGGACCTTGCCGGTCTTGAAGTCGACGCCGTTGCCGTCCACCAGCTGGACCTGCCGCGTTTCCAGTCCATGGCTGCGCATGTATTTCAGGCTGCCGGGCTCAAAGCTCTGAACGATGATCGGAGCGTCCTTCGCGTTGAGGCCGTTCTCCTTGATGATCTTGATCAGGGCATCCTCGAGTGGATGGCTGCCGGGCGCACCGCAGCCATTGGCGATGGCCTGGGCATTGTTCCAGGTCGGATTCTTGGTTTCCGGATAGACCATGATGGGACGCCCCACAGCCTTGCTCTTGGCCTTGGCGATGTCGATGACGTCCTGGAAACTGATGATCGGGAATTTGCCGTTGAACAGCTTCGGCCTTTCGTTGGCCGCATCATAGGTGGTGCCGGCAATCCAGTCCTTCAGCTCGGCCATGGTGAAGTCGGTGATCGACCAATCATTGGTATGGTCATCGCCGTCGACGATCAGCGCTTTCAGCACCGATTTGGGATCGGCCGGATCGATCAGATCGGTGGGGAATTCGGCAGGTCCGGTGGTGGGAAGCTGGGTCCAGTTCGGCTTGAGGCGGACGCCCGGCGTCGTGCGCTTGCGGGCCGCGACCGCTGCATTGGTCTTCGCCACCTCGGCAATGTTGGTATTGTCGCCGAGCCACGGGTTGTGACGCGCCACCAGCACGCAATCCCTGGTCAGGTGCAGGTCTTCTTCGAGCGCGTCCGTTCCGAGATCGGCGGCGAGCTCATACGATGCCTCGGTCTCCTAGGGCACCAGGCCCGGCACGCCGCGATGCCCGATGACGAGCGGCGGCTTTCCGTCGAGGGTCAGGAAGGGCTTGTTGCCGGCCGGCACTGACGTGGTTTGCGCTGACGCCATCGATGGCGGGAGCATCGCCAAAGCCGCCACACCGAAGAGCATCGCTGCAAGATGTACTTTCCGTCCTGAACGAATGTGCTTCACGGCCGCGCCTCCATCTTTGGTGTAGCGTCGGGTCGAGTGCCACAAGGGCCGAGCCGGCCGACGCTGCTGTCTTCTTGTCTCAATCTCCTGACAGCTGGATGACTGTCGGGCGGGGTGGGCCGACAAAGGCTTTTGAAATGCATCGCGGCGACGCGCACGTCACAGCGGTTCGCCGCCGAGCGTCGCGCGCTTCATCGCTCGATCCGGACGGTCATGCCAGGCTCGAGGCCTTCCGCGGCGCCGGCGGGATCGAGACGCAGCCGCAGCGTGTTGCGGTCGTGATCGCCGATCACGCGCTCGGCCTGCCAGGTGGCGAAGGTGCCGAGCGGCCGCAATTCGGTGATGGCGGCCTTGGTGGTGCCGGCGGCGGCATTCCGGATCACGTTCACGGTCTTTCCGATCGCAAGGCCGTCGAGATGGTCCTCGCGCACGTTGAACGACATCCATTGCTTGCCGGCCGCCGCCACCATCAGGATCGGCTGGCCCGCGCGAACGTTCTCGCCCACTTCCGCAGCGATCACGCTGACCACGCCGTCGGCCGGCGCGCGCAACACCATCTTGTCGAGCCGGCGCTCGAGCACCGCGACGGCGGCCGCGGCCGCCTGCACCTGCGCGTCGGCGATGGCGCGCTCCTCCTTGGTCGGCCCGGCCACCGCGGCGTCGTAATTGGCCTGGGCTGCCGCCACGCCGGCGCGTGCCGCGGCAACGTCATTTACCGCCTGGTCGAGCGCCTGCTGGGTTTCAAAACTCTGGCTCGCCAATGTGCTGATCCGCTTGAGCTGGACCTCCACATAGTCGAGGCGCGAATTGGCCTTGGAGATGGCCGCCTTAAGGGAATCGATCTGCTCGCGGCGCACGCCGGCATAGACATTGTTGCGGCTTGCGACGGCAGCGGCAAGGGCGGCCCGCGCCTGGTCGGCTTGCGCGGTCAATTCGATCGCGGAAAGCTTCGCCAGAACGTCGCCTGCATGCACCTGCGCGCCTTTCTCGACCGCGATCGACACCAGCTGGCCGTTCACCTCCGGCTCGACCCTGACTTCGGTCGAGCGGACGATACCGACGGTTGCGGGCGACGACGTCGCGCGCTTCTCGAAATAGATCAGCGCGCCCGCGACGAGCACAAGCGGGACCGCGATCAGGGCGATGCGCCTAGCGTTGGGCATGTTGCTGTCCTCTCTTGAACACCAGCGCCGAGATCACGGCGAGCGCGAAATAGCCCAGCGCCAGACACCACAGTCCGAGCCAGTCATGCGAGACTTCCCAGATGCTGGCGCCGAGCTGGTTGATGCGCACGAGTCCGTCGATCGCGGAGTCGGCCGGGAACAGCCGGCCCAGCGCGGTGGCGGCAGCGGGGATGGCCTCGCGCGGCCATGCGAAGCCGGCAGTGAAGAATTGCGGCAGGCTGGTCGCCAGCAGCAGGATCGTGGCGTTTTCCGGCCGCGTGAACCAGGCGCCGATCGCCTGTCCCATAAAACTCGTCGCCAGCAGGAAGACGGTCGCCAGCGCGAAAATCTGCGGCAGTTGGCCAAGCGTCGAGAAACCGTAGACGCGCGGCAGCACGATCAGATAGAGCGCGAGCGCCGGCAAATAGATCGTCAGATGGGCGATGCCGCGCCCGAACACGCCGGCCAACGCGCCGCGGCCGCTGGCCAGCGCGGTGCCGGTCAGCATCGCCGCGCCGATAAGGAGCGTCTGCTGCAGGATCAGGATGAATGCCGCCGGCACGATGTAGCTCGCATAGCCGCCGACCGGATTGAAGATCGGTTGCAGCAGAACGTCAGATGGGCTGATGCTCGCGAGCTTCGCCTTGACCAGACTTCCGTCGGCGCGGCCGCCGCGCGACACCAGCTCCGATGTCAGCGTGCCGATCGCGGTGGCGACGCTGCTTGCGGTCGATCTGAAGACGAACAGATAGGTGGCGTCGGCGTAGACCGGAATGTGGGCGGTGATGCCCTTGAGCACGTCGCGCTCGGTGCCAGGCGGAATTTGGACCGCGGCAAGCGCATCGCCGCGGTCGATCGCGGTACGTGCCTCCGCCAGCGTGCGGGCGCGCACCGTCACGCTCAACGTGCCGCTGGCATCGAGCGTCTCGACGATCTGGCGGGAGAGATCGCTGAGATCATTGTCGACCACTGCAATCGGCAGCTTGCGCAGGATCTGGTTCAGATAAGGCTGCGGATAGTAGATGCCGTAGATCAGCGGGGCGATGAACAGCAAAGTGAAGGCGCTGCGTGTTCCGAGTACGCGCCGCCACTCCCCGATGAAGGCGCCGCCGACGCCTGGCGGTGTCTGCTCGCTGACGGGCGGTTCGGCCGGCCTCTCCGTCGCAAACCAGCCCCTGCGCGTCAGGCTCGCCATCCGCAGCCATGCGAGGCCGGCGAACAGCAGCGCGAGGCCGGCGAGCGCTGCGAAGGGAACGGCGGATTCCGTTGCCGGCAACCCGCGCGCCGCCTGTCCCATCAGCACCGCCATGTACCAGCGCAGCGGCAGGATAGCGCTCCAGACCTGCGCAAATGTATTCATGCCGATGGTGGGGAAGCCGACGCCGGCATAGCCGAACGCAGGGGAGGCGATCAGGCCGGCAAGTCCCAGCCCGGTCGCGAGGTCGCCGACCAGGAGCTGCAGCAGCGCGCCGACCGACAGATAGGCGATGATGAGGAGCGAGCCGGCAGCAATCATCAGCAGCGCGTCGCCCTTGAAGGGGATCTGCAGCACGCCCTCCAGCACCAGCGGCTGCGCCAGCATGATCACGACGAAGAGCACGAACAGCGGCGCCAGCTTGCCGGCAAGTGCTGCGACCGGATCGCCGCCGGCGCTTGCGAGCCACTCCCGCGCATTGCGGCGGCGGAATTCGGAGCCGACCGAATAGCCCGCGGCGAGCGTGATCACGACATGGATGATGGTCGGCAGCAGCGCGCGCAGCAGGAATTGCGCGTAGTTCTTCTGCGGGTTGACCAGCGCAATGGTCTCCGCGCTCAGCGTACCGATCGAGGACGGCGCCGGCGCCGCGCGCCTGGCGGGCGCTGCCGCGTTCGCCGCGGCGGTCAGCGCATCGCTCAGCCCCGAGGAGGCGATGCCGGCCGCGGTCAGGAATTGCTGGTTGTAGAAGCCGACGACCTGAGGACGGCGATCGGCCTTCAGGTCGCGCTCGAAATTCGGCGGGATGAAGATCGCCGAAATCGCCTTGCCGGACCGGATGTCCTGCACCGCGGTCGACAGCGATCCGGAATCGTCGACGATTCTGAGACTCGGCGACGCGGCGACATGCTGCATCAATGCGCGCGAGGTATCCGACTTGTCGGCGTCGACGATGGTGACGCCGAGCCCGCGGATCACCGGCTGGCTGAACACGGTGGTGAGCACCACGAACGCAAACAGCGGCACGCCGAAAATCAACAGCAGCGCGACGCGATCGCGGAACAGCCACAGGCATTCGCGTTGCGCGACCAGCCAGAATCCCGGCTTCGATGCCAGCCTCATTGGCGCGACCGCCAGTCGAGATAGGCGCTCATGCCCGGACGCAATTCGGGCACCGGCTGCACCGGGTAGGCGCGGATCGAGAATGTCCGCAAATCGAAATCGCCGGTGGCGCGCGTCGCCCGCCAGCCCGCATACTCGCCCTTGGTAGCAATCAGCTTGACCTCGACGGTGACATGACGGTCGTCGAGCGCGGGAATGCGGACGTCGAACTTGTCGCCGACCTTGAGGCCTTTGACCAGATCCTCGCGCAGATCGAAGTGGATCCAGAGATCGCCGAGATCGATCAGCGTCACCAGCGGCACGCCCGGCGAGACATATTCGCCGGGCTCGACATTGCGCTGATAGACCTGCGAGGCGATGGGAGCATAGACTGCGAGCTGATCGATGACCGATTTGACACTCTGAATGTCCGCTTCGGCCTTCTCGACATTGGCTTTCGCGATCGCGCGCTCTTCCTTGGTGTAGCCGTTGACCGCCTGCTCATAGGCCGACTTGGCCTGATCGAGCCCACGCTCGGCTTCATGCAGCGCATCGGTGGTCTGGTCGAGACGCGCCTGCGGCGCGTTGCCTTGCTCGGTCAACGTCTTGGCGCGATCGAAGGTCTTCTGCGCCAGCACCTGGGCTGCCTCCGCGCGCTCCATCTCGGCCTTGCGCGCGGCGATGGTTTCGGCCCGCGTGCCGACCAGCACATTGGCGAGCTGGGCGTCCGCGACGGCCTTGGCCGCGCGCATTTGGTCCTGTTTTGCAAGGGTTTCCGGATTGTCGATGCGCACCAGCACGGCGCCCGCGGTGACGTTCTGGCCGCGCTCGACCGGGATCTCCTTGACCCGTCCGTCGACGCGCGCGGCGATATCGAGCCGCGTGGCATCGACCTCGCCCTGCACCAGCAGCGGCTCCGGCCGCAGCAGATAATAGATCGACAGCGCAACGATGATAGCGGCAATGACACCGACGATGATGGCCGGCGTGCGCGTCGCGGCGTGCGGATTCTCGGGCGGATTCTCTTGGCGTGGTGCAGGTGCCGGCTCGGGCGTGCTTTGGTTTTCGTTACCAGAGGCTTGCGCGTCCATAGCTGACTCCACTCGGCTCACGACCACGATAGTCGCTTACTATGGCGTCGATGTTAAATCCTGCCAACCTCGGCTGCTTGTCCGATCCGGCTCGAATTTGACCGGCTTCGAAAGCAATGCATCGGTGTTGCCGAAGGCATCTCGTTGCAAGATTCTCATCGGCGGGCGGTTGCATGCACAATTCCGGCAGCAGCGGGAATTGGCGTCGTGCATCAGCCGGACGTCTCCGAGCGCGAAGCTTGAATGCGCGTGCACGCGACCGGCAAGCCTGCCGTGCGTTGAATCCGAATCTGCCCGGATCTGCTGATGCGATCACCAGCGTGCGGGTTGACGCGACTTCGGCGCCAGCGACGCCGAGCAAACACAGCAGCCTTGCCTGCCGCGCATAGCCTGCCGGGTCACACGGATATTTGAAGCCCTGCGCCCGAATAAATCGTATCCGATTAAATCGGGATACTTGAAGTCGGCTCATACGGTGCCTTTATCAAGCGCGAACGAGTTAATCGTATGCGATGTAAATCGCGGGAGCGTTACCATGACCACCAGGATTTCCCAGGTCGGAACCACGTTCAAAACCATCGCGCTGGCCCTGGCGCTGTCGGCCATCACGGCGGCGACGGCCTCGGCCCAAGCCGCGATCTCCGAGCCGGCCGCCTACCAGGCGCTCTATCCCTACCGCGACGTGCTCAATAACGGCGCGCCGACGCCGGCGGCAAAACTGGTGCTGGAGCCGCCCGCGGTGCTGCAGGCGCTTCAGGCCCAGGAGAGCGGCATCGGCGTTGTCCATCTGCCGCGCCACGGTTCGCGTCGTGCAGGCCGATAGAGCTAGCGCTTTCAAAACGAAGCGGATCGATTGCGCGATCCCGGTGATCGCGTTGTCGAAGTTGTTCACGGTGCCAGCGCGCCGCCCTGCACGCCGATTGGTGCGGCGCATCCTATCAGCCCGGAAATCCCGATGTTAGGCTGGTCGCGGCAGGAGCGTTTGCGTCCTGTCTGACAGTAACGGGAGGACGACATGGCTGAGAGCGTCTACAAGGTTATCGAGCTGATCGGTACCAGCAAGGACTCCTGGGAAAAGGCCGCCACAGCGGCGGTCAGCAGGGCCGGAGAGTCCCTGCGCGATTTGCGCGTTGCCGAAGTCGTTGAGCTCGATCTGCAACTGGACGCCGCGGGCAAGGTCGAAGCTTACCGTGCCAAGTTGAAAGTCTCATTCAAGTTCGAAGGTTCGTAGGCGCACGCAAAGCGGCTCCCACGAATTCGCGATGGCGTCTAGAGCTTCGGTTCTGATTTGAATCAGAACCGAAGCTCTAGTCTTTTTGTCTTGACGCGTTTTCTTCACGCGAACCGGCGTCCACTTCGCTCGAAAACGCTCTAGTTCGACTTCACCAGCGGGCAGCCGCCCTTGTCGAGCGGGCGGAAGGCTTCGTCGCCGGGCACGGTGGCGATCAGCTTGTAGAGGTCCCACTCGCCCTTGGATTCCTCGGGCTTCTTGACCTCGAACAGGTACATGTCGTGCACCATGCGGCCGTCGATACGGATATGGCCGTTCTTGGCGAAGAAGTCGTTGACCGGCGTGGCGCGCATTTGGGCCATCACCTTCGGCGCCTCGTCGGTACCGATCGCCTCGATCGCCTTCAAATAATGCATGGTCGCCGAATAGAGGCCGGCCTGGATCATGGTCGGCATGTGGCCGACCTTCTCGTTGAAGCGCTTCGAGAAGGCGCGGGTCTCGTCGTTCATGTCCCAGTAGAACGCATCGGTGACGATCAGGCCCTGGGTTGCCTTGATGCCGAGCGAGTGCGTGTCGGTGATTTCCTGCAGCAGCGCGATCATCTTCTGGCCGCCCTGGGTCAGGCCGAACTCGGAGGCCTGCTTCAGCGCGTTGGTGGTGTCGCCGCCGGCATTCGCCAGCGCCACGACCTTCGCCTTCGAGGCCTGTGCTTGCAGCAGGAACGACGAGAAGTCCGACGAGTTGAGCGGATGTCGCACGTCGCCCAGCACCTTGCCGCCGCTTTCCTTGACGACGTTGGCGGCATCGCGCTCCAACGCCATGCCGAAGGCGTAGTCGGCGGTGACGAAGAACCAGGTGTCCTCGCCGCGCTTGACCATCGCCTTGCCGGCGACGTTCGACAGCGCGTAGGTGTCGTAGGTCCAGTGCACCGTGTTGGGCGAGCAGGCGGTGCCGGTGATGTCGGAGGAGCCGCCGCCGGAATTGATGTGGATCTTGTTCTTCTCGCGCGTCAGCGCCGAGATCGGCAGCGCGACCGAGGAGGTCGGCACGTCGAAGATCGCGTCGACCTTGTCATTGTCATACCAGTTGCGCGCGATGTTGACGCCGACGTCGGGCTTGTTCTGGTGATCGGCGACGACCACCTGCACGGGCTTGCCCTTCACCTTGGCGCCGTAATCGGCGACCGCCATCTCGACGGCTGCGACCGAGCCCTTGCCGGTGGCGTCCGCATAAAGGCTCGACATGTCGGTGAGGACGCCGATCTTGACGACGTCGTCGGAGATCTGGGCGTTGGCCGCGGTGCCGGAGGCCGCCAACGCGAGGCCGGCCGCAGCTGCGGCCAAGAGCGATTTCATCGTGTTTTCTCCCTGATTTTTCGTTGGAGTTACTTGGAGGGTTGCTTCCACGGGCACCTTCTATCTGGTGCGGCAACCTGTCGCAAAGACGACTTTTTGGGCATACGCGGCCGGATGGAACAGCCGGATCCGCGCCCTTACAGCGCCGGTAGCGCGGTGACGGCGGCCTTGATGGTGCCGTCGGTTTCCACGATGACCCGGATCGTCTTCGAATCGAACTCGATGCCGGCGAGCCGGATGCTGTTGACCTCGGCGTCGACGCGGATGCCTTCCTCGTTCTTCTGCAGATCGGCGATCGCGGCAGCGATCTTGCGTTGCGCATTGCTCGCGAACGGCTTGAGGTCGACCACCAGGCGGTCGGCGAGCGCCTGCTGCAGGTGCGGGATCGCCGCGCGCGCGGCGGCGCCGAGCAAGCCGAACGCGGCCTCGGATTCGACCGCCAGTTCGACGTCGGCCAGCCGCAGCGTCTGCGCCTGCTGGTCGAGCCGCGGCCGGCCCCAGATGTACACGGTCGCCTCGGCGCCAAGGCCGAACCAGCTGGTCTTCTCCTTGGCGTGCACCAGGAGCGAGATCAACAGCCGGTCGCCGGAGGCGGCGATGCTCGCGCTCTTGACGGTCACGTCGACCGGGCCGGAGCCGTCCTCCGGGAAGGTCTTGCCCTTGAGCTGCGCCTCGACGAGCTGGGTCAGCGTGGTGAAGGACATGTCGACCGGCAGGCCGACCGCGACCTGGCTCGGCATCGGCGGCACGATCGAGAGTTTGTCCGGGAACGGACAGTTCGGGGTGGTCTGCGTCTCCGTGATCCGGGTCTCGGCCTCGATCCCCATTGTGAGGTTCATCGAAGACGCATCGACCTTCGGCTGTGCGGCGATGGCGCGGATCGGCTTCAGCTCGAGCCACATCGGCGGCATCGACGAGGTGCCGCCGGTGCCCTGCAGCGGGATCGAGCGGCAGGCCTTCGTCCATTGCGCGTGGGCGCTGTTCTGGAACACCGGGTCGTTGTGCAATCGCGCCTCGACCGCGGAAATCTGGTCGGCGACCGCCTTGTCGATCACCGGCTTGACCTGGGCCGGCACGCTGATGCGGACGCCGGCGGCCGACAGGCTGGTGTCGCCGAGATTGACCTGCGCCTGCAGGTTCGGCTCGATCCGCCAGGACGCACCGAGCTTCGGCCGCGAGGTCAGGGTGACGCTGCCCTTGATCTCGGCGTTGGCGTTGACATTCTTGATGTTCACTGCGCCGATCTGCTTGGCGACATTGCCGCCGAGCAGGCTGCCGAGTGCATTGCTGACCGCGCCGGTCGCCTGCGCCGACAGCGAACCGGTAACCTTGAGCGTTCCGCTGATCGGCGTCGTCAGCGTCAGCACATCCTGCGCGCCGGTGGCCGCGATCGGCCCGCGCGACGCCGTCCAGCCGATGTCGGCATTTTGCAGGATCTGCTGCACCGGATTGTCGGCCTTGCCGCCAAACGTCTTCGGCGCGCCGCGTTCGGCGGCGTCGCGGATCGCCGACAGGGCGACCGAGACCTGCGCCACGACCGTCGAGGAGCGGGGCGCCTGCGGCAGCGGCGGCAGTTGCGTGAGCTGCGGCGACGGCACGGTGGCGCTCGGTGCGAGCCACTCCATCGCCTTGAGGCTGATCACGAACGAGACCAGCACCACCGCAATTCCGAGCGCTATCGTCCTTGGATGCATCGGTAGACGCATCGTACCCCCGGTAGAAATGAACTTGACCGGGGTTGTACAGGCCCCCCGAGCAGGGCGCCAGTGTGGCCGGATCAAGCTGCTTCGGGGGCGGAAGCAGGTCGCGGCTAGAGATCGCCAAGCGATCGCCACGGAGGTTAACGATTATCAACGCGACGACGGCCCCGGCGTGGCACCGGGGCCGTTGTCGATGTCTCGATATGTCCGGCTTAGCGGATCGCCGAGCCGAGGTCGGCGCGGCGGTCGGTCATCGGCAGCACGATCACCTTGGTGCCGACGTTGACCCGCGAATAGAGGTCGGAGACATCTTGATTGGTCAGGCGCAGGCAACCGGAGGAAACGCGGGTGCCGATCGTCTCCGGCGCGTTGGTACCGTGGATGCGATAGATGGTGCCGCCGAGATACATGGCGCGAGCGCCGAGCGGGTTGCCGGGGCCGCCGGCCATGTGGCGCGGCAGATAGGGCTGACGGGCGATCATCTCCGGGGGCGGGGTCCAATCCGGCCATTCCGACTTCTTGGTGATGGTCTGGGTGCCCGACCAGGTGAAGCCGTCGCGGCCGATGCCGATGCCGTAGCGCATGGCCTGGCCGTTGCCGAGCACGAGATAGAGATAGGTGTTCGGGGTATCGATGATGATGGTGCCCGGCGCCTCGCGGGTCGGATAGGTGACGACCTGGCGGCGCAGCCGGGCAGGCAATTCAACGGAACGGCCTTCCTCCTGTGCCTGGGGCATCGACTGCACCGGCGGCTGCACCGCCTCGGTCGGCGGCGTGAGGATGAACGGGAACATCGGCAGCGGCGCGGCCGCGGCGGAATTCGAGAAAGCGACGGTACCGATCGCCAGCGCACCGAAGGCGGCGGCAGCGAGACGTGCGTTCAGCTTGATGGAATTGAACATTGTCGACCCCTGTTGTTTGCGCCCTGCGCGCCAGTTCCGGCGCGTCGTTGGGTCAAACCAGTACAGGCGAGGCGTTTCAGGACGTTTGCACGAAATCGCCAAAATGGTTTCGTGCCGTTAGGGATTTGTTTCGTCCGTGTTTCGTCGAACGGTTAAGGGCGGGTTGCCGGAAGGGACGGCAAGACCTCAGGGATGGACGTATCCGGCCAATCCGTCCCACAGCAGCTTGGCCGCGGTGATGACCAGAATGGCGTAGCAGGCGCGGTAGAGCGCGCGCTGGTCGAGGCGTTCGTGCAACCGCCAACCGGCCCAGACGCCGACCGGCACGGCCGGCACGCAAAGGGCCATCAGGATCCACAGGCCGCGCGAGGGCGTGGCGAGCACGAGCCACGGACCGGCCTTCAGCAGGTTGCCGACCGTGAAGAACAGGCTGGTGGTGCCGGCGTAAAGCGTCTTCGACATGCCGAGCGGCAGCAAATAGATCGCCAGCGGCGGTCCGCCCGAATGCGCCACCATCGTGGTGACGCCGGAGGACAGGCCGGCGAAGGTCGCCTTGATCGTCGAGCGCGGGCGCGGCTTGATCTCGCCGCCGCCGAGAAACCACAGCGCCGCGAACACCAGCGTCACCAGCCCCATCACGATCTCGACCGCATGCCGGTCAAGATCGCGCAACACGAAATAGCCGAGGCCGATGCCGATCACGAGCGCCGGCAGCAGCATCGCGAGGTCTGTGCGCGACCAGGTGTTGGGGCGCCAGAATCGCAGCGCCGTGATGTCCATGACGACAAACAGCGGCGCCAGCAGCGCGCCCGCCGCGATCGGATCCATCGCCAGCGAGAGCAGCGGGATGCCGACGATGGCAAAGCCGCCGCCGAACGCGCCCTTCATGAAGGCGATCAGGAACACGCCGGCGAAGGCAACGGCGAGCACGAACGGCCCGGGCAGGTCAGCGATAATGGACGTGATCATGGTGTCGTGCGGAGCGTTGTGGTCGTACTCAACATGGCCACGCGCGCATGCACGCGCAATGCAAACATTGCTCTCGGTGCACATTGCTCTCGGTGCAATCGGCGTGCGCGCGCCTAGCCGGCGCGCATCCGCGGCAGGCCCGGCCGGTCACCGTTGATCGCGGCGCGGCGGTCGGTGACGGCGTGGTGGAATTGCTCGAGCGTCAGTCCGATCACCGAGAGATCGCCTTCCTCGATCGCGCCGTCGTCATAGCAATCGAGCGCCTCGCGCAATAGTGCGTCCGCATCGCTCTGCATCGCCGCGAGCTCCTCCGTCGTCTCGGCGCCGCGCACCCGCGAGATCAGCGTCAGCAGATTGTCGCGATGGGTGATGTAGTGCTCGCGCTCCTCGCGTTTCATGTAGTGGCGCAGCCAGGCGCCGGCCGAGCCGAGGCCGGAGATCAGCAGGATGCCGCCCCAGATGTAGTCGGAGTATTTTTCGAGGAAGGTGCGCTCGGTGCCGTCGATATAGGCCGCCGCGCCCTGATGCGCCGGCAGCGCGGCATCCTTGTCGGTGTCGGGCTTCTCGATCTTGGACGCCGCCGGCAGATCGCGCGCGACCTGGAGCCGCAGCGTGAACAATTGCCGGTCGAGCGCGCCGACCGTGGCGTCGTCCAGCCGATGCTGCGCGATGATGAGGTGATTGACGCCGACGGTCTCGACCTTGTCTTCCGGTCGCGCCGGCGACGACGAGAAGATGCTGCCGGCGATCTCCTCGGATTCGTAGCGCGGATGCTTCTGCGCGATGGCTTCCGAGACATCGATCGGGAGGAATACCGGCTCGCCGCGCGCGGCTGCCGTCGCCGTGATCGCATCCGACGTGATCTTGCTGTCGAGCGGGCCGACCGTCATGTAGGCGTCGAGCGAGGGATCGCGCGCGAGGTCGGCGATCTGGCTGGTCTTGAACTGGCCGACCGCGACCTTGTCGGGGTTGACGCCGGACTCGGTCAGGATCACGCGCAGCAGCGTGACATTGGCCTGGGTGCTGCCGACCACGCCGACCTTGTGTCCGGCGAGATCGTCGATGCCCTTGATCTTCGCGGATCGCCGCTTGCCCTTGCCGCCCGAGGGCGCCCACAGCACGACGACGTTCTTGCGCAGGATCGCAACCGACTCGGCGCTCGCGGGCAAATCGAGATCGCCGCGCACCACCGCGAGGTCGACCTTGTTGGCGGTGAACAGCGCGATGCTTTCGGCGGAGCCTTGCGTCGTCAGCGGCTTCAGCCGCACCGCGCTGCCGTCATGCGTAAAGGCCTGTGCGAAGCCCTGGATCAGCTTGACATCCTCGCTGCCGGTCGGGCCGACCGCGATCGAGAGCGTCGCCGGACGCAGCCCATAGAACAGCGCGCCGGCGGCGAGACCGAACAAAAGCATGCCGGTCGCAAGGATCAAGAGCGACGAGTTTCGTCGCCGGAGCCTGCGGCGCGTGGTGCCGGGATTTTCACTCTGCTCTGACATCTCACTGTCACGATACACGAAAAAGCGGCGGTTTGCCGCGAAAAACAACCTAACATTTCGATGACGTCATACGTTTGAAACATCCATGTCAGAACGTCGTGCGAGCAGAATCAAGATTAACGATTTGGATCTCCTGCGATGCGCATTCTCGTTGCGACCGATGCCTGGCATCCACAAGTTAACGGCGTGGTCCGGACGCTGACGTCGCTTGCGCGCAGCGCGGCCGGGCTCGGCGCCGAGATCGAATTCTTAACCCCCGACGGTTTCCGCTCGGTCGGCGTGCCGACCTATCCGGGCCTGCGGATGGCGCTGCCGAACCGCCGCGAGATCGCGCGCCGGATCGAGGAGGCGGCGCCCGAGGCGATCCATATCGCGACCGAAGGGCCGATCGGCTGGGCGGTGCGCGGCTATTGCCAGCGCAACAAGCTCGCCTTCACCACCTCCTATACAACGCGCTTCCCGGAATATGTTTCGGTGCGCACCGGCATTCCCGACAGCGTCGGCTACGCGGTGCTGCGCCATTTCCATGCCGCCGGATCGATGACGATGGTCGCGACCGACTCGCTGCGGTCAGAGCTCGCCGAGCGCGGCTTCCGCAGGCTCGGCTTCTGGACCCGCGGCGTCGACACCAGGATATTCAATCCGGACCAGCCGGCGCTCCTCGATCTGCCGCGGCCGATCTTCATGACCATGGGCCGCGTCGCGGTGGAGAAGAATCTCGACGCCTTCCTGTCGCTCGACCTGCCGGGCTCCAAGGTCGTGGTCGGCGACGGTCCGCAACGCGCAGCATTGCAGCAGAAATATCCCGACGCGATTTTCCTCGGCGAGAAGAAGGGCCAGGATCTGACCTCGCACCTCGCCGCCGCCGACGTCTTCGTGTTCCCGAGCCTGACCGACACCTTCGGTGTCGTGCAGCTCGAGGCGCTGGCCTGCGGCACGCCGGTCGCGGCGTTCCCGGTCACCGGCCCGAAGGACGTCATCGCCGACCATCCGATCGGCGCGATCGACAACGACCTGCGCGCCGCCTGCCTGCGCGCGCTGACGATGTCGCGCGCCGACTGCCGCAATTTTGCGTTGGAACGTTCCTGGGAGAACAGTGCGCGTCAGTTCATCGGCAATCTGGCCACGTTGCAGCCGAGCCGCGCGCCGCGGCCCGCCCGCCGCGTTGCCGGCCGCAGTGCGGTTCCGAATTAACAGCTCAATCGAACGAGAGACGAGAAACTATCTATGGCTGAAATCATCAAGCTGGGTGCCGACCGTTCCATGGACTTCGACCGCGAGACGGTCGAGCAGGCCTATGACCGCTGGGCGCCGATCTACGACCTCGTGTTTGGCGGCGTGTTCAGCAAGGGCCGGCAGGCTGCGATCCAGGCCACCAACAAGATCGGTGGCCGCGTGCTCGAGGTCGGCGTCGGCACCGGCATCTCGCTGCCGCTCTATAGCCAGAACGTCCGCATCTTCGGCACCGACATCTCGGAAGCGATGCTGGACAAGGCCAGGAAGCGGGTTGCCGAGCAGGGCCTGAAGAATGTAGAGGGCCTCGCGGTGATGGACGCCGAGAAGCTCGAATTCCCCGATAATTCGTTCGACGTGGTGATGGCGCAGTACGTGCTGTCGGCGGTGCCGAACCCGGAGGCCGCGCTCGACGAGTTCGCCCGCGTGGTGCGTCCGGGCGGCGAGCTGATCATCCTGACCCGGGTCAGCGCCGATGCCGGCGTCCGCCGCTTCATCGAGCAGAAGCTGCAGCCGGTGGTGCGCCCGCTCGGGTTCCGGACCGCCGAATTCGCCTGGTCGCGCTACACCAAGTGGCTCGCCGGCGCGCGCGGCATGGAGCTCGCGGAACGCCGCCTGATCCCGCCGCTCGGCCATTTCTCGCTGGTCCGCTTCCGCAAGGCCGACGTCGCCAAGGCGGCCTAACAAGGCGGCCTGATAGGGCGGCCTGAGGCAGCCCAGGCGGGCCAAGCCTTGATCCTGCCGGGTGAGGTGGCGCACAGCGCGGCCCGAACCGGGAGGCGCCAACATCTTTCGCCTCATCCCCGTGAACCTGTTCGGGATGAGGCGAGACCCTGCTCCGGTTGCGTCAAGGCGTCGCTCCGCATTGTCATATGTCATTATGATGATGTCACACGCGCTACATCGAATCCCTGTAAATCCAGTCCCGAAAGATGTTGGGGGAACCAATGATCAAGAACTTCCTGCAAGAGCTCCGTACCCAGCGCTGGGATGACCACCGCTTCTACCATCACAGCCGAATCAACCAGAGCCTGCACTTCGTCAGCGCGCTGAGCTTCCTGTTCGCCTATGTGATGCTGTTCTTCGATCCGGTGGTGTCGGCGCTGGTCGGCTGGCTGGTCTCGATGACCTCGCGCCAGGCCGGTCACTTCTTCTTCGAGCCGAAGGGCTACGACCACGTCAATCAGGCGACCCACGAGCACAAGGAAGACATCAAGGTCGGCTACAATCTGCAGCGCAAGGTCGTGCTGATGGCGATCTGGGCGCTGTCGCCGATGGTGCTGTACTTCGATCCGACCCTGTTCGGCCTGTTCAAGCCCTGGGTCACGATGGGCGACTTCACCCGCCAGGTGGCCAAGGTCTGGCTCTTCGTCGGCATCGGCGGCCTCCTGTTCCGCACCATACATCTGTTCTTCATCCGCGACGTCGAGACTGGCCTCGTCTGGATGACCAAGATCGTCACTGACCCCTTCAACGACCTGAAGCTCTATCACAAGGCGCCGCTGTTCCTGATGAAGGGCGAGCTGATCGATCCGGGCCTCGAGAAGCACGTCAAGCACGCCTGATCGTTGATCCCTCATCTTTCCGAAATGCGTCATGCCCGGGCTTGTCCCGGGCATCTACGTCTTGGGACACCTGTGAAGAGACTAGTAGGCCGAACTGCTCGTCGTGACGGCGCTGCGCTCCCTCTCCCGCTTGCGGGGGAGGGTTGGGGTGGGGGTGTCACCGCTTGCGATAATCTTTGTGGGGAGAGAGCCCCCACCCGTAACGCATCTCGCGATGCGCTACGACCTCCCCCGCAAGCGGGAGAGGTGAAGGAAGGACAACAGCGGGGCGAGGGAACGCGAGAGCAGCGCCCGCCGAGCTCAGCGGCCGAACTTCACGGCGACCATCTCTTTCAGGATCTGCCGCTTGATGTTCTTGTTGGTGAGGCCTTCCTTGTGCCACCACCAGCCGTCGCGCTTCATTTTCTCGGCGGCTGCGATGAAGCGGTCGGCCACCTCGCTGAAATCGGCGTCGGTGTAGTTCAGGCTGAAGATCAGGCGGCCGGTGCCGACCCAGCTCAGCGCCAGCCCCTCGGCCCGCAGATAGTATTGCAGCATCCAGTTGTAGCGGGACGGCTCGGTGTAATGGACGGTCCAGATCGACGAGATGTTGCCGACGCGAACCGGCAGGCCCTGGGCCGTGAGGCGGTCGTTGAGCGCCTTGGCGCGGCCGTTCCAGGTCTCGTCCAGTCCGTTGTAGATCGAGCGGAAGTTCGGGCTGGCGAGCCGGCTCAAGAACTCGTCCATCGCCGTCATCACATAGGGATGCGAGTTGAAGGTGCCGCGGGCGAAGCAGATGTCGGCCGGCCGGTCGTCGCGGAAGCGCCGCATCAGATCCTTGCGGCCGCACACCACACCGACCGGAAGGCCGCCGGCCAGGCTCTTGCCGTAGGTCGCCATGTCGGCCTTGACGCCGAAATATTCCTGGGCGCCGCCGGCGGCGAGCCGGAAGCCGACGAACACCTCGTCGAAGATCAGCACGATGCCGCGCTCGGTGCAGACCTCGCGCAGCTGCTTCAGCCATTCGGTGTAGGCGGCGCGGTCGTACTTCGAGGAGCGCGACGAGTCGACCAGCGCGGAATCGCCGGGCGCGTTGGCATTCGGATGCAGCGCCTGCAGCGGGTTGACCAGCACGCAGGCGATATCCTTGCGGGTGCGCAGCACATGCAGCGTCTTCTCCGACATGTCGGCGAGCGTGAAGGTCTCGTGCGGCGACACCGGATTGCCGACGCCGGGCTGCACCTCGCCCCACCAACCGTGATAGCTGCCGGCGAAGCGAACCAGATGCGTCCGCTTGGTGTGGTAGCGCGCGAGCCGCACCGCCTGCATCACGGCCTCGGTGCCCGACATGTGGAACGAAACCTCGTCGAGGCCGGAGATCTCGCAGAGGCGCTTGACATTGTCGGCGATGATCGGGTGGTAGGGGCCGAGCACGGGACCGAGCGCATGCGCGCGCTTCTCTCCCCCGGTGATGCACTCCTTGTAGAAGTCGTTGCCGAAGATGTTGACGCCGTAGGAGCCGGTCAGGTCGTAGAACTGGTTGCCGTCGAGATCGGTGACGGTGACGCCGCTGGAGGCCTGCACGAAGGCCGAGGTGCTGAGATGCTCGCGCACCAGGCGGCTGTACTGGAACGGCACGCGGTAAGTTTCGGTGAACTGCAGATCGGAGATGCGCTCCGTCACCTCGGCGGTGAGCGCGCGGCCCTTGGGGTAGCGGTCCTGGTACACCCCGGCGAGCCGGAAGAAGCCGTCCTGGCGCTGCATCGCGACCTCGGCGGGCGCGCCGTCGGAGCGGAAGAACGCGTCGATGTCGAATTCGTAGTGCGGCACCAGGCGCGCCACCATCTTGGACATCTTGGAATGCCCGGTCAGCGAGCGGTGCTTGGCGCGCGACAGGGCAAGCCGGGCTTTGACTTTGGGGAACGCTGCGGCGGCGCCGGCAAGCGCGGCGGCGGACAGCGAGAGAATCGGAAGGGATGTTTCCATGACAGAAGCGCTAGCCTCAGCACCTAACAAATTCATGACAGTCAAGGGCCTGATCTCGGCATTCACCCAGCAGGAGGACCTCAATTTCCTGCTCACCAACCGGATTCCGCGGGCGGCGCTGACCCGCTTCATGGGCTGGTTCTCCAAGGTCGAGAACCCCTTGGTGCGCGATGCCTCGATCGCCTGCTGGAAGCTGTTCTCCGACCTCGATCTGTCGGAGGCGAAGAAGACCGAGTTCACCAGCCTGCACGACTGCTTCACCCGCGAGCTGAAGCCCGGCCTGCGACCGGCGGTGGCCGATCCTGCCATCATCGCGAGCCCGTCGGATGCGATCATCGGGGCGCATGGGCGGATCGAGGACACGCAATTGTTCCAGGTCAAGGGCGCGCCCTATTCGCTGCTCGATCTCCTCGGCGATGCCGCGCTGGTCGAGCAGCACAGGAACGGCCGCTTCGTCACGCTGCGGCTGACCTCGAGCATGTATCACCGCTTCCACGCGCCCTATGACCTTGCGATCGACAAGGTGACGTTCATTCATGGCGACGTCTGGAACGTCAATCCGATCGCGCTGAAGCGGATCGAGCGCCTTTTCTGCAAGAACGAGCGCGCGGTGCTGCGCGGGAAACTCGCGGCCGGCGAGGCGCTGACGCTGGTTCCGGTCGCCGCCATCCTGGTGGCGAGCCTTCGCCTGCATTTCCTCGACATCACGCTGAACGCGCAGTCGCGGGGTCCGGTGGATTTCCCCTGTGACGCCCATGTCAAGAAGGGCGATGAACTCGGCTGGTTCGAGCATGGCTCGACCATCATCATGCTCGCGCCCGGCAATTTCGAATTCTGCGACAATGTCGCGGAGGGAGCGCGGATCAAATGCGGCGAGCCGCTGCTAAGGAAGCCTGCCAACTGATCTCGTTGTTTCGTTCGCGTCATTCTTTGTGCATGATCTGCACGGAAAACCGGTTTCCACTTTTCCGGATCATGCTTTAGAATAGCCGGGATCGTCGTGCTGACGATCCTAAATCGCAAACCTTTGGGACACGAGATGGCGCGGACGCCTGTGCTGGCGGCGGGAGGCATTGTGCTGCGGGAGACACCGCCGCGCTTCGCCGTCGTGCGCCTGCGCAAGCGAAATGAGTGGGTGCTGCCGAAGGGCAAGCTCGACGACGGCGAGACGCCGCGCGATGCCGCCGAACGCGAGGTGCTGGAGGAAACCGGCCACGACGTCGACGTGCACGAATTCCTCGGCACGCTGGTCTATGATTCCGGCGGCCGTTCCAAGGTGGTGCATTACTGGCGCATGGAAGCCGGCGGCAAGCCGGTGCGCGCGCTGATGAGCGACATCAGGGAAGTCGACTGGCTGCCGCTCGATGCGGCGCTCGAGCGCCTGTCGCGCGGCTATGAGCGTGCGTTCCTGGAAAATGTCGGACCGATCGCGCTGCAGGCCGCGGAGGACGCCGAGCGCGCGCGGCGGGCGCTGGCACGCGCTGCGGCCGCGGAGCGGCGGCGCAGCCGCGCGGCGATGGGCCCGCCGGTCATCGATGAGCAGGACGCCGTCAACCCGTCTGACGTCGCTGACGCGCCCGTGCTCGCGGAGACGCCGGCCATCGAACCGACGGCGTTGGCGCAGAGCGAAGGCGATACGCCGGCGATGGCGCCGGACCGCAGCGCTGCGGAGGCTGGCGACGTGGTCGAGGCGGAGCATGTCGCGGAGGCGGCCGCATCCGAAGCGCCGTCGTCATCCCTGTGCGACATCGCGCCGGGTGCGATGACCGTCCAGCCCAGGCCGCGCAAGAACTTGATCGAGCGCGTGCGCGACTGGCTGCGCCGCGCGGCCTGATCAGCGGCCGATGCCCTGACGTCGTACAGCCGGAGCCGCGGCTGGCTGCCAGCCGTCAATCTCACGCTGCAAGGCAATGCAGTCGCCGCTGAGCTTGGGCGAACCCAATTCACGTGCCACGAGCTGTGCGGCATGAACCTCGGCCATGGCGCCGCGAATGTCTCCGTGTTCCAGCTGGAGCCTGCAGATCTGCAGCCTCAGCCGCACGATCTGGATCCGTCCGTCGATGCTCGACCAGAGCTGGCGGGCGAGATGGAGATGCCGCATGGCTTTTTCGTGATCCTGCCGGGACAGTGCAAGGATCGCCTGCGCTTCGTTGGTGAGCGCGCGGATCGAGGGCATCGGCCAGCGATCCGGATGTCCCGAAAGTTCGCAGATCAATGCCTTGGCCTGACCGGCCCGATTCGTGTGTGCCGCAACCAGCGCCAGATGCGCGAGCAGCATTCCCCGCCGCTGCAGGGTCCACCAGGTCTTGCCGATCAGGCTCCGTTCCAGGCTCGCATGGGCGGCTTCCGCTTCGCCTCTTGCGAGCAGCAACATCGCGCGGCCCGGCTCCGGGCACCAGCCCAGCGTGTAGGCCCTGTCATAGGCTTCAAGCGCTGCGTCCTCATTGCCGATCGCAGACAGAATATCGCCCAGCACCCGGTTGGCATCGCCCATCGACCATGGCGCATCGCTGGTCAGGCGCGCGAGCGCATCCTGAATCCGAGCCAGCGCCTCGTCGAGCGAGCCCCTGACGCCGAGCACCTCGGAGCGATGCAGCTGGCATGAACCCGTCAGTTCCATGCCGCTGCTCGAACAGAAATTCTGGTAGCTCCGTGTCCACTGGTCGGCCCGTGCCCAATCTCCGAACATCCGGGCTGCCCAGAGAATGTTGCAGTAGAGGTTGCCGCCCATGATCGGGTCCAGATTGTTGCTGGACAGTGCGACCGCGGCGGCGTGGTCCTGATCGGCCAGTCCGCCATGGGTGTCGCCGAGGCATAGCCGATAGAAGCCGCGATAGGCGAGGCTCAGAGCTTCGATGTTGAGTGCATCCTTGTATCTGACGGCAGTATAGGCAGCGTCGGCCAACGCGAGTGCCTGTTCCGGCTCTCCATCGAAGGCGGCCAGTTTCGACTTCATCCATAACAGCAAGGCCGTCGTCGGAGGATCGTCGAGCGTTGCGGTCCAGTCTTCCGCGCGCGCGAGCCAGCCTTTTCCGATCGCGGCCTGACCGCTCTCGAAATGCAAACCCGACAGCGCGATCGCGTCGACCGCCGCCCCGGCAGCGTCGCCCGCCTTGCTCTTGGCGCCGACCGCGCGAATAAGAATCGGAACGGCTGCCGCGGCTCTGCCGAGGCATTGCAGGGCGAGCGCCCAATCGTCCAGATCGTCGGCGCTGAGCGCGCCGTCTTCATCGGCGCTCTGAAACAAGGTTGCCGCCTGCAGCCATAATTGTCCGGCCGCTGCGCGTCGCGCGAGACCGATTGCTCCGATTGCACCGGTTGTGCCGTCTGGATTGTGCGCAGCAGGTTCCGGCTGCCTGATCTCGGAATCGTGAAAGAACCGATATCCCTTGCCTGGGAGATTTCGGATCGCTCCGTCCATGCCGCCCTTGCGCAGCGCGGCGCGCAACGAACTCACCGCCCGCTGCAGCGAGTTGTCGGTGACCGTCACATCCGGCCAGATGGCTTCGAGCAGTTCTTCCTTGGATATGACCCGATCGCGGTGTCGAACAAGATAGACCAGCAAATCGAACACACGCGGCTGCAATGGGACCTCGTGCCGCGCGCACAGCAGGACGCGGCCAGCTTCATCAAGCTCGAACAGTCCAAATCCGAAGGCCATGTCTATGGGTGCGGGCTCGGCGGAAAAGGTTCAGGCAAAGATCAGACAAAGATCAGACAATGATCAGACCGCGGTAAGGACAGTCAGCGTCGACGGCGCCTATACATCCCTCACGGCTCGCGATCATCGGAGCCAGGCCTGCTGTTCAACACTCGCAACTGAGGAGATTTCGATGGAACTCTATGTCATTCGCCGTCCGAGCGCCTGGGCCAACATGAGCGAGCTGGAGCTTGCCGGCGCAACCTCCGCCAGGATCGGCGATCAGCAGATGCCGGACCGCGTCCGCTGGATCCGTAGCTACGTGGTGCATGAGGCAGATGGTCGCATCGGCACTTTCTGCATCTACGAGGCGCGCGACGGCGACTCGATCCGGGAGCATGCGCGCTGCGTCGGCATGCCGGGCGAGGAATTCTACAAGGTCGCGACAACCGTGGTGGTGCGTGGTGATCCGGTCCAGCCGCCCATTGCAGCCGAGTGACGCCTGGGGGGCGTCGCATGGCGTATCCCGGCCAATCAATTATCCGGGACGCCATCACTATTTGATCAAGGAAACGATTATGTCGATTTCATTTATGGAGTCCGTGTCAAGTCCGGTACGTAGGCATTTTTCCATCCTGCTTTTGCGCATCCGCCGGATCGTCAATCAATTGGTCGCAGGCATGCTCGCAAACCGCGAGCGGCAAGTCAGCGGCCTGATGCCGCGTGAGCCCGGCAGCCGGCGGTCGAAGCGCGCCGGCGACCGCTGCTCTCGGCCGATCATTCGAAGCGGGCTTCTCGGGCTGGTGATCGCGGGTTTGTCTTCACCCGTGTTCACCAGAGCGGAGGAGCCTGTCGTTCTGGAGCATCGCGCAGCTTCAGTTCAGCAGGCCGTCGTCTCGCCTCAGCGTAGCAAGCACGGCTGCAGCCATCGCTCTGATTGGAGCATCGTTGCCGCATCGACCATCACGGTCCTTCTCGACCGTCGCACGTAATCCGCCGCATCGCAGGGCCAATTGCACTGCACGACGCATTTCAACCCGACTTACGGACTTCCGGCGAGGCTGCGGCCTCGCCGAAAGCCGCACCTCATACTCAAAGGAGATTCACATGAACGTTCAGACCGAAATGCCCGCCGTCGATCTCGCCGCCGTCAAGGCACGCCAGCAAGCCACCTGGAGCTCGGGTGACTACGCCATCGTCGGCACCACGCTTCAGATCGTCGGCGAAATGCTCTGCGAGGCGGTCGACCTGCGCAGCAATCAAATTGTGCTCGACGTCGCCGCCGGCAACGGCAATGCGACGCTGGCGGCGGCACGGCGCTTTGCCGACGTGGTCTCGACCGATTACGTCGGAGCGTTGCTCGAGCGCGGCCGCGAGCGCGCGGCCGCAGAACGTCTGCCCGTCACGTTCCAGGAAGCGGACGCGGACAAGCTGCCGTTCGCCGACGCGAGCTTCGACGTCGTGCTGTCGACATTCGGCGTCATGTTCACCGCCGACCAGCAGCAGGCCGCGAATGAGCTGCGCCGGGTCTGCCGCATCGGCGGCAAGATCGGCCTTGCGAGCTGGACGCCGGAAGGTTTCATCGGCCAGGTGTTCAAGACCATCGGCAAATATGTGCCGCCGGCACCGGGCGTGAAATCTCCCGCGCTATGGGGTACCGAAGCCCATCTCGTCGCCTTGTTCGGTCCCCAGGCGACGGTTGAGGCCACGCGCAGGCACTTCAATTTCCGTTACAAGTCGCGCGAGCATTTCCTCGATATCTTCCGCACTTACTACGGTCCGGTACTGAAAGCATTCGGAGCGATCGATGCCGTCAAGCAGCAATTGCTTGCCGCCGACATGTTCCGCCTGATGGACCAGTTCAATGTCGCGAAGGACGGGACGCTGGTCATCCCCAGTGAATATCTGGAGGCCGTGATCACCAGGCGGGGCTGATCTGCCGCTTGCTGCTTTTTCGATCGGAGCGTGGCGCCGGCGTTTTTCGCCGGCGCCACATTCGTTCAGCTACTGGCGCTTGTCCTTGGGCGGCGGCTTTGCCGCGCGCGGCGGCGGTGCGCGCCGTTGCACGAAGCCGGGGCGTGGCTGCAGTGCGGGCCGTTGCATTCCGGGGCGGATGCCCGGTGCGGCCTGCTGGATTCCGGGGCGGATCTGGCCGGGTGCCTGCGGCACCGGCTCCGCCGTGCCTTGTCGCGGCACGCCTGGCTGACCCGGCTGACCCGCCGGTTGTCCGGGCTGGCGCACGCCGCCCGGCGCCGCTGTGCGGCCGGGTTGCAGACCGCCTTGACGTGCAGGCGACTGTTGTCCGCCGGGCTGCGTCGCGCCGCCCTGACGCGCAGGTTGTTGTCCCGCGGGCTGTTGTCCGGCCGGCGTCCGCACACCGGGCGCGTGCGGCAGCGTCGCGCCGCCGGGTTGGCCGGACAGCGCGTGTTGTGCGCCGCCTTGCTGCTGCGTGCCCGGCTGCTGCGAGCCCTGCCGGCCGGGCGTGCCCGGTTGCTGCGGCTGGCCCGGTCGGTTCGGCTGGCCGGGCTGCTGCTGGCCCGGACGGTTCTGCTGACTCGGCTGTTGCGGAGCGTTGCGGTTCTGGCCCGGCAGGCCGTTCTGGCGCTGAAGGTTCGGCTGCACCGGCTGGCCGCGGTTCGGATAGGGCGCGGCCGGATTGCCCCTGCGGAAGTCGGGATTGGCGCGGCGGAAGTCACGCTGCTCGGACACCACCTGGCGGCCCAGCGTCTGCGCGCTGTGGACCTGGCGCACCAAACCCTGGTCGCGCGTGATCTGCTGCGGCGAGATCGTCAGCGGCACCGCGGCGAAGCGGGCGCCGCCGCTGCCCGGACGAATCGCAAAGCCGCTCGCGCCGCGCGTCAGCACGCCGAGCGAGGCACCGCTGCGATCATTGACCTCGATGCGGCCGACATGCCCGTCGGCGTCGGGATAGAGCTTGATGCCGACATTGTTGCTGGTCGCGGTCGCGCCTTCGGGCACTTCGACGAGACCGGTGGTGCCGCGGATGCCGAGCGTCGCGGTCGGCGTCGAGATCTTCATGTCGCCGGTCCTGGCGACCGCGGCGGCGACGAAGGCCGCCGTTCCCTTGCCGACGCTGAACAGCGCGCTGTTCTGCTGGCCGCCGTCCTCATAGACGTAATTGTCGATCGCGATCCTGGCGTTGGCGCGCAGGTTGAAGGTGGTGCCGTCGTTGAAGGTGATGCCGAGCGAGGAGGTCGCTGATGTCGCGACCTCGTCATTGGCAAAGATGTCGTCGCGGATCTGCAGCGGCGTCGTGGCGTTGTTGCGCGTGACCGTGGCGGTCCCGGTCAGCGTCGCGACGTTGCCGATCGGCTCGGGCGCTGTGGCCTGCGGTATCGCGGCCGGAGCAGGTGTTGCGGGCGCAGGCGTAGCGGGTGTCGCACTCGGCGCCGGGGCCGGCGAAGGTTGGGCTTGCGCGAGCTGCGTCAGCTCGGCCGCGGCATCGGCCGTTGTATGCCAACCGATCGCGACGCCGATGCCAAGCAGAAGCGCGAAGAGGAAGCTGCGGCGCATCACCATCGATTCCCGGGAGGGCACTTGGGGCTCGCAATTGAGCCGCGTCCGGCTGAATGCCGAATGAACGGTCCCGCCTTGTTGTCATGGCAGGCCGCAACGATCAAGCACCGCGCTCCCTCGCAGGAGGCGCGGTGCTTGTTCGCTGTCGGAGGGTTTGGTTAGCCGCGCTTGTGAGGGGTGATGTTGAGTGGTTTCGCCGGCTTGGCCGCAGGCGTATAGCTCGCGGGCTGCGGGGCCGTTGCCGGCGGCACGTAGTGGAAAACCGCCTTGCAGCCGTCGCTGAGCAGCGCACGCTGCCGGACCATGCAGGCGGTGACGCGATCGACGTCGGGGATCTCGGAGCTGCACAGCCGCATCGCGTCGCCGGTGCACATCTGCTGCTGCTCGTCGGTGTAGGCATAGGACGCCGAGGTCAACAGACCGAGCGTGAACGCGGTTGCCGCCAGCAATTTGCCGTGACGACGTGCGGAAGCGGTGAAAGCCATGATGTCCCCCTTGTGATGATCGCGCCGAAGCAGCGCGAGGCCCCGTGCATCCATCACTAGGTAGGCCTGGTTTCAGCAATTCTTCGTCCGCACCGCAAAATGGTTTCGTCGCATCCCCATTTGTTTCGTCAACCACGCCCGGACGGGTACTGGTTACCGCGCCGCCGTGGCCGGAGCTCCCTCGAGCGCGAGCACGGCCTCGCGCTGGGCCTCCGGCATGGCGCGGATGCGGCGCCTGGCGGTGAAGCGCATCGCGGCAAAGCCGCCGAGGAACACCACGATCTTGCTCACGATGCCATAGATCGGCATCACGATCGCCCATGTCGTGATCTCGCAGGTCAGCGCGACGAAGGCGTTCACCGCGGCGGAGACGAACATCAGGCCCGCCCAGGCATAGCCGACGATGACGGCGACATCGGGCACGACGGTCTGCGCGATCTCGGGCAGATAGCGGTTGAGCCAGCCCGGCTTCAGCATCACGACGCCGACGATCGCGTAGATGATGCTCGGCTTGAACAGCACGAAGCGCGGGTCATGGGTGAGCAGGGTCGCGGAGCCGGCGGCGACGACCAGGAACAGGCTCAGCCACTCCATGGCGTCGATCCGCTTCCCGCGCAGGAGCTGGATGCCGATCTGCGCAACGCCGAACGCGATGCCGAGGCCGACCGCGAGCGCGGTGTTGTGGGTCAGCAGAAATAGAACAAGAAAGACCAGGGTCGACGCCAGGTCGAGGGCCAATAGCCTGGCCGCGTTGAGGAAGTGCTTCATCGGGCGTTGAAACTCCACTTGCCGTGTCGCGCGGCCGCACGATCCGTGCATGCGTCGACACCAGTGAGGCAGATTGTCGTGCTGAAGGCCTATCGATTTCTGAAATCGAGGAGTGAATTCTCACTCCGGTCGGGCGATTTCCGCCAGATCAGCGGTTGCCGCGGCCGCCGCCTGACGGCGAAACTCTGATGGCGTCAGCCCGGTGTCCGCCTTGAAGGCGCGGTTGAATGGCGCCAGCGACTGGAACCCGGCATCGAGCGCAATCGTCAGCACCGGCACTTCGGCCTGGCTGGCATCGGCGAGCGCCGCCTTAGCCTCGTCGAGCCGATAGCGGTTGAGGAAGGCGTTGAAATTCCGGTGGCCGAGCCCGTCATTGATCAGCGTGCGCAGCCGGTATTCCGGCATGCCGAGCCGCGCCGCCAACAGGCCGATGGTCAGCCCTTCCTGCCGGTAGGTGCGCTCGGTGGTCATCAGATGGTTGAGGCGATTGAGCGACGCGCGGTCCTGGGGCGCGCGGTCCTTGGTCGCAAGGCCGTCGGGCTCGAACGATCCGGACGCCCGGCCGGCCTGGCCGCCGCCCGCGGCCGGCTGGCTCTCGGGCGGATCGAACAGCATCATCCAGATCGACATCAGCGCGAAGGTGGCGAGGCCGAGCGCGGCGCTCAGGCTGATCGACTGGGTCGGAATTGCCGCCAGCCCTGCCGCGGCGGCGAACACCATCTGCAGGCCGACGCCGATCACCAGCGCGATCAACAGGCGGCCGCGCGCCGTCGTCACGGCGGTGCGCCAGCCCTTCGGAATTTGCGCGACCCCGAGCACGGCGAAGGCGATCGTCGCCAGCGCGAGCATGCGGCCGCACGTCCCGGCGACATCGGGCCAGATCGTCCAGCAATTGTGGCTGACAACGCCTAGGCCGGCGAGGAGCGTCCATACGGCAGCGTGCCAGGGCCGCAAGACGAACTGCGCATCGAATATCGCGCGCGCCCACAGCCAGAAAATCACGGGAGAGCCCATGGCGAAGGCGACGAACGGCGAGCTCCAGCCGAATGACGCTGCGGGAAAGAATGGTGCGGTCGAAATCGCATAGGCCGCGCCAGCCGCGCCCATCGCGGCGCCGAGGCTTGCGGCACGATTGACCGCCGCGTAGCGCAGCAGCAGCACCGCGCAAACGACCAGGAACAGTGCGACCACTGCTCCCCGGAGACCGAGCTCAAGAGCCGTCAACGCCATCGCAAGCCGCCCGCAGGTTCAAATTCACCCTCGACAAGCTGTTCTTATAGCGCTTCGGGCGATCCGCATGAAGGGATGGGTACGAGCCGTGATAAGGCGCGAGGGCGGATGTTCAAAATCCGATGTCCGCCAGCCGGTTGCGCGGCAGCGGACACCGGAGGGATCTCCAATTGCGACGGCCTAGCTGACCCGCTTCCAGGTCTGGCCGCCGCAGAACATGCCGCCGAAGGCGCAGCCCTGCACGCGTATCGCATTCGAGCCCTGCATCGCGATCGTCGAGTCGTAGTCGCGGCCGGAGTCGGGATCGTGGATGCGGCCGCTCCATTTGCTGCCGTTGGGCTTCATGTTGATCAGGATGCGTTCGTTGGTCTTCACCGAATAGCCGCACAGATTGGCGCCGCAGGCTTCGACGCGGACATTGCCCTTGTTCTCTTCGGTGACCCAGACGCCGACCGGTCCGGTCGGTGCCGGGGCGGCGGCAATGGGAGCGGGCTGTGCCGCGACCGGGGCCGGTGCGGGCGCGGCTTCGACCGGCGCAGGGGCTGCCGTCGCAACCGCCGTTGACGGGGCGGGAGGAGGCGCTGAAGGCGCGAACACCGTTGCAACCGGCGCGGCCGGCACCGGCTGCGGCGCGTCCGACGACGCCACATCGTCGTCATCGTTGGACTTCGAGCCGAGAAGATTGATGTTGCCGATGGTGCCGTTATAGCCCGGCGCCGAGATGCGGATGCAGGACAGCGCGCTGCAATTGCGCGGCGCCTCGACATGGATGCGCTGGCCGTCGATCTGGAACGTGATGCCGGAGCCGCCGGCATGGGCTGATGTGGTGGCCATCAGCAGCGCGGCGATCGCAACGAACGTTTTCATGACAGTCTCCGTGGGCGTTGGGCGGCGGGGTTTGATTGATCCGGACGCTACCCGCTGTCGGCGCCGGCTTCCGTGATCGATGTCACGTAGGGCGAGCCGCGCTCCTGACTACGCGGCTGTCCAATTTGTAACCGAATGCCATCGAACCTGAGGCTTCGTCGCGCGCGACCGATGGAGGTCAACGCTCTTCCGCAAGCGATGGAGGCAAACATGAAACGCTTGAGCCTGGTCGCGCTGCTGCTTGTCGCTTGTAGCGCCGTCGCCGCCCATGCCGACAACGACATCTACACCAACATGTTGAAGCAGCGGCGCGGCGACGACGCGCTGCATGTCGACACCGCATTCTGCGATGCGCAGTTCGGCGCACCGCAGAACGGCACGCCGACGTCGCGGCGATACAAGAGCTGCATGCGCGCCCGCGGCTGGCGCTTCAGCCGAACCATCCGCGAGCCGCGCCGCCGCGACGACGGTTATCCCGATCCCGACAATCCCGGTCTGGTCTGCCACGACTTCACGATCGGCGGCATCACCGGATCGAGCTGCTCGAATTTTTGAGCCACCGTCATTGCGGCTCGCCGCGCGAGTAACAATCTGTTTCCAAGACAAGGAAAATTACAAATGATTGATCGGTTTTGTTTGCAAAATCGGGCAGTCGTTGATGTTCTACTTATGAGCGAATACGACGTCCAGCGATGCACAACGACAATCAGAAAGCACCGAAGGAGCGAAAGCCGAAGGCGCGCAAGTTCTATATCCTGAACGAGCGTTTTGGAGAGAGGCCGGCGGATTTCGAAGTCGAGAATCTGGCCGTTCTGCGTGGGGGTCAGGGTGCGCTTGCGCCGCCAAAAGGAAGGAGGGGCTTTCCGGCCTATCCGGAGGTGCCGCGCGTCGTGATCGGTAAGCTTGGCAGGAAGGCGTCTCCGCCCCGCGACTTCGAGCTCTTTCATTCGTATTGGCTGGTTTCTGATCCTCTCAAACGGCTGTTTGAAGAACTCGATCCGGACGCCTTCGTCTTTCTCACGTGTGATGTCCGACTGGCGGATGGGTCAGCGGGGCCGATCTATTGGCTGTGCGACGTCGTCCGCGTTATCGAGGCTTTTGACCAAAGGACGTCTGACGAACTTCGGAAGCATCGATATCGCGGCCTTCTTGGCAATACTTCCCTCGTTTTCGACGACGAAGCCATCGGCAGCGCCCGCGTCTTTTGCACGCCGCACGCTGTCAACATCTTCGCCGATCAAAGCGTCAAGGATGCCTGCAAGCAGGCTGGCATCAGGGGAGCGATGTTCACACCTTGTTTCAAGGAGTGAGATTGGACCACGGAGCGGGAATGCCCGAGCGAAATAGGGCGCGCAAGTTTTATATAATGACCTGCAATTTTGCGGGAAAGCCGCCCGATTTCGAGGTCGAGAATCTGGCTGTTCTGCGCGGAAGCGCGGGAGCCCTTGCACCGCCAAAGGGAAAGCGCGGTTTTCCGGCCTATCCGGAGGTGCCGCGCATCGTGATCGGCAAGCTCGGCAAGAAGGCGGCCCCACCCACCGATATCGAAATCTTTCATTCGTACTGGCTGATATCCGATCGCCTGAAGATTTTGTTCGAAGACCTCGATCCGGAGGCTTTCGCGTTCCAGGCCTGCGAGGTTCGACTGGCGAATGGATCACCGGGGCCGAGCTATTGGCTGTGCGACGTCGTGCGCGTTCTCGAAGCCTTTGGCCCAAGTACCTTGGACGACATCCGCAAACATCCTTACCGCGCATTCCTGCTGGTCAGGGAATCACTCGTATTCAATGAAACGGCGGTCGGCGAGGCTTACGTTTTTTCCACGCCATACTCCGTTGAAATCTTTTGCGACCAGCGTCTCAAGGATGCCTGCAAGCAAGCCGGCATGAAGGGAGCGACGTTCAAGGCTTGTTTCAACAAGTGAGCTTGGATCGGGAAGCGGCCGACGGGAGAGGACGGCAACGTGGAGCGCTGGAGACCGAATTTGGCAACGCAATCGTGGGATGGGAATAGGCATGGTCTATCTGCTTGAACCTGTGCCACGCCGCTGGATGCGCACTGCGGGAGTCCTGGGGGATTTGCTGCGCAAACAGATCGATGGCATCGCGCTGCAACCCGGCGACGTCCCGGCGGAGAAGAAGCTCGAAGGCCGGTTTGAATTGCCGGATTTCGGCAGCGCGGGAGACGGCTTCCGTTTTGTCTCCGACCGCGGTCGGGCAGCGCTCGAGGAGTTGACGCCGGGCTGTGTCGCGTTCTTTCCGATCAGTCTGAAGGTGCCGACGCGCATGCGGTCGGCCGAAGCCTATTTCTTCTTCGATGTGTTGCCGCGTGCGCAGCTCATCGACTGGGATTCAAGCCCGACCGGTCCGCGCCTGGTACGTGCAGCGGATGGCAGGGAGAGCCGCGCCCTCGGGTCTATGATCACCGACCCGTCGGTCAAGTTCAAAGCGGAGAGGCCGGAGACGCCGCCGATCTGGCGCGAGGCCGATCTGGATCGCCCGACCGTGAATTTCTTTGTCAGCAAGAAGCACGTCTTCCTGCGCGACGAAACATGGGAAGCTCTGAACGCAAGGTTTCCAGGCCAACTCGTGGCCAGGAAGTTCGCTTAGGAGGGGACCATGCGGAATGTTTGGGACCGAGCCTGGCGACGCAATCGGAGGGTGGGGCATGGTCTATTTGCTTGAACCGAAGCCATACACCTGGATACGCAGTCCCGGCTTGCCGTCAGAATTGTTGGACAAACAGGTCCATGGCGTCACGCTGGCGCACGAAGACGTTCCGGCGGAGACGACGGTCAAAGGCAGGGTCGCACTACCTGATATCTGCCATGCTAACGACGGCCTGCTTTTCGTCTCGGAGCGAGCACGCGCCGCACTGGAGGAACTGGTGCCGGGCCGTGTCGCGTTTTTTCCATTGAACCTAAAGGCGTCGGAGAATCTGCTGGTTGGCCGAGGCTTCTTTCTCTTCGACGTGTTGCCGCGCGCGCAGCTGATCGACTGGGATCTAAGCCTGACCGCCCCGCGCATCGTACGTCCAGCGGATGGCAGGGAGAGCCGCGCCCTCAAGGCTGGGATCGCGGACCCGTCGGTCAAGTTCAAAGCGGTGAGGCCGGAGACGCCGCCGATCTGGCGCGAGGCCGATCTGGATCGCCCGACCGTAAATTTCTTCGCGAGCAAGAAGCACGTCTTCCTGCGCGACGAAACTTGGGAAGCGCTGAACGCGAGGTTTTCAGGGCAACTCGTGGCCCGAAAGCTGGGGTACTAGCTCGTCATGGTTGAAGCGCATACCGGCAGACACGGCAGGGCAAGTTCGGACATGACCATTCCAACAGCCGAGAAGCGTGCGAAGACCAGAGCACGGAAATTCTATCTCATGGGTCCAGACATTACGAAGGGCGGCGGAGCGGGCTTTGAGGTCCAGAATTTGGCGGCCCTGCTCTGCGGACGGAGAGTCCTCGGTCCGCCTGTTGGCGAGCGCGGCTTTGCAGATTTCGACGAGCCGCCCCGTGTCTTGATTGCAGGGTCCCTCGGTCGCCCCCCTCGAGACCTGGAGATGTACCACGAATACTGGCTGGTGTCGGACCGTCTAAAGCAAGTGCTTGAGGCAGTGGATCCCGCCGGAATCGCCTGTGTCAAATGCGCAGTTCGGAATTGTGATGGGACAGATAGACCTGACTATTGGCTCTGCGATGTCTTGCGCGTTCTGGATGCGGTCGATGAGGGCGCATCTCGCGTCAAGATAAGTCGTAGAGATTATGAAGGGCGGCCCTGGAAGGGCTACAGTCTTCTTGGGGGTGCCAGCCTTATTTTCAGAGGTGACGTTGTTCGAGCCGCGCATATCTTTCGGCTGCAATTTCTGACGCCGCAGATCATCTGCGATCAGGAGTTGAGGGACGCCTGCAAGAAATCGGGTCTGAAAGGCATCCGGTTCAGAGATGCGGCAAATTACCTCGGATATTGATTCTGCTTGGTGCAGCGCTCGGAATTGTCACGGGAGAGTTTGATGACCGATCGGGGCAAGCGCGCGGCTCAGGGAGCGCGGAGTTATTACTCGATTGAGGTCGATTTCAAGGTCGCCAGTAAGTCGAAGTATCCTAAATGGGTGAACAAGAAGGAGCAGATGAAGGGCTTCTTTCCGCGGCCAGAACAGGCCTTTCGCGGGTTGCATTTCTCCGAGCCGCCGCAGTTCAGATTCGAGCGTAAGCGCATCAGTTCCGCATTCCTGGATGCGGAACCAGTCACGCTTAGCATTTGGCTGATTTCGGATCGCCTGAAGGTCTTGTTCGAAAAGCTCGATCCGGAAGCTTTCGTATTCCACAAGGTCGAGGTCGACTACGGCGATGCGCCGAATCCTGGTCCCGATTTCTGGTTTGTCTACATCATGCGGACGCTTGACTGCATCGATGAGGAACTCTCAGTCATCAACTATTATGACAACATCCCGGGCATCAAGAACTATCGGGCTCTGATCGATGTCAGGATGAGGCCGGAGGCCGTCGGCGCAGCGCACGCGTTCCGCCTGACCTATGCCAAAAGCACGTTGATTGTGGATGACGTCATCGTGGCGGCCTTGAAGGCCGACAAAATCCGTGGCTTCGAATTCAAGCCGATCCAAAAATAATTCGACCGGACGCGACCCGACAATCGCGGCCTGGTCTGCCATGATTTCACGAACGGCGGCAGCACCGGATCGAGCTGCTCGAATTCTTGACCCGTCATCCTGATCCGTCATCCCGTGGAGGCCGCACAGCGGCCGTCTCGAAGGATCGACGGCCCGATTGTGGCCGTGCATCCTTCGAGGCTCGCAAGAGCTCGCACCTCATCAGGATGACGGGGCGGGTGTGTGTTGATAAAAACGTAAAGCGCCCGGCGGGGTGGCCACCGGGCGCTGAACTCAATGCCAAGTCGAATGTCCTAGAACACGCCGAGAATGATGGCGCCGACGAAGGCGAACGCGATGTACGCGGCCACAATGCTCAGCTTGCTCAGCAGAGGACTCGCGAAATCCATTGGGGGGTGCTCCCTTGGTTCACAACGCTGCCCGCATTAACGCTGAAGCTAGCAATCGGTTCCTGGTCGAAAAAGTCAGCGTTGCTGTCCGGCCCGCACTTCCCTGGCAATGCCGCATTGCGGTACCCGGATCAAAACGGCGTCGAATCAACGCGTTGAAGCGTCCTCAAATATTTTCCGGGGACCTCTGAACCTGACAGTGCCTGCGGGGCCTTCCGGGCGGTTGCTGACCTTCGAAAGCGGGCTCTCGACGTCACGTCGTCCTATGGCGGCGAGGGTGTCGTTCGCTGCACCTGGTGATCGAGATGATCGATCTCTGGCAGGGCAGGCGTTGCTCTGCCGAGTTCCAACGCATGGTTAAGGAGCGTTGAAATCAACGCGTCGTATTGCGTTGAAGAGTCTTTAATCAAATTCGCAGAACCTCCGCGCCATGACGCGTGGAGTTCGTTTGTATCTCGTCGGCTCCCTTGTCCTTGTGTCGCTTGCTGGTTGCGGCCGCGGTCTGTTTCAGACCGCAGAGCGCGAGCCGTGGCGGGCCGAGGCCGAGGCCGCTTGCCTGAAATCCGGCGCGGTCAAGGAAAGCGCCGACCTCGTCCGTATCGATCCGATCTCCGGGCCCGGCGCCTGCGGCGCCGAGTTCCCGCTCAAGGTCGGCGCCCTCGGCGAAGCCAGTTCGGCTTACGGATTTGCCGACGACAGCCTGCGTCCGCCGGCCGCGATCGGCAACCAGCCGCGCTGGCCGATCAACCGGCAGCCCCCGCCGCCCGCGCAGGCGCCATACTCCGATCAAGCGGTCGGCCAGCCGAGCTACGGTAGCCAGCCGAACGGGCCGGTCTCGCTGTCGGCGCCCGGCGTTCCGCAGCAACAGGACGAGATCGACCTGCCGCCTGACGGCTCGCCCGACGCCAGCGGCGAGCGACCCTATTATCCGGGCCTGCCGTCGAATCAGCGGCGCGACAGTGCGGCCGCGCCTTACTCGCCGGCGCCGTATTCGCAGCAGCCGCCCGGCGCGGCGGCGCCGCCGCCACGGCTCGGTCCGTCAGGTGGCAACCCGGTCGGGACGGTCGGTCCGGTCGCAGTGAAGCCGGCGGCGACGCTGGCGTGCCCGATCGTCTCGGTGCTCGAGCGCTGGCTCGCCGATTCCGTGCAGCCGGCGGCGCAGCGCTGGTTCGGCGCGCGCGTCGTCGAGATCAAGCAGATCTCGGCCTATTCCTGCCGCGGCATGAACGGCAATTCGCACGCGCATATTTCCGAGCACGCGTTCGGCAATGCGCTCGATATCGCAGCCTTCACGCTCGCCGACGGCCGCCGCATCACCGTGAAGGATGGCTGGAAGGGCCTGCCGGAAGAGCAGGGCTTCCTGCGCGACATCCAGGCCGCCGCGTGCCAGCAATTCACCACCGTGCTGGCGCCAGGCTCCAACGTCTATCACTACGACCACATCCATGTGGATCTGATGCGCCGGGCGAGCCGGCGCCTGATCTGCCAGCCGGCCGCCGTCTCCGGCGAGGAGGTCGCGGCACGCGCCGGCGGCCGTAACCCCTATGCAACGCGCGAACCTTATGTCACAGGATCGCTCGGCGGCAGAAAGCCGGCTCCGCGGGGTAAAGCGGGGGTCAACGAAGAAGACGAATTCGCCGACGAATAGGGACGCGTCTGATACTCCGTATTTTTACTGGGGATGCCGTGCAAACGGTAGCCACTATTTGCTGCATATGCTCGTTCAGCTGGGCGCAGCCGGCTGGTTACTGGGGGATTGCTTTGCAAGACGTGCCGATCATTCTCGTCATCGAAGACGATCGTGATCTTCAGATGATGGTAGAGGACGCCCTGAGGGACGGCGGCTATGAGCCGGCGATCGCAGGCTCGGGCGAGGAAGCTCTGACGCTGCTGAAGGCGTTCCGAACCAAATACAGTGCCCTGGTCACCGACATCCGCCTGCTTGGCCGGCTCGACGGCTGGCGCGTGGCGCGCGGGGCCCGCGAGATCGATCCGTCATTCCCGGTGCTCTACATCACCGGCGGCGGCGGCGACGAGTGGCCGACCCGTGGCGTGCCGGACAGCGTGCTCCTGAACAAGCCGTTCTCGCCCGACGAACTGGTCGCGGCCGTGACGAAGCTGCTCAAGAACGGCGCGCCGGCTTGAGCGATTGACCGCTCCCCCACAACTGGCGATGCGGACCTTCGGCGGGGCAAGGCCGGCATGAATGACTTCGCACAGTCGATCACGGCGGCAGCGTCACTGATCGCCAGTCGCGATCCGGTGCTGCTCGGGATCGTCGCATTGTCGTTGCGCGTCAGCTTGCTGGCGAGCCTGCTCGCGCTTCTGATCGGTGCGCCGATCGGCGGCTGGCTTGCGATATCAAGGTTTCGCGGACGGCAGGTGGTGATCGTGCTCGCCAATGCCTGTCTCGGCCTGCCGCCGGTCGTGGTCGGGCTCGGGCTATATCTCCTGCTGTCGCGTTCGGGACCGCTTGGCTTCGCCGGCCTGTTGTTCACGCCGACGGCGATGGTGGTGGCGCAGGTCATCCTGGCCACGCCGATCGTGGTCGCGCTGGTGCATCGTCCGGTCGCGCTGCTGTGGGCGGAATATGCCGACCTGATACGCACCGACGGCCTGTCCCGCCTGCGCAGCCTTGCGCTGCTGTTCTCGCTCGGCAGCGCCTCGCTTCTCACCGCATTCCTCGCCGCCTTCGGCCGCGCCATCGCGGAGGTCGGCGCCATCATCATCGTGGGCGGCAATATCAGCGGCTATACGCGAACGATGACGACGGCGATCGCGCTGGAAACCAGCAAGGGGGAACTGGCGCTCGGTCTCGGCCTTGGTGTGATCCTGCTTGCGCTGAGCGTCAGTGTCAGCACGATCGCGTTTCTGCTAGTGCGCGGCGTTGGGGAAAAATAGCTGCTCGCCGCCGACCTTGTAGCCGGCGATGGCCGACTGCCCAGCCTGCGAGACCAGCCAGTCGATAAAGGCTTGTCCGTCCCCCGCCTTCACCGTCGGATGCTTCGCCGGATTGACCAGCATCACGCCGTACTGATTGAACAGTCGCTTATCGCCTTCGGTCAGCACGGCGAGCTCGCCGCGATTCTTGAATGACAGCCAGGTGCCGCGGTCTGACAGCACATAGGCATTCGACGCCGACGCCATGTTGAGCGCCGGACCCATGCCCTGGCCGATCTCGCGATACCACTGGCCCTTCGCGGAACCGAGATCGACACCGGCATCCTTCCAGAGCCGCAACTCGGCCTCATGCGTCCCGGAGTGGTCGCCGCGCGAGATGAAGGCGGATTTCGTCGCGGCGATCTTGCGCAAGGCGTCCGCGACATCCTTGTCGCCGGCAATGTGCGCCGGATCGGCCTTCGGGCCGACGATGACGAAGTCGTTGTACATCACGTCATGCCGTTTGGTCGCAAAGCCCTCGGCCAGGAATTTCTCCTCGGCCACGCGATCGTGCACGAACACGACATCCGCATCGCCGCGCCGTCCGATGTCGAGCGCCTGGCCGGTGCCGACCGCGACCGCCTTCACGGCAATGCCCGACGCCTGCGTGAAGCGCGGCAAGAGATAGCCGAACAGGCCGGATTGCTCGGTCGATGTCGTAGAGGCAACGACGATGGAGGGCGTCTGCGCCAGCGTGGGACCGGCGACCAGCAGCACGGCAGCGATGACGAGGTATCGGAGGAGGGATGTCATGCGGTCAGGATAGGATGGAGGGCCGACGGTCACCATGCGTCAATTGATTCGGTGACGCAACGCGGGCCGGAGACGCCGCGCGATCCCCTGTGAACTGGCGGCGCCTATTCCGTCTTTACACAAAACCGGGGCATTCCCCCTCGAATTCATACGTCCTCTTGTCCACTTTTCGGACGCGCAAGCCCGCCAACAGAGCGCGCGCAGAACATGGAGGCAGAGATGACAGCATATCGCGCCTATATTGTCGGACCGCACAGCCGATCCATCGGCGTGGTCAACCTGGATTGCAGCGACGACGACCAGGCCGTCACATCGGCCAGCCGTCTTGTCGATCACCATGATGTCGAGCTGTGGCAGATGGACCGGCCGGTCGCCCGGTTCGAAGCCTGCTCAAAGCAGGTATTCCGCAAATAGTGCGATACTGCGCGGCAGACCGGGTGTCGCGCCGCGCGATCCCTGATGATAGACCTTGCGCCAGGTTCGTCATCACAGGGATATCAGGTCATGGCTTTGGAGAAGGTCGCACTCGTCACCGCAGGCGGCAGCGGCATGGGCGCGGCGGCGGCACGGCGGCTTGCCGCCGATGGCTTTCGCGTCGCGATCCTGTCGTCATCGGGCAAGGGCGAGGCGCTGGCCGGCGAACTCGGCGGCATTGGCTTCACCGGCTCCAACCGTTCGAACGATGATCTGAAGCGCACCGTCGACGGCGTGATGGCGCGCTGGGGCCGCATCGATGCCCTGGTCAACAGCGCCGGCCACGGCCCGCGTGCGGGCGTGCTGGAGCTGACTGATGAGCAGTGGCACACCGGGCTCGACGTCTATCTGATGAACGTGATCCGCCCGACGCGTCTCGTCGCACCGGTCATGCAGGCGCAAAAATCCGGCACGATCGTCAACATCTCCACCGCCTGGGCATTCGAGCCGAGCGCGATGTTTCCGACCTCGGCGGTGTTCCGCGCCGGGCTTGCCGCGTTCACAAAACTGTTCACCGACAGCTATGCGGCCGACAATGTCCGCATGAACAATGTGTTGCCGGGCTGGATCGACAGCTTGCCGGCAACCGACGAGCGCCGCGACAGCGTGCCGATGAAGCGCTACGGCAAGGCGGAGGAGATTGCCGCAACCATCGCGTTTCTCGTCTCCGACGGCGCGGCCTACATCACCGGCCAGAACATCCGCGTCGATGGTGGCCTGATGCGGTCGATTTGAGGCTCAAGTGACCCAACTCGGAATACGTTCCGATGATCCGTATCGCTATCAATTCCGCCTGGTCTACTGTCGCACAATCCTCTCCGCGCGCGACGTCGCTCGCTTTCGCCACACCCGCAAGTCAGCCATGACTTTTATGGTCGCGCCGAGGACCAGTGCGCAAAGGGCCGCCTTCGACACCGTCTCCATCGTCCCCTCGACCAGCATGCCATGGACCACACTCCCTGCGACGATGACCACCGCAAGGGACATGTGAGCAATGCGCCACGTTCGCGGTCGCAGTCCCAATCGCCGACGCAGTGCCGCCAAAAGCGCGACGGCGAAGATTGCCCACATGGCGATCACACCCCACGGCGAAAACGGCGTCGGCGATGAGAAGAGAAGGGCGTCAATCATGTCCGGCGGACTGGTGATCCAAAGGCCCCCGACGTGGACCAGCACCGCCACGACCAGCGTGCCTCCGATCCAGTGATGTGCACGCCGTCCACGATAAGCCGCCAGTCCCGGCAGGTAGCCGCCAATCAGTAAAGGCTGAACGAGCACAAGACCCAGTGCGATAATTCCTGCGAATCCGGCCAGGATGTAGATCGGACCGCGCCATGCGAGCAGCGGGCTCGCCGCTGCAGCGGCGATCGGCACGCAAACGGCGGCTCCAAGAGCGGCCCAGATCAGGGTTACCCGGGCCAATCTCATCCTTTTTGATCCCAACCCGGTCAGGCCGGCTGAAGGACGAAGTGCGCCTCCAGGCTGGTATCTTTTGCGCTCCGCATGATGGGACGCAGGAAGACGGTTTTGAATTCACCGCTGTCATAGGCGAGGTGACCATGCGGTTGGCCAAAGATGGGAATGATCTGTGGCATCTCGAGACGGAACGCCCCGTCCTTGTCGGTGAGCGTGGCTCCATGACTCTGCGGCTCGTGCTCCTGCCCTTCGGTCGTGTGCGCCCAAATCTGGATGCGCTGCCCGGCGAGTGGAGCCCCGTCGCCGGCGCGGCGTACGGTGCCGCTCATCCAGAAGCCGCCCTTGCCGATCCGGTCCACGATCGCCGCGCCCTTGCGGTAGTTGTTCGACCCGCCCAACATCGAATCGGTCGGTGCGAGGCCTTCCGCGCGGGCGGGCAACAGGAGCCCGGCAACTCCGGTTGCCAGGACGGAGCCGCCAGCGGCGAGGAGGTTGCGACGGTTGAACACGACGGTGGTCATGTAAATTCCTCCTGGCGACCGTGCAGTTGCTCCGCTCAGGGTACAACAACAAGCGCGAGGTGCCCAGTTGGGGGAGGCGAAGGGCGCGGTCGGTCGCAGAGTTGTGAATGGGCGCCGGCCGCTCAACCCGCGCCGTTGGCGAGGCAATCCATGCGTCCTTATATGCGGTGCGGCGGAATGCTGCGGTTCGCTCGCAATGGCGGGATGCGGCGTCGACCTTCACTCATGTGCTTAGACCCGAGTGCTTGGACCCGCAACAACACCACTTGCGTCTACGCGCTGCGCGTTTCGCTTCAGGCCGCGCGCGTCACAATTGCGGCGACCTCTGATTGCGTTTGTCGTGATGACAAACTGAAAGCGCAGGGCTAGCCTTCCGTCAAATCAAAACATACGGGAGGAATGGCATGCCAGACGCAGCAGTTGCAGCACGCGCTTCGGACTCCACTCACAGCGGAACCACGCAGCAAGTCGACGTCGCGGTCGTCGGCGCCGGTTTCGCCGGTCTTTATCTGCTGCATCGGCTGCGCAAGGCGGGCTTCTCGGCGGTCGCGCTCGAAGAGGGCGCCGACGTCGGCGGCACCTGGTACTGGAACCGGTATCCCGGCGCGCGCTGCGATATCCAGACCATCGACTACAGCTACACCTTCGATCCCGAGCTCGATCAGGCCTGGACCTGGTCGGAGAAATACGCGACCCAGCCGGAAATCCTGCGCTATCTCGGCTTCGTCGCCGACCGCTATGATCTGCGCCGCGATATCCGCTTCGGCACCAAGGTGACGCAGGCGACCTGGAATGATGCGACCGCGCGCTGGCAGATCTCGACCAACAACGGCGCCAATGTCTCGTGCCGCTACTACATCATGGCGACCGGCTGCCTGTCGGCGCCGAAGCCGCCGGAGATCGACGGCGTCAAGGATTTCAAGGGCCAGATCTATTTCACCGGCCGCTGGCCGCATCAGGGCGTCGATCTCAAGGGCAAGCGCGTTGCCGTGATCGGCACCGGATCGTCGGCCATTCAGTCTATTCCGCTGATCGCCGAACAGGCCGCGCAGCTCACCGTGTTCCAGCGCACGCCGAACTTCGCATTGCCCGCCGGCAACGGTCCGGCGCCGGAGGATCGCAAAACGTACTTCGAGAGCGACCGCGCGGCCTATCGCGAGCAGGCGCGCTGGTCGATGGCCGGCGTGCCTTATCCGCAGCAGACCGTGGTGAGCTGGCAGTTGAGCGATGCCGAACGCCGCGAGCGTTTCGAGAAGGCGTGGGCGGCGGGCGACCTCGTCCATATCCTGACCCAGCTGTGGGCCGATCAGGCCGTCGATGTCGACGGCAACAAGGTGGTTGCCGACTTGATCCGCGAGAAGATCGGCGCCGTGGTCAAGGATCCGGAGATCGCCGCGGCGCTGGCCCCGCACGATCATCCGTTCGGCGCCAAGCGTCCCTGTCTCGATACCAACTACTATGCGACCTACAACCGTCCGAACGTGACGCTGGTCAATCTGCGGCAGGAGCCGATCAAGGCGATCACGGCCAACGGCATCTCGACCGACAGGCGCAGCTTCGATGTCGACGTCATCGTGTTCGCGACCGGCTTCGACGCGATGACCGGCGCGATCATGGCGGTGCATCCGATCTCCGGCCGCGGCGGCAAGTCGCTGTCGGATGTCTGGGCGCACGGACCGCAGACCTATCTCGGCGTCACCGTGGCGGGCTTCCCCAATCTGTTCATGATCACCGGCCCCGGCAGCCCGTCGGTGCTGTCGAACATGGCGGTGTCGATCGAGCAGCATGTCGATTGGGTGGTCGAGCGGATCGCCGCGTTGCGCGACGCCGGCTTCACCACGATGGAAGCAACCGAGACCGCGCAGGCCGGCTGGGAGCGGCACATGGCCGACTGCGCGACGCTGACGCTGCACCGGCTCGCCAACACCTGGTACACGGGCGCCAACGTGCCCGGCAAGCCGCAGGGCGTGATGCCCTATACCGGCGGCGTCGGCCCGTATCGCAGCATCTGCAACGAGGTGGTCGGCCGCGGCATGCTCGGCTTCAAGCTGTCAGGTCCCGGCGTCGCCGAGCAGTGCAATGACGGCGAGGTGGTGCGGCTGCAGCCGGACGTGCGGCTGGTGCTCGGCATGCTGGCAGAGATGAACCTGCCGCCGATCGAGACCATGGGTGCGCAGGGCGCGCGCGACTTCCTGACCGAGTTCAACAAGGGCCGTCCTGCCGGCCGTCCCGTCGGCGAGGTCGGCACCGGCATGTTGCAGGGCGCCGACGGTCCGCTGCCCTACAAGCTCTATCGGCCGAAGACGCCGGGGCCGCATCCGGTCGTGGTCTATTTCCACGGCGGCGGCTGGGTGCTCGGCGACGAGCTGTCCGACGATCCGTTCTGCCGCGACCTGTGCCGGCGCACCGGCATGATCATCGTCAGCGTCGGTTATCGCCACGCACCCGAGCATCGCTTCCCGGCGGCGGCCGAGGACGGCTATGCGGCAGCGCGCTGGATCGCGGCCCACACCGCCGAGCTCGGCGGCAGGGCAGGGCCGGTGCTGGTCGCGGGCTGGAGCGCCGGCGGCAACATCGCGGCCGTCACCTGCCAGCTCGCACGCGATCGCGGCGGGCCCGAGATCGCGGGGCAATTGCTGATCTGCCCGGTCACCGACTCCTCCTTCGATCGGCAGTCCTATGTCGACAACGCGGCCGGCTACTTCCTGACCCGCGGGCTGATGTACTGGTTCTGGGACCTGTACTGCTCGCCCGCCGACCGCACCGATCCGCGCGTCGCGCCGTTGCGCGGCAAGCTCGACGGCCTGCCGCCGGCGTTCATCGCGACCGCGGAGTTCGATCCGCTGCGCGACGAGGGCATCGCCTATGGCGACGCGCTCGCCAAGGCCGGCGTCAAGGTCGAGCAGCTCAAGGGGCACGGCCACTTCCACTCGTCGTTCGTGATGGTCGACGTCATCATCACCGGCGTCAGCGGCCGCGCGAAGATGGCGCAGGCGCTGCGCCGCTTCGCCGGACTGTCCGAGGAGATCGAGCAGGGCAGTGCCGCGCCGCAGATCAACGCGGCGGCGAACTAGACTGGGAGTCTTGCGGCGCTTCGGTTCTCAACCCGGACCGAAGCGCCAGAGCGGGATGACGTTACTTCGAATCGAGCTGCGGACTCCGCTTCACCTCGCCCCGCGTGCGGGGAGAGGTCGGAACGCATCGTTAGATGCGTTCCGGGTGAGGGGGAGTCTCCATGAATCTGTCTGTCGCCGTGCATGCGGAAAGAGCCCCTCACCCCGACCCTCTCCCCGTAAGAACGGGGAGAGGGAGCGCAGCGGCGTCACTATTCGACCCAGTCTTATCTCGCGCTAAAGCGTGATGGCATTAAGTTCGATAGCCTGAATTTTTCAGGTAATTGGCGCATTCCTCGGGGGTGAAGGCGTCGAGTGCGTGGCCGATTGCGGCGCAGACCGCGTCGACGGTTCGCGCGGCAGCTTTGCGGAGCAGATGCTTGAGCTTGGCAAAGACCTGTTCGATCGGGTTCAGGTCGGGCGAGTATTTGGGCAGGAAGAAGAGTTTGGCGCCGACCGAACGGATGAGTTGGCGAACTGCTTTGCTCCTGTGGCTACCGAGGTTATCCAAGACGACGATATCGCCGGGTCGAAGGACAGGCAGAAGAACCTTCTCGACATAGGTGCGAAAGCTCACGCCATCGATCGGCCCCTCGATGAACCATGGCGCATCGATCCGGTCATGGCGCAGGGCCGCCAGGAAGGTCATGGTCTTCCAGCGACCGTGGGGAACCGTGGCAGGAAGTCTGTGCCCGCGCGGTGCCCATCCACGCAAAGGCGCCATATCGGTTCTGGTCCATGTCTCGTCGATGAAGACGAGCCGCTCAGCTTCGACGCGCCCTTGATATTTTGTCCACTGGGCTCGCCGCCGCGCGACCGCGGGTCGATCCCGTTCGCCAGCCGCCACGCTTTTTTTTGAAGCTTAGCTTCTCGGCATGCACGAAGTCCCACACCGAGTGATAGTCGACCTTCAGGCCGCGTCCAGCAAGCTCGGCAACGAGCCCCCGTATAGTGAAATCGCCGTCCTTGATCCGCTGCGACAGCCAAGCCGCGTGGTCTCCCGAAACCGCCCTCGGCTTATGACCGCCCATCTGGCCAGGCTCAACGCTGCCGGTCTCCTCGACCCGCTGCATCCAACCGATTGCGGTGCTGATCGCGACCCCAAACTGCTTGGCCGCCTGATTGCGAGACATCCCGCCCTCGATCGCCGACACGACTCGCTTGCGAAGATCCAGAGAATAAGGCTTGCCCATCCATGCTGGCCTCCAACCCAGTCAGCATGGTGAATCAGAAACACACCGATTTGGGAATCCCAAATCGATTCAACCTAACCCCATCCCGCTCTAGCCCAACTCGAACGTCGTGACGCCGAACACGCGATCGATCCGCAAGGGCGGGATCGCGCCGGTATACATTCGCGCGGTCTCGAACACCGGCGAGAGCCTGAGGCCTTCCGCCAATGCGACGGCGTCGCGGTTGACGGCGGGGACATCGAGGAAGATCTCGCCACTGCCGGCGCTTGCAAGCAATGCCGACAGGATGGTCTCGGCGCCAGCGCGGTCATCGGCGACAAGCGGACCGATCTTGCGGCCAGTGCGGCACGGGCGGATCACGCCCCAGCCGGCCAGTCTGCCGTTGCGCATCAGCGCGCGCCCGAGATGCCCTGATGTATTGATCCAGGCGCGCAGGAAGGCCGGACGCGGCGCCGGAAACACCGTGGCGTCATCGGCCTCGATCAGCGCCGCCGGCACATCGGCCAGCGCGACGATGTCGGCGTTCGGCGCCGGCGGCGCGGCAACCGTGCCGCCATAGCGCACATTGGCGTAAGCGAGCGCGAAGCCGGATTTTTGGTAGTTCGCCTGCTGCGCCACCACGCCGTCGAGCCCGATCACGCGTGGATGCGCATGCGCGATGGCCGCATTCCATATCCTCAGGCCATGGCCTTGGCCGCGCAGATCCGGACGCACGATGTAGAAGCCGAGGAAAGTAAACTGCGCCCCGTAATTGACGCAGGAGATCACCGCGGCAGGCCGCCCGTCGAGCTCGCCGATGAAAAACCCCTGCGGGTCCTCGGCGGCAAAGCACGCGGCATCGGCGAGGCCGGGATTCCATCCCTCCGCCGCGGCCCAGTCCACCGCGAGCGCGATCTCGTCTGGCCGCATATGCCGGATGCTCAGCTCGCTCATCGAACAGTATCCCATCGGCGTGGAGTCATGCATCGAACCCGTTGCTTGTGACGATCACAATACCCCCACGGAATGAGGCTGCCCACAGAGCGCGGCTTGGCGCGTGAAAAATTTTCGACGAATTCATCTAACAATTTATGGTTTAGTCATAACTAGAAACACGTTTGACTTGAAGTTGCCGCAGGCCTAACAATCCCGCCCGCAGCCGCGGACTTCGAGAAGCGGCGTGCCGTGAATCCCAATCCCGCGACGCATCGCGTCGCACATGTCGGAATCGGAAATCACACTCAGCAGAAAGGATTGCATCGCACGTCAGCAGGACAACTGAACGGAATTGGGGACGGTTTTCATTTCACCCAAAACGGAGTTTTCCCATGACTCAAGAAGTTAATTTATCCGGTAATCCAGACATCGATGGCATTCTCTGGGGATGGGAGTGGGGTTCGGGTGGCGCGCAAAATCTGACGTTTTCGTTCCCCACCGGCACGGCCGAATACGGCTACCAGGAAATCGACAATTTCGGCGCGTTCACCGCGACACAACAGACGGCCGTGCGCACCGCGCTCGCCAATATCGCAAGCTTCACCAACCTCACCTTCACCGAGACGACGGCCGCCGGCGCGATCCTGCGCTATGCCAACGCCGATCAGATCAACTACACCAATGACAACACGGTTGCCTCGCATACCGGGCTGCACGTTCCCGGCAACGCGCCCGGCACCGCGGAAGCCAATCCGCCCGAACTCGGAAGCCCGCCATTCTCTGCGCCGTTCGCGCAAGGCGATGGGTGGTTCGTCACCGGCGGCTACACCAATCCGGTGCTCGGCAGCTTCCAGGATGCTGCCGGCATCATGCACGAGACCGGCCATAATCTCGGATTGAAGCACGGCCACGTCACGCAAGGCGGGCACGGCGTGACCTTCCCTGCGCTGCCGGCCGATCACAATTCCTACGAATATTCGGTCATGACCTACAGCCAGTTTCCTGGCGACAACGCGACCAATGGCGACAACGCGCCCGACCATCCGACAACCTACATGCAGGATGACATCGCGGCGCTGCAGTACATGTACGGCGCGAACTACGGCGCCACGGCGCATAACGGCAACACCACCTACACCTGGAGCCTGACCACCGGCCAGGAGTTCATCGATGGCGTTGGCCAGGGCTCGCCGCAAAGCAACTATGTGTTGATGACGGTGTGGGATGGCGGCGGCGCCGACACCTACGACTTCTCCAACTACACGACCAACCTTTCCGTCGATCTCAATCCCGGCGCCTGGACCATTCTCGACACCAGCGCGGCGCACGCGCAGCGCGCCGATCTCGGCAATGACGGAGCGGGTGGTGCCGAATACTTTGCGCGCGGCAACATCGCCAATGCGTTGATCGATCCGAACAACCTGTCCGAGACCGCCTCGCTGATCGAGAATGCCGATGGCGGCTCGGGCAACGACACGATCACCGGCAATGCCATCGACAACGTGCTGCGCGGCAATGGCGGCAACGACACGATCGACGGCAAGGGTGGGACTAACACGGCCGTCTACAGCGGCACAAGGCTGCAATATATCGCGACCCTGCTTGGCAGTGGCGCGATCCAGATCGCGGACCAGCGCGGCGGGGCACCCGACGGGACCGACACCGTCAGCAACGTCCAGAACTTCCAGTTCGCCGACGGCACGTTCAACGAGACCGAGCTGCTGAACCGCCCGCCGGTGCTGTCGCCCGATCCGGGATCGCCGCATCCGCTGACCGAACTTGCCAATACCACCAACTCCGCGTCGCTGCAGCAGCTGCTCGGCACGCTGACCTTTACCGATGCGAATGTCGGCGACACCCATACCGCAAGTGAAGCGCTCGATTCCGCGACCTGGTCCGGCGGCGCCACGATTCCGCTCGCGACCGAGACGGCCCTCATCGCGGCGCTGACCGACTCGATCGGCGTCGACGGCACCAGCGGGACGCTCAACTGGCAGTTCGACCTGGCGGACCGCAACCTCGACTTCCTGGCAACCGACGAGACGCTGACGGTGGTCTACGACGTCTCGGTGGCCGACCATCACTCCGGCTCCAGCGTCAGCGACAGTTCGACCCAGCAGGTGACGATCGTCTTCACCGGCACCAATGATCCGGTGTCGGTGGTCCCGGCCCTGTCCAGTCTGACAGGGACGATCAGCGAATTGCCCGGCGTCACCGGCAGTTCGACGCCGGACGCGACCTCCGGCGCGATCGCGTTCACCGATCCCGATCTCAACGACCGGCCGACCGCGACGATCGATACCCTCGGCGAGACGGTGACCTGGAAGGACGCGACGCACGACTTCACGTCGGAGCTTACGCCGGCGCAGATCGCCTCGCTCGAGGCGGCCTTTACGATCGTGCCCGAGGCCGGCAACACCAACGCTGGCAAGATCGACTGGAGCTACAGCATCACCGACAGCAAGCTCGATTTCCTGTCGGTCAGCGAGAGCCTCACCGTCACGGTGCCCGTCATCATCGACGACGGCCATGGCGGAGCCGTCACGCAGGATGTCGTCCTCACCATCAACGGTGCCAATGACGCGCCGATCGCGGTCGCCGACAGCAACGGCACGGCCAAGAAATCGACGCTGTCGGTCGACGTGTCGCACGGATTGTTGTCCAACGACACCGACCCCGACATCCACGATCAGGGTCACCTCGTGGTCAGCGCCGTCGAGGGTGCGGCCGGCAATGTCGGTCACACCATCGCAGGCACCTACGGCTCGCTGACGCTGAATGCCGACGGCAGCTATGTCTATGTCGCCAACAAGGGCGGCTTGCCGTCGCAGATCGTCGCGCAGGACACGTTCGACTACACCATTGCCGATCCGCATGGCGCAACGGCGGCGTCGACGCTGAGCATCGTCGTGTTCAATCCCGGCGTCGACTACCAGGCGGGAAGCCACACCACGCTGTACGGCGGCAACGGTCAGGACGTGCTCGACGGCTCGGCCGGGCACGACGTTCTGTTCGGCGGCAACGGCCCCGACGTCCTGATCGGCGGCGACGGCGATACGCTGACCGGTAACAATGGGCCGGACACTTTCCTGTTCCGCCCGCATTTCGGCAGCAACCTCATCACGGATTTCGATCTGCACACGGATGTCGTTCAGCTCGACAAGTCGATCTTCGGCACAGTGAACGACATGCTCTCCAATCATACGGTCGATACCGCCGCCGGCGCCGTCATCACAGACGCGTTCGGGGATACGATCACCTTCGCCGGTATCAGTACGGCGCAGTTGCGGGGGCACACAGAGGAATTCCATCTGGTCTGAGCCGGATGAAGTCGTCCTGTCGCTTGATTCAGAGGACTGCCCGTCGCAATCTGGTTGCGGCGGGCGGCTGATCGGAAAATTTGAATGACGTTGCGTTGGCCAGCATTTGCTATCGCCGCAATCGTCCTTGGCGTGATCGACATGACCGCGACGGCACAGATGAACGCAACAGCTGCTCTTTCCGCATCGCCGGCCTCAGGCCGCGCGCCGCTCGAGGTGACCTTCACCGGCACCGGCCCGGGGATACCGGAGGGCGTGGTCGTGCTTGATTTTGGCGACGGAAGGACGGACGACACGATCTCATCGATCCGCGGCTTTACCCGCACACACACCTATCGCGCGGCCGGATCGTACACGGCCGTGCTCAGGAGCGGCGCCTATGGCGGTCAACGCCCGGCGGTGCTGAGTGAAATCGGGCGCGTGACGATCGTCGTGGATTAGGTTCTTGTGACGCGGATCGAGCGCCGCGCAATCGACACCATCAATCAGCCTTCGGCCGGTACGCCGCGAAGAACACCCGCGTTGCGCTGTCGACGACAACAGCGATCCGCTCCGGCGAGGGCGACGGATTGGCCTGGAAGATGAACGCCTGGAACAGCGTCGCCTGGCACATCTGCATGAACTGCCATGCCGCGAGCTGATAATCGTCGATCACGAGCTCGCCGAGCGCGGCGCGCGCCTCGAGATAGGCGGCGAAGCGGTCGACGGTGTGGGCGATCACATGGGTGTAGAACCGGCTACCGAGTTCGGGCATCCGCTCGGCGATCGCCATCACGGTGCGGATCGCCGAACCGCCGCCGGGCCGGCACAGCACCGCGACATAGGCGCGGCCGAATTCGGGGAGGGTGGTGTCGACGTCGCGCGCCGGGTCGAAATTGAAGGCGACCTTGCCTTGCTCGAGCTTCTCCTCCTCGACGATCGCCGCGAACAGCCCGGCCTTGTCGGGGAAATAGACATAGAGCGTGCCCTTGGAGACGGCAGCAGCGCGGGCGATCTCGCCCATGCTGGCGCCGTCGAAACCGAGCTCCAGGAACACCTTGCGGGCGCCGTCCAGGATCTGGCGTCGTTTTGACGGCTCCTCCTCGCCGACGGGCTGGAGGGAGGCTCGGGAGGCTGCAACCATTGATTTAGCTTCTCGCCAAAGAACTCAACCCGGAATGAGCAAGGTTAAGAATCGAAGCGTTATAATCCCTGCCGAGGGAATATAGATTGACCGAACGGTTCGGTCAATGCTATTGGTGGGAGCGACGATGAGCCGCATGGCCCTTATTCCGCCATTGCGGGCATCGAGACTTTTTTGGGGAGCGTCGGCTATGGCCGCAGCACGAGATCAGGCTGCACGCATTGTTCGTTCCGGGCCTGAGATGTCCGAGGACGCGAAGGCGCGCGATGCATCCGCCGATCTCGGCGAGCAGGCCAGAACTGACGAAACCAAAAGGGCCGACGAAGCCAGGCGTGACGAATCCAAGCGTCCCGCCGAGGCGCCGCCAGCTTCTGCGCCCGAGCAGCCGGCGGCTTCGCCCGCTGCTTCTGCGCCGCCGAAATCCGGCAAGCGCAAATTCGTCATGATGGGCGTGGTCGGCCTGCTCGCAATCGCCGCCGCAAGCTATGCCGCCTATTACCTGATGGTCGGACGCTTCTACGTCTCGACCGACGACGCCTATGTCCGCGCCAACAACACCATGCTCGGCGCGCGCGTCGCGGGCCATATCGCTGCGATCCTGCCCGGTGACAATGCGCTGGTGCGCGCCGGCGATGTGATCTTCCGGATCGACGACGGCGACTATCGCATCGCGGCCGATGCCGCGCGCACCAGGATTGCGACCCAGCAGGCGACGATCGAGCGCTTCGGCCGCCAGGTTGCGGCAGCCGAGAGCACGGTCGAGCAGGCGCAGGCCCAGCTGGTGTCCGCCGAAGCCGGCCTGAAGCGCGCCGGTCTGGATTTCGATCGCCAGCAGGAGCTCAGCACCAAGGGCTTTGCCTCGCGCGCCACGTTCGAAGTCTCCGAAGCCGGCCGCGATCAGGGAGCCGCCGCCGTCCGCTCGGCGCAGGCCGCCTACGACACCGCGAAGAGCAATGTCGAGGTGACCAAGGCGCAGCAGGCCGAGTCCCGTGCCCAGCTTGCCGAACTGCAGACCCAGCTCGCCAAGGCCGAGCGCGATCTCGATTTCACCCAGGTGCGCGCGCCGGTCGACGGCACTTTCTCCAACCGCCTGGTCAATACCGGCGACTACATCAATGTCGGCCAACGGCTCGGCAATGTGGTGCCGCTCGACGGCGTCTTCATCGATGCCAACTATAAAGAGACGCAGCTCAAGCGCATCCGCCCGGGCCAGCGGGTGACGATCAAGGTCGACGCCTACGGCTTCCGCAAGTTCACCGGCATCGTCGACAGCATCTCGCCGGCGGCGGGCTCGGTGTTCACGCTACTGCCGCCCGACAACGCCACCGGCAATTTCACCAAGATCGTGCAGCGCCTGCCGGTCCGCATCCGCGTGCCGAACAGCGTCGCCAAGCAGGGCATGCTGCGCGCCGGCATGTCGGTCTACACCACCGTCGACACCAGGGAGGGCGCGGCCGACGCCGACGCCGATACCGATCTCGACGCGCCGATGATGATCCATCCGCAGTGATGCCTTGAAGCTTCGAACCTGAGGGTTCGAGGCGCGGAGCCGATGAGCCCATGGCCGACGCGACCACTGCTTCTCCCTCGATGATGACCGGCGCCTCGGAGTCCGAGCGCCTACAGCCGAAACGGGTGGTCGCGTTCATCATCATGGTGTTCGGCATGTTCATGTCGATCCTGGATATCCAGATCGTCTCGGCGTCGCTCACCGAGATCCAGGCCGGCCTGTCGGCGTCTTCGACCGAAGTGTCGTGGGTGCAGACCGCCTATCTGATCGCCGAGGTGATCGCGATCCCGCTGTCCGGCTTCCTGTCGCGCGCGCTCGGCACCCGGCTCTTGTTCGCGATCTCGGCGTTCGGCTTCACCGTGTCCAGCCTGCTGTGCGGCTTCGCCTCCACGATCGAGCAGATGATCCTGTGGCGCGCGCTGCAGGGCTTTCTCGGCGCCGGCATGATCCCGACGGTGTTCGCCTCGGCCTACACCATCTTCCCGCGCTCCAAGTTCTACATCGTGGCGCCGATCATCGGCCTGGTCGCGACGCTCGCGCCAACGGTCGGGCCGACGGTCGGCGGCTTCATCACCGATCTGATGTCGTGGCACTGGCTGTTCTTCATCAACATCGTGCCCGGCATCATCATCACGATAGGTGTGCTGGCGCTGGTCGATTTTGACCAGCCGAACTTCGCGCTGCTCGAGCGTTTCGACTGGTGGGGCCTGATCTTCATGGGCGGCTTCCTCGGCTCGCTGGAATATGTGCTGGAGGAAGGCCCGCAATATGAATGGCTGCAGGACACCTCGGTGGCGATCTGCGCCGGGATCTGCTTCGTCTCGGCGATCGCCTTCTTCTGGCGGGTGTTGACCGTGGAGGAACCGATCGTCGATCTCTATGCCTTCTCCAACCGCAACTTCGCGGTCGGCTGCGTGCTGCAGTTCTGCATCGGCATCGGGCTCTATGGTCTCACCTACGTCTATCCGCGCTATCTCGCCGAGATCCGCGGCTACAGCGCGCTGATGATCGGCGAGACCATGTTCGTCTCCGGCATCACCATGTTCTTCATGGCGCCGGTGGTCGGCCGTCTGATGCAGAAGGTCGATTTGCGCTACATCATCGCCTTCGGCCTCGTCACCTTCGCGCTCGGCTCCTGGCAGATGACCTGGATCACGCGCGAGTACGATTTCTACGAGCTGCTGGTGCCGCAGATCCTGCGCGGCATCGGCATGATGTGCGCGATGGTGCCGACCAACAATATCGCGCTCGCCACGCTCGAGCCCGACCGCGTCAAGAACGCCTCCGGGCTGTTCAACCTGATGCGCAATCTCGGCGGCGCGGTCGGGCTCGCCTTGATCAACGAGGCGCTCAACCACCGCACCGATCTGCACATCTCGCGGCTGCAGGACCGCGTGACCTGGGGCAATGCCACCGCGGTCGAGACCCTCAACAATTTCACCCAGCGCCTGCAGGGCATGGGCGACTCCACCATGATGGCGATGAAGCAGCTCTCGCAGATCGTGCACCGCCAGGCCCAGGTGATGAGCTATGGCGACGCCTTCTTCATGCTGTCGCTGTTCTATGTTGGCCTCAGCCTGCTGGTGCTGTTCGTCAACAAGCCGCCGCCGATGACCGACGCCGGCGGCGACGCGCATTGAAAGCATCGGTATCGCGCGTCGTGTGCACCCATTGGCGTACAGAGCGTTGCATCGCCGACACATTGAACGCGCGCAGATGCGCTCACGCGCTTGTCATCTTGCCAATCGCGCGTGATGCATTTATAAGCAGCGCTTCCTTACTCGAACCCGGGAGATGCGCATGAAGTCGTTTATTTCGCAGATCGTGCGCCCGCGTTCGATGGTGCTGGACGCGCTTACGCGTTAGCTCCCGGCGCTGATCGGGCCTGATTCCCGATCATCAAAGCTTCCCAACAGTTTACCGATTGTTTTCCGCGACGCCTGCGGCCGGATTCCGTCCGCCAGTCGCCTTAAGTGGAGCCGGCTTGCGCTGCAAAGGCGTGGCCGGAATGTGCCATGACCTCTCTGACATCAAAGCGACCGGCCGCGATCCGGATCGTCTTGCCATTCGTGTTCCGCCATTGGCTGGAACAGCCGCTCCGCGCCTCCGCCGTGACCGCGGGCTTCCTCGGCGCGACCGCCGCCGACCTGTTCATGCCGGTATTTTCCGGCCATCTGGTCGACGCGCTGACCGCGGGTTCGACGGATGCCGCCGCGCGCCATGCCGCGATGCTGGCGTTCGGCGCCATCGTCGGCCTCGGCGCGCTGTCGCTGATGCTGCGGCTGGTCGGCATTACGACCATCGTGCCGTTCACGCTGAAGACGATGTCCGATGTCGGGCAGCAGGCCTTCATGCGGGTGCAGCGCTTCTCGACCGACTGGCACGCCAATTCGTTCGCCGGCTCCACCGTGCGCAAGGTCACGCGCGCCATGTGGGCGCTCGACCTGTTGAACGACACCATCCTGATGGCGCTGCTGCCGTCGCTCGTGGTGCTGCTCGGCTCGATGATCCTGCTCGGGCTGCACTGGCCGCAGCTCGGCGCGGTGATCGCGGTCGGCTCGGTGATCTATGTCGCGATGACCATGGCGTTCCAGGTGCGCTACGTCGCGCCTGCCGCGCGCGTCTCCAATGCATGGGACACCAAGGTCGGCGGCACGCTGGCCGATGCCTTGACCTGCAACGCGGTGGTGAAGTCGTTCGGCGCCGAGACCCGCGAGGATATCAGGCTCGACGGCGTCATCAGCCGCTGGCGCCGCCGGGTGCGGCGGACCTGGCTCCGCTACAACCATACCTCGACGGCGCAGCTGCTCGTGCTGTTGTGCTTCCGTGCCTCGGTGATCGGCGGTGCGATCCTGCTGTGGGCGGCCGGCCGCGCCACACCCGGCGACGTCACCTATGTCTTGACCAGCTACTACATCATCCACGCGTACTTGCGCGATGTCGGCATGCACATCAACAACCTGCAGCGCTCGGTGAACGACATGGAGGAGTTGGTGCAGATCCACGGCGAGCCGCTCGGCATTGTCGACGCGGTCGACGCTGGAACGATCGACATCCAGGGCGGCCGCATCGTGTTCGACGACGTCACGTTCCACTATGGCGGCCATCGCCGGCCGCTCTATGACGGATTGTCGGTCGACATCGATGCGGGCGAGCGCGTTGGCCTGGTCGGGCGCTCCGGCTCCGGCAAGACGACCTTCGTCAAGCTGGTGCAGCGGCTCTACGACGTCACCAGTGGCAAAATCCTGATCGACGGTCAGGATATCGCCAGGGCGACGCAGCAATCGCTGCGCAGCCAGATCGCGATCGTGCAGCAGGAGCCGATCCTGTTCCACCGCACGCTGGCGGAGAACATCGCCTATGGCCGGCCGGGCGCCGGCATGGAAGCGATCGAGCAGGCGGCGCGGCTTGCCAATGCGCACGACTTCATCATGCGGCTGCCGAAGGGCTACGGCACGCTGGTGGGCGAGCGCGGCGTCAAGCTGTCGGGCGGCGAGCGGCAGCGCGTCGCGCTGGCGCGCGCCTTCCTGGCGGATGCGCCGGTCCTGATCCTGGACGAGGCGACCTCGAGCCTCGACTCAGAGTCCGAGGCGCTGATCCAGCAGGCGATGGAGCGGCTGATGAAGGGCCGCACCTCGATCGTGATCGCGCACCGGCTGTCGACGGTGCGCAGCATGGATCGCATCCTGGTGTTCGATCGCGGCGAGATCGTCGAGCAGGGCACCCATGAGGTGCTTGCCGCACGTCCCGGCGGCATCTACCGCGGCCTGTTCGAGCGCCAGGCGACCGAGTTCGGCCAGGCCGCGGCGGCGGAGTGAGCGATGGCGCGTGGCTGACGGATTGATCTCCGACTGCCGCGCGCCGGAATCGATATGAGAATCGATTTGAGAATGGAATTGAAATGAAAGACCTTACGCGCGGCTCCATCGTCAGCCACATCTTGATCATGGCTCCCCCGATCGTGGTCGGCATGATCACGATCATGATCTGCCAATTGGTCGATTTGTATTTTGTCGCCGGTCTCGGTGAGGCCGCCGTCGCGGGGGTGGCTGCTGCCGGCAATGCCGGTTTCCTCGTCAACGCGCTGATGCAGGTGCTCGGCGTCGGCACCGTCTCGCTGATCGCGCATGCCGTGGGACGCAAGGACCGCAGCGATGCCAACCTTGTGTTCAATCAGTCGATCGTGTTGTCGGTGCTATCAGGGCTGTTGACGCTGTGCGCGGGGGCATTGCTGTCGCGCCTCTATATGCGCTCGGTCGCGGCCGACCAGGCCACCATCGAAGCCGGCACCACCTATCTCCTGTGGTTCATGCCGGCATTGGCGCTGCAATTCATCACCCAGGTGATGGCGTCCGCGCTGCGGGCTACCGGCATCGTGCGGCCCAGCATGCTGGTGCAGGCGGTCGCGGTCATCATCAACATCGCGCTGGCGCCGGTCCTGATCGCAGGCTGGGGCACCGGTCACGCGTTCGGCGTTGCCGGGGCAGGTCTGGCAAGTTCGATCGCCGTCCTCATCGGCGTGCTGATGCTGTTCGCGTATTTCCGCAAACTGGAACGCTATGTCGGATTCGATCCCGCGCAATGGCGTCCACGACTCCGGCAGTGGAAGCGGATCCTCAATGTCGGCCTGCCTGCCGGCGGCGAGTTCGCGCTCATCTTCGTCTGGATGGGCGTGATCTATTATGTGCTGCGCGATTTCGGCCCGGCGGCCCAGGCCGGGTTCGGCATCGGGACGCGCGTGCTCGGCCTGATCCAGATGCCGGCATTGGCGGTGGCGCTTGCCGCCGGCCCGATCGCCGGACAGAATTTCGGCGCCGGCAATGGCAAGCGTGTGCAGGAGACCTTCGTCAAGGCGGTGCTGATCGGCACCGTCGTGATGATCGTCTTCACTGTTCTCGCGCAGTGGAAGCCGGGGCTGTTGCTCGACGGCTTCTCGAACGATCGCGAGACCATGGCGGTCGCCGCCCAGTTTCTGCACTTCGTCTCCATGAATCTCGTCGCGCAGGGACTGATCTTTACCTGCAACAGCGTGTTCCAGGGTCTCGGCAACACCAGGCCGGTGTTGCTGAGTTCGGTCGTGCGCCTCGTCACCTATGCGGTGCCGGTGATCTGGCTCTCGACGCGGCCCGGCTTCCGGATCGAGCACGTGTGGTGCCTGTCGATCGTGACGACGACGCTGCAGGCCGGTCTGAGCTTGTGGTTGCTGCGTCGCGAATTCAGCAAACGTCTCGCGCCACCGGCGCGCGACGTTGCTCCGGAACGCGTTGGTCTTGAGCCGGTGGGATGACCGGCTCAGCCAATTTGCGACGGCGGTCGATCATCGCGGCGCCAGCCCGTTCCACACCAGCGCCACGCCGGACAGGAACAGCAGCACCAGCACCACGTCGGAGAAATTGCGGTCGCTGAGCGCGTGATAGAGCCGCGCGCCGAGCCAGGCGCCGAGCAGCGTGCCCGGAAACGCGCAGGCCACCAGCCAGATCAGCTCCGGCTTCACCAGGCCGCTGGCGATCTGGATGAGAAGCGCGGCCGCCAGAATCGTGAAGTTGAAGATCTGGAACACGCCGCGGCGCTGCTGCTTGCCCCAGCCGCGCAGGCTCGCCCACAGGATCGGTAGCGGGCCGGACAGTCCGGCGAGGCCGCCGAGGATGCCGCCGGCGAATCCGATCGCGCCGTCGGCCCATTTGCCGCCGAACGAGATCGACATCGGCTTGCGCTGCAGGAACAGCAGGGTCGGGAACACCAGCAGGAAGATGCCGATCGTCAGTTTGAACACGCCGGGGTCGGCCCGCGCGATCAGCAGGATGCCGATCGGCACGCCGGCGAGGCCGCAGATCACGAACGGCCAGACCAGGCGGAAATCGATGCTCTTCCAGATCGACGGCAGCGTCGAAACCTGCGCGATGACAGAGCAGACCAGCACCAGCGGCACCGCAAGCGTCGGCGGCAGCACATAGAGCCAGATGCCGAGCGCCATCAGCGCGGTGCCGAAGCCGGCAAGGCCGGAGACGAAACCGCCGGCCAGCGCGCCGCAAAACAGGATCGCGTAACCAGCCGGGGTCATCCTCGTCTTCTTCTTCTGATCATTTGCAGCGACGTTTACACGAGGCGCGTGGCGGGTACACTTCGAAATCGCGGCTCATCAACCATAATCGGAATGGAAGCATCCCAATGACTTCGAGTTCGTCGAAAACCTTTCTCGTCTGTCACGGCGCCTGGTCGGCAGGATGGGTCTGGAAGAAGATGCATCCGTTGATGCAGGCTGCCGGGCACCGGCTGATCACGCCGACCTACACCGGGCTCGGCGAGCGCGCGCATCTCGCCCATCGGGGGCTCGATCTGGAAGCGCATATCCGCGACGTGCTCAACGTCATCTCATACGAAGACCTGCGTGACATCGTGCTGGTCGGCCATTCCTATGGCGGCATGGTCGCGACCGGCGTCGCCGACCGGGTGCGCGAGCGCATCGCGCAGCTGATCTATCTCGATGCCTTCGTGCCGCGCGACGGCCAGTCGCTGTTCGACCTCAACGAGCCGGTCATCGAGACCATGCGTGAGCTTGCGCACGATGGCGACGGCTGGCGTATCCCGCCGATGCCGACGCCGCCGGACACATCTCCAGCAGACGTCGAATGGCTGACCGCGCGCCGCGTCGACATGCCAATCAAGTGCTTCGAGCAGAAATTGAAGCTGCAGCACGGCGAGACGAATTTGCCGCGCAGCTTCATCTACGCCACCCGCACCACCCAGGCCGATACGTTCGGCCAGTGTGCCAGGCGCACCAGGAATGAAGCCGGCTGGCGCTATTTCGAGATCGACACCAGCCACTCGCCGAACGTCACCGCCCCGGAGGCGCTGATGGCCCTGCTGCAGAAGATCGTTTCCTGACGAGCCGTCGTTCCGGGACGATGCGAAGCTCCGCCGGTATCAATCAGGTGCGTTTGTTTGCCCAGGGTCATGCACCACGCGCGTCGCGCACGGCCTGAGCGACTTTCGCCGCCTGCGATACTCGTCCGATTTTCGCACCTGCAATGACCTTTCTTCGGCGTTCGCTTGGCTTCGGCACCATGCCGTGGCCCGCGGTAGCGCCGGCCGAGGGACGAGTCATGAAGTTCGCGGCTCGGTGCAGTGCGAGGGCCTTTCGAGCTGCTTCGACATGCGCGGTCCGAGCTGCGAGGTTATGCAGACGCCTGAGCTCCGTGTTCACCCGCTTCACCGCCGCCGCGAAGACTTGCTTCCGTTCTGAAGCATGCTTGGCGGTTCCTGGAAAGCTTGTCCCGCGAGCCTCGGCTTTTCCGCGGCTCTCTCGCTGCTTTTGTCGGCTGACCGTTCGCTCCTTGTCGCGCATCTTGCGCAAGCGGGGTCGCATAGCCTCAAGCTCAGCCACCTCGACGTTGTAGATGGCGGGATGATGCGTCAGGCGGATTGCCTCGTATTCTTCGTGGCTAAGAATGCTGCGCTCGAACTTGCAGGCGACCGACATTACCATTCCTCCGTTTGATTTCTTGAATCCCGGGCAGAAGGAGACGTCCAGCTCCAGCGGATCATAGGTCCAATGCCGCTGGGGACCCAAATTCGGCTAGCACCTCGGTTACGGCGACAGGCCGCCTTGCTGTAGTGTCCGGGCACGGAACACCTACTCTTCTGCTTCGTCGTCCTTGAGGCGGATCCCCTCGGCCCGCAGGGCCGTAAAGAGCGCTGCGATATCTTCGGGCTCCATATTGTTGGGGCACATCCCGTTGAGCTGTTCGGTGGTGATTGTGCCGGTGCTCTTGGCGACATCTCGTGCCTTCGCCATGATCTTCTGAAGGTCCATCTGCGATCCTCCGCGAAGGGCGCACTCTACGCCCGCCACCCCATGTATGTCGCCGTTTAAGAAACGTGGGCCTATGGCGGCTCTGAAGCGGTTGGTTCGCTCCACAGCGGGATGAGACAACTTCGTTCGAAATTTGCCATCGGAACCAGACAGTGACCGCAACTTTGTCTCGCATGTTTGGCTAAACCGCGACATAATGCACGTCTCGCGTGCTGGTGAACATGGACTCATGAACCGCAGCCCCGTGCTCGTAGACTTGGCGCTCCAGGGTGGCGGATCGCATGGCGCGTTCACATGGGGCGTCCTCGATCGGCTGCTCGAAGAGCCGTGGTTTCAGATTGCGGGCATATCCGGGACATCGGCCGGAGCGATGAACGCCGCCGTGCTGGCGGATGGTTGGACCGCGGGCGGCGCTGCCGGCGCACGCGAAGCGCTTGAAAAATACTGGCGAAGCGTCTCGCGCGCCGCCGCGTTCAGTCCGTTGCAACGTTCGCCGCTCGACCGCCTGATGGGACGCTGGTCGCTCGACAGCTCTCCGGCCTATCTCTTCACCGATTTGATGTCGCGGATGCTTTCGCCCTACGACCTCAATCCTCTCGGCTTCAATCCGCTGCGCGACATATTGAACGACAGCATCGATTTCGAGCGTCTTGCACGCGCGCCGATCAAGCTCTTCATAACCGCCACACGCGTGCGTACGGGTCGTGGACGGATTTTTCGCAATGCGGAGATTACCGCGGATGTCCTGCTCGCGTCGGCCTGCCTGCCAACGATGTTTCCTGCGATCGAGATCGATGGCGAGCCCTATTGGGACGGCGGCTATGCGGGTAATCCCACGATTACGCCGCTCGTTCGCGAGACCGACGCGCGCGACACCGTCCTCGTCCAGATCAACCCGACCGAGCGGCTTGAGCAGCCGCGCACGGCCGCCGACATTCTCAACCGACTCAACGAGATCTCATTCAATTCGCCGCTGGCAAAGGAGCTGCGGATGATCGCGTTGCTCCGTCAGGTTGCCGACCCCGGCACCGGAGAAGGCGCCCGGTGGGCGCAGATGAAGACGCACCGGGTCAAGAGCGACATGCTTGCGACGTTCGGCTCGTCATCCAAGCTTAATGCCGAATGGGCGTTTGTGGCCAAGCTGCACGAGGAAGGGCGGCGAGCCGCCGGCGAATTCCTCGACGCGCATGGCGCCGATCTCGGTGAGCGTTCGACCGCCGATCTCGACATTCTGCTGACGGAGTGCTGAGGCGATGGGCCTTCTCGGCATTCTCGTCGGGCTTGGACTATTGGTCTGTCTTGCGTTCCGCGGTTGGAGCGTCCTGCTGCTCGCGCCGCTCTGTGCGCTGGTAGCCGCAGCCTTCGGTGGCGAGCCGTTGCTTGCCAACTGGACGCAGACCTTCATGGGGAGTGCGTCGGAGTTTCTCGCGCAGTTCTTTCCCATATTTCTGCTTGGCGCCGTGTTCGGGAAGCTCATGGATGACAGCGGCGCGGTCGCCGCGGTCGCGGGCTTCATCTCCCGATGTCTCGGCGAACAGCGGGTCATCCTCGCGGTCGTGCTCGCAGGTGCACTGGTCACCTACGGCGGCGTCAGCCTCTTCGTCGCGTTCTTTGTCATCGTTCCGATGGCACAGTCGCTGTTTCGCACGGCGGGGATTCCGCGTCGTCTGGTACCGGCGGCGGTTATTCTCGGGACTTCGACCTTTACCATGTCGGCGCTGCCGGGCACGCCGTCGATACAGAATGCGATACCGATGCCATTCTTCGGCACGACCCCCTTTGCCGCACCGGGCCTCGGCGCTGTCGCATCGATCATCATGCTGGGCGTCGGGCTGTGGTGGCTGCTTCGCGCAGAGAGAGCGGCGCGCCGCGCAAAAGAGGGCTATGGCGACGAGCCGCCGGTTTTGGCGGATGCAGCCAACGATGAGCTGTTGCGCGAGCGGGCCACGACGGCGCGAGAATTCGATCCGGCGGAGATCCGTCACGGACATCACAGCAACGCCGCTGTCCCGATTTTCAACGCCATCCTTCCCCTGATCGTCGTCGTCGCAGTGAATCTGGTGACGTCGCTCGTTGTCCTGCCCCGGCTTGATTTCTCATTCCTGGCCGAACAGCGGTGGGGAAATACATCACTGGCTGCCGTGGCAGGTGTTTGGTCGGTTGTCGTGGCGTTGGCGGGAGCGATCGTGACGGTCATCCTCTGCAACTGGACGCGACTGCCCGCACTGCGACGAACCATGGATGCCGGTGCCAACGCGTCGGTCCTGCCGGCGCTGAGCGTCGCAAGCCTTGTCGGATTTGGCGCCGTTATCGCCTCGCTTCCCGCTTTCGGCGTGGTGCGGGACTGGGTGCTGCGAATTGAGGGCGGTCCATTGGTGTCGCTCGCAGTCGCGACGAACATCCTTGCCGCGCTGACGGGGTCGGCTTCCGGCGGTTTGACGATTGCGCTCGATGCGCTGGGCCGGACCTATATGGATCTTGCCGCGGAGGCGGGTATTGATCCCGGCCTTTTGCATCGCGTCGCGGTGATCGGCTCGGGAACACTGGACATTCTGCCTCACAACGGCGCGGTCGTTAGCTTACTTGCGATCTGTGGGCTGAAGCATCGCGAAAGCTATCTCGACATTGTCATGGTCGGCATTGTGAGTTCCGTTATCGCTCTCGCAGCGGTGATTGCGATCGGCACCGCATTCGGGTCGTTCTGACGCAACGCGATGGGGCGGCACTGCTGGCCGCAAGGCGCGCCCTGGAATGACGGTCATCTGCAAATGGCGATGGGCCCGGCGTGTTGCGCCGAGCCCCTCATAGACCACCTTGGCAAGACGCGTTTTCCTTTGCCGCCACACCGCCAGCAATGGCGCGGTCCGCATCGCGATCGCCGCCCTGGGTTGGCAGCGGCCGCCTACGCGGCCATCGCCGTCCGTCGGCAGAAGCAGGATGCCTTGATCGGGATCTCCGCCCGCGCCTGCGCGAGATCGAGCCGCTGCTTGATCAGCGCGCTCTCCGCCTTCTCGTCGCGGCGAACCAGGCATTCGTGCAGGCCATGGAGCGACCACAGATTGTCGGGATGCTGGCAGGCCCGGCTGAGCTTGCCGTCGAGACCGAGATCGGAACGGTAGACCGCCTCGGCTTCCGCGATATGTCCCTGCTCGAGCAGCAGCGCGCCGAGCGCGTGACGGGGCGGCTGCATCCATCCCCAGGGCTCGTCATAGGGCAGCGCGTCGGAGAGCTCGACCGATTTGCGCAGCTCCCCGAATGCGACGTCATAGTTGCCCTTGCGGTACTCCAGCTCGCCATTCAGCATTGCTTCGGCGACGTTGAGCAGGTTCACCATCTTGTTGTTATGCACGAGGCGGCTCTCCGGCACCCGGGCCTTCGCCGCCATGAACAATGCCTTCTCGGCCTCGGCCTCCGCGACGTTGCCGAGAGCCGAATGCGCGACCGCCTTGGCGTAGTGGATCATCGCCGTTATCGAGCAGTAGAGGTCGCGATCGTCGGGCAATTTCTGCTCGATGATCTCGCGCCACTTTCCGAAGCGCACGAGCACGTGCTGCTTCATCGTCAGATAGCCTTCGAGGAAATCCGCCATCGGAGGCGATGGAATGCGCAGCACCGGCTCCGGCACGGTGGCGATCAACTCCTCGGCAGCAGCGATCGCGGGCGCGTACTGGCCGAGGAACATCGCGCCGTAGATCGCGAAGTGGAAGTTATGGATGACGTAGACGAGGTAGACGCCGGGATCGTCCGAATAGCGAAGGAAACTGCGATCGGTCGCCAGTGCCTTCTGATTGTGGCGCAGCACGTCGTTGTAATGCCCGCACAGCACATCGAGATGCGTCGGCATGTGAATCAGGTGACCGCTGTCGGGCACGATCTCGCGCAGCCGGTCGCCGGCCCGCAGCGCCAGCTGCGGGAACGGCGACATCTCCATCAGGTGGACGTAGAGGTGCAGCAGGCCCGGGTGATCCCACGCCGCCGGAATTTTGTCGAATGCCTGTTCGAGGATCGATCTGCATTCTTCGGTGCCGGCAGCCTCGGCCGGCTTGCCGGAGGGCAGGTCCCACATCTGCCACGGGGTCTCGTTCATGATCGATTCGGCGAGTACCGCGCGGACCTCGAGATCGTCGGGAAAGGCCGCGAACACCTTGCGCATCTCCCCGGTGTAGGCCTTGTCCCATGGCGCCATGTCCTCAATCGCCTCGCGCCGCGGATAGCGTGCGGGCAGCGCCTCGATCATCGCCCGCTCCACCGCGCTTGCCTTTCTTGCGTGGGCGAGCGCGTCCTGCATCGCGTCGTAGGAGGCCTGTAGCGCCATCTGGCGTCCCTGTGCGTCATAGCGAACCCAGGGCAGATTGTAGTTCGGCCCCGCGGCGTAGCTGATGCCCCAATGCGCCATCGCGCATTCGGCGTCGTAATCGAGAGCCTTGCGGAAGCACTTGATCGCTTCGCCGTGGTTGAACCCGAACAGCCAGTTGAGCCCGCGGTCGAACCAGAGCTGGGCGTCCGGCGAGGATGTCGTGACTTTGCGGCTGTACGGCCCGAGATCAAAATAGGTCATGCCTTTTGCCTCCTGCGTGCCCTGCGTTGCGGATTGTCCTGGCGAAATCAGCAGCGTGGTTTGATGCCCTCGAAGGTGCAGTGCCGTGCCCGCAGTTTAGCAAAGAGGCGATCAACATCACAGCGCGCACAGGTGGCACATCGGAAATGGCGAGGGGCCCGGCGTGTTGCGCCGAGCCCCTCATGGACCACCTTAGCAAGACGCGTTTTCTTCACGCGAACCGGAACTCCACTTCGCTCGAAAACGCTTTAGGATATCAGCCGGCCTGTAAGCCGGGTTCTGTAGGGCACCATTCTTGCGAATGGTACGTGACGGCCATTCCTCTGGGACAAGGTTTGCACCTTGCCTCGAGCAACCTACCCGGACGGCGGGCCTGACATCGCCCTGCGGTGTTATCGCGCATGCGCGAACTAACCGCGTTGCCGTCCCTATTCGGTTTTGCTCCCGGTGTGGTTTGCCATGCCGTCTCCGTTGCCGGAAACGCGGTGCGCTCTTACCGCACCTTTTCACCCTTACTTCCTCCGAGGAGGGAGCGGTTCGTTCTCTGTGGCACTTTCCCTGGGGTCGCCCCCGCCGGACGTTATCCGGCACCGCATGTCGATGGAGCCCGGACTTTCCTCCCCCGCGGCCTTTCGGCTCCAGCGGGAGCGGCCGTCCGGCCGACTGACGGGCTAGGCATGAAGTCTTTGCTGCGCGGCGTCAAGCGATAGCGATGGTTAACTCGGGCCGATTTGCCCGGTTTTGACATTCGCGAAGGATAACCCTTTGATATCGAATTCATCGATCCAAGGGTTTTGCGCCAAAGGGTTTCGCGCCATGGACACCGAACTGGCACGAACGTTCCTGACGGTGGTGAGCGCCGGCAACTTCATTACCGCGGCAGAACGTCTTCACGTCAGCCAGTCGACGGTCAGCACCCGCATTCACACGCTGGAGCAGCAGCTCGGCTGCGTGCTGTTCGTGCGTAACAAGGCAGGCACCACGCTGACGCCGGCGGGCCGGCAGTTTCAGCGGCACGCCTCGGTGCTGGTTCGTACCGTCGAGCAGGCGCGCCACGATGTCGGAATTCCCAAGGGGTTTTCCGCGACGCTGGTGGTCGGCGGTCGCATCGGACTTTGGGAAGAGTATTTGCTGCGCTGGCTGCCGCTGATGACGCAGGCACATCCCGACGTCTCGATCCGCGCCGAGAGCGCGCTCGAGCCCGAATTGATGCAGGGGCTGGTCGAGGGCCGCATCGATATCGGCGTGATGTACACGCCGCAGAGCCGCCCCGGCCTCAAGGTCGAACAGCTGTTCGAGGAGCAGCTCATCCTGGTCTCGACCGATCCCAAGAGCGCACCGGAGCCGGGGCAGGGCTATGTCTATGTCGATTGGGGAGCTGAATTCTACGCGCGTCACTCTACGCTGTTTCCGAACTTCGCCGGCCCCGCGCTGACGGTGAACATCGGCTGGCTCGGATTGCAGCACCTTCTGGAGAATGGCGGCTCCGGCTTCTTCGCGCGCCGCATCGTGGAGCCGCTCCTGAAGGCGCGGCGGCTGCACGCCGTCGCCGGCGCGCCGAGCTTTGCGATGCCGGCCTATGTCGCTTATCCGGCTGTTAGCCAGGACGACCATCTGGCGCGCGCGGTCGAGATCATGCACCGCCTCGCGGCATCCCAGGCCCACTCCGGCGCAGACGTCGCACGGGCGAAGTCGGGCGTGCGGAGGCGGCGCGATTGATATCGGTATCGCCGATCGATTGCATCGCGATTCTTCGCTTGTCAGCGCGAACGTCCGAGTCCACAGCAGGATCGGGATCAGCTGGAGGTCAAGCGATGGATATTGCGGCAGCGGTGGGAGACGCGTTGCTCAATGGTGCCTCCGACGCGATCGTTGCGACCGATGCGAGAGGCCGCATCACCTTGTGGAATCCCGGTGCGGTCAGGATGTTCGGCTTCACGGCCGACGAAGCGGTCGGGCAATCGCTCGACCTGATCATTCCGGAAGCCTTGCGTGCGCGTCACTGGGCCGGCTACCGGCACGCGATGGCGTCCGGGGCGAGCCGTTACGGTCAGGGCGATCTGCTGTCGGTGCCTGCGTTGACGAAGCACGGCGCGCGCATCTCCGTCGAATTCACCATCGTGATGCTGCACGACGCGGGACACGTCGCCGGCACCGTGGCCGTGATGCGCGACGTGACCAAGCGTTTCGAGGAGCTCAAGGAATTGCGGCGCCGCGCGGCGCAGCAAGCCGGATCATCATCATGAAACCGGCCGTGCGAACGCCAGCTATCTTCCCGATCGCAGACGAGTTTCGGCCAGCGCCGTGACGACGCCGATGATCAGCATCGAGACCACGACGTCGGCTTCCGCACGGAAGCCAAACGCGATCACCGTGACGGACGCGACCGCCGCCAGGATCGCGATGGTCAGCCCGTCGTCGGCGATCAGCTGACGCAGCGCCTTCAAACGCGCGGTTCCCCGTTGCATGGTCGGCCTCACACGCCCAGGGGATTGCCGCTCGCGGCGATGGCGGAAGCGATCTGGCTGGCGCGGTGGCCCGGTCTTGTCACGATCCAGCTGCGCAGGATTCGGTACAGCGTCCGCAGCAGGAGCCGCGAAAGCTGCGTTGCTGTTTGCGGCAGTGATCTCATGGCGAGTCCTCCGGGCATACGGCCTCAAGCCTACGCGCCGCGATGAATTAGACAAACGAATAATATTGGCTGTTACTATCGAATTATCCAATATAAGCATTGGCCGGGTCCGACCGTCGCCGGGCGGGAGATGCATTCACGCCGGGCGGCCAAATAATTTATCCTGACGATGTCGTCGTTGGTGTCGCCCGTTCGACTGGGTGTCGGCGATCCAGCCGATCAAGAGGAGAGATGAGATGCAGTATCTGTTGCTGATCTACCGGAGCGACGCGCAATACGCGCACATGACCCCTGACGACCGCAAGGCCCTGTCGGCGGAGTACGGAGTCTACACCCAGTCCATCATCCAGAGCGGCCACTTCAAGGCGGGCGACGGGCTGCAGCCGGTGTCGACGGCAACCACGGTGCGGGTCCGTGACGGCAAGACGCTGACGACGGATGGTCCGTTCGCGGAAACCCGCGAACAGCTCGGCGGCTATTATCTGGTCGAGGCCAAGGATCTCGACACTGCGCTCGGCCTTGCGGCGCGGATCCCCGGCGCCAGGGACGGATCGATCGAGGTCAGGCCGGTGATGATCTACGACAACCCGCGATGACGACACCGTCATTCCGGGGCGTCCGAAGGACGAACCCGGAATCTCGAGGTTCCGGGTTCGCTCGCGCAAGGGCGCGTGCGCCCCGGAACGACGGTTCTCCGAGAATGTCGACATGACCCCCAGCCAGATCGAGAAAATCTTCCGCGACGAGGCGGGCCGCGCGCTCGCGACGCTGATCCGTCTCGTCGGCGACTTCGATCTGGCGGAGGATTCCCTGCAGGACGCCTTCGCGGTCGCGCTGCAGCGCTGGCCGATCGACGAATTCCCCGCCAATCCGCGCGCCTGGCTGGTCAATGTCGGGCGCAACAAGGCGATCGACCGCGTCCGCCGCGCCGTCAGCTTTCGCGGCAAGCAGCAGGAGCTGACGCATCAATTGTTGCTGGATGCGGAGGCGCCGCCCGAGCCGGCCGATGCGACGCTCGATGATGACATGCTCAGGCTGATCTTCACCTGCTGCCATCCGTCCTTTGCTGCGGAGGTGCAGGTCGCGCTGACCTTGCGCACGGTGTGCGGGCTGACCACGGCGCAGGTTGCGCGCGCGTTCCTGGTCAGCGAGGACGCGATGGCGCAGCGCCTCGTGCGCGCCAAGCAGAAAATCAAACTCGCCGGCATTCCCTATGAGGTGCCGGAGCGCGAGGCGCTGGAACCGCGCCTGACGGGCGTGCTCGCGGTGATCTACCTCGTGTTCACCGAAGGCTATGCCGCGACCGCCGGCGAAGATCTGATGCGGCCCGATCTTGCGCGCGAGGCGATCCGGTTGGCGCGGCTGCTCGATGCGCTGATTCCGGCGCGCGGCGAGATCAAGGGCCTGCTGGCGCTGATGCTGCTGCACGATGCGCGCCGCGCCGGCCGCCAGACCGCTGATGGCGACATCGTGCTGCTCGAGGAGCAGGACCGGTCGCTGTGGGATTTCCAGCAGATCGCCGAAGGCCTCGAGCTGGTCGAGGCGGCGCTGCGGATGCCGGGCCGGCCGCAATCCTATGCGGTGCAGGCCGCGATCGCCGCGCTGCATGCGCGTGCGCCGAGCTATGAGGATACCGACTGGCCGCAGATCGCCGGTCTCTACGAGGTGCTGCTCCGCATCAGCCCGTCGCCGGTGATCGAGCTCAACCACGCCGCCGCGGTGTCGATGGTCGACGGCCCGGCGCGGGCGCTCGACCTGATCGATGCGCTGGACGCGCGCGGCAGCCTGAAGGGATACGACCAGCTGCCCGCGGTGCGCGCCGATCTGCTGCGCCGCCTCGGCCGCAAGGACGAAGCGCGCGCGGCGTATCTCACAGCCACCGCCGCAACCCAACTCGAGCCGCTGCGGCGGCTCTATGCGCGGCGCATCGCGGAGCTGGGGTGACACCTCATCTCGTGCGTGGCTTGTGAAGGCATGCCTTTGACATCAACGATCATCAGCGTGCCGCGGCACAGTGGATGTGCTCAATACCCTGTCTTTGCCTTGGCGCCGCCGGTCGATTGCCCGGTCGTCGTTCCACTCGACATGCCGGTCGTGGTGCCGGGTGCCATCTTTTTCTGGGTTTGATGCATTTTTTGGGTCTTGTGGTGGGTCGACGTGGACTTGCTCTGGGTCGACATAGCGCCTGCGGCTGCCGGAGCGACGATGAGGCCGATGGCGGCAGCTCCCGCGATGAGTGTTTTGAACATGGACGAATCTCCACTCGGACCGCCCCAATAACAAAGCCGGCACATGCCAGGAAGTTCCTATTCGCGCATGTGCATTTGGCGTCATTGCGAGGAGCAGAGCGACGAAGCAATCCATTCCTCCCGAGGGGAAGTATGGATTGCTTCGCTTCGCTCGCAATGACGGTGGAGAGACCGAGCCTACTTCGCCTTCGCCACCGCCACTGGCGCCGCCGCATCCGGCGGCAGGCTCTCGAGCAGCGCGTGCAGCGTCGCCATGGTGGATCGGTCGGCGATGCCGTCGATCCGCTCGGGGCGGAAGTGACGCTGGAACGCGGTGACGACCTCCATGGTCGCGCCGTCGAACTTGCCGTTGGTCGGGATGTTGTAGCCGTAACGGCGGAACGCGGCCTGCATGTTGGAGACGTTGTCGCTGATCGCGCCGAGTTGTAGCGCGTCGCCGCGCACGATCGGCGCCGGCTGCACCCAGTGCCCGACGCCGGAATTGGCCAGCGAGTGCCACGGGAATTTCTCGCCGGGATCCTTCTTGCGCGCCGGCGCCACGTCGGAATGGCCGAGCACGCGATGCGAGGGCACTCTGCGGCGAAGCATGATGCCGCGGCACAGCGCGATGACGGCTGCGATCTGGCGCAGCGGAAAATCCGGATAGCCCCAATCGTGACCGCGATTGACGATCTCGACGCCGATCGAGCAGGAATTGATGTCGTCTTCGCCGGCCCAGGCCGCCACGCCGGCGTGCCAGGCGCGCTTGCTCTCCGGCACGCACTGCACGATGCGTCCATCCTCGAGCACGATGTAATGCGCCGAGACCTCGGTGCCGGCGGTGCAGAGCTGGGTGATCGCGCCTTCGACATCGGGCATGCCGGTGTAGTGCAGCACGATCATGTCGGGCTGCCGGTCATTGGCGCGATCGCCGAAATTGACCGACGGGATCACGTCGGAGGCGATCGAGGAATCCGGCGTGAACGTCTTCGCGTCGGCCACTCCCTTCGGAACAGGGAGGGCGCGCTGACGCTTCTGATCAGCGTTGCCGGACGAAGACGAACCTGAAGCCATACGAATCACTCAAACCCGAACCAGGAGAAAGCATTTTGACATATGGATAAACAAATAGGCGTTTACTATTCCTTTACCCTGCAAGGCCGCGCAATCGGCCTGCCGGTTCCAGAGCGCACAATTATGCCCGGAGTGAGGGCCAAGGGTATCACTCGAAAGTGGATCAAAGGCGCGCGATTCCGCTAACCGATCATCAACGTTTTCTTAACGTTAAGTGCCGTTACTGAGAGCTGAAGTGCCGAACCGTTTTTGGGGGACGGCCAAGGTCCGCTTTTGCGCGAAATCCCATGGAAACCCTCCCAATTCCGGTCGGATATCAGGATTTGCGGCCGAGGACGGGAGTTGACGCTAGTATCACACAGCGGCTCTTTCACCGGAATGGCCGGGCAAAGCGCGAGGATTCGAGGCGCAATGAGTCGGCGCGCAGCCATCTTGCATGCCAGTTACGCGGCCCCGCCCTGGGGCGGCGCATGAGCGAGCGTGCGCCCCGTCACATTTCGGTGCTGGGCCGCGAGGCGGTCGCGTATCTCGATCCGCGCGCCGGCGGCATCTATATCGACGCGACCTTCGGCGCCGGCGGCTACAGCCGTGCGATCCTCAATGTCGCCGACACGCGCGTGATCGGCATCGACCGCGACCGCACCGCGATAACGGGCGGCTTCGATCTGGTCGACGGCGCCGGCGGCCGCCTGACGCTGGTCGAGGACCGCTTCTCGGATCTTGCCGAGGTCTGCGCCGCGCAGGGGTGTGATGCGGTCGACGGCGTCGTGATGGACGTCGGGGTGTCCTCGATGCAGCTCGACCAGGCCGAGCGCGGCTTCTCGTTCCGCCTCGGCGGTCCGCTCGACATGCGGATGGGACAGAGCGGCCCGACCGCAGCCGATGTGGTGGCGACCGCTTCCGAGAAGGAGCTCGCCGACATCATCTATATCTTCGGCGAGGAGCGCCATTCGCGCGGCGTGGCCCGCGCCATCGTCGCCGCGCGCAAGGACGCGCCGATCACGACGACGCAGGCGCTGGCCGACATCGTCGCCAAAGTCGTGCGCGCCAAGCCGAACGAGATCCATCCGGCGACACGCACCTTCCAGGCGCTGCGCATCTTCGTCAATGAAGAGCTCGACGAGCTGCATCGCGCGCTCGCCGCGGCCGAACGCGTGCTGAAGCCCGGCGGACGGCTCGTCGTGGTCTCGTTCCACTCGCTGGAAGACCGTATCGTCAAGAATTTCCTTAGCGAACGCGGCAAGGTCTCGGCCGGCTCGCGGCATCTGCCGGAGGTCGCGCAGGCAGCGCCAAGCTTTCAGATCCTGACCAAGCGTCCGGTCACGCCAGGTGACGCCGAGATTGCCACCAATCCGCGCGCGCGTTCCGCAAAACTGCGTGCGGCCGAACGCACCACAGCGCCGGTGCATGCCGACGACGACCTGCCGTCATGGCCGCGTCTGTCCGACCTGAAGCGGGGAGGGTGACGATGCGCCTCCTCCATCTCCTCGTCATCGGCATGTTGATCTTCGCGGCGTCCTACGTCTACCGCATCAAGATGGAATCGACTGCGCGCGTCGAACGCGTGCTGCAGCTCAATGCCGACATCCGCGAGCAGCGCAACGCGATCGCCGCGTTGCGCGCCCAATGGGCCAAGCTCGACGCACCGCTTAGGTTGCAGGGGCTTGCCGAGCGGCATCTGCCGCTGAAGCCGGTCAACGCCAACCAGTACGATTCCCTGAAGAACCTGCCGGAGCGGCCGCCGAACTTCACGCGGCCCGGCTCGCGCGATCCGATCGGCGCGATGATCGACACCATCGAGGCCGCCGCTGTGCCCGACAGCACCACCGGGTCGATCGCGAAGCCGGCGTCAGACCAGCCGGCCGCCGACCAGCCTGCGTCCCTCGGGGACACCGATCAGGGCGGGGAAGACCAGCAATGACGGGACCAGCCATGACCGATCCGGCACCGGCCGGGAAGCCCGAGCCCAAGCCCGAACCGTGGAGCCAGCGGCTGATCCGCACGCTGCTGTACGGCAGCAATGTCGATCGTGCCGCGAAGGCGCGCGCGCGCGTCGGTTTGGCCATTGTCGCCTTTGCCGCGGTCTATTGCGTGCTGGCCGGACGGCTGGTGCTGTTCGCGGTCGGCGCCGACAGCCATGGCGCGCGGCGCGCCGCCTCGCAGGATGCGATCGCAACCGCCAGGCCCGACATCACCGACCGCAATGGCGAAATCCTCGCCACCGACGTCAAGGCGCCGAGCCTGTTCGCCGAGCCGCGCCGCCTCATCGACAAGGACGAGGCGATCGAGCTTCTGACCGCGACCTTGCCCGATCTCGACACCGGCGAGGTGCGCGACCGCCTGTCGTCTCGCAAGGGTTTTGTCTGGCTGAAGCGCGAGATCACGCCGAAGCAGCAGTCCGACATCCACCGCCTCGGCCTTCCCGGCGTCGGCTTCCTGCGCGAGAACAAGCGCGTCTATCCGACCGGCAACGAGGTCGCCCATCTGATCGGCCTCGTCAACATCGACAACCAGGGCATCGCCGGCATGGAGAAGTGGCTGGACAGCAACGGTCTGGCCGATCTGCATCGCGCGGGTTTCGCCACCGACCGGCTGCAGAAGCCGGTTGAATTGTCGGTCGACCTGCGCGTCGAGCACGCGCTGCGCGACGAATTGATCAAGGCCAAGGAGAAGTTCAAGGCCAAGGCCGCCTCGGGCCTCGTCTCCAACGTGCGCACCGGCGAGATCGTGGCGATGGTGTCGCTGCCCGATTTCGATCCGAACAATCCGAAGGAGGCGCACGATCCCGATCGCATCAACCGCCTGACCACAGGCGTCTACGAGATGGGCTCGACCTTCAAGGCGTTCACGCTGGCGATGGCGCTGGATTCCGGCCGGTTCGACCTCAACTCAATGTGGGATGCGCGCGGCCCGCTGCATTACGGCAAGTTCGCGATTCATGACGATCACAACATGGGCCGCATGATCAACATGAAGGAGGTGTTCTACTATTCCTCCAACATCGGCGCCGGGCGCATTGCGCTGGCGATGGGCGTCGACGCGCACAAGGCCTTCCTGCGCAAGATGGGACAGCTCGAGCGGCTGCGCACCGAACTGCCGGAGAGCGCCTCGCCGATCGTGCCGAAGAAGTGGGGCGAACTAAACACCGTCACCATCTCGTTCGGTCACGGCGTCGCGGTGGCGCCGCTGCAGGCGGTGATGGGCATCGACGCGCTGGTCAATGGCGGCTACCTGATCCCGCCGACCTTCCTCAAGCGCACCGAGCAGGAAGCGATGGCTCTCGCCAAGCGCGTCATCAAGCCCGAGACATCGGACAAGATGCGCTATCTGATGCGGCTCAATGCCGAGATCGGCACCGCCAAGAAGGCCGACGTCAAGGGCTACTATATCGGCGGCAAGACCGGCACCGCGGAGAAGGTAATCAACGGCCGCTACGCCAAGAAGAAGGTGCTGAACGCGTTCACCGCGATCCTGCCCGCCGACAATCCGAAATACCAGCTGCTGATTATGCTCGACGAGCCGCAGCCCCTGAAGGAGACCTATGGTTTCATCACTTCGGGCTGGAATGCGGTGCCGACCGGCGGCAATGTGATCGCCCGAATTGCGCCGCTTTTGGGCGTCGAACCGAGGTTCGACCTGCCGCCGTCCGACCGCCTTATTCTTGCGGCATCCAGAACAACCCAGTAAGGCGTACATGAACGCGGCGCCAGAACAGCGCCGGCCAGACTGGAAGATCATGAGACTTCGCGACCTCTTCAGCGATGACGCCACGATCGATCCGAGTGCCTCCTCTGTCACGGTCGGAGGGCTTGCGGTCGACAGCCGTGCGGTGAAGCCGGGCGACCTGTTCTTCGCGCTATCAGGCAGCCGGACCGACGGCGCGCGCTTCGTCGATGCGGCGATTGCCGCAGGCGCGGTCGCAGTCGCCAGCGACCATCTGCCGCAAGGTCACGCCCGCGCTCCGTTCGTGATCACGCCCAATCCGCGCCGCGCGCTGGCGCTCGCCGCGGCGAAATTCTATCCGCGCCAGCCGGCGACGATCGCGGCGGTGACCGGCACCAGCGGCAAGACCTCGGTCGCGGCGTTCACGCGCCAGATCTGGCAGCGGCTCGGCCACTCCTCTGCGAGCATCGGCACGATTGGACTCGTGTCGGACAAGCGCACCGTCTACGGCTCGCTGACCACGCCGGATCCGATCGCGCTGCATCGCCAGCTCGACGAGATCACGGGCGACGGCGTCACCCATCTGGCATTCGAGGCCTCATCGCACGGCCTCGACCAGTATCGCCTCGACGGCGTGCGCATCGAGGCATGCGGCTTCACCAATCTGTCGCGCGACCACATGGATTATCATCCCGACGTCGCGCATTACCTCAATGCAAAGCTCCGGCTGTTCCGCGATCTCGTCGGCGCCGGCGGCGCTGCGGTGATCTCGGCCGATCACGATTGCTCGCCCGAAGTGATCGATGCGGCGCGGGCGCGCGGCTTGCGCGTCATCACGGTCGGCCGCAACGCCGATGCGGGTGAAGGTATTCGTCTCGCCGACGCCGCCATCGAGGGCTTTGCCCAGAATCTCGCGATCGAACACCGCGGACGCAAATACGCCATCCGGCTGCCGCTGGTCGGGGAATTCCAGATCGAGAATGCGCTGGTCGCGGCGGGCCTTGCGATCGGCACCGGCAGCACCGCAGGTGACGTGTTCGGCACGCTCGAACATCTCGAAGGCGCAAAAGGCCGGCTGGAATTCGTCGGCGAGCACAATGGCGCGCCGATCTTCGTCGACTACGCGCACAAGCCCGATGCGCTCGCCAAGGCGCTGCAGGCGCTGCGGCCCTATGCGAAGCGCAAGCTCGTCGTGATCTTTGGCGCCGGCGGCGATCGCGACGCCGGCAAGCGTCCGATCATGGGCGCGATCGCGGCCGAGAATGCCGATCACATCATCGTCACCGACGACAATCCGCGCAGCGAGAAGCCGGAGGCGATCCGCGCCGCGATCATGGCGACGGCGAAGGGCGCGCGCGAGATCGGCGACCGCGCCGCCGCGATCCGCGCCGGCATTGCCGGTCTCGAACCGGGCGATGCGCTGGTCGTGGCCGGCAAGGGCCATGAGGTCGGGCAGATCGTCGGCAACACGACGCTGCCGTTCAGCGATCATGAAGCGGTTGCCAATGCATTGGCTGCGGAGGGCGGCGCATGAGCACGATGTTGTGGACCTCGGATGCGATGGCGAAGGCGATGCGCGCCGCGACCCAAGGCGTGCTGCCGGAGGGCGTCACCGGGCTCTCGATCGACAGCCGCACCATCGCCAAGGGCGAGGCTTATTTCGCCATCAAGGGCGACGTCCATGACGGCCACGCCTTCGTCGAGGCGGCACTGAAGGCCGGCGCGGCACTCGCCGTGGTCGAGACCGCGCAACGGGCAAAGTTTCCCGCCGACGCGCCGCTGCTGGTGGTCGATGACGTGCTCGCCGGTCTCGTCGAGCTCGCTTACGCCTCGCGCGCGCGGCTCAACGCAAAGATCATCGCGGTCACCGGCTCGGTCGGCAAGACCTCGACCAAGGAGGCGCTGCGCCGCGTGCTGTCGGCGCAGGGCGAAACCCATGCCTCGGTGGCGTCGTTCAACAACCACTGGGGCGTGCCGCTGTCGCTCGCGCGCTGCCCGGCGAGCACGCGCTTTGCGGTGTTCGAGATCGGCATGAACCATGCCGGCGAGATCACGCCGCTGGTGAAGCTGGTGCGGCCGCATGTCGCCATCATCACCACGATCGAGCCGGTGCACCTGGAATTCTTCTCCGGCATCGAGGCGATCGCCGACGCCAAGGCGGAGATCTTCTCCGGCGTCGAGCCTGGCGGCGCCGTGGTGCTCAACCGCGACAATGGACAATTCGCGCGGCTGCAAAAACAGGCCAAGCAGGCCGGCATCTCGCGCATCGTCTCGTTCGGCGCCGACAAGCGCGCCGAGGCGCGGCTGATCGACCTCTCGCTGCACGCGACCTGCTCGGCGGTGCATGCCGATATCCTGGACCATGACATCACCTACAAGATCGGCATGCCCGGCCGCCACATGGCGATGAACTCGCTCGCGGTGCTCGCGGGCGCCGCGCTGCTCGGCGCCGATATCGCGCGCGCGGCGTTGTCGCTGTCGCAGCTCGAGGCGCCGACCGGCCGCGGCCTCCGCCGCGCCCTCGAGGTCGGCCATGGCGAGGCGACGCTGATCGACGAGAGCTACAACGCCAATCCGGCCTCGATGGGCGCAGCCCTCAACGTGCTCGGCCAGGCCAGGACCGGGCCGCATGGCCGCCGCATCGCGGTGCTCGGCGACATGCTCGAGCTCGGGCCGACCGGGCCCGATTTGCACCGCGGCCTCAACGAAGCCGTGACCGCCAACCGCATCGACCTCGTATATTGTTGTGGTCCGCTGATGCGGAATTTGTGGGATGCCCTTTCCACCGGCAAGCGGGGAGGCTATGCCGAGAGTTCGGCGGCGCTCGAAGCGCAGGCGGTCGCCGCGGTCCGTGCCGGTGACGTGATCATGGTGAAGGGCTCGCTGGGATCGAAGATGAAGCTCATTGTCAGCGCGTTGGAAAAACGCTTCCCCGGCAAGGCCGCGCACGAAGAAGCGGTATAGGACCTTTTCAATGTTCTACTGGTTGATCGAGCTGTCCAACACCGTTCCGGGGTTTGGGGCATTCCGCAGCGGCCTGAACGTGTTCCGCTACATCACCTTCCGCACCGGCGGTGCGATGGTGACCGGCGCGCTGTTCGTGTTTCTGTTCGGGCCCTGGATCATCGATCACTTAAGGCTGCGGCAGGGCAAGGGCCAGCCGATCCGCACCGATGGTCCGCAGTCGCATCTGATCTCCAAGAAGGGCACGCCCACCATGGGCGGGCTCATGATCTTGTCCGGGCTCGTGGTGTCGACGCTGCTCTGGGCCAATCCGCTCAATCCCTATGTCTGGATCGTGCTGGCGGTGACGCTCGGCTTCGGCTTCGTCGGCTTCTATGACGATTATTTGAAGGTCACAAAGCAGTCACACTCTGGCTTCGCCGGCAAGCTCAGGCTCTTGATCGAGGCGGTGATCGGGATTGCCGCCTGCTACGCGCTGGTCCGGCTCGGCCGCGACGTGTCCTCGACCTCGCTGGCGATTCCGTTCTTCAAGGACATGGTGATCAATTTCGGCTGGTTCTTCGTGATCTTCGGCGCCTTCGTGATGGTCGGCGCCGGCAATGCGGTGAACCTCACCGACGGCCTCGACGGTCTCGCCATCGTGCCCGTGATGATCGCGGCCGCAAGCTTCGGCATGATCTCGTACCTCACCGGCAACGCGGTGTTCTCCGACTATCTGCAGATCAATTACGTCGCCGGCACCGGCGAACTCGCGGTGCTGTGCGGCGCGGTGCTTGGCGCAGGCCTCGGCTTCCTCTGGTTCAACGCGCCGCCGGCCTCGATCTTCATGGGCGACACCGGCTCGCTGGCGCTCGGCGGCATGCTCGGGGCGACCGCGGTTGCGGTGAAGCACGAGATCGTGCTCGCCGTGATCGGCGGCCTGTTCGTGCTGGAGGCGGTCTCGGTCATCGTGCAGGTCACCTCGTTCAAGCTCACCGGCAAACGCGTGTTCCGGATGGCGCCGCTGCACCATCATTTCGAGCAGAAGGGCTGGACCGAGCCGCAGATCGTGATCCGGTTCTGGATCATCTCGGTGATGCTGGCGCTCGCCGGTCTCTCCACCCTCAAGCTGCGCTGAGCGCCGCCATGATTCCGGTCACCTCCTTCGCAGGCAGGACGGTCGCAGTGTTCGGGCTCGGCGGCTCCGGGCTTGCGAGCTGCCACGCGCTGAAGGCCGGTGGCGCGGAGGTGATCGCGGCTGACGACAGTGCCGACAATGTCGCCAAGGCGGCGCAGGCCGGGTTCACCACCGCTGATTTGCGCACCGTGTCGTGGGCGAATTTCGCCGCGCTGATCCTCACTCCTGGTGCGCCGCTGACCCATCCGGCGCCGCACTGGAGCGTGCTGAAGGCGCGCGATGCCGGCGTCGAGGTGATCGGCGACGTCGAGTTGTTCTGCCGCGAGCGGCGCCGTCACGCGCCGAACGCGCCGTTCGTCGCGATCACAGGCACCAACGGCAAGTCGACCACGACGGCGCTGATCGCGCATCTGATGAAGGTCGCCGGCTACGACACCCAGATGGGCGGCAATATCGGCACCGCGATCCTGTCGCTGGAGCCGCCGCGGATGGGCCGTGTCCACGTCATCGAGATGTCGTCCTACCAGATCGACCTCGCGCCGTCGCTCGATCCCTCGGTCGGCATCCTGATCAACATAAGCGAGGACCACATCGATCGCCACGGCACGCTGACGCATTACGCCGCGGTCAAGGAACGGCTGGTCGCGGGTGTTCAGCAGGGCGGCACCGCGATCGTCGGCGTCGACGACGGCTGGTGCCGCGATATCGCCGATAGACTCGATCGCACGGGAAAACGCGTGGTGCGCATCTCGGTGAAGAACCCGCTGCCCGACGGCCTCTATGTCGAGCATGAAACGATCGTGCGCGCCTCAGGCGCGGCGCGCAGCGAGGTCGCGCGTCTCGGCGGCATCGGCTCGCTGCGCGGCCTGCACAATGCGCAGAACGCGGCCTGCGCCTCGGCCTGTTCGCTCGCAATGGGGATCGCGACAGACGTGTTGCAGAACGGCCTGCGCAGTTTTCCGGGTCTCGCGCATCGCATGGAGCAGGTCGGCCGCCGCGGCAATGTCTTGTTCGTCAACGACTCCAAGGGCACCAATGCGGACGCGGCCGCGCACGCGCTGTCGTCCTTTGCCGACATCTTCTGGATCGCCGGCGGCAAGCCGAAGGCCGGCGGCATCACCGGCCTTACCGGTTATTTCCCGCGCATCCGCAAGGCCTATCTGATCGGCGAGGCGGCGGCCGAGTTTTCCGGCACGCTCGGCGACCGCGTGGCGCACGAAATGTCCGGCACGCTCGACGTCGCAATCGCCAGCGCCGCGCGCGACGCCGAGGCGTCGGGGCTCGCCGAGGCCGTCGTGCTGCTGTCGCCGGCCTGCGCCTCGTTCGACCAGTACCGCAATTTCGAAATCCGCGGCACAGCCTTCCGCGATATCGTCCAGGCACTGCCCGGCGTCAAGCCGGTGGTGTGACGATTCCGACGTCGGAGGATGGGCAGAGCGCTGCGAAACCCATCGGTTCTTGGTCGGACAGTATCGATGGGAATTGGTTTTTCTTCATCGTATGTGAGGTGGGCACGTCTCTCAGGCTCCCTCCCCGCGCAACCGGGGTTTACCCGGTTGCGCATCATTGATTTGCGCAAGTCGGGCAGGCCCGACTTGCGATGGGGAGGGTGGGGAGAGGGGTGGCCCCGAGTGCGGTGTTAGAGATTGAGTGGCGTTACTTCAGCCATCGTGCTGGGCAGGCCGCGTGTTGTCTTCGCCACCATCGGCAACGGAGCAAGCGGCACCCCTCTCCCTAACCCTCTCCCGCAAGGGGAGAGGGAACCCTTCCGCCGATGCTTCCCTTACGCCAATCACTGAGTTGCCCGACGGGTCAAGCGTGGACCGCAAAAATATTTCGCTTTATCGGAAGTGCAACTCAATGCTATGAATTCCCCGTCTCACCCGATCGAGGGGCGCTGCGCATCGTCACGGGTGTTGTGGTGAGATGCGGTGGACGCTGAATGTGCAACTGACGAGTGCGCATGACGCGGACGGTGAAGTCGTGTGGTCCTGACGCCCTAGGAGCTTGTCTGGATAGTCGCTGTTCAAATCTGGTCGGGTCTGATTCAACATTGGGCGATGAGCAAGTATTTTCGGCCTTGGAACATCGATCAGACGCTGCTTCTGCCGCCGAATGTGCAGGACTTCGTGCCGAAAGGCCATGTCTCGCGGTTTATGGTTGATCTGGTGCGGGAGAGCCTCGATCTCAGGGAGATCATGGGCAGCTATGTGAGCGGGCTTGGGCAGCCGCCGTTTGATCCGCGGATGATGGTGGCGCTGCTGCTGCATAGCTATGCGAGTGGGCTGTATTCGTCGCGTCGGATTGCCAAGGCCTGCCGGGAGCGGAACGATTTTGTGATGATCGTGGCGCTGGATGCGCCGGATTTTCGGCCGATCAGCGACTTTCGCAAGCGACATTTGAAGGCGCTCGGCGCGCTATTCGTGCAGGTTCTGAAGTTGTGCGAGACGGCCGGGCTGGTCAAGCTCGGTCATGTCGCGCTGGATGGTACGAAGATCAAGGCGAACGCGTCGAAACACAAGGCGATGAGTTATGAGCGCATGAAGAAGCGCGAGGCGGAATTGAAGGCCGAGGTCGCTCGCATGCTGGCGGCCGCCGAGGCGGCGGATGCCTCGGAGGATGAGACTTTCGGCAACAGCGACGAACTGCCGGACTGGACCGTCGACAAGCAGAAACGGCTGGCGAAGATCCAGCAAGCGATGGCGGCGCTGGAAGCGGACGCCAAACTGGCGGCTGAGGAAGAGCGCCGCATCGAGGCCGAAAAGGAACAGCAGCGCCAGGCCGAAGGCCGCAAGAAGCCGGGCAAACCGGCGGCGCTGCCATCGGAGGAACCCAATCCCAAGGCGCAACGCAACTTCACCGATCCGGAAAGCCGCATCATGAAGTCGAAGGATGGCTTCGTTCAGGCCTATAATGCCCAGGCGGCCGTCGATGCACATGCCCAGATCATTGTCGCGCAAGAACTGACCCAGCACGGCAGCGATCAGGGCCAGTTGGTGCCCCTGATCGAGGCCATCGAGAGCAATCTTGGCCGCAAGCCGCGGCAGGCCTCAGCGGATTCCGGCTACTGCAGCGAAGCCAATCTCGAAGCGCTCGACACACGCAGCATCGATGGCTATGTCGCGCCCGGACGCGCCAAACACCCGACAGTAGCGAACGGAAAAGTCGGCGGCCCGCTGACACAGGCCATGCGAAAGAAGATCGACGATGGCGGCTTCGAAACACCCTACCGATTGCGAAAGCAAGTGGTGGAGCCGGTGTTCGGGCAGATCAAACAGGCAAGAGGCTTCCGCCAGTTCCTGTTGCGGGGCATCGAGAAAGTGCGCGCCGAGTGGACAATGATCTGCACCGTCCATAACCTCCTCAAGCTGTTCAACCTCGCAAACGCAGCCTGAGCCTGCTACTCTACAACAAATGCCCGTCACGAAAACATATCTGGACGGGCTCCTAGCGGCCGGTGTCCCCTCGTAAGGCGCGTAGCGCCCTTGTGAAGGCGGTGACAAACAAGCCCAGTCTCGCCGGGGAGAGCACGAAATAAGCCGTAACCCATCGCGCAGGGAAAGCCGGGTTGTTTCCGGTTACACCTGTGGTCCTACCTCCGGTGCTTTTTGTTGCACCGGACCCATGGGTGCGATCGGCACCCGGCTTTCCCTGCGCCCTCTGCGAGAGGAGAGGGCCGAACGAAATGCAAAGCTCGGGCAATCATGTCGCGAGAATGCGGACGTGTGACCTGCAGACCGCGCCACACATTCACCGTCGTCCCGGCGAAGGCCGGGACCCATAACCACAAAAGGATATTGTCGAGCATCGCTGCAACGACGAGTCCCATCCACAACACCGGCCGCGGCGTATGGGTCCCGGCCTTCGCCGGGACGACAGTTGTGCGTGGGGTCCGCAGCAGTGAACGGAGCCCCAATCCACCTCCCTCAAAAGTTACCCGACCCGTTAACCCCTTGGAAACCATCCTGCGCCACGAATGGACGTTACCTCTGCCATCTGGGGACGCCCATGCTCGCCCGTGACCAACGCACCCCGTTCTCGGACTGGTGGTGGACCGTCGACAAGCTGCTGCTTGTGGCGATCGCCGCGTTGATGCTGGCCGGCGTCATCCTGTCGCTGGCGGCGAGCCCGCCGGTGGCGACCCGGATCGGGCTCGATCCGTTCCACTTCTTCAACCGCCACGTCATGTTCCTGGCGCCGTCGCTGATCGTGCTGATCGGGGTGTCGTTCATGACGCCGCGGCAGATCCGGCGCACCGCGCTGATCGTGTTCGCGGTCTCGATCGCGCTGATCGTGCTGACGCTGCTGATCGGGCCCGAGGTCAAGGGCTCGCGGCGCTGGATCACGCTGCTCGGCGTCAACATCCAGGCCTCCGAGGCCGCCAAGCCTTCTTTCGTGATCGTGGCGGCCTGGCTGTTCGCGGAATCGACCAAGCGGCCGGAGATGCCGGCGACCTCGATGGCGCTGGTGCTGCTGATGACGCTGGTCACGCTGCTGGTGATGGAGCCCGACTTCGGTCAGACCATGCTGATTCTCACCGTGTGGGGCGCCTTGTTCTTCATCGCGGGCATGCGGATGATCTGGGTGTTCGGGCTCGCCGGCGCCGCCGGCGCCGGCCTGTTCGGCGCCTATCTGCTGGTGCCGCACGTCGCCGGCCGCATCAAGCGCTTCATGAATCCTGCCTCCGGCGACACCTTCCAGGTCGACACCGCGATGGAGGCGTTCTGGAACGGCGGCTGGTTCGGGCTCGGGCCGGGCGAGGGCATCGCCAAGCGCAGCCTGCCCGACAGCCACACCGACTTCGTGTTCGCGGTCGCGGCCGAAGAGTTCGGCATCATTCTCTGCCTGATGCTGGTCGCGCTGTTCGGCTTCATCGTGATCCGCACGCTGACCCGCGCCTATGCCACCGAGGACATGTTCTCGCGCTTCGCGGCGTCGGGGCTTGCGATCCTGTTCGGCGTGCAGGCGACGATCAACATGGCGGTCAATCTGCAATTGATCCCGGCCAAGGGCATGACGCTGCCGTTCATCTCCTACGGCGGCTCCTCCTTCGTCTCGCTGGCCTATGGCGTCGGCATGATGCTGGCGCTGACGCGGCAGCGGCCGCGCACGGAGATCGAATCGATGGAAGGCGCCAGTTCTCGGCGCGCCTACGCGTAGGTGACTGTGACGGCGGCGTCGGTTATCTGGAAACCATGGACAACGCGCCCCTGATTCTGCTGGCGGCCGGCGGCACCGGCGGCCATTTGTTCCCGGCCGAAGCGCTCGCCGTGGAATTGATCAGGCGTGGCCTGCGCGTCCGCCTCGCCACCGACGGCCGCGCGCTGCGCTATTCCGGCCTGTTCGGCCGCGAGAGCATCGACCTGGTGCCGAGCGCGACCGTGCGCAGCCGCAACCCGATCTCGCTGGCGCAGACCGTGCTGATGCTCGGTTACGGAACGCTGGTTGCGGCAAATCTGGTGCGCCGGCTGAAGCCTTCCGCCGTGGTCGGTTTCGGCGGCTATCCGACCTTGCCGCCGCTGATCGCGGCGCGGATGCTCGGCGTCCCCGGCATCATCCACGATGCCAATGCGGTGCTCGGCCGCGCCAACCGTTTCCTCTCCGGCCGCGTCAACGCGATCGCGACCTCGCTGCCCGGCGTGCTCGATCGCGATCCCGCGCTCGCCGGCAAGGCCACCACCGTCGGCACGCCGATGCGCCCGGCGATCCTGGCGGCGGCCGCGGTGAAATATACGCCGCCCGAGGTGGACGGGCCGCTGCGCCTGCTGGTCGTCGGCGGCAGCCAGGGCGCGCGGGTGATGAGCGACATCGTGCCGCCGGCAGTCGAGCAGCTTGCGCCCGCGCTGTGGAGCCGCCTGATCGTCACCCAGCAGGTGCGCGAAGAGGACATGACCAGGGTGCGCGCGGTCTATGACCGGCTCGAGATCAATGCCGAGCTCGCGCCGTTCTTCGCCGACCTGCCGGCGCGGCTGGCGTCGAGCCAGCTCGTGATCTCGCGCTCCGGCGCCGGCACCGTGGCCGAGCTCGCCGCGATCGGCCGGCCCTCGATCCTGGTGCCGCTGCCGGGCGCGATCGATCAGGACCAGTTCGCCAATGCCGGCGTGCTGTCGCAGGCGAGCGGCGCGCTGCGCATCGCGCAGGGCGACTTCACGCCCGAAAGACTCGCCGCCGAAATCTCGGCCTTCGCCGCCGAGCCCGAGAAATTGACCGCGATGGCGCAGGCCGCGCGCGGCGTCGGCCGGCTCGATGCCGCCGAGCGGCTCGCCGATCTGGTCGCGAAGGTGGCCGGGATTTGATGCGCCAAACCGGCAGGACGCCGGGGGAGACTAGATCATGACGGGCCTGTTGATTCACTCCGTCTCGGAATTCTCGGATCTGATCCTCGAAGGGCTGCGTCTGGCGGACGCGCTAGATATCGTCGAGATCGGCGCGGAGTATGGCGGCATGTCGGCGCTGCTCGCCGAGCACTGCCGGGTACGCGGCGGTCGGCTCACCAGTGTCGATCCGGCGCCGAAGCGCGAATTCCTCGATTGGGTGAACGCCAATCCGGATGTGCGTCATGTGGCAAAGACCAGCCTCGATGCCTTCGCCGAACTGGATGCCGCCGACGCGTGGATCGTCGATGGCGACCACAATTGGTACACCGTCTATCACGAGCTGCGGCAGATCGAGGCGATCAGCCGCCGCGCCGGCAAGCCCCTGCTGGTCTTCCTGCACGATGTCGGCTGGCCCTGCGGGCGGCGCGACATGTATTACGCACCCGAGCAAATTCCGGCCGCCTATCGCCATCCGCACAGTTACGACGCCGGCGCCACGCTGGATCGCCCGGCGCTGGTCGAGGGCCGTGGCTTTCGCGGCGCGGGCCTCGCCGCGTTCGCGAATGTTTCCGGCGGCGCGCGCAACGGCGTGATGACCGCGATCGATGATTTCCTGGCGGAGGAGCTGGCGCAGGGCAGGGAGTTCGGCTTCGCCGAGATCCCCGTCGTATTCGGCCTCGGCGTGCTGTTCGACATGAGCGCGACCTGGAGCGCATCGCTGGCCGAACTCGTGCTGCCCTATCACCGGAACAAGCTGCTGCGCACGCTCGAGACCAATCGTCTGCGCAACTATCTTCGCGTCATCGAGATGCAGGATGAACTGGCGGCACGTGCCGTGCGATTGGGAGCGGCGTAGCCGCCGGGCCGGGATGGAGATGTCCGTGATCCCTCATCGCAACCACTGGCCGGTAGTCGATGATCGCGACATTTCCGCGGCCGGAGGCCGCAAAAAGCCCTTGTCACGCATGGGAAAAGCGGGGCATCCAGTGGTCAGCGCCGCCGATGTGAGGCGCACAGAGAAGCTCAATCGTCCGCTCCGCAGCGGTGCCCGCATTGGGCGGACGATGATGTCAGGAACCGGATCATGAGACTGCCGCGCGAGATCGGACCCATTCACTTCGTCGGGATCGGCGGCATCGGCATGAGCGGCATTGCCGAGGTGCTGATCAATCTCGGCTACACCGTGCAGGGCTCCGACGCGTCGGACAATTACAACCTCGACCGGCTGCGCAAGAAGGGCGCAAAGGTCTCGGTCGGCCACACCGCGGAGAATGTCGACGGCGCCGATGTCGTCGTGGTCTCGACCGCGATCAAGCGCGACAATCCCGAGTTGATGGCGGCGCGCGCGCAGCGCATTCCGGTGGTACGGCGGGCCGAGATGCTGGCGGAACTGATGCGGCTGAAGAGCTGCGTCGCGATCGCCGGCACCCACGGCAAGACCACCACGACGACGATGGTGGCGACCTTGCTCGACGCCGGCGGCCTCGATCCGACCGTGATCAATGGCGGCATCATCAATGCCTACGGCTCCAACGCGCGGCTCGGGGCCGGCGACTGGATGGTGGTCGAGGCCGACGAGAGCGACGGCACTTTCCTGAAGCTGCCGTCGGATGTCGTCATCGTCACCAACATCGATCCCGAGCATCTCGATCACTTCAAGACCTTCGAGGCGATCCAGGATGCGTTCCGCAATTTCGTCGAGAACGTTCCGTTCTACGGCTTCGCCGTGATGTGCACCGATCACCCGGTGGTGCAAAACCTGGTCGGCAAGATCGAGGACCGCCGCATCATCACCTACGGACAAAATCCGCAGGCCGATGCGCAGCTGCTGGATCTGACGCCGATGGGCGGCGGCTCCAAGTTCACGGTGGCGATCCGCGATCGCAAGACCGGCGCGACGCGTGAGATCGCCGATATCATGCTGCCGATGCCGGGACGCCACAATGCATCGAACGCGACGGCTGCGATCGCGGTCGCGCACCAGCTCGGCGTGTCCGACGACGTGATCCGCCAGGCCATGGCCGGCTTCGGCGGCGTCAAGCGGCGCTTCACCAAGACCGGCGAGTCGAACGGCATCACCGTGATCGACGATTACGGTCATCATCCGGTCGAGATCGCAGCCGTGCTGAAGGCGGCGCGGGAATCCACCAACGGCAAGATCGTCGCCGTGGTGCAGCCGCATCGCTACACCCGCCTGCAGTCGCTGTTCGAGGAATTCTGCACCTGCTTCAACGACGCCGATGCGGTCGTGGTCGCCGAGGTCTATCCGGCCGGCGAGACGCCGATCGCCGGCATCGACCGCGATCATTTCGCCGCCGGCCTGCGCGCCCACGGCCATCGCAACGTGGTGCCGCTGCCGAATCCGGGCGAGCTCGCGAAGATCGTGCACGGCCTTGCCAAGCCCGGCGACCTCGTCGTCTGCCTCGGCGCCGGCAACATCACGCAGTGGGCCTACGCACTGCCCGGCGAATTGAAGGCGCTGGGGTGATGGAGGCCGTGTATCCATCCACGTCATGGCCGGGCTTGTCCCGGCCATCCACGTCTTCACTGCACTATCGTGACGTACAGATCGTCCCAGTTCGGGTTCGTTGCAACGATCGTGCGGACCTTCCAGGCGCGTGGCCAATGTTTGATGGTGTGTTCGCGCTGAATGGCGGTACGGATGTCGTCGAATTGCTCGAAATAGACCAGCTGCTTCAGTCCGTATCGCTTGGTGAATCCGTCGACGAAGCCGGAACGATGCTCAAATACCCGGCGAACAAGGTCGCTCATTACCCCGACGTCGCCGTTCGGACGGTTGGTCAGAAAGTAGACGCATCCACCTGCCATGTGGAGATACTGCAAGACGTGGATCGCCGGGACAAGCCCGGCCATGACGGATGGAGAGGTCACGCATGACCTTCCCCGACATCACGCCTGATCTCAAAGCCGCGATGCCGGAGCTGCGCGGGCGGCTGCTGGCGAACCAATCGTTGGCGGAGCTGACCTGGTTTCGTGTCGGCGGTCCGGCGCAGGTGCTGTTCACGCCGGCGGACGCGGATGATCTCGCCTATTTCCTGAAGCGATTGCGGCAGGAGCTGCCGGTCTATGTCGTCGGCGTCGGCTCCAATCTGATCGTGCGCGACGGCGGCATGCCTGGCGTCGTGATCCGGCTGGCGCCGCGTGCGTTCGGAGAAACGAGTGCGGCCGGCGATATCGTCACTGCGGGAGCCGCGGCGCTCGACAAGCGCGTCGCCGAAACGGCGGCGGCCGCGAATATCGGCGGCATGGAATTCTTCTTCGGCATTCCCGGCACGGTCGGCGGCGCGCTGCGCATGAACGCCGGCGCCAATGGCGGCGAGACCAAGGACGTGCTGGTGGAGGCGACCGGCATTGGCCGCGATGGAACGAAGCACATTTTCGGCAATGCCGACATGAAGTTCGTCTACCGCAACAGCGGCGTCGATCCGTCCGTGATCTTCACCTCGGCGCGCTTCCGCGGCAGGATCACCGCATCAGATGCGATCCGCGCCCGCATGAACGAGGTGCAGACCCATCGCGAGACCGCGCAGCCGATCCGCGAGAAGACCGGCGGCTCGACCTTCAAGAATCCGCCCGGCAACAGCGCCTGGAAGCTGATCGATGCAGCCGGCTGCCGTGGCCTCAAGGTCGGCGGCGCGCAGGTCTCGGAGATGCACTGCAATTTCCTGATCAACACCGGCAACGCCACCGGGCACGACATCGAGACGCTCGGCGAGACGGTGCGTGAACGGGTCAAGCAAACCAGCGGGATTGAGCTGCACTGGGAAATCAAGCGGATCGGGAACAGCTGATGCAGGTGACCATTCTGTTCGGCGGCACCAACAAGGAGCGGCTGGTCTCGGTGGCGAGCGCGCAGGCGCTGCATCGCGCGCTGCCCGACGCGGAGCTCTGGTTCTGGGACGTCGACGACACCGTGCATGCGGTGACGTCGGAGAAGCTGCTCGGTCACACCCGGCCCTTCGAGGTTGATTTCAAGCCCGACGGTCGCGGCATCGCGCTCGAGGAGGCGCTCGACAAGGCAGGCGCCGAGCAGCGTGTGCTGGTGCTCGGCCTGCACGGCGGTCGCGCCGAGAATGGCGAATTGCAGGCGATGTGCGAGATGCGCGGCGTCGCGTTCACCGGCTCCGGTTCGGCGTCGTCGCATCTGGCGTTCGACAAGCCGTCGGCCAAGCGCTTCGCGGCGATCGCAGGCCTCAACGCGCCGCAGGGCATCGCCGTCGAACAGCTCGATGAGGCCTTCGCCCAGCATGGCAGGCTGATCGCAAAGCCCGCCAAGGACGGATCGAGCTACGGCCTGATCTTCGTCAACGCGCAGCAGGACCTCGTCGCCGTCCGCAATGCGGCCAGGCATGAAGACTATCTGATCGAGCCGTACGTCGCGGGCGTAGAAGCGACCTGCGGCGTGCTCGAGCAATCCGACGGCACGGTGTTCGCGCTGCCGCCGATCGAGATCGTGCCGGCGGAAGGCAGCTTCGACTACACGGCCAAATACCTCCTGAAGTCGACCCAGGAGATCTGCCCCGGCCGCTTCGCGCCGGAGGTCAGCGCCGCCATCATGGACCACGCGCTGAAGGCGCATCGCGCGCTGTCCTGCACCGGCTACTCGCGCAGCGATTTTATCGTCTCAGTGAACGGGCCGGTCTATCTCGAGACCAATACGCTGCCGGGGCTGACGGCGGCATCACTGTACCCTAAGGCCTTGAAAGCGCAGGGCATCGCCTTTGCCGATTTCCTCAACGACCAGATCGAGATCGCGCGCCGCCGCGTCCGGGGTTAAGGCCGACCGGGCGGGAACCCGCGGGACCCGGCCGGATGGAACCCGGACGCTGTTGCTAAAATGCTAACGGGTTCGCGGCAAAGTCCTCAAAGCGTTGATCAAAACACACTCCAAGCCGAACTCGTTTACCGTTTGTTTACCAGGAAGCCCGAAGGTTAACGCTGGCGGCGCATGTAGCGCTTGGCTGCCGGGGCGTGAGCTGTCGCGGATTACCGCTTCGAGGATCGCAACCAGGGAACAGGGGGCCACTCTAATCCCACCGGTGTAGCCGAGACGTGACCTGTGCCGGGACCCGCAGGGTTTGGCGGGCACAACATGACGAGCTCGTGCAATGGATGGTGCAGGACGCCTCACTCGATCGCTGCGATCGCTGGGGCCTCAAGCTGACCTGAAAGCAGCCGCTATTGGAGCGGCGGTGCTGCTGCGCGAGTATGTCGGCGCTCATCTCGCACGCCGCCGCCGGCGTCCCGCCGCCAGGCGGCCGCAGGTGATCGATCGCGAACCGCCGAACCGCTTCATCCAGACGGTCGAACGCTATCTGCCGCGCCGCATCGGCCTGGTCGCGACGCTCGCGATCCTGTTCGGCAGCGCAGGCTTCGGCATCGTCCGCGGCGGCCATGTCGAGGAATTCACCACGGCGCTCAGCGACACCCGCAACGCGCTCGCCAACGCCGCAGGCTTCCGCATCACCACCGTCGGCATCAACGGCCGCAAGCAGCTGAGCCAGGACGAGGTACTCGCGATCGGCGGCGTCAACGGCCGCTCCTCGCTGCTGTTCCTCGACGCCGACACCGTGCGCGCCAAGCTGAAGGCCAATCCCTGGATCGCGGACGCCACGATCCTGAAGCTCTATCCGGGCCGGCTGCAGATCGACATTGTCGAGCGCACCGCCTTCGCGCTGTGGCAGCAGAACGGCCGCCTGTCGGTGATCGCCGCCGACGGCGCGGTGCTCGAGCCCTACGTGTCACGCCGCTTTCTCAACCTGCCGCTGGTGGTCGGCAAGGGCGCCGACACCCGTGCCCAGGACTTCCTGGCGCTGCTCGACCGTTATCCGCAGGTGCGTTCGGTGACCAAGGCCGCGATCTTCGTCGGCGAGCGGCGCTGGAACCTGCGCCTGAAGGACGGCCTCGACATCCGCCTGCCGGAGAACGACGTCGGCAATGCGCTGGCCGCGCTCTCCAGGCTCGACAAGGACGAGAAGCTGTTCTCGCGCGACATCGTCGCCGTCGACATGCGCCTGCCCGACCGCCTGATCGTGCAATTGTCCGAGGACGCCGGCAAGGCGCGCGACGAGCTGTTCATGGACAAGAAGTCCAAGAAGAAGGCCGGTGACTCCGCATGACCGGCCTCGATCGCAACCTGACCCCGAAGACCCGCCCGATGCAGAAGCGCACCGCGATGGTGGCGTCTCTCGACGTGGGCTCCAGCAAGATCGCCTGCATGATCGCGCGGCTGAAGCCGTCGCCGCCGAACGAGGCGCTGCGCGGCCGCACGCATGCGGTCGAATTGATCGGCTACAGCCAGATCCAGTCGCGCGGCGTCAAGGCCGGCTCCGTGGTCGATCTCGCCGAATGCGAGAAGGCGGTGCGCCATGCCGTGGCGCTGGCCGAACGCATGGCCAAGGTCCGCGTCGAATCCGTGCTGCTGTCGGTCTCCGGCGGCAGGCTGCACGGTCAGCTGGTTGAGGCCGCGGCCGATATCCGCGGCGGCTCGGTCACCGCGGACGATATCAGCCGCGTCACCTCCGCCGGCATGCGCCACGCCGCCGGCGCCGGCCGCACCGTGCTGCATGCGCTGCCGGTCGGCTACGCGCTCGACGGCGTCAAGGGTATCCGCGATCCCAGAGGCATGGTGGCGCGCCAGTTCGGCGTCGACATGAACGTCGTGACGTCGGATGCGACGGTCGCCAAGAACCTGATGCTGGTGGTCGAGCGCTGCCATCTCAACGTCGAAGCCATGGCGTCGAGCCCCTATGTCGCGGGCCTCTCGGTGCTGACCGACGACGAGGCCGACCTTGGCGCTGCCGTCGTCGAGATGGGCGCCGGATCGACCACGATCGCGACCTACTCGGGCGGGCGCCTCGTGCACGCATCGGGTTTTGCGCTCGGCGGACAACATATCACGATGGATCTTGCGCGCGGCATCGGCGCGTGCATTGCGGATGCCGAGCGAATCAAGACTTTATACGGCACGGTGCTGACCGGCGGTTCGGACTCGCGCGAGCTGATGTCCGTCCCCACTGCAGGCGACGATCGGGAGACTCCGCAAATCGTGTCCCGCGCCACGATCGCGAACATTGTTCGGCATCGCGCCGAGGAGATCTTCGAAATGGTCCGTGACCGGCTCGCGGATTCCCCCTTTGCGGCCGAGCCGAGGGCGCGCGTCGTGCTGAGCGGTGGCGCATCCCAGCTCACCGGCACCATCGAGCTTGCCACCCGCATCCTGAATCGCCAGGTCCGCATCGGCCGCCCGCTCGGCTTCGGCCGGCTGCCGAACGAGGCGAAAGGCGCCTCGTTCTCGGTGCCGACGGGCCTCCTGGTCTATCCGCAATACGCTCATCTTGAACATGTCGAACCGCGGCGCACGCGGCAGCTCAGGACAGGGACAGACGGTTACTTCGGAAAGGTCGGACGATGGCTTCGCGAGGGCTTCTGATGACCGCATCCCGGCTCACCCCATTTTCACCAACTCCCGCGCCCCGTGGCCGGGGCGAACCCACGCGCGCGTAATCGAGAGAGGCAACCATGGCACTCAATCTGACACCCCCTGACATCAGCGAGCTGAAACCGCGGATCACTGTCTTCGGCGTCGGTGGCGCGGGTGGCAATGCCGTCAACAACATGATCACCGCCGGGTTGCAGGGCGTCGACTTCGTCGTCGCCAACACCGACGCACAGGCGCTGACCATGTCGAAGGCGCAGCGCATCGTCCAGATGGGCACCCAGGTCACTCAGGGCCTCGGCGCCGGTTCGCAGCCCGATGTCGGTGCCGCGGCCGCGCAGGAGGTCATGGACGAGCTGCGCGATCATCTCACCGGCGCCAACATGGTGTTCGTCACCGCCGGCATGGGCGGCGGCACCGGCACCGGTGCGGCGCCCGTGATCGCCAAGGCCGCCCGCGAAATGGGGATCCTCACGGTCGGCGTGGTCACCAAGCCGTTCCACTTCGAGGGCCAGCGCCGCATGCGCACCGCCGAGCACGGTATTTCCGAGCTGCACAAGGTGGTCGACACGCTGCTGATCATCCCGAACCAGAACCTGTTCCGGGTCGCCAACGAGAAGACCACCTTCGCCGACGCCTTCGCGATGGCCGACCAGGTGCTGTACTCGGGCGTCGCCTGCATCACCGACCTGATGGTCAAGGAAGGCCTGATCAACCTCGACTTCGCCGACGTCCGCGCCGTGATGCGGGAAATGGGCAAGGCGATGATGGGCACCGGCGAAGCCACCGGCGAGAAGCGCGCGCTGACCGCAGCGGAAGCTGCGATCGCCAACCCGCTGATCGACGATAGCTCGATGAAGGGCGCCCGCGGCCTCCTGATCTCGATCACCGGCGGCAAGGACCTGACCCTGTTCGAGGTCGACGAAGCCGCGACCCGCATCCGCGAGGAAGTCGATGCCGACGCCAACATCATCGTCGGCGCCACCTTCGACGAATCGCTCGACGGCGTCATTCGCGTCTCGGTGGTCGCAACCGGCATCGAGCAGGCCGCGATCGCCTCCCGTGCCGCGGCTCCCGCGCAGCAGTCGGGCGGCTCGCCGGAGAGCCGGCTGGCCGATCTGACTGCCCGCCTGCGGGCCGACAATCAGCGCATGGCCGAGCGTTCCCAGAAGCTGGAGCCGCCGACCGGCGTGACGGTCGCGCCGATTGCGGCTCCTGCCGCCGCCCAGCAGCGTCCGGCCGTCGAGCGTGCCGCGCTCGCGGCGATCGCGGCCGCAGTGGCCCCCGACAGCGCATCGGCTCAGGCGCCGATGCAGCCGGGGTCCTATGGTGACGTCACCGTGCGGCCGATCGCCCAGAAGCCGACCTTGTTCCCCGACCACGAGGCAGCCAAGGCCGAGCAGCACGAGCCGATGCCGCCCGAGACCTTCATCCCGCAGGCTGCCGAGCGTTCGCCGGTCCGCGCCCCGCGGATGCCGAAGTTCGAGGATCTGCCGATGCCGGCGCAGGCGGAGATCCGCCAGGCCCATGACGGTGAGGCGGAGCACCCGCAGAAGACCCGGCTGTCGCTGCTGCAGCGGCTGGCCAATGTCGGCCTCGGCCGCCGCGACGAAGAGACCGAGCCGCCGATCGCGGCCCGCGCCTCCAATCCGGCGATGCCCGCGATGCCGCCGCTGCCCGACCGCAAGCAGGCCCGCAGCGTCGCGCAGCAGATCTCAGCGAACGAATCGCCGGTATCGGAATATGCGAAGCGCCCGGCGCCGCAGGGATTGGACGCTCATGGCCGCCCCGCACCTGTTGCGCCAACGCCACAGGGCGACGACCATCTTGATATCCCGGCCTTCCTGCGCCGGCAGGCAAACTGAGATTTGTTACAAGCTTGGCGACAAAGAAGGCCTCGGCGGGGAACCGCCGAGGCCTTCTCCTTTTTGCGGGCAGGCGGTTGTGGTCGCCAAGCAACCAACTGATTTTAAATCATTAATTATTCTTTCGGTGATCAGATGGCCGCGCTTCGAGGGGCGTTTTCGCTGCCGTAATTTGGTTATGCTTGGGCGCGAATGCGGCGGAGATGGGGTAACAATCCGTAAAGAAGCGTGAGTTGGCGCGGTTTAGGAAATCACTATGGTCTGCCGTGACTTGGGGAGCTCAAGCGAGTCGGCCTGGGGAAATTTGGCCACTTGAATTGAGTGAAGTCGGGTAGTGGGCATTATCGAATGAAGTTCAGCCGTCAAACCACGCTTCGGTCGCAAGCCACCGTGACTGGCGTAGGCGTTCATTCTGGTCTTCCTGTCAGTCTCACGTTGGGACCAGCGCCCGTTGATTCGGGTTTTATTTTTGTCCGCACCGGTCTCGACGGTGCCGACCGCGAAGTCGCCGCCACCGCTGACGCTGTGATCGCAACCGAGTTCGCGACGGTGCTGGGTGACCGCGAAGGGCCGCTGGTTTCGACCGCGGAACACGTGCTCGCTGCGCTGCGCGGCATGGGCGTCGACAACGCCACCATCGAAATCGACGGGCAGGAAGTTCCGATCATGGACGGCAGCGCTGCGGCGTTTGTCGCAGCGATCGACCAGGCCGGCATCGTGACCCAGCCCGGCGTCCGCCGCTTCATCCAGGTGCTCAAGCCGGTGCAGGTCAAGATCGGCGACGCGATGGGCGAGCTGCGTCCGTTCGCCGGCGGGTTCCGCGCCGAAGTCGAGATCGAATTCACCAACAAGGTGATTGGCCACCAGACCTTCTCGTTCGACCTTTCGCCGGAAGGCTTCCGCCGCGATGTCGCCCGTGCCCGCACCTTCGGCTGCATGAACGACGTGGCGCGGTTGTGGGGCGCCGGCTTCGCGCTCGGCGCCTCCTTCGACAACACAGTGGTGTTCGACGAGGCCCGCCTGCTCAACACCGAGGGCCTGCGCTATGCCAACGAGTGCGCCCGCCACAAGGTGCTCGACGTGATCGGCGATCTCGCGCTGGCCGGCCTGCCGCTGCTCGGCAGCTACCGTTCGGTCCGGGGCGGTCACAAGCTCAACAACGCGGTGCTGAAGGCGCTGCTCTCCGACCGCAGCGCCTGGCGCGTGGTCGAATCGGAAACCGCCCGGCGGCCGGTCCGTGGCCATGTCGAGGCCGGTGCAAGCACGGTGGGCGGCCTTGTCTCCCCGGCCTATGGTCCGGACGTGTCCTGATCGCCGCAGGCGGTCAGCCCCAATTTCCGTAGTAACCACAGCAGGCTGTGCGCTTCGTCGGGTCGCCTTATTCCGGGCGGAATGGCTTCGTATTCGGTTGGTCCGAGGTCATTTTTCGGCTAAACAGGCCTGCGGTTGCGAGTGACGGCGCCAAAGCCACGGGAAATATTGCATCCATGACCGCGGTTCATGGGTGGAGTGGGGTCGCCGTTAACCGCATCAAAGGCGTCAGGTTTTACAATCCATGTCGGCAATGCGTATGGCGCTCGAACCACGCTCCTCTTCTGACGTCTCCGGCCTGACGAAGGCCGCGCGCACGCTGCGCTTTGCGGCGGGCCTGATCGTGCTGGCATTGCCGCTCTCAGGCTGCGGCACCGGCGCGCTGTGGGACAAGTTCATGGCCAAGGACGATACCTTCGTCGATGAGCCCGCGGACAAGCTCTACAATGAGGGCTTGTACATGATGAACGAGAAGAAGGACCTGAAGGCCGCCTCGAAGAAGTTCGAGGAAGTCGACCGTCAGCACCCCTATTCGGACTGGGCGCGCAAGTCGCTGTTGATGTCGGCCTATTCGTTCTATCAGGCCGGCGACTATGACAGCTGCATCGGCTCGGCCACGCGCTACGTCACGCTGCATCCCGGCAGCCCGGACGCATCCTACGCGCAATACCTGATCGCGGCATCGCATTTCGACCAGATCCCGGACATCTCGCGCGACCAGGGCCGCACGGAGAAGGCGATCGCGGCGCTCGAAGAGGTGGTGCGCAAATATCCGACGTCGGAATACGCCACCCAGGCCAAGGCCAAGATCCAGGCCGCGCGCGACCAGCTCGCCGGCAAGGAAATGGCGGTCGGGCGCTACTACATCGAGAAGCGCGACTTCACTGCCGCGATCAACCGCTTCAAGACCGTGGTCACGCAATACCAGACCACGCGCCACGTCGAGGAGGCGCTGTACCGTCTCACCGAGGCCTATATGGCGATCGGCATCGCCGGCGAGGCACAGACGGCGGCCGCGGTGCTCGGCCACAATTTTCCAGACAGCCGCTGGTACAAGGACGCGTATAATCTAGTAAAGTCCGGAGGTCTCGAGCCGAGCGAGAATCAGGGTTCCTGGATCAGCAGGACCTTCAAGAAGATAGGTCTCGGCTAGGAATTGTCCTCGCATGCTGGCGCGTCTGTCGATCCGTGACATCGTCCTGATCGAACGGCTCGATATCGAATTCTCCCGTGGCCTCGCGGTGCTGACCGGCGAAACCGGCGCAGGCAAATCCATCCTGCTCGATGCCTTTGCGCTGGCGCTTGGCGGCCGCGGCGATGCCGGACTGGTGCGCCATGGCGCCGAGCAGGGCCAGGTCACCGCCACGTTCGATGTCCCGAAGGGGCATCCGGCGGCCAAGATCTTGGCCGAGAACGGCCTCGACGACACCGGTGAGATGATCCTGCGCCGCGTGCAGCTGGCCGACGGCCGCACCCGCGCCTTCATCAACGACCAGGCGATCAGCGTGCAGACCCTGAAGGCGGTCGGCGCCGTTCTGGTCGAGATCCACGGCCAGCACGACGAGCGCGCTCTGGTCGACGCCTCCACCCATCGTCAACTGCTCGACGCCTTCGCCGGCCACGAGAAGGACGTCGCGGCGCTGGAAGCGCTGTGGGATATCAGGCGGACCGCCAATGCCGATCTCGACGAGCATCGCGTCGGCATGGAGCGCGCCGCGCGCGAGGCCGACTATCTGCGCCATGCCTCCCAGGAGCTGAAGGCGTTGGCGCCGAAGGAGGGCGAGGAGACCGAGCTCGCCAACCGCCGTACCACCATGATGCAGGGCGAGAAGGTCGCGACCGATTTGCGCGAGGCGCAGGAGGCGATCGGCGGCTCGCATTCGCCGGTGTCGGCGCTGTCGGCCGCGGTGCGGCGGTTGGAGCGGCGCGCCGCCAATGCGCCCGCCCTGATCGAGCCCGCAGTGAAGGCGATCGACATTGCGATCAATGCGCTGGAAGAGGCCGACCAGCACCTCCATGCCGCGCTGGCGGCGACCGATTTCGATCCGGCCGAGCTCGAGCGCATCGAGGAGCGGTTGTTCGCGCTGCGTGCCGCCTCGCGCAAATATTCGACGCCGGTCGATCTGCTGGCCGCGCTGGCTGCGCAATATGCCGGCGACGTCGCGTTGATCGATGCCGGCGCCGACCAGCTGAAGAAGCTGGAAGCGGCAGCCCGTGAGGCCGACCAGCGCTACGCTGCTTCGGCCGCAAAACTGTCGGCGGCGCGCAGCAAGGCGGCCGAGAAGCTCAACAAGGCCGTCAATGCCGAGCTCGCCCCGCTCAAGCTCGAGCGCGCGAAGTTCATGACCCAGGTCGAGAGCAACGCCGCCGCGCCGGGCCCGCAGGGCATCGACCGCGTCGAGTTCTGGGTCCAGACCAATCCGGGCACCAAGCCGGGACCGATGATGAAGGTCGCCTCCGGCGGCGAGCTGTCGCGCTTCCTGCTGGCCCTCAAGGTCGTGCTGGCCGATCGCGGCTCGGCGCCGACTTTGGTGTTCGACGAGATCGACACCGGCGTCGGAGGCGCGGTGGCGGACGCGATCGGCTCGCGGCTGGCGCGTCTTGCCGGCAAGGTGCAGGTGATGGCGGTGACCCATGCGCCGCAGGTCGCGGCCCGCGCCAGCCAGCATCTCCTGATCTCCAAGGACGCGCTCGACAAGGGCAAGCGCGTCGCCACCCGCGTCAATGCGCTCGCCGCCGACCACCGCCGCGAGGAGATCGCGCGCATGCTGGCCGGCGCCGAGATCACCGCCGAGGCCCGCGCCGCCGCGGAACGGCTGCTCAGGGCGGCGAGCTAGTCGCGCCCATGGCTGTCAAGGCGAAGAAAGCGCTGGTCGACGTCGACAAGCTCACCAAGGCGCAGGCCAAGGTTGAGCTGATGCGGCTTGCGCTCGAGCTCGAAGGCCACGACAAGCGCTACTACCAGAAGGACGCGCCGACCGTATCCGATGCGGCCTATGACGCCTTGCGGCGGCGCCTGGAGGCGATCGAGGCCAAATTCCCCGATCTCGTCACCAAGGACTCGCCGACGCAGACGGTTGGCGCGGCGCCGGCGCGCGGCTTTGCCAAGGTGCAGCATGCCGTTCCGATGCTGTCGCTCGGCAACGCATTCAGCGACGAGGACGTCACCGAGTTCGTCGAACGTATCAGGCGCTTTCTCAAGCTGGATGCCGACCATATTCCGGTGCTGGTCGCCGAGCCGAAGATCGACGGCCTGTCTCTCTCGCTGCGCTACGAAAATGGCGAGCTTGTCCGCGCCGCGACGCGCGGCGACGGCTTCACCGGCGAGGACGTCACCGCCAACGTCCGTACCATCAAGGACATTCCGCACACACTGAAGGGCCGCAACGTTCCGGCAGCCTGCGAAATGCGCGGTGAAGTCTATATGCTCAAGAAGGATTTTCTCGAGCTGAACAAGAAGCAGGCCGCGGCTGACGACACGATCTTTGCCAATCCGCGCAATTCGGCCGCGGGCTCGCTGCGTCAGAAGGACGTGTCGATCACCGCGTCGCGGCCGCTGAAATTCTTCGCCTACACATGGGGCGAGATGAGCGAGCCGCCCGCCGACACCCAGCACGGCATGCTGGAGTGGATGGACAAGGCAGGCTTTGTGGTCAATCCGCTGATCACGCTCTGCGAGAGAGTCGATGATGTCCTGGAATTCTACAACAAGATCGGCGAAGAGCGGGCCTCGCTCGGCTACGACATTGACGGCGTGGTCTACAAGGTCGACCGCCTCGACTGGCAGGAGCGCCTCGGATTCGTGTCGCGCAGCCCGCGCTGGGCAATCGCCCACAAATTTGCAGCCGAGCAGGCGACGACGATTCTCAGGGGTATCGATATCCAGGTGGGACGCACCGGCGCGATGACGCCGGTCGCGCGGCTCGAGCCGGTGACGGTCGGCGGCGTCGTGGTTTCGAATGCGACCCTGCACAACGAGGACTACATCAAGGGCATCGGCAACGACGGAAGTCCGATCCGGGATGGCGTGGATCTCCGGGTCGACGACACCGTCGTCGTGCAGCGCGCCGGCGACGTCATCCCCCAGGTCGTCAGTGTCGTTCTGGACAAGCGGCCGAAGAGTGCAAAGCCTTACAAGTTTCCGGACACCTGCCCGGTGTGCGGCAGCCATGCGATTCGCGAGGAGGGCGAGGCGGTGCGTCGCTGCACCGGTGCGCTCATCTGTCCGGCGCAGGCGGTCGAGCGGCTGAAGCATTTCGTGTCGCGGCTTGCCTTCGACATCGATGGTCTGGGCGAGAAGCAGATCCAGGAATTCTACGAGGACGAGCTGGTGATGTCGCCTGTCGACATCTTCACCCTTCGCGAGCGGGACGGGCGATCGACCAGGAAATTGATGGAGCGCGAGGGCTACGGCGAAACCTCGGTGCGCAATCTGTTCGACGCGATCGATGCTCGCCGCAACATCGAACTGCACCGGCTGATCTTTGCGCTCGGCATTCGCCATGTCGGGGAAGGCAACGCCAAGCTGTTGGCGCGGCACTACCACACGATCGAGAATTTCCGTGAGGCGATGCTGGCCGCCGCCAAGGGCAGCAAGGACGAAGAGAACACCACCGAGGCCTACCAGGACCTCAACGATATCGATGGCATCGGCGAGATCGTCGCAGATGCGGTGGTCGAGTTCTTTGCCGAGCCGCGCAACGTCAAGGCGCTCGGCGAATTGTTGCACCAGATCGAGGTGAAGCCCGCCGAGCAGCCGCGCAAGAGCTCGCCTGTTTCGGACAAGACCGTGGTGTTCACCGGCTCGCTGACGAAATTCACCCGTGACGAAGCCAAGGCGATGGCAGAGCGTCTCGGCGCCAAGGTCGCGGGCTCGGTTTCCAAGAAGACGGATTATGTGGTGGCCGGTGAGGACGCCGGCTCCAAGCTGACCAAGGCGCGCGAGCACGGCGTTGCGGTGCTGACCGAAGACGAGTGGCTGAAGCTGATCGGGGAGTAGGGGCGCGCCGTCACCCCATTCTCAGCTGTCATCACCCGCGAAGGCGGGTGATCCAGTATTCCAGAGACAGTCATTGCTGAGCGGATAGGCCGCGGCGTACTGGATCCCCGCATGCGCGGGGATGACGAGATGAGAGCGGCGCGCGCACGCCTCACATCATCCCGCTCTCATCCTCCTCGGCCTGCGCGATCAGCTCTTCGCTGACCACCACATTCCGCCGCGGCACGATGAAGATCATCGTGCAGGCGCAGGCGATCGAGATTGCGAAGATTGCCGAGGTCAGCGGCAGCGTGGTGGTGGAGTGGCCGCCGAGATAGGCGCCGAATTGCGAGACCAGCGCGCCGATGCCCTGCTGCAGGAAGCCCATCGCGCCGGAGGCGGTGCCGGCGGCGTCGGGGCGGATGCTGATGGCGCCGGCGGTGGAATTGGCCATCACGAAGGCATTGGCGACCATCACGATCATCTGGGTGCCGAACAGCCAGAGCGGAGCCTGGTTCACTCCGGCAAAGCTCCAGATCAGGTTCAACAGGCTGCCGCCGAGCTGCAGCGCGAGGCCGAACCAGATCAATTTCTCCAGCGAGTGCCGCGGCGCGAAGCGCACGCAGAGCAGATTGCCGACGAAATAGCCGAACCCCGTCATCGCGAACCACGCGCCGTACTCGGCGCTGCTGCGGCCCATCTGGGTCACCACGATATAGGGACCGCCGCCGGCGAAGGCGAAGATGATCTACGACGACAATACCTGGCACAGCAGATAGCCGACGAAGGCGCGGTTCGTTATCAGCTTGCCGAGGTCGCCACGAAAGCTCGCGCTGTCGGCGCGGTCACGGCGGGTCTCGGGCAGCGCCAGCGCAATGAAGATCGTGACGGTCAGCGACGCCGCGGTGATGAGATAGAGGATCGCGCGCCAGCCGAATGCGGTCTCCAAGAGGCCGCCGGTCAGCGGGCTCACCATCTGCGCGATCATCAGCGCGGCGACCACGAGGCTGATCATGGCGCCGACCCGCTCGCGCGGATAGAGATCGCGGATGATGGCGCGGCTGATCACCATGCCGCTGGCGCCGCCGAGCGCCTGGAAGAAGCGCGCCGCGATCAGCTGCGGCAGGGTTTCGGCAAACACCGAGCCGATGCCGGCCACCACCATCAGGCCGAGGCCTGCGAGCAGCACCGGGCGGCGGCCGAATCTGTCGGACAGCGGCCCCATGATCAGCTGCGAGAGCGCAATGCCGACCATGTAGAGCGACACCGTCATCTGCGCGATCGAGATGTCGCGGCCGAAATTGGTCGCCAGCACCGGCAGCGCCGGGACCAGCATGTAGAGCGAGATCGGCGCGACGCCCGTCATCACGACGAGCATCAGCAGCATGACCTTCGATGTCGCGATGTTGTCCTTGATGTTGTCTTTGTTGTTGTCGCCGGGCGGCTTGCCCATCACCCCGTGCATTCAGGTCCGATCCAGCATTGTGGAAAGACTGTAGCGTGCCCGTTCGCGCGGAATACGTGTGTTTCGGCATACGCCCATGCGATTTCAGGAGGCGCAGCGATGATGTTTCGTCTCGCGCAATAAGCACACTGTCGTCCTCCGCGAATTCCGCTGTCGTCCTCCGCGAAAGCGGGGGACCCAGTATTCCAGAGGCCGGCGTATTTAAACTGATGGGCCGCGGCGTACTGGATCCCCCGCATGCGCGGGGGATGACACTATGTGTGAGGAAAGGGTGTGCGGTAAGCTCGGCGCCGCTACTTCAGCGCAGCCGTCGCCTCATCCAGCCACAGCTTCGTGGCGTTGTCGTCGAGATGCGGGCGCACCACGCGCGCGACGCGGGCGTGGTAGTCGTTGAGCCAGGCCAACTCGTCTTGGCCCAGCATGCTCACCTCGATCAGGCGGCGATCGATCGGCGCCAGGGTCAGCGTCTCGAAGGCATTGACCGGCTTCTCGGCGCCGGCAATGTCGGTGCCGATCACGAGCTCGAGGTTCTCGATCCTTATACCGTAGGCGTCGGTCTTGTAGTAGCCGGGCTCGTTGGACAGGATCATGCCGCGCTTCAGCGGCGTAGTGCCGAGTTTTGAGATCCGCGCCGGCCCTTCATGCACTGAGAGATAGCTGCCGACGCCGTGGCCGGTGCCGTGCTCGAAATCGATCCCAGCCCGCCAGAGATACTGCCGTGCGAAGCTGTCGAGCTGCGCGCCGGTGGTGCCGTCGGGGAAGATCGCGCGGGCGATCGCGATATGACCGCGCAGCACCCGGGTGAAGCGGTCGCGCATCTCGTCGCTCGGTTTGCCGATCGCGATGGTGCGGGTGACGTCAGTGGTGCCGTCCTGATATTGAGCGCCGGAATCGATCAGCAGGAGGTCGCCGGGCGCGATGCGGCGGTTGCTCTTGCGCGTCACGCGGTAATGCACGATGGCGCCGTTCGGCCCGGTGCCGGCGATGGTCGGGAACGAGACGTCCTTCAGCGCGCCGGTCTGGCGGCGGAATGTCTCCAGCGCCTCGACGGTGTCGATCTCGGTGAGGTGGCCTGTGGGCGCCTCACGGTCGATCCAGGCGAGGAAGCGCGTCAGCGCCACCGCGTCGCGCTGATGCGCCGTGCGCGTGCCCTCGATCTCGGTGATGTTCTTCACCGCCTTCAGCAGGCTGACCGGGTCGTTGCCGCGCACCGGCTTGCCACCGGCGCCCGCGATCAGGCGGCTCAGCGCGTCGGCTGCGGTCGCGCTGTCCAGCGCGATCGAGGCGCCGCGCTTGGCGAGTTCGGTGAGTTTCGGTGCCAGCGCCGCCGGCTCCTCGACATCGGCGGATTGCTCGAGATGGTCGCGCACAGAGTTCGACAGCTTGCGGTGATCGATGAACACCAGCGGCCGGCCGTCCTTCGGCACCAGCGCGTAGGACAGAGGCAGCGGCGTATGCGAGACGTCGGCGCCGCGGATGTTGAAGGCCCAGGCCACCGCGTGGCTGTCGGAGAGCACCAGCGCGTCGACGCCGAGCTTGTTGATCTCGAGCCGGATCCGCTTGAGCTTCTCGGCCTCGATCTCACCGGAAAACTGCGCGCCGTGGATGCTGACCGGGCCGAGCGGCGGTGCCGGCCGCTCGCTCCAGATCGCATCGACCGGGTTGCGGTCGACCGCGACCAGCTCGGCGCCGGCCTTGGTGCAGGCCGCCGCCAGCCGTTCCGCTGCCGCAGAAGTGTGCAGCCAGGGGTCAAATCCTAGGCGGTCGCCGGCTGAAAGGTGCCGCGTCAGCCAGTGTTCCGGCGGCGGCTCGACCAGCGGCTCGACCTGCCAGGCCTTGGCGTCGACCTGCTTGCCGGCCTGCAGCGTGTAGCGGCCGTCGACGAACAGGGCGGCCTGCTTGCTCAGCACGATCGCGAGCCCGGCCGATCCGGTGAAGCCGGTCAGCCAGGCGAGCCGCTCCTCGGACGCCGCAACATACTCATTCTGCTGCTGGTCGGCGCGCGGAACCACAAACCCGGTCAGCTTGCGCCGCGCCAGCTCCTCGCGCAGCGCGCTCAAGCGCGCGGTCAGCGCCACGCCGCCTTCAGGCTCTTCGAACGTCTGGAAATGGGCTTCGAACATCGCTGTCGCACTCTCTTCAGATGGCGCATGATCTTCGCGCAAACGCGGCGCCTTTGTCGCGCCGGAAAGCCGGTTGTCCACCTTGCGCCACGCGGTCAGGCCTGACCATTATTTTGGCATAACTTATGCTTGAATCGTGGCATAGTAGAAATGACCGGACGATGTCTACTGCGCGTCCTTGGTCAAGCGTACGGGGGGTGTCCAGGAGTGTCTCAACTCAACGGTGAGGAGATGCACGATGCCTGCATTCACGTTTGAGAAGATTTCGCCGCCGGTCCCCCGCGGACCGGTCGCGCCGATCGAACAGAAGCAGCGTGGGGTCATCGTCCAGATGCTCGACCGTTTCGTCGAGGCGCGCGCCAGGCGTGCAGCCAGTCAGGACAAGGCCGAGACTCCCGACCGCGATCCTCCGCCGTCCAAATAGCTCTCCTTCAATCATCGTGACGTTGACCGAGGTACACGCCCCGGTCCCGGTCTTCGTACTCCAGAGGATATGATCCGCTGGGCCAGCCACGCTCGCGACCGTCACTGCGTACCGGCGGCCGGCTGTCATGACGCCCGGTTGGATAACCGCGATAGGGTTCGCCGGCGCGGCTGCGGTCGCCGACGGGGCGGATGCCGGCGCCTTGGGCGTTGGCGACCGCCGCAGACGCGACAGCGAAGATCGCCGCGATGATGAAAGCGCAAGTGGGACGTTTCATGCGGACGGTCTCCTTCGCAGAGATCACGAACAGGATCGCGGACCAACGCTTGATGATGCCTGCCGTTGCAAGGGTCTGACTATTCCAGGTCGGACACCTTCGCCACGGTCACGTTGACGACCCTGGTGCCGTCGAGCTCGCGCACGATCCGCTCATCGGGCCCGACGAACCCCAGATCGAACTCGCGCTCCGCCGTCACCAGCGTGATTCGCTGACCGACGATGACGACGACGGTCATGTCGAGCGTCTCGCCGGACAGCGCCCACTCCCTCAGCTCGTTGCGGAATGGCTCCCTGCGCCAGGCGTCCGGGAAGCCCGGATCGCATCTGACCTCGAGACCGTCGTCCGATGTGGTCAGGACAAGCTTCGACCGGGAGGGCTTCCAGTGCTCCTCCAGGAGCTCGTTGACGAGCCAGACGCAGCTGAACGAGCGGCATTCCGCCGGCCGGCTCGGGTAGATCCGGCAGCCGCGCCCCGGCTTGCAATGCGCGCACCATGCGTTGGCAAGCTTCGCCAGTTCCTCGATCGCCATCACCTTGCAGCAGAGCGTGCAGTCGCCGCACTGTCTGCCGGTCGCGGTCATGTCACCTCACCGAGCGCAGCAGCAGGCTGCTCCAGCCCTCGATTCTGAGATGCCGCAGCGGCACCAGCCCGCGGGCGCGATAGGCGGCGATGACAGCCGGCGCCTGGTGGGTCAGCAGGCCGGAGAGGATGACCTGTGCCGACGCGGCGAGGTGGCGGGCCATCGGCCCCGCCAGCTGGCGCAGCGGATTGGCCAGGATGTTGGCGAGCACCAGATCGAACGGCCCATCCCCGGCAAAGCGCGGCGACGCAAAGCCGGTGGCGCGGATCACATCGACCAGATGACCTGCGCCGTTCAGCCGGGCGTTCTCCGCGGCGACCTGGACGGACGGCGGGTCGATATCGCTGGCCAGCACCCGGCCGTGCAGCGCCTTGGCGGCGGCAATCCCCAGCACGCCGGTTCCGGTGCCGAGGTCGAGCACCCGCCGGGGCTGATACGCCTTCAGAACGTGGTCGAGCAGCAGCAGGCAGCCGCGCGTGGTGCCGTGATGGCCGGTGCCGAAGGCGAGCGCCGCCTCGATCTCGATCCCGAGCTTGTTGGGCGGAATTCTGTGCCGGTCATGCTGGCCGTGGACGATGAAGCGCCCGGCCGCGACCGGGACAAGGTCCTCCAGGCTGGCCTTGACCCAGTCCTTTGCCTCAACAACATCAAAGACTAAAGTCTCTGCGACATCCTGCCGCACCACCTGTCCGATCAGCTCGCGCAGCAAGGATTGGTCCGGCGGCTCGGCAAAATGGACGGTGACGTCCCAGCGGCCGTCCGGCCGCTCGAAGGCTGCAAAGGCCGCCTGATCCTCGAAAAACAACTCGGAAAGCGCGTCGACCACGCGTTTTGCGGTCGGTTCGTCTGACAGGGTGATGCTGGCGCGGTGTGTGGATGGGGTCATCGGAGGCCGGTAGCGCGGTTTTTGTTAAAATTTCAAGCGGGATTCATTCGAATATCGCGAGAATTGATAGGTTCCCGGTTCAGACAACCTTAGATGTTACCGTACTAGTACTGGTTCCGGCAGCGGAACCTCTCCCGCTGCTCCAAGGCATCACAACCAAGGGCAGGGCTGCAATGAAGGCTTTTATCGTTAAGTTCTTGAAGAACGAATCCGGCGCGACGGCCATCGAATACGGACTGATTGCGACCGGCATTGCCATCGCCATCATCGCTGCGGTGAATGGCGTCGGCACGGCGCTGAGCGGGACCTTCAACTCGATCAGCGGTTCCCTGAAGTAATTGCGCAGACGGCGTTCTCGAGCAAACACCGGGCAACGACGCCCGGTGTTTTCTTTTGGGCAGTCGTCCACAGAGCCATACACGACTTGCCAACAGGATATGCGGGGCGTTGTGGCCGGGTTGTCAGCCGCTGCTGCACAGCCGGTCTGGTAGTGTCTCAGTTTGAAATTTCGTCGGCTTCGCGCTGCTTCGCAAGGGAGGGGCTGCATGACTGACCAAGAGAAGACGCTGCTGGTCGCCTTGGTGAAGATGGTCGACCAGTATCTCGATGAATACAAGGGCCAAGTAGACAGCCTATCAATGTCTGCCGGCGAGCACGCAATAGAAGCGCTCGCGGAATTTGGCTTGATGGAAAATATCAACACCCGCTTTGGCCGGTGGACGGAAGCGGGCCACAAATTCCGAGCAGAGGCCCAAGGTTGGCCCAAAAATTCAAACTGAGACACTACCGCTGCTGCACAGCCAATCCACCGGGATGTCCACCGGCTTTCCCACGCAAGGCGCCGCCGGTTGCCCACAACCAACCCACAGCTTCTCAACAGACCTGTCCACAGCTTGCCCCCACCGCGCGGTCCGTCATCCGCCCTATGCGAACAGCGCGCGATGGTCGGCCAGGATGGCGCGGGCGGCGTTGTGGCCGGGGGCGCCGGTGACGCCGCCGCCGGGATGGGCGCCGGAACCGCAATGGTAGAGGCCGCGGAGCGGGCCGCGGTAGTCGGCATGGCCGAGCATCGGACGCGCCGAGAACAGCTGGTTCAGCGTCAGCGCGCCGTGAAAGATGTCGCCGCCGAGGAGGCCAAACTGCCGCTCCAGATCGAGCGGCGACAGCATCTGGCGGCCGACCACGGCGGCCGCGAAGCCGGGCGCGTAGCTGTCGACGGTTGCGATCATCAGATCGGCGACCTCCTCGCGATGGTCGTCCCAGGATTTTCCGTCCGGCAGTTGCGGCGCGACGTGCTGGCAGAACAGGCTCGCGACATGCTGGTCCGGCGGGCTCAGCGAGTCGTCGAGCGTCGAGGGGATCAGCACCTCGACGACGGGTGCGCGGCTCCAGCCGAAGTCGCGCGCATCGCGCCAGGCGCGATCCATGTAGCCGAGACTTGGCGCGATGATGATTCCAGCGGTGAGGTGATCGCCGGGGCCGGGCAGCGCGGTGAATGAGGGCAGGGCGCTGAGCGCCACGTTCATCCTGAATGTGCCGGAACCATTCTGCCACCGCGAGATGCGCGCGAGGAATTCGGATGCCAGCGCGCCTGCCGGCACCAGGCGCGTGTACAGCAGTTTTGGATTGACGTTCGAGACGACGTATCTGGCGCGGATGGTCTCGCCATTGTCGAGGATGACGCCAGTCGCGCGATCCTTCTCGACGATCACCTCGCGCACGCCGGCTTCGGTCTCGATCTCGACGCGATGGCCGCGTGCGGCGCGCGCCATCGCCTGGGTGATCGCGCCCATGCCGCCGATCGCGTGGCCCCAGACCCCCTTCTTGCCGTTCACCTCGCCAAACGCATGATGCAGCATCACATAGGCCGAGCCTGCGGCGTAGGGGCTGGCATAGTTGCCGACGATGGCGTCGAAGCCGAACAGTGCCTTGACGAGATCACTCTCGAAACGCTCGTCGAGCATCTCGCCGGCCGAGCGCGTGAACAGATCGAGCAGATCGCGCTGCTGCTCGAGCGACAGCCGCCGCAGGATGTTGGCGGTGCCGAGCGCGTTGAAGGCCTCGCTCATCGCGCTGATGCCAAAGCCCTCGACGAGGTTCGGCGGCGCGCGCAGCACGAATTGCCGCAGCACGTCGGCGATGGCTTCGAGTTCCCCGGAGAACACGCCGATTGCAGCCGCGTCGTGCTGGCTGAGCTTCGCGACCGATTGCTCGGTGCGGCCTTCGCCGGTCAGCAAATAGCTGCCGTCGGGCGCGGGGAGGAAGTTCTGGGCGCGGCGCTCGACGATCTTGAGGCCATGATCGGCAAGTTTCAGGTCAGACATAATCTGCGGGTTGAGCAAACTCACCGTGTAGGCGGCAACCGAATTGCGGAAGCCCGGACAGAACTCCTCGGTGACGGCGGCGCCGCCGACCACCTTGCGGCGTTCCACAACCTTCACCCGCAACCCCGCCATCGCAAGATAGGCCGCGCAGGTGAGGCCGTTGTGTCCCGCACCGATGATGACGACGTCCGTTTCGTTCATGTCCGCTTCAACAAGGTGTGACTATAGCGTTGATTGGCGCCGCAGCGCCGCGTCGTCAAGTCCGCGTGACCGCGGTTTCTTGTCCGTGATACTGCCTTATGCTCAATTCTCCTCCTCCGGTGCGCTGCCGCCGGACCGTCCGCCTCCGGCGCCCGCCGGGTCCATGCCGGAGCTTTCATGACATCTGAGCCGTCCGCCTCGCGAAACCGGCTGGTGCTGGTCGTCTATACCGCCGCGATCTTCGTCAGCGCCCTGTTGCTGTTCTCGGTGCAGCCGCTGTTCACCAAGATGGTGCTGCCGCGGCTCGGCGGCTCGCCGGCGGTGTGGTCGGTGGCGATGGTGTTCTTCCAGTCGCTGCTGCTCGGCGGCTATGCCTATGCGCATCTGCTGATGAAGCTGAACAGCCGCATCGTGCCGATCGTGGTGCATCTGGTGCTGCTCGTCATTGCGTTGCTGACGTTGCCGCTGTCGATCAAGAGCGGCTGGGGCGAGCCGCCGACTTCGGGCTATGCGATCTGGCTGCTCGGCCTGTTCGTGGTCTCGATCGGCCTGCCGTTCTTCGCGCTCGCCGCCAACAATCCGCTGCTGCAGGCCTGGTTCGTGCGCACCGGCCACCCCAATGGCCCCGACCCGTATTTTCTTTACGCCTCCTCGAACATCGGCAGCTTCCTGGCGCTGTTGTCCTATCCGGTGCTGCTCGAGCCGATGTTCACGTTGCGCACCCAGAACCTGATCTGGACCGGCGGCTATGGTCTCTTGATCGTTCTGATCGCGGGTTGCGGCCTGCTGCTGTTGCGATCGCCGGCCAATGCCGGCGCGCTCAACATGCCGGCCGATGATGCCAACGCGCCGGCGCCGTCCTGGCCGCAGCGGGCGCGCTGGATCTTCCTCGCCGCCGTGCCCTCCGGCCTCTTGATCGCGGTGACCGCGCATATCTCGACTGACGTCGCCGCGGCGCCCCTGCTGTGGGTGCTGCCGCTGTCGCTGTATCTCTTGACCTGGGTGCTGGTGTTCCAGTCGCGGCCGCTGCTGCCGCACAAATGGATGCTGCTGGCGCAGCCGCTGGCGATCGCCGGCGTCGTGATCCTGCTCGCGGTCGGCGGCGAGCAGAACCTGCTGCTCACGCTCGGCGGCCATCAGCTCTGCTTCTTCATCATCGCGATGGCTTGTCACGGCGAGCTCGCGCGCACCCGCCCGGCCGCGAAATACCTCACCGGCTTCTATGTCGCGCTGTCGTTCGGCGGGATGGTCGGTGGCTTGTTCGCGGGGCTTATTGCGCCTTTTACTTTCTCGTGGGTCGCCGAATATCCGATCCTTCTGGCGCTCGCGGCGCTGTGCCGGCCGCCCGGCCGCGCCGAGCGGCTGCCGCGCTGGAGCGCCTGGTACTGGCCGTTCCTCGCGGTGCTGGCGGTGGCGCTGATCGCGCCGAGCTATTCGGCCGGCGACATCTTCAACTGGTTCGACGACCGCAGGGTCTGGGTGATCGGCGCCGTCGGCGTGGCCTCGGCGCTATTGGCGCTCGCGCTGAACGCCAATCGCTGGAAGATCTTTGCCACCGTCGTCGTCGCGCTGGTGGTGCTGCGCGCCTATCCGTCCGATGACGGCCGCGTCGAAACCGTGCGCAGCTTCTTCGGCGTGCACAAGATCGTGGTGACGCCGAACGGGCAGTATCACGTGCTGATGCACGGCACCACGATCCACGGCGCCGAGAAGTTCAGGAACGACGACGGCACGCCGGTCACCGGGCGGCCGGAGCCGATCAGCTACTATCACAAGGACGGCGGCATCGGGCAGGCGATCACGGCGATCCGCGAGCGCAAGGGCGCGCCGTTGAAGGTCGCGGTGATCGGGCTCGGCTCGGGGACGCTGACCTGCGCATCACAGCCCGGCGACGACTGGCGCTTCTTCGAGATCGACCAGTCGATGGTCGACACCGCGCGCGACCCGAAATACTTCACCTACATCCAGAACTGCGAGCCGAACCTGAAGCCCGTGATCGGCGATGCGCGGCTGACCTTCGCCAAGGAGCCGGACGGCGTCTACGATCTCATCATCGTCGACGCCTATTCGTCGGACGCGATCCCGATCCATCTCGCCACCGAGGAGGCGATGGCGATCTACAAGCAGAAGCTGGCGCCGCAGGGCGCGGTCGTGATGCACGTCTCCAACCGTCACCTCGAACTCGCCAGCGTCGTGGTCGGCATCGCCGACGCCAACGACATGAAGAGCTGGGTCTACAGCGAGGATTCCGGCCGCGATAACGAGTACATCTTCTCGACCTCGGTGGTGGTCTCGGCGCGCGAGGAGGCCGATGTCGGCAAGCTCGCATCGTCGGATGTCTGGACCGAGACCGAAGCCGACGAGAAGCAGCGGGTCTGGACCGACGATTATTCGAACGTGCTGGGTGCGGTGTACCGCCGCCTGCGCGACGGCGAGCAGTAGGCTTGATCGGTCTTGCCCTAGCGATCCGCTACCAGCAGCTTCGCGATCTGGGAGTTGACTATTGCGACGAACAGCTCGGGATCGTTGAAAGCCCGCGCAGAGAGCATTGCGCCGTGGACCGATGCCATCAGCATTTGAGCCTCATCTTCCGGCCGCTTGTTCAAGTGGAACAAATGCTGCTCTGCGCCGGCCTGCAGCACCGACGTCAGCCATCTCGCCAGATCATGGAAATGAGCCCGGACGCGTGAAGCGACCTCGTCCGGCAACATCGGCATCTCGCCGGCAAGCATCGCGCAGACGCAGAAGGGCAGCGAGGCATCCCGAATGCACGTCTGCCAGAAGTTCAGATAAGACCGCAGCTGTTCGGCCGGGCTCGAGAACTGCTCTTGGAGAGACTTCAGGCCCAGCTCCGCCTGCCGCCTGTAGCGGTCCACCAGCACCGACACCAGTTCAGCCTTGGTCGGAAAGTGATGGTGAATGCTCGCCTTCCTGATGCCGATCGCATCCGCAATGTCGGCATAGCTGAACGCGTTGTAGCCTCCCGCGACGATGAGAGACTGGGCGACGTTGAGAATTTTTTCTGAGGTCGAAATCGTCGGGTTCATAATGGCGCCTACCTTCCAGTAGGTAAGCTTGTCAAGCTATCCCAGCTCTCCCGTCCCACACAAGAAGGTGTCCGGGCGTCGGATTGACTCAAAAGGCATATCTACCTACTAGTAGGAAGGTAAGCGTGGAGCCAGTCAATGCAACAAAGTCACCTTTCGACCCAATCCTCCTGGTTGCGATCGTATTATCTCGGGCGCGGCATATTCTCGATCGCCTGGGTTGCCGCCGCCGTTCTGTTCAGCGGACGACCCGGCGTCACCGCGTTTCTGCTCGTGATCTACCCGGCATGGGACGCCATCGCCAATCTGGCCGACGCCCGGGTCAATGGCGGCCTGCAGGCCAACCCATCCCAGGCATTGAACGTCGCGGTCAGCACGGTAACGGCGCTCGCCGTGATTGTGGCGGTTAGCCACAGCACATATGCCGTGCTGGCCGTGTTCGGAGTCTGGGCGATACTTGCGGGTCTGCTGCAGCTGTACACGGGAGCAAGGCGCTGGCGTCATTACGGTGCGCAATGGGCAATGATCCTGAGCGGCGCGCAGTCGGCCCTCGCCGGTGGCTACATGATCAGCCAATCCATTGGCACCGTCGCGCCAACGATTTTGGACGTCGCTCCCTATGCGGGGTTCGGCGCGTTCTACTTCCTGGTGTCCGCAATCTGGCTCGTTGCGACAGCCTATCGCAACGCGCATGCGTAAGAGCGGCCTCGTCGCATCAGAGAGCACGCAGGCACTGGAGCTTCGGTTCTGATTGAATCAGAACCGAGGCTCCAGCTGGCCGTTCGACCGCCCGTTACCTGTCGTCGGCTGTCGCCGCAGCCTTCTCCTTGTCCGGGCTTGACGCTGCGAGCAGCGGCATCGTCGGCGTGCTCTCGGCATTGTCCTCGTCGAGGAATTGCTCGACCCCGGCCTGGATCGACGACTTGGCGCTGTCGGGGCCGCGGTCGCTGAGGTCGTTGTGCTGGAATTCGGTTCGTACCACCTTGATGCCGAGCCGGGCGCAGGTCTCGTCGTCGGGCACGACGCCCGGATCGGCCTTGAACACCGGGTCCCTGGAGCGGAACGAGAGGATCTTGATCTTGCCGTCGGTGATGAAGGGGACGCGCAGATTGTCCAGCGTCACGACCTTCTTGACCAAATCGGGATGCTGCTTGGCGAAGAACATCGAGATGTCGCCGCCGTTCGAATGGCCGATCAGCGTCAGCTGGCGATAGTTTGCGTTCGGATAGAGCTTCTTGAGCTCGTCGATCGCATACATGATGTTGAAGACGCCGCGATTGTATTGCATGCGGCGGCCGACATATTCCTCGCCGACCTTGGTCACCATCGGCGCATCGCTGTCGAGATCATGCTGGATGCTGACCACGAGGTAGCCGCGCGACGCGAACAGATTGGTGAGGAACGAATACTCGGTGTTCTTGACGGTGTTGCCGTGGCTCAGGATCGCGACCGGCAATTCGATCATCTCGGCCATCGCCTGCATCTGCCGGTCGCGACGGACCGCCACCTCGACCGTGACGTTGCGGTCGTCGCGCAGCACGTCATGGAACGTCAGCATCGTGTGACGGATCGCCCATCGGTCCATCGTGAAATAGCCGGCCATCGCCACGACGCACAGGCAAAGGACAATGAAGCCCCGTTTCATTTCGACCTCTGATACTGCCTACGTGACCCGCGCTTCTCGCCCTGATGTCGTCAGGTACTCCGCGTGAATCGGCCTCCAGAGGCCAAGGCGGGCGCTATTGCCGCCGAATATCGGGCTAATTTTACAATCAGATGACGACGCGACGACGGGCCACGGCGGCCGACGATGCGGGCGCTTTGCAGCGGTCACAAGCGGGTGAGGGGATCGTGAACTGACGGCGCGCGGCGTGCGGCGCCGTCAGTGGATCAGGAGACTGCGTCTCAGTCCTGATAGTTGTTGCCGTAGAAGCCGCGCTGCTGCTGCTGGTAGGACGGCCGCGGCTGGTAATTGCCCTGCGGCGCCGGCGCGTAGCCCTGGTTGCCGTAGTATTGTTGCTGGCCATAGCCCTGCGCGTCGTAGACGCGGCGGCTTGACGGCGGCGCCGGGTAGCGCTGCGCAGTCGAACTGCCGTCGGCCGGATAGATGAAGCCGTCATCGGCGCGGGCCTGCGCCGGATATTCGCGCGGCTGCGGCGTCAGCACGACGGGGTCGCCGGCGGCAGCGGTGCCGTATTGCTCGTCTTGCTGCGGCGCGCGGCGGGCGACGGCGGTGCCGTTGCGCCCACGCGGATTGCGCGCCAGTGCGACCTGGGATGAGCCGGTCAGCGTCACCGTGGTGTTGAGCACGCCTTGCTTCTGGACCAGCGCGTAGAGCGTCGTTGCGTTGTCGCGCGACAGCCGCACGCAGCCATGCGAGGCCGGCGAGCCGAGCCGGTTCACCGAGTCCGTGCCGTGAATCGCGTGTCCGATCTTGGTGAAGAAGATCGAGTGCGGCATCGGCGCGTCGTCGAATTCCTTGGAGTAGTGGTCCTCTTCCATGCGGAAGGCGCGGAAGCTGCCGTTCGGCGTCTCGCGCGAGGGGATGCCGGTCGAGACCGGCCAGTGATAGCGCGCGACGCCGTCGACCGCGACGGTCATCTGCTGGTTGTCCTTGTCGATGGTGATATCGACCTTGGCCTGCGCGGCGCCGGCCGCAAAAAGCATCACGGAAGTGAACGCAATGAGGAACGAACGCATTTTACCTTTGGCCTCCAGGCCTGATCGCGATGCCGCGGCTCTCCGTCCCCGGCAACCAATATGCACGGAATCCGAACTTGGTTCCAGTCGCGGACCCAGGCCATCGTTAAGCGCCATCGTTAATCCCGCGCACGGCGCAAACAAGGCCGAAGCCGGGCCTGCCGGTCGCGGCGGCCTGACTTTTTCGCGAGCGGGCCGCGACGATGCCAGCAATTGGCCGCCAACACGCAACCATCTGGCCGCATGGGCGTTTCACAATCCCGCCCCGGCGGCGCGATCGCGCCGAGCTTCAAGGAATCCAGATGAACAACACCAAGGTTAAGACCGCGGCCGTCGTCCCCGCCGGCCTCTCCGCGCGGATCCTGCTTGCGGCCGCAGCCCTCGCTTTGGCGCTGGTGGCAGTCCCCCATGCCGGCCATGCCCAGGGCATCGTCCGTGGCGCCCATGAGGGTGCCTATGAGGGCAACCGGGTCGCCGGCCCGGTCGGCGGCGTGGTCGGTGGCGCCGTCGGCGCCGGTGTTGGCGGCGCCATGGGCGCGGTCAAAGGTGTGTTCGGCATTCCGGATCGCGGCTACCGCCGCGGTCACCGCTGCCGCGGCTATTACCGCCACGGCCATTTCCATTGTTATTGAGACGGTGACCGTCATTCCGGGGCATGCGACTTGTCCGCCGAAGCTCGAAGAGCGAAGGCGGAAGCATGAACCCGGAATCTCGAGATTCCCCGATGCGCGATTGCGCATCTGAGGTTCGCGCTAAGGCGCGCCCCGGAATGACTTGCTTTCGCAAGTCAGTTCTTCAGCCCATAGCCAGTCCTGAAGATCCACGCCACGATGGCCATGCAGGCCACCAGGAATCCCACGGTCATGCCGAGACTCAGCGCCACGCTGACATCGGCGATCTCGTAGAAGCTCCAGCGGAAGCCGGAGATCAGGTAGACCACGGGATTGAGCAGCGTGATGGTGCGCCAGCCCGACGGCAGCATGTTCACCGAATAAAAGCTGCCGCCGAGGAAGGTCAGCGGCGTCACCACCAGCATCGGGATCATCTGCAGCTTCTCGAAGCCGTCGGCCCAGATGCCGATGATGAAGCCGAACAGGCTGAAGGTGACGGCGGTCAGCACCAGGAAGGTCAGCATCCAGACCGGATGCTGGATATGCAAAGGCACAAAAAGTCCGGCGGTCGCCAGGATGATCAGGCCGAGGATGATCGACTTGGTGGCGGCGGCGCCGACATAGCCGATCACGATCTCGAAATAGGAGATCGGCGCCGACAGGATCTCGTAGATCGTGCCGACGAATTTCGGGAAGTAGATGCCGAACGAGGCGTTGGAGATGCTCTGCGTCAGCACCGACAGCATCACGAGCCCCGGCACGATGAAGGTGCCGTAGCTGACGCCCTCGACCTGGGTGATGCGCGAGCCGATCGCGGCGCCGAACACCACGAAATACAGCGAGGTCGAGACGACAGGCGAGACGATGCTCTGCAGCAGCGTGCGCCAGGTGCGCGCCATTTCGAACAGATAGATAGCCCGGATTGCGCGGTAGTTCATGGCGCCCTCACGATGCTGACGAAGATGTCTTCGAGGGAGCTCTGCCTGGTATCGAGATCGGAGATGCGGACGCCGGCATTGCGGAGGTCGCTGAGCAGGCTGGTGATGCCGGTGCGGTCACCCTTGGTGTCGTAGTCATAGGTCACCGCGCGGCCGTCGTCGGACAATTCGAGATGGTAGGCGGCAAGCGCGGGCGGAACGGCGTCGAGCTTGCTCTGCAGATGCAGCGTCAGCTGCTTCTTGCCAAGCTTCTGCATCAAGGTCGCCTTGTCCTCGATCAGGATGATCTCGCCCTTGTTGATGACCCCGATGCGGTCGGCCATCTCCTCGGCTTCCTCGATGTAGTGCGTGGTCAGGATGATGGTGACGCCGGCAGCCTGCAGCGTGCGAACCACTTCCCACATGCCCTTGCGCAATTCGACGTCGACGCCGGCGGTGGGCTCGTCGAGGAACAGGATCTGCGGCTCGTGCGACAGCGCCTTGGCGATCATCACACGGCGTTTCATGCCGCCGGACAGCGTGATGATCTTGTCGTCCTTCTTGTCCCACAGCGACAGGTCGCGCAGCACCTTCTCGATATGGGCGGGATTCTTCGGCTTGCCGAACAGGCCGCGGCTGAAGCTGACGGTCGCCCAGACCGATTCGAACGCGTCGGTGTGCAGTTCCTGCGGAACCAGCCCGATCATCGACCGCGCCGCGCGATAGTCGCCGATGATGTCGTGGCCGCCGATCGTGATGCGGCCCTCGCTCGGATTGGCGATGCCGCAGATGATGCTGATCAGCGTGGTCTTGCCGGCGCCGTTCGGCCCGAGCAGCGCGAAGATCTCGCCACGGTTGATATCAAGATTGATGCCCTTCAGCGCCTTGAAGCCGGAGCCGTAGGTCTTCGAAAGATTGGATACGGAAATGATCGGCGACATGAAGGATCGAAAGCGTGAGGGAGGGGCGCGCGCGGATTGGGGCCCGGGCGGGGCGGGATGCGGGTCAAGCGCAGATAGGAACGCATATTCCGTTCCGCAATCACCCGGCAGCGCAGAAACTTATTCTGCGGCGTGGCGGAAAAGCCGCGCTAGTGCCTCTTGGCTGGCTTCGCCGGCTTCTTGGCGGCTGCCGCCGGCGCCGGGTGCGCGGGCGGCTCGTCGGCGACTTTCGCGACCAGCATGATCTGCAGTTGGTTGTTGACCGGCGCGTTGGGGCGGGCGGGGTCGAGCAACTGCTCTTCGCCGAGCCCGACCGATTGCAGGCGCTTCGGCGCGATCTTGAAGGTGTTGACCAGGATGTCGCGGATCGCGTCTGCGCGCCGCTGGCTCAGCAGCACGTTGTTGTCGCGCCGTCCGGTCGATTCGATGTGGCCGACGATCAGGAATGTGTAGGGCAACAGCGAGGAATGCGTCAGCGCATCGGCGATCCGTCCGACCGTCTGATACGATTCCGGCATCACGATCGGCGTGTCGACGTCGAACGCGATGTCGGCGTTGAACGCCGGCAGCTTGGTCAGGTCGGGAGCGATCGGCGGACGCTTTTGCGGCGGCGGCTCGTTCTTCAATCGTGACTTCGATCGTTCGAGCGTCTGCTGGCGCAGCGCGGTGACATCGATCGCGGCGTCGGTCTCGAAATGATTGAGCTTGGCGATGACGTCGTCGCGCGTCACCGCGGTCTGCGCCTGCGCGAGCGGCGCCGCCAGCAGCGTCAGCGCGCCGAGCAGGCCCAACAGGCCAAGATCGCGCAACAGGAGCGTCGACCGCCGCATCATTGATACCCCGCGTCATTGATCGCCTGGGCGCAATTGCGGCTGACGCCCTTGGCTGCGACGAGGCAGGGCACCGCCTTGCTGGTCTCCTTGGTCGAGCCGTTGCAGACCTTGACGATCTCGCGGGTGCAGGCGTTTGCCACCGTTACGCGCGCCGCGATCCGCTTCTGGATCGTATCGAGTGTGGAGAAGTACGTCTCCTTGCACTGCGGCGATATCACGTCGCGGTTGCGCGACAGGCACTCCTTGAGGCGAGTGGCGTCGAGATTGACGCCGCGGCAGTTGGCGGTGATGTCAGCGCCGCAGGCCTTGGCGAGCTGCGCGGCCGAATCGCCAAAGCTCATCGTCTCCGCGACCGCCAGCGACGGCGCAGTCAACGCGATGACAAAAAGGAAAAACCCTCCCCGGACCATGGGGCCATCTCAACCCGTGAATTCAACTGGGGTCAAGAGCTACGAACAGGGAAGGCCGCCAAGGAAGGCAGCTATGTCACACCCGTTCCACAAAGCTGTCGACCACCTTCTTCTCGCCGGCCTTTTCGAAGGCGATGGTCAGCTTGTTGCCGTCGATCTTCACCACATGGCCGTAGCCGAATTTCTGGTGAAACACCCGGTCCTCCAGCGAGAATTCCGATACCGTGCCGGTGGATTTCGCCACCAGCTCGCCTTCGATCACCATGGGGCCGCGCTTGCTGCGATTGAAGCCGCCCGAGGAGCCATCGCTCCGCGAACCTGAAAATGACGATTGCCGCTCCTCGAAGCCGCCGCCGCTGCGCCCCCCGCCGCCGCGGCCGCGGTTGGCCTGGGCGCGCTGCCAGCCCGGGGTCGAGTAGCTCGAGCCGAATGATTCGAGGTTGTCGAAGCGCGAGGCGCCATAGCCGCCGCTGCCGCCCCAGCCCGAGCCGCCCTTGGATTCGGTGATCTCGACATTGTGCGCCGGCAACTCGTCGAGGAAGCGCGAGGGGATCGTGGTCGACCAGGTGCCATGGATGCGGCGGTTGGTGGCGAAATAGATCTTGGCGCGGCGGCGGGCGCGGGTCAGCCCGACATGGGCGAGGCGGCGCTCCTCCTCGAGCCCGGCGCGGCCCTGTTCATCCAGCGTGCGCTGGCTCGGGAACAGGCCTTCCTCCCAGCCCGGCAGGAACACGTTGTCGAACTCCAGGCCCTTGGCCGAATGCAGCGTCATCAGCGACACCGCCTCGTCGCCGGCTTCGCCGTCGCGGTCCATCACCAGCGAGATATGTTCGAGAAACCCTTGCAGGTTCTCGAATTCCTCCATCGAACGCACCAGCTCCTTGAGGTTGTCCAGGCGGCCTGCGGCGTCAGCCGAGCGGTCCTTCTGCCACATCTCGGTATAGCCGCTCTCGTCGAGCACGATCTCGGCGAGCTCGGTATGCGAGACAACCTCGCGCTGGGCGCGCCAGCGGTCGAACTGCATGACGAGATCGCGCAGCGAGCCGCGCGCCTTCGGTTTCAGCTCGTCGGTGTCGACCACGGCGCGCGCCGCCTCGAACAGCGGAATGCGGCGCTTGCGGGCATGGTCGTGCAGCAGCTGCACGGTGGCGTCGCCGAGGCCCCGTTTGGGCACGTTGACGATACGCTCGAAGGCGAGATCGTCGGCCGGCGAGTTGATGGTGCGCAGATAGGCCAGCGCATCGCGGATTTCGGCGCGCTCATAGAATCGGGGGCCGCCGATCACGCGATAGGGCAGGCCGAGCGTGACGAAGCGGTCTTCGAACTCGCGCATCTGGAACGAGGCGCGCACCAGGATGGCGACGTCGTTGAGGTTTTCGCCCGCGCGCTGCAACTCCTCGAGCTCCTCGCCGATCGCGCGCGCTTCCTCTTCCGAATCCCAGGAGCCGGTGACGGTGACCTTCTCGCCGTCGACATCCTCGGTGCGCAGCGTCTTGCCGAGCCGGCCTTCATTATGCGCGATCAGATGCGAGGCCGCGGCCAGGATGTGGCCGGTGGAGCGGTAGTTGCGCTCGAGCCGGATCACCTTGGCGCCGGGAAAATCGTGGTCGAAGCGCAGGATGTTGTCGACCTCGGCGCCGCGCCAGCCATAGATCGACTGGTCGTCGTCGCCGACGCAGCAGATGTTCTTGAGCGGCGCAGAGGGAGCGGCCAGCGCGGGCTGTGCGCTTGCTGCTTGCTTTGCGGCCGCATCATCGATCGGACCCGGAATCACCGCCGACAGCGGCAGGCCGGGCTGCGACGGCGCCTGCGACAGCAGCCGCAGCCACAGATACTGCGCGACGTTGGTGTCCTGATATTCGTCGACCAGGATGAACTTGAAGCGGTTCTGGTACTGCCGGAGCACATCGGGGTTCTCGCGGAACAGCCTGATGTTCTCGAGCAGCAGGTCGCCGAAATCGGCGGCGTTGAGGATCTTCAGCCGCTCCTGATAGGTCGCGTAGATCTTGCCGCCCTTGCCGTTGCCGAACGAGGCGGCCTCGCCCGACGGCACCTGCGACGGCGACAGCCCGCGGTTCTTCCAACTGTCGATCAGGCCGGCCAGCATCCGCGCCGGCCAGCGCTTGTCGTCGATGTTCTCGGCCTGCAGCAGCTGCTTGAGCAGCCGCACCTGGTCGTCGACGTCGAGCACCGTGAAGTTGGACTTGAGCTGCACCAGCTCGGCATGGATGCGCAGGATGCGGCCGCCGATCGAGTGGAAGGTGCCGAGCCACGGCATGCCCTCGACCGCCTGGCCCAGCATCTGGCCGAGCCGCAGCTTCATCTCGCGTGCCGCCTTGTTGGTGAAGGTCACCGACAGGATCTCGTGCGGCCGCGCGCGGCTCTGGCTCAGGATATGCGCGATGCGCGTGGTCAGCACCCGCGTCTTGCCGGTGCCGGCGCCGGCGAGCACCAGCACGGGGCCGTCGAGCGTCTCGACCGCCTCGCGCTGCTCCGGATTGAGGCCGTGGAGATATTGCGGACCGGCAGCCGCCCGCGCACGCGCGGCGATGCCCCCAGCCACCGGCTGGTGCTCGGGAACGCCGTGAGGGGGCAATTTGCTCGGCTCGGTCATCAGCGAATCGTCTCGGCCCCACGATGGCACCGTGGGACGGTGAAGGGGAGCCTTCTTAACAGGGATTGAGGGGCATATAGGGCCTGATCGGCCGTTTTGACAGGTTTTATCGCGGCTGCTTGGAACGGTTTCGGCAGCAGCGCACAACCGGCCTGGTTCCTGAAATCGGCGAAAATTTCGCGGTTTCGCGGTCAGGAACCAGCGTTTCCCCGCAGGATTGTTTCAACAAGTTCGGCGCCGGGCAGAGGTCCGCGCCGGCAAAACGAGCAAGGAAACGAAGCGGAGGTTTGATCATGCTGAGCTGGGTCGTCACATTCCTGGTCATCGCCCTGATCGCCGGCATTCTGGGCTTCGGCGGCATCGCCGGCGCCTCGATCGAAATCGCCAAGGCGATCTTCTTCATCGCCATCATCCTGTTCCTGGTGTCGGCGGTGGTCGGATTGGCGCGCGGCCGCACGCGAGTTTAGCGAAGCGCCAAAATCTACTTCGCCGAGGGCATCGCCACGTTGCGGCCGATGCCCTCGGGACGCGGTACGCCCGCATAGCTCTCCACGATCGCCCGGGCGCGTGCCTGGATGTCAGGCGGAAACGGCGCCACCTTGCGCGCCTCCATGTCGATGTGCAGCGTGAGGTTTTCCGAGGTCGCCGAGAGCCAGCCCTCGGTGGCGTGGCGCAGTTCCTCGAAGGTGTGCAGCCGCTTCTCGTCGGCGCCGAGCAGGAAGACCGAGACCTGCACGGGATCGCCGAGATGAATCTCCCGCAAATAACGGACGTGGCACTCGGCGGTGAAGGTCGAGCAGTGGCGCGCCTTCATGTAGGCCGGCCCGATGCCGAGCTGCAGCCACATCTCGTCGATGGCGCGGTCGAACATCACGTTGTAGTAGGCCATGTTGAGGTGGCCGTTGTAATCGATCCATTGCGGCTCGATCTGCATCAACGAGGATTTGAACGGGGCCGGCGGGATCGGCATCTCGCTCGCGGCAGTCACTGACGTCATGATCCATCCCTGGTCTGTTGGCGTTCGAGCATGAGCTTTTCTGTGACTCCGGCGGCCACTTTTTCAAGTCCGGCTCTCTTGACCCCTTATACAAGCTTTGCCACGGTCGGCTAAAGCCGGGAGGAAATTTGACGTGGCGACAACGATTTCGAGCAATTTGACGGGACCTGAGCCGCAGGCCCTGAAGCGCGCGATCGACGCGCTGGCGGCACGGTTCGGCAACCGGCTCGTCACGTCTTTGGCCGTGCGCGAACAGCACGCCCATACCACCACATGGCTGCCGAACCAGCCGCCGGATGCGGTGGTGATGGCGCAGGAGACGGCTGACATTCAGGACGTGGTACGGATCTGCGCCGCAAATCGGGTGCCTGTCATCGCGTTCGGCACCGGAACCTCGCTCGAGGGCCAGGTCAATGCGCCGGCGGGCGGCGTCTGCATCGATCTGCGCGACATGAACAAGGTGCTCGAGGTGCATGCCGAGGATCTCGACTGCGTGATCCAGCCCGGCGTGACCCGGAAGGCGCTCAACGAGCATCTGCGCGATCAGGGCCTGTTCTTTCCGATCGATCCCGGCGCCGACGCCTCGCTCGGCGGCATGACCTCCACCCGCGCCTCCGGCACCAACGCGGTGCGCTACGGCACCATGCGCGAGAACGTGCTGGCGCTGAAGGTGGTGCGCGGCGACGGCGAGATCATCACCACAGGCACGCGGGCCAAGAAGTCGTCGGCCGGCTACGATCTCACCCATCTGTTCATCGGCGCCGAAGGCACGCTCGGCATCATCTCCGAGCTTACCATCAAGCTGCGCGGCATTCCCGAAACGATCGCAGCCGCCGCCTGTTCGTTCGAGACGGTGCGCGGCGCCTGCCAGGCGACCATCCTCGCGATCCAGACCGGCATCCCGGTCGCCCGGATCGAGCTGCTCAACGCCGAGCAGGTGAAGGCCTGCAACAGTTATTCGAAACTGTCGCTGCCGGAGACGCCGCTGCTGCTGCTGGAATTCCACGGCAGCGAGGTCGAGGTCGCCGAGCAGTCGAAGAATTTCCGCGACATCGCCGCCGAATGCGGCGGCGGCGACTTCTCCTGGACCACCAAGCCGGAAGACCGCACCAGGCTGTGGCAGGCCCGGCACGACGCCTACTGGTCGGTCAAGGCGCTGCGTCCCGGCGACCGCATCGGCGTCGTCGCGACCGACGTCTGCGTGCCGATCTCGCGGCTTGCCGACTGCGTCACCGAGACCGAGGACGATCTGAAGCGGCTCAATCTGCTGTCGCCGATCGTCGGCCATGTCGGCGACGGCAATTTCCACTGCTCGCTGGTCTGCGACATCGACAACAAGGACGAGATGGCGCGTGGCGAGGAGTTCATGCATCGCCTTGTCGAACGCGCGCAATCGATGGGCGGCACTTGCACCGGCGAGCACGGCATCGGCCAGGGCAAGCAGAAATATCTGAAGGCCGAGCTCGGGGTGGAGGCGCTCGACGCGATGCGGGCGCTGAAGCAGGCGCTCGATCCGCAGAACATCTTCAATCCCGGAAAGATCGTCCCCGCCGCCTGAGGCTTCATTACTCAGCAGCGCAGTATCCGCGAGCGGTTGCGCGCCGCGATCGCGCGGAACTTTTCGGTCCGTCCGGCGTCTTTCCTGTGCCGTAGTGTATTGGTGCGGAGCGAGACAGAAGTGATCGGACGAGCAATCGGAATTGTAGGAATTGCGGTCATGATCGTTGCCATGGCGCTGTCGGGCGACGCGATCGCCCGCGGCGGCGGACACGGTGGCGGCCATGGAGGAGGCCATGGTGGCGGTCACGGGCACGGCGGTGGCCATGGACATGGTGGTGGCCATGGATATGGCGGTGGTCATCGACATGGCGGGCATGGCTTCGGCCACATGCATTTCGGCGGCAGCCATCATGGCGGGTTCGGCCGTTCGCACGCGATCCCGCGATCAGGCTTCGCCGGCCATGGCGCGTTCGCGTCGCGCGGGGCGGCCAATTTCGGCCAGCGCGGCAACATGCGCAATGCGTTCAACTCGCTGTCGCGCAACGGCGCATTGCGCAACGGCCGGCTGTTGAGCAACCCGGCGGCGCGTGCGCAGATCGCCGCGGCCGCGGCGCTCGCCGGCTGGCACGGCGGGACGGTTGCCAGCGGCTGGTGGCAGCATTCGGGCGGCGGCTATGGCTGGGTCGGCCCGCTGTTCTGGCCGTTCGCCTACAACGACATCTATGACTACGCGGTCTGGGGCGACGATCTCGGATTCTGGGGCTACGGCTATCCGGACATCTATGCCGGCATCTTCGGTCCCTATGGTTATGACGATCTCAGGAGCTATCTGCCCGATCGCAGGCCGGGCCGCCGATATCGCGGCGGCGGGCGGATCGAAGAGATGTGCGGCAATGACAGCCGCTCGATCGCCGGCCTGCCGGTGGATCAGATCGCGGATACCGTGCAGCCGACCGAGGCGCAGTTGGCTGCGCTCGGCGAACTCGGCGAAGCGTCGCTTGCCGCCGCCCGCACCATTCGGGCGGCATGTCCTGCGCAGGTGGTGTTGACCGCGCCGAACCGCCTCGCCGCCATGCAGCAGCGGATCGAAGCGATGGTGACGGCAGTCGCAACCGTCAGGCCGCCGCTGGAAAAATTCTACGGCCTGCTCGACGACGAGCAGAAGGCGCGGTTCAACGCGCTCGCCGACAACCAGCGCAAGGACGCCGCGGCGCGCGATCCCAAAGGTGATCAGAACGCGGCGGTCGCCCGGAACTGCGGCGCTGCGCAGGGTGCCGCGCAGGATTGGCCGACGAGCGAGATCCAGGCCCGGATGCAGCTCAACGACGCTCAGCGCGCAGCGCTCCAGGCGCTGCAGGACACCAGCGCCGATGCAGCCCGCAAACTGAAGGCGGCGTGCCAGGCCAACGAGGCAATGACCCCGCCGGCGCGTCTCGCCTCCGTTGCCAAGCGGCTCGACGTCATGCTGCAGGCCGTCAAGGATGTCCGCGCCGCGCTTGAGAGTTTCTACGCCACCCTCAGTGACGAGCAAAAAGCGCAGTTCGAGGCGATCGGGCCGCAACGATCGGCTTGATGCGCGTGTGACATCACATCACTTGCCGGATCGACTGCTCCGGTGTGGCCATGATGCCATAGCGCGCATCTCGCTTTGCGCCCGGAGGACTCTGCGGTTCACAGGTTGTGCCAAGGCCAGCTATGCTCGCCGCGCTTTCGGGGTACGGCGATGTGGATGTTCAGCAAGGCCAAGCGCAAAGACATCTGGGATGATCCCGTCGAGCAGCCGCTCGGCGATATCGAGGCTGCGCAGCGGATCCGCGCGATCTGCCGCGATGCCGCCGGCTGCGCCGAGGCGGTCGGCGCGCCCGACAAGCGTTCGCCGAACAAGCATCAGGTCGAGCGTGAGCGCTACGAGCGTGCCGCCAGGACCGCGATGGAGATCGCGATGAAGATAACCGACGAGATGATGCGGGATTCCGCGGTGCGCGAGATCGTCAGCCTCTGCATGAAGGCCAACAACATCAAGACGGGGCGGGCACTGTTCCGCGCCATCCACACCAATTCCATCAAGGCGGACGTCCTGAGGGAGCATCCGACGCTCGAGGGCGAGCCGTCGCCAGGCTAGCTCGGGCCCAGCGTCCGCACCGCTTCATCGACGCTGCGGAAGACGTGATCCCGCGGCAGAACCGCGTAGAGATCGAAGCGCTCGAACGCGTCCTGCGCGCGCGTGGATTCGAGCCGCGCCACCGCCACCGTCACGCCGTCATCGCGGCATTCGCGAAACAGATCGCGCAGCGCCTGCGCCGCCGTAAAATCGATCTCGATCATGCCGCTGGCCTCGATCACCAGCAGAAGCGGCTTCGGCGTCGCCGTGCCGATGGTCTTGAGCACGTCGCTGTGAAAGCCTTCCGCGTTGAGGAACGACAGCGGCGCCTGCAGGCCGACGACGGCAATGCCGGGCTTGCGCTCGCCGGTGACGTGCGGACCCGTCGGCCACCAGATCGTGGTGCCCGATACGTGGACGAATTCCACCAGCTGGCCCCGCGTCGTGGTCCAGATGCCGTGCAGCAGCGACAGTGCGATGCCGACCGCGACGCCTTGCTCGATCGGCAGCACGATGATCGCGGCGGCCGTCGCCAGCACCAGCAGGAATTCGTAAAACGACTGGCGGAAGATCGCGACGATCTGTTTCACGCGGATGATGCGCAGCGCCACGAACAGCAGCACGCCGCCGAGCGCAGCGTCAGGCACGTGTTTTAGCAGCGTCGCGCCGAAGGCGAGCAGCGCGAGCACGATTGTCGCGGCGAACAGCCCGGCGAGCTGCGTGCGTCCGCCGGTCTCCGAGACGATGCCGGTGCGCGGCGGACTGGCGTTGACGGGGAAGGCGCCGAACAGGCCGGACAAGAGGCTGCCGGCACCGGCGCCGAGGAAGTCGCGATCGACGTCGGCCGGCTTGTCCGGATCCGACAGAAACGAACGCGTCGTCGCCGCGGTCTGCACCATGACCACGATGGCGATCAGGATTGCCAGCGACAACAGTTTGATCCATCGCTCCGGTGCGATGTCCGGAAATGACGGCTTCGGCAGCGACCCCGGCACGATGCCGACCACCTTGACGCCCTTGCTTTCGAGATGGCCGGCGATCACGGCAATGGTGGCCACGACAAGGCCGATCAACGCGCCTGGAATGCGCGCGCTGATCTTCTCCGATCCCGCGACCAGCGCCAGCACGCCGAGGCCGATCGCCAGCGTATAGAAATTTGTTTGGCCGATCTCTGCAGCGAGAACCCCGAGCTTGTACAGCGTCGGCCCGTCCGGCGTGGTCAGGCCGAGCACGCCCGGCAGTTGCGAGACCAGGATGTGGACGGAGATGCCGGCGAGGAAGCCGACTGTGACCGGCGTCGACAGCAGATTGGCGACCCAGCCGAGCTTGAACAGGCCGCCGGCGATCATGATCGCGCCGACCATCAGCGCCAGTGCCATCGCCAGCGACTGATAGTCGGGCGAGCCGGCGGTCGCCATCAGCGCGAGGCCGGCCGCGAAGATCGGCGTGATCGTGGAATCGGCGCCGCAGGACAGGTAGCGGTTGGCCCCGAGCATCGCAAAGCCGAGCGAGCCCGCCATGAAGGCAAAGAAGCCGATCTGCGGCGAGAAGCCGCCAAGCCGCGCGGTCGCCATCTGCTCCGGGATCGCGATCGCGGCAAGCGTCAGCCCGGCGATCAGGTCGCCGGGCAGGTCGCTCGGCCGGAACGCTTTAAGCGAACGGAAGACCGGCCAGCTGGCGCGTGTCGGATGATCCTGGCCCATCGGTCTCCCACGTGGATTGCCGCGATTTTTGAATATTCGGACATCGCGAAGCCAATAGCCAGCGGACAGGGGCCTGTGCAGGCGCGAAGCGCATCAGCCGATGTATTGCAGCGCCGGAAAAGTCTCCAGCAGCCAGACGCTGACGTTGGAGACCGCACCGGTCAGGAAGCCGATGCCGGTGACCACCATCAGCACGCCCATCACGCGCTCGACGGTGTCGAGATGGCGCTTCATCCGCGCGAACAGCGAGGAGAAATGCTTGATCATGAAGGCGGCGAGCAGGAAGGGGATGCCGAGCCCGGCGGAATACACCGCGAGCAGGCCGGCGCCCTTCGTCACCGTGGCCTCCGAAGCCGCAATCGAGAGGATCGCCGCCAGGATCGGTCCGATGCAGGGCGTCCAGCCGAACGCGAACGCAAGGCCCATGACATAGGCGCCCCACAGCCCGACCGGCTTGGGCGCGGTCATGCGGCCCTCGCGCATCAAGAGGCCGATCCGGGTGATGCCGAGGAAGTGCAGGCCCATGATGATGATGACGATGCCGGCCAGGATCGAGAGCTCGGCCGACCAGGCGCGCACCAGCCCGCCGACCAGGGAGGCGCTGGCGCCGAGCGCGACGAACACCGTGGAGAACCCGAGCACGAACATCAGCGCCGCCATCATCACCGCGCGCTTGGAGGCCGCGGTGGCGCCGTCCTGGTTGACCTGCTCGATGGTCGCACCGGTCAGGTAGATCAAATAGGGCGGCACCAGCGGCAGCACGCAGGGCGACAGGAAGCTGACCAGACCGGCGATCAGGGCTGCCGGGATCGAGACGTCGTGCATCAATGAAACCTTCGAAGAATAGTCCCTCTGTCTTGGCGTCTGCGCCGCCAACAATCCAGAAGTTTCGTCACCGATACCTTCAACTATGGTCACAGGACCGTGTCCGGGCGCACCGGTGGGCATTGGAACGGCACCTCGGTGGCGTACTCGAAAGCGCGCGAAGGTTTGCCAGCTCGCGGAAAATGGCGCTATCGTTCGCGGATTGCGCGGCTGGTCGGACGATGGCGTGATGCGAGGGCGGTGACAAGCAAGCCCAGTCTCGCCGGGGAGAGCACGAAGTAAGCCGTAACCCATCGCGCAGGGAAAGCCGGAGTGTTTCCGGTTACACCTGTGGTCCTACCCCCCGAGCTTTCTACCCATTGCTCGGGGCCCATGGGTGCGATCGGCACCCGGCTTTCCCTGCGCCCTCTGCAAAAGGAGGGCGAAACGAGATGCAAAGCTCGGACGATTCATGTCGCGAGAACGCGAAGCTGTGTCCCCACCCACACTGTCATCGCCCGGCTCGCCGCCTCCGCTAAAGCTACGGCGCGCCCGAGCATCTAGGCCTCGTCGAAGCCTTGGCGTAGACGGGACCGGGCGATCCAGTACGCCGCGGCCCCTCGGCTCAAGCACTAGCGTCTCTGGAATACTGAATCGCCCGGTCGAGCCGGGCGATAACGCCGAGCAAGTTGTTTGACAGGTTGAAATCGAGAACCATCCTCGTGGTCGTCCCTGCTTTCGCAGGGACGACGATGGGGAGAGAGTTGTGCGCTCATCACCGCTTGCGCGCGCCTTTGCCCGCCGGCGTCTCGAACTCGCGGCCGCGAATCCGCACCAGATCGTCGGCCGAATTCGTCAGCAGCACTTCCGTCGCCGCGCGCGCCGCCTCGGCCTCGCCGGCCGCAATCGCATCCAGCACAGCGCGGTGCTCGCGCAGCGCGCGCGGGCGGTGCGAGCCGGGTGCGGCGATCGTAAAACTCTGGCGCAGCGTGATCTCGAACATCTGTGCGATCGGCCAGAAGAACTCGTTGCGGGTCGCAAAATAGATCGCCTGGTGGAACATGATGTCGGCGGCGACGAAGTCCTCGTTGGTCTTGGCCGCGTCCATGCCGTCGCAGCCGGCGCGAATGCGGGCGATGTCGTCCGCCTCGGCATGGGTCGCCGCCAGCGCTGCGGCGGCGGGCTCGACTGCGGCGCGCAGCTGGAACAGCTTGGCCAGATAGCGATCGATCTCCGCGGTCTCGAGGTGCCAGCGCAGCACGTCGGGATCGAGCTGGTTCCACTGCTCGGGCGGCCGCACCCGCGTGCCGCTCTTGGGGCGCGACTCGATCAATCCCTTGCCGGTCAGGGTGCGGATCGCCTCGCGCACCACGGTGCGGCTGACGTCCATCATCTCGCAGATCTGCATCTCCGGCGGGAGCGTCTCGCCGACGCCGATATCGCCGCGCACGATGCTGCTGCCGACGCGGTCGGTGACCTGGCTGTGCATGCTCCGACGCAATGCGTTGGATGTCTGGAACATCGGAAGCCTCGCTGCGGTTGGTGCCTGCGCCGCCGCCGCGCCGCGCTCTTGCACAACCGTATCTGATTTGTCATACATTATGACAAATAGGCTGCCAAGCTCACGCCGTTCAGGCGGGCGGCCAACACAATAACGATCCGTTCCTGGGGAGGAGCACCATCATGACGACGAACCGGGTCAGCCGCCGCATTGTGCTGCGATCGTCGGTCACGGCCGCGGCATGGCTTGCCGCCGCGCCCGCCATCGTCGGCCGCGCCGAGGCCGCGACCCTGAAGATGCGATGCTCGTCGTCGCTGCCGAACGATCCCAAATACGCCAACGGCCGCGTCTACTACGACAATCTGGTCAAGAGCCTGAAGGCGAACGGGCTCGGCGAGCAGATCGACGTCACCTTCTTCCCCGACAACCAGCTCGGCCAGGAGATCGACGTCATCAACTCGGTCAAGCTCGGGGTGATCGACCTGATGGTGTCGGGCTCGTCGATTTCGGCGAATCTGGTGCCGCTGGTCGGCACCTTCGACCTCGGCTACCTCTTCACCAGCTATCAGCAGCAGACCAAGGCGTTCGACGCCGGCGCGGCCAAGCCGATCGAGGATGCGCTGCTCAAGGGCGCCAGCATCCATATCATCGGCTGGGCCTATAATTTCGGCGCGCGCAGCGTGCTGGCGAAGAAGCCGGTGAAGACGCCGGAAGATCTCGCCGGGTTGAAGATCCGCACGCTGCCCAATCCGATCATCACCGAATGCCTGCGGCTGATGGGTGCTGCGGCGACGCCGCTGGCGTTCGGCGAGATCTATACGGCGCTGCAGGCCGGCGTGCTCGACGGGCTCGAGCACGATCCGCCGACCATCCTCGCCAGCAAGTTCTACGAAACGTCGAAGCACTATGCGCTGACCCAGCACATCTTCTCGCCGCTCGCGGTCTATTTCAGCGACACCAGCTTCAACCGCATGGTCCCCAAGCTGCGCGAGGGCTTCCTCGACGCGGCGAGCAAGGCCGCGATCGATACCCGCGCGCACGGCCTTGCGGTGGAGAAGGAGGCGCTGGCGACCTTGGCGGAGAAGGGCGTCACCGTCGTCGAATGCGACAAGGAGGCGTTCCGCAAGCGCGTGCTGCCGCAGACCGACAATTTCATCAAGGCGCGGCCCGAGGCGAAGGCCGTTGTCGATCTGATCCGCGCCACCCAGGCCTGAGGTCGGCGCATGTCGGTCGCCGCAGTCGCGCCCAGAAGCAGCGCTGAGCGGATCACGGCGCCGCTGCTCGCCGTCAGCGATGCGATCGCCGCGATGCTGCTGGCTGCTGATCTTGTGGTGGTCTGCGCGTCGGTGCTGGCGCGCTTCCTGTTCAACGCGCCGGTCGAGTGGTCCGACGACGTCGCCCGCGGCCTGATGGTCGGTTCGAGCTTCTTCGGCGCGGCCAGCGCGCTGGCACGCAGCGAGAATCTCGGCGTCGCCTTCTTCGTCGACATGCTGCCGCCGGGCGTGCGGCGGGTCGTCGATGCGGTCGGTGCGCTGCTTGCCGCCATCATCGCCTTCACCGTTGCGTTCAACGCCATCAAGATGGGCTGGCTCACCACCGGCCAGACCTCCGGCTCCGGCCTGCCGCTGGAATGGACGTTCTATCCGATGGGCGTCGGCGCTTCGTTCATGACGGTCTTCGCGTTCGAGACGTTCTGTAGCCGCCCGCTCCGCGACATGGTGGCCGGCATCGTCGCGACGGCCGTCATCGTCGGCCTCTATCTGGCCTGGGATGCGCTGGCGCCGTCGTCCGTGCCGTCGTCGCAGGCGCTGATGCTGGTCGGCTTCTTCCTCACGCTGTTCGGCGGACTGCCGATCGGCTTTGCGCTGGCGCTGGCGGCGCTGATCTTCATCTGGGTGGAGGGCACGCTGCCCGGCGTGATCTTTGCCCAACAGATGGCGCGCGGCATCGACAATTTCGTGCTGCTGGCGATCCCGTTCTTCATCCTGGTCGGCTATTTGATGGAAGCCAACGGCATGTCGGTCCGGCTGATCGAGCTGCTGCAGCGTGCGGTCGGGCGCATGCGCGGCGGGCTTAATGTCGTGATGGTGATGTCGATGGTGCTGTTCTCAGGCATCTCCGGCTCGAAGATGGCCGATGTCGCCGCGGTCGGTTCGGTGTTGATCCCCGCGGCGCGCCGCTCGCGGCAGAATCCGGGCGGGGCCGTAGCGCTGCTCGCGGCTTCCGCTGTGATGGCGGAGACCATTCCGCCCTGCATCAATTTGATCATCCTCGGCTTCGTCGCCAATCTCTCGATCGGCGGACTGTTCGTCGCCGGCATGCTGCCGGCCGCGCTGATGGCGCTGGCGCTGATCGCGGTCTCGATCATTTTCGGCAAGCGTCCCGCCGCGAATGTGGAGGCGGAGCCGCGCGCCGCGGTGTCGGGACTGTGGACCGGCGCGATCGCCTCGGTTGGGCTGATCTTCATGATCTTCTTCGGCTTCAAGAGCGGCTTCGCCACCGCGACCGAAATCTCGGCCTTTGCGGCGGTCTACGCCATCGCCGTCGGCAGCCTGTTGTTCCGCGAGCTCGGCGCGAAGAGCCTCGCGCACTGCTTCGTGCAGTCAGCTGTTCGTTCGGGGCTGGTGCTGTTCATCGTTGCCGCCGCACAGTCGCTGGCCTTCATCCTGACGCTGCAGCAGGTGCCGCACGCGGTCGGCGACCTCATGCTGGCGATCTCGGGCAGCCATGGCGTCTGGCTGTTCATGCTGCTGTCGATCGCGGTGCTGGTGGTGATGGGCTCGGTGCTGGAGGGCGCCGCGGCGCTGATCATCTTCGGGCCGCTGCTGCTGCCGGTCGCCGTCAAGCTCGGCATCGATCCCCTGCATTTCGGCGTCGTGCTGGTGATCGCGATGGGGCTCGGGCTCTTTGCTCCGCCACTTGGCCTTGGGCTCTACGGCGCCTGCCTGATCGGCAATGTGCCGATCGAGCAGACCGTGAAGCCTATCGCTGGGTATCTCGGCCTGCTGTTGCTGTGCCTGCTGGTGATCGCCTTTGTGCCCGCGATCAGTACGGCCTTGCCGCATGCGCTTGGATATTAGGGGAAGATAAGCGTGAAGGTACTGCTCGCACACACCCCGCAAATGCGCCGCGACTATTACGGCGAGCGCAGCCTGAACGGCCTGCGCGCCGTCGCCGACGTCAGGCTGCACGAGGGGGACGAGGCGCTCGATGCGGCTGCGCTGGTCAAGGCGTCGGCCGATGTCGACATCATCGTCGCCGATCGCATGACGCAGGGGCCCGGCGAAATCTTCCCGCTTCTGCCGAAGCTCTGCGCCTTCGTGCGCTGTGCGGTCGATATCCGCAACATCGACGTCGGCGCGGCATCCGCGGCCGGCGTGCTCGTGACGCAGGCAAGTGCCGGGTTCGTGCAGTCGGTCGCCGAGCTCGCGCTCGGCTTCATGGTCGATCTGTCGCGCGGCGTCTCACGGGCGACCGCGGACTACCATGCGGGCAGGGCGCCCGAGGTCGCGATGGGCCGCCAGCTTGCGGGAAGCACAATCGGCATCATCGGCTATGGCAGCATCGGGCGCTATCTTGCCGGGATCGCAAAAGCGCTCGGGATGAACGTGCTGGTCGCCGATCCCTTCGTGACGCCAGATGATGCCGCGATCCGGCATCTGCCGCTCGACGATCTCCTGGCAAGCGCCGACTATGTCGTCTGTCTCGCGATTGCCAACGCAGAGACCGAGAATTTGATCGGGCAAGCCGCATTGGCGCGGATGCAGAAGCATGCATTCTTCATCAACCTGTCACGCGGCAACCTGGTCGATGAGGCGGCGCTGGCGGCCGCACTACGCGATGGCCGCATTGCCGGCGCGGCGATCGATGTCGGCCGTGCGCCCGACCAGATGCCGACGCCGGAGCTCGCGAAGCTGCGCAATGTGATCGCAACGCCGCATGTCGGCGGCCTGACCCCGCAGGCGATCGAGCATCAATCCTCGGAAACCGTGCGCCAGGTCGCGAAGATCATTGCCGGCGAGATACCTGTCGGCGCTGTCAATGCCGAGCGCTGGACGCGGCGGCCGCGGCCATGAAAGTTCGACTGATCCCAATGCCGTCCGCGGGGCTGGACAAGACCTTTACATCCAGCTCAAACTTGATCCTGCAAAACCGCGGCCCCCGAGCGCGCGGACAATCAATCAACGGACGTCCCGCAGCAAACGACGGGCGCCGAGAGGGAAACAGGGAGGCATCACATGGCCATTTCACGCCGTGACGTTTTATTGGGCAGCGCCGGCGCATTGGGCGCCGCATCATTCTCCTTCCCGGCTCCCGCGATCGCACAATCGGAACCGATCAAGATCGGTTGTCTCGCGGCAATCACCGGCCCGAGCTCGGCGCCGACCGTCGGCTTCAACCGCGGCGTCAATTTCGCGGTCGACGCCATCAACGGCGCCGGCGGGGTGAAAGGCCGCAAGATCGAGCTGGTGATGCGCGACACCCAGGGCGATCCGACCAAGGCGGTCAACGCCACCCAGGAGTTGATCAGCCAGGCCAAGGTTCATGCGATCTGGGGCCCGCTGAATTCGGGCGAGGCGCTGGCGACGACGCCGATCATGGCGCGCGCCAAGATGCCCGACCTGCACCCCTGCGTCGTCGAGACCCTGATCGATCCGGTCAAGTTCCCCAATGCGTTCCGCATCGCGCCGTCGAACAATCAATGGGACGATGCCGTGCGCAATTACTGCCTGAAGATCCTCAAGGTGAAGAAGGTCGCCGTGATCGGCGACACCACCGGCTATGGCGTCACCGCGGTCGGCGCGTCGGTCGCGGCCTTCAAGAAGGACGGCGCCGAGGTGGCCTATCAGGCCAATATCGACGCCACCCAGCCCGACATGACGCCGGACATGCTGCGCGCCAAGAATGCCGGCGCCGAGGCGATCGTGGTGTGGAGCGTCTCGACCGGCATGGAGGCGCGCATGTTCAACACCCGCGCCGCGATGAACTGGGACGTTCCCTTTGTCGGGCATCCCTCGATGGCCTCTGGCGAGCTTGCGAGCCTGGTTGCAAAGCCGGAGAACTGGAAGAAGGTCTATGCGATCGGCTACAAGAGCTGCAGCTATGACGGCGCCGGCAAGCTGCCGGCGAAAAGTGCGGACCTGGTCGCGCGCCTGACCAAGGCCAATGTCGCGCTGAACGACACGCTGCTGTGGTGGATCGCGGGCGGCATCGATTGCATCGAGCTGATCGCCAAGGCGGTCGCGGAAAGCGGCTCGACCGACAGCGCCGGCATCATCAGCTACTGGAATTCGCTGTCGACCTATCCCGGCTATTTCGGCAATTACCGCTTCTCGCCGAGCCAGCATAACGGCTATTTGACCGAAGAGATCGTGATGTCGGAAGCCTCGACCGCCAAGGACGGCACCTTCGCGCTGGCGCCGGGGTACACATAGCAGGGCGAGGGCGCAGCCGATGCTGGCCTCGATCCTTGCATCCGGTCTCGCGGCGGGCGCGATCTACGCGCTGGTCGGCGTCACCTACAACACAATGTTCTCGACCTCGCGGGTGATGAGCTTCACTGCCGGCCAGCTTGCGATGCTGGGCGGCGTGTTCGGCTCGATGTTCACGCTGAAGCTCGGGCTGCCGATCGCCGTCGGCTTCGTGCTGACGCTGCTCTGCTGTGCCGTGATCGGGATCATCACTGAATTCGTTGCGGTGCGGCCGGTGCTCAAGAGCCTCGACCAGCATCTTTACGTGCTCTCGACCCTGGCGGTCGCGCTGATGATCCAGCAGGTCACGGCGATCAAATGGGGCACCGAGCCGCAGCCGTTCCCGCGCATCGTAGGATTCGGCGAGGGCGTGCTTGATGAAAAGTTCTGGCTGCCGGTCGCCGCCTGCGCCGTCACCATCATCGGCCTTGAATATCTCTACCGCCGCACGCTGGTCGGCCGCGCCTTCCTCGCGATCGCGGAGGACAATTTCGCGGCACGGGCGCTCGGCCTGCCTGAGCGCAATCTGCGCGTCGCGAGCTATGCGCTCGCCGGCGTGGTCGGAGGCATCGCCGGATTTTCCGGCGGGCAGCTGCTGCTCGCCTTCTTCGCAAATGGCGCGCTGTTGAATTTCTACGGCTTCGTGCCGGTGGCGCTCGGCGGGCTCGGTAACAACCGAGGCGCGATCATCGGCGGGCTGGCGCTCGGCCTGTTCCAGCAGGCGGCGAACTTCCTGGTCGGCGGCATCTTCTCCTCGGTCGCGGTGTTCACGCTGTTCATCGTGGTGCTGCTCGCGGCGCCCCAGGGGCTGTTCGGCGCCTCGACCGCGCGGAGGGTGTGATGACGTCGGTCGCCGCCGCTCCGTCCCGAATCGAGAGCGGCGCATGGCGCGCCGCGCTGCCGCACCTCCTGCCGTTCCTCGGCATTCTCGTGCTGGCCTTGCTGCTGCCTTTCGTCAGCAATGATTACTGGGTGCTGATCGGCACCCGCGCGGCGATCTACTGGGTGCTGGTGTCGGGCCTCAACCTGGTGGTCGGCTTTGCCGGCCATCTTGCGATCGGCTATGTCGCGCTGCTGACGCTCGGCGCCTACACCACCAGCGTGCTGGTCGCCGGCAATGTGATGCCGGTGATTCCGGTGTTTGCCGCTTTGCCGGTCGCAGGCCTCATCGGCGCGATCTTCGGCGTGATCGTCGGCCTGCCGGCCCTGCGCCTGCGCACCTTCTACTTTGCGATGTCGACGTTGGGCTTTGCGACCATCGTGACCCAGATCGCGCTGGCCTGGCAGAGCGTGACCGGCGGCGGCATCGGCATTGCCGGACCGGAATTCCCGGCGCCGTTCAACACACCGTGGGGGTTCTACGGCCTCTGTATCGCTTTCGCGGTCATCACCACCTGGATGAGCGCCAATGTCGCGCGCAGCCGCTTCGGCCGGGCGCTGATCGCGGTGCGCGATGCCGAGGTGGCCGCCGAAGCCAGCGGCATCTCCAAGCCGAAGATGCTGATCGCGATCTTCCTGTTCGCTGGGGCGCTGGCGGCGATCGCCGGCGGATTGTTCGCGACCTTGCAGACCTACATCACGCCCGACGCGTTCACCTTCGATCTCTCGGTGCTGTTCTTCATCGCGATCCTGATCGGGGGCCGCGGCTCGATCCTCGGCCCGATGCTCGGCACCATTATCCTGACCATCCTGCCCGAGATCGCGGCGCCGCTCGCGGCGTGGTCGACCTTCCTCTATGCGGTGCTGCTGCTCGTGATCGTGCTGGTGATGCCGGGCGGCATCGCGGCGCTGCTCGATTTCCGCAACCGCAGTCCGCTTGCCAGCAACCGCGCCATCGTGCCGCGCCCGGCCGCGCTCGCCGCCATCGTGCGCCGGCGCGACGGCGGCAAGACGCTGCAGCTGCGCGGCATCGCGCTGAGCTTCGGCAATGTGAAGGCGATCGACGGTCTCGACCTCGACGTCGCGCCCGGGCAGATCCATGGCCTGATCGGGCCGAACGGCAGCGGCAAGACCACGACGCTGAACGTGATCTCGGGCTACTATGCCGCGAAGGCCGGCAGCATGACGCTCGGCGATGCGGTGCTTACCGCGGGCCAGCCGGTGATGCGGGCCGCCTGCGGCATCGCGCGCACCTTCCAGACCCCGCGCGTGATCGGCGAAGCCTCGGTGCTGGAGAACGTCATGATCGGCGGCTCGATCGAGGGCAGGGCCAATTTCGTCGAGGCGATGCTGGCGCTGCCGCGCAACGGTGCCGATGAACGTCTGCTCGCCGCCAAGGCGCGGGCACTGCTCGGCGTGGTTGGCCTCGAGGCGCTTGCCGATGTGCGCGCCGACCGTCTGCAGCACAGCGAGCTGCGCTTCATCGAGATCGCGCGGGCGCTGATGCTCGATCCGGATTTCCTGCTGCTCGACGAGCCGGCGGCGGGCCTCTCCAATGACGAGATCGGGCGGCTCGCGATCCTGATCAAGGCGGTCTGCGCCCGCGGCACCGGTGTGCTGCTGGTCGAGCACCATGCCGATCTGATCTTCGACATCTGCCACCAGGTCACCGTGCTCAATCTCGGCCGCACGCTGGCGGCGGGAACGCCGGCGGAGATCCGTGTCCACAAGGAGGTCGTCAGTGCCTATCTCGGCGGCTGAACCCCTGCTTAACGTGTGCGCGCTGGAATCCGGCTACGGCAAGATCCGCGTGCTGCACGGCATCGACCTGACGATCGCCGCGGGCGAGGTGGTGGCGCTGCTCGGTCCGAACGGCGCCGGCAAGACCACGCTGCTGCGCGCGATGTCGGGACTGTTGCCGGTCACGGCCGGGCAGGTCCGGTTCGGCGGACGCGACATGACCAACGCCACGCCGCGCGATGCCGCGCGTGCCGGGCTGGTGCACGTGATCGAGGGACATCGTGTGTTCACGCAGATCTCGGTCACCGACAATCTGCTGCTCGCCGGCTACGACCTGCCGCGCGCCGAACGGACTGTACGCATCGAAGAGGCGTTGGCGTTCTTCCCCGAGATCGCCGAGAAGCGCCATGAGCGCGGCGGCGCGTTGTCGGGCGGACAGCAGCAGATGCTGACCGTGGCGCAAGGCCTGGTTCGCCGCCCCCGGCTCCTGATGCTGGACGAGCCCTCGGCCGGACTGTCGCCGGTGCTGGTCGATCGTGTCCTCAATGTGATCGGCCGGCTGCGGGAGCAGGGCACCTCGGTGCTGCTGGTCGAACAATTGCTGGAGAAGGCGCTGGCCTGTGCCGACCGGGTCTACGCGCTGGTGCAGGGGGCGATCGCGCTGGAGGCGCCGACCGGCGAAAGTGACCTCGCGCACAGGCTCGAGCGCGCCTATTTCGGCTATGAAAGCTACGCGCTGGGTGCTTGAGCCCGCCTTACCCCGTGTGCTCAAAGGTAAGACTTGGCGCCGGACACCGATTCTGGCTTCATGAGGCCTCATGCGGCCGGCCCCCCGATTGTGTTAGGATGTGCCGGAGCCTGTAAACGGACGGGATCGGGAAGGTGGTGTGAATGCTGTGCCCGGCCTGTCAAGCCGAGACCCTGACCGAAGATGGCGTCTGCCGGTCGTGCGGGCTGAATTTTTCTGCCGTCTGCCCGAATTGCCGGCACCCCAATCTCGAGGCGGCGCGATTTTGCGGCGCCTGTGGTGAGCGTCTCGACCAGGCCCAGACGGTTGGCGAACGCAAGGTCGTCACCGTGATGTTTGCCGACATCGTCGGCTCCACCGAGCTGATCGGCGACAACGATCCCGAGCTTGCGCTCGATCGCCTGCCGCCCGCGCTGGCGCGGATGGGTCATGCGGTCCAGCAGTTTCACGGCACCATCATGCGCAGCATGGGCGACGGATTGATGGTGATCTTCGGTATTCCGCACGCCCAGGAAGACCATGCGCTGCGCGCCTGCCAGGCCGCGCTCGCCATGATGCAGTCGTCGCGGGACAACGGCATCGTGCTGCGCGTCGGCATCCATTCCGGCGAAATCGTCGCGGGCGTGCCCGACAAATTCACCAAGGAACAGAGCGTCTACGGCGCCGCCGTGCATCTGGCGAGCCGGCTCGAGCATATGGCCCAGCCCGGCGACATTTGCGTCACGGAGTCGACGTTCAAGCTGGTGCAGGCATCTTGCGATGCGCGTGCCCTGGGCCATCAGAACGTGAAGGGATTTCCGCGGCCTATCGGCGTCTACCGGCTGGTCGGCATGAAGCCGTCTCGCGCGCCGTTCCGCGATGCCGTCGTCGGCACCTATCGGGGGCGCGATGCCGAGCTTGCCATCCTCCAGGAGGCATTCGCCGGAGCCGAGCAGGGCGCCGGCAAGGTGATCGGAATTTCGGCGCCGCCAGGCCTCGGCAAGAGCCGCCTGTGCTTCGAACTTGCCCGCAGCGTCAAGGAACGCCTTGTGCCGGTGCAGGAGGCAAGCGCATCGCCCTACGACCATTCCGGTCCGCTGCAGCCGCTGCTGGAATTTTTCCGCAACTTCTTCCGGATCGCCTCGAGCGACGATGCGGAGACGGCGCGCGCCAAGGTCGCGGCGCGGATCGAGTCCTCGGTCCCTCACTTGATGGAAGACGTCGCGTTGCTCGCCGATTTTCTCGGCATCCGCGACACCCAATCGCCGGCGCCTGCGCTGGATCCAAAGACGCGGCATACGCGGCTCGTCAATCTCGTCGCAAGCCTCGTACGTGATGGCACGCGCACGCCGTCGGTGATCATCATCGAGGACATCCACTGGCTCGACGAGGCGAGCATCGAATTCGTCTCGGCGCTGGTGAATGTCGCGCAGGTCAGCCGCGCGCTGATCATTCTCACGTACCGGCCGACCTATCATGCGCCCTGGCAGGAGGGTCCGGGATTCCACGAAATCCGGCTCGACGAACTGCGTGACGAGGATGTCTCCGCGCTGATCAGCGACATGATCGGCGATCATCCATCCACGGCCGCAATTTCCGACCGCATCGTCGAACGAAGCGGCGGGAATCCGTTCTTCGCGGAGGAGTTGGTCCGTTCGCTGATAGACAGTGGCGATCTGACCGGCCGGCCCGGCGAATACGAGATGTCCGGGCAGGCATCGCCCGAGACGCTGCCGGCTACGGTCCAGACTGTGATTGGTGCACGCATCGACCGTCTCGCGCCGATGGACAAGGAAGTGCTGCAGGTCGGCGCCACGATCGGGCGGGAATTCCCGTTTTCAGTGCTGGCCGAAGTGGCACGCGCAAGCTACCACGATCTCGTCGGCATACTCGGCCGGTTGTCGCATCTCGAGTTGATCCAGGAGGTCGCCAGCGAGATCGAGCACGATCGATACGCGTTCCGCCATCCGCTGATCCAGGAGGTCGCCTATGCGATGCAGCTGCGCACCCGCCGCGTCGAACTGCATCAAGCGGTCGCGAGCGCGCTCGAGCGATTCTACCATAACCGGCTCGGCGAATACGCCAATCTGATCGCGTATCATTTCGAATCGGCCAAGGATTTCGGATCCGCGGCCAACTATCTGGCCCGTTCGGCGAGCTGGATCGGCACGACCAATTCGCGGCTGGGGATGAAGTCGTGGCTCAAGGTTCGGCTGTTGCTGCAATCGTTGCCGCGCTCACCGGAAACCGATCGGCTGCGCATGCACGCATCCGGTCAAGTGTTGATCCTTGGCTGGCGCGAAGGTATCAGCGCCGAAGAGGCTGCCCCGTTCTTCCGCGAGGCGTTGGCTGCCGCGCGGGACCTCAAGGACTCGCTCTGGGAGGTCCTGCTGCTCGCCGCCTTTGGCCGGGTCTCCGCCGGTACGGGCTCGGCGGACGAATATGTGAGGCAGCTGCTGGAGGCGATCGAGGTCTCCGAGGACCCGAGCATCAGGACGATGATGCAGGTGTTCCTGTGTCAGGCCTACGGCTATGCCGGCAAGCTTCGGGAAGCACTTGCGGCCGGCGAGACCGCGCTCAAGCACATTGCGAGCATCGAGAAGGCCCACGAAGCGCCGCTCGGCTTCAATGTGGAACGATGGGTTGAGGGTCTGCATGCGCGGTTGCTGGCGCGGACGGGCAGTTTCGATGTTGCGCGAGAGAGAATCGCCAAACTGGTCGCCAGCGAGAGCGGCCATCCCGATCCGGCGGTCCTGTTCATTCCGCATCATGCCGGAGTCGAGATGGCCTGGCTGACGCGGGACGAAAACCTTGCCGATCTTCACAGCCTGCGTATCGAGGAGATCGCCAGGAGAAACGACACACCCTATGTCGCGGTTTATGCGAGCGTCTGCCGCGGACTGGCGCTGTCGCTGGCGGGGGAACACGTTGCGGCGATCCAGAAGATTGAATCGGCGATCCGGCTCGCGCGGGAGGCTTTCGCCGGCCTCGAATATGAAAGCGACATGCTGGCATTCCTCGCCGAAATTCATCTGAGGAGCAACAGCCTGGCCGCGGCCTTCGGCGCCGCTGAACAGGGGATCGCGGTCGCGAGGGAGCGGCGGGCGAGGCTCGCCGAATGCCGCTCGACGCTGGTGCTGGCGCATGTGGTAAACGCGGATAGCTTGCGCTACCCGCAGTACCGGTTGAGCGAGCTGCTTGCGCGGGCCCGGCTTCTCATCGAGGAGACCGGCGCCTCACCCTATGAACGCCTGTTCCCGGTCGTGCAGTCGTCGTCCTGCGGACAAGAAGCGTGAATTCGGGCATGCCGTAATCGGCGACCGTTTCGACGTGACCGAACTGCTTGCAAAACCGGATCCAGCGCTCCGGCGCGATCCGATAAAGCCCGGTTTCGGCGCGCCCTTCGTCACGCGGCAGCATGAAGTTGACGGCGAAGCCGATCCGGCTGTGGGCCGCAAGATCGGTGAGAATCGCCTCGACATACGTTTCCCACGCCGCGACCGGATGACCGAGCCGGACGTTGAATATCCCGCTTGCCAGAGAATAGTCGGCGAGTGCGCCGCACTGCGAACCCTCGGCGAACACGGCCTGCGTGTTGCCGGCCCAGCGGGCGCGGGCGGCCGCGATCATCGCCGGCGAAATGTCGATGCCGCGATAGGTCACCTCGGCATCGCCGTGCCGCATTGCCAGGAACTCCAGCAGCGCGCCATAGCCGCAGCCGAAATCGTTCAGGCTGAATGGCTGCCCGAAATCGCACAGCTTCACGAGCTGCACGAAGCGCAGATACTGCGAGAGCACGTTCGGCCAGTCGACCCCGAGCGGGGTCGGGCCGTGACGCTCCAGTGTTCCTGAATAATAGTCGCGAACCTTGGCGTGCGGATCGAGCATCGCCGAGGTCAGGTCACTTCTTGCGCGCGCCGGCCTTCGGGCGGTCGGCGTTGATCATTGGCATCGAGATCGTGATAAAAACCAGAGAGGAAAAATTGAAGACGCGATCGCCTGAGGTCACCTTCACGACTCCCTTCGGAGACTCCGCCGGGTGCGAGGTAAAGTGCACCGACAACGGCCTGCTGCTCTCGAGATTGCCCTGCAGCGATGCGATGATCTGATCGTGTCCACTCAGCTTCGTTGCCTTGCCGTCGACCGACGCACCCGTCTTCTTCAGCAGGCCCAGAAATTTGAAAAACCCCTTGCGATCCGCATCGCCAACCGGCGCAATATTGAGCAACTTGAAGGACGTCTCCAGCGTATGTTGCGACGAGAAGACCTTGAACTCCTTCTGAAACTGGACCATTTCGGTCAGGGCTTCGCCAATAAGCCGGGAATTCATCTGTTGCAGAACGTCGGGGACGTAACTGTCGGCAACCAACCCACCCATTGTATTCCTCCTGAAAAGGCCATGATAACCCGCTTCGCGGCTTCCGGCTAGCTGTGAGCGGATGGCTATCCGATGGTACAACCACCGGTTTGCTCCGCTGTCTATGAATTGCTTCACAGAATTGACCGTGCATGATGCAAAGGCAATGCTTTTCGTGATCCGCCCCGTCCGGTTGGCTTCTTATCCATCCCATTCCACAGTGTTACCATGCGACTCCCCTTTTACTACGGCTGGATCATCGTCGCGGTGACCTTCGTTACCATGGCGATTGGCGTCAACGCGCGCACCGCGTTCTCGCTGTTCTATCCGCCGATCATCTCCGAGTTCGGCTGGGAGCGTGGTGTCACGGCGGGGGCATTCTCGTTCGGCTTCGTCGCCTCGGCGATCGCAAGCCCGCTGATCGGCCGGCTGATGGACCGCAGCGGTCCGCGCGCGGTGATGGAGCTTGGCGTGCTGCTGATGGGCTCCGGGCTGCTGCTGGCGCCGCTGACCACGCAACCTTGGCACCTCTATCTCACGATCGGCGTGCTGGTCGGCTCCGGCAGCGTCTGCCTCGGCTATTCCGGCCAGTCGCTGTTCGTACCGAACTGGTTCATCCGCCGCCGCGGGCTCGCGATCGGGCTCGCCTTCGCCGGCGTCGGCATCGGCTCGGTGACCCTGCTGCCGTGGGTGCAGCACATGATCGAGCAGACCGGCTGGCGCACCGCCTGCACCGCCATGGGAGTCGTGGTGCTGGTCGCGCTGGCGCCGATCAATTTGCTGCTGCACAAGCGGCCGGAGGACATTGGCCTGCAGCCGGACGGCGATGCCGCGCCGACGGCGACATCGGCCAGACCGGCATCGAACATCGTCGATCCGGTGTGGGCCGGCACCGACTGGACGCTGTCGCGGGCGCTGCGCACCGCGCGGTTCTGGTGGATCGCGATCGGCTATTTCTGCGGGCTGTACATCTGGTATGCGGTGCAGGTGCACCAGACCAAATTCCTGCTCGACATCGGCTTCAGCTCCAATGTCGGGGTTTGGGCACTCGGCGTCGTCAGCCTGCTCGGCATTCCCGGCCAGATCTGGCTCGGGCATCTCTCCGATCGTGTCGGCCGTGAATGGGTCTGGGCGATCGCCTGCTTCGGCTTCGTGATCTGCTTTGCCGCGCTGGCCGCGCTGAAATACTGGCCGAGCATGGCGCTGATCTATCTGATGGTCTTCACCCAGGGCGCGCTCGGCTACGGCCTGACATCGGTGATGGGGCCGGTGGTGCTGGAGATCTTCCAGGGCAGGCATTACGGCAGCATTTTCGGTACCGTGATGCTGGCGGCGCTGGCCGGCGGGGCCGCTGGTCCCTGGATCACCGGCCAGCTCTATGATCTGTCGGGCAGCTATACGAGCGCGTTCCTGCTCGGGATCGCCGTCAGCCTGCTGTCCGCCTTCGCGATCTGGCAGGCGTCGCCCGGCAAGGTGCGCGCGGTCGCCGGACAGGTGCACAAGATCGCAGGCGCGGCCTGAGCCTGCAGCCGTTTCCGTTCCGATGGAATCAGAACGGGGGCTCCAGATTCTTGTTTTGACGCGTTTTCTTCACGCGAACCGGTAGCCACTTCGCTCGAAAACGCTCTAGCGGGCGGACGAAACGCCGATCGCCCGCTGCAGATCGGTGATCGCGCGCAGGAAGCTGTCCGCCGGCGTGGTCTCCGGATCGATCAGGCGGTGCAGCCGGAAACCGTCCTCCAGCGCCAGCACGATCGCGCCGGTCCATTCCGGGTTGAGCGCGCCGTTCCGGCCGCCATTCTTCACCGTGGCGGTGACGATATCCGCGATCAGCTTGCGCCGCGCGCGCAGCCGCTTTGCCAGTTCGGGCCGCCGCTTTTCGGCGCGTGCGACAAACAGGATCATCTCCATGTGCAGGAGCGGGGAGCGGCCGAGCGGGTCCTGTCGGCTGCGATCCATGGTGCGGAGCGCCTCGAGGAAGTCGGCAAGGTTCTGGTGTTGGGCCAGCAGGTCGAGACATCGCCGGATCGATTGCTCGACGTGATCCTCGAGCATCGCGATGATCAACTCGTCCTTGCTCTTGAAGTTCGAATAGAAGGCGCCGCGGGTGAATCCCGCCGCGGCCGCGATCGCCTCGATGCTGGCGCCGCCGATTCCCTGTTCCTCGAACACCCGCGCCGCCGCCTCGAACAGCTTCTCGCAGGTGTCGTCCCGTGTCGGTCTGGTTCGAACCCTTGACATCGGCGCATTTTAGGGCACAATGCAACTCGATACAAGAGTGTATCGAGTTGCATTTGACGGAATCAGAATAGCCGCACCCGTGATGGTGCGGTCTTGAGGATGACACCAAGGCGCGCCAGTGTGCAGACACCGGTGCAGCGAACGAACGAGGTCACCATGAACGAGCAAGTTCAGCCGGCCAGCGGCGAGCCGCTTTTCAATCCACTCGCGCCCGAATTCATTCGCAACCCCTATCCGTATTACGAGCGGTTGCGCCGTCTCGACCCGATGCATGTCAATGTGCACGGCGCCTTCGTCGCCAGCCGTCACGCGGAGGCGAGCCTCGTGCTGCGCGACAAGCGGTTCGGCAAGGATTTTGCCGAGCGCAGCATCCGCCGTTACGGCCCGAAGATCCTGGAGGAGCCGGTCTTCCGCAGCATGAGCCACTGGATGCTGCAGCAGGACCCGCCCGACCACACCCGCCTGCGCGGCCTTGTCGTCAAGGCCTTCACCGCGCGACGCGTGGAGGACATGCGCCCCCGCATCCAGCACGTCGTCGACGAGACGCTCGACCGCATCATCCCGCAGGGCAGGATGGACCTGATCGAGGATTTTGCTTTCCGCCTCCCGGTGACGATCATCTGCGACATGCTCGGCATCCCCGAGGAGCACCGCGAAGCCTTCTACAGCGGCTCGCGCGACGGCGGCCGCATCCTCGAGCCGGTGCCGCTGACGCCCGAGGAGATCAAGCAGGGCAACGCCGCCAATGCGATGGCGGCGATGTATTTCCATCAGCTGTTCGAGCTGCGCCGCAAGCAGCCCGGCGACGACCTCACCACGCAGCTAGTGCAGGCGGAAGAGGACGGCCAGAAGCTCACCAATGAGGAGCTGACCGGCAACATCATCCTGCTGTTCGGCGCCGGCCATGAGACGACCGTGAACCTGATCGGCAACGGCCTGCTGGCGCTCTATCGCAACCCGGACCAGCTCGCGCTGCTGAAAGCCAATCCCGGCCTGATCACCAACGCGATCGAGGAGTTCCTGCGCTACGATTCCTCGGTGCAGCTGACCGGCCGCGTCGCGCTGGAGGATATCGAGGATCTCGGCGGCAAGCGCATCCCGAAGGGCGAGAGCGTGCTGTGCCTGTTGGGCTCGGCCAATCACGATCCGGCCATTTACCCCGATCACCCCGAAAAGCTCGACATCCAGCGGCCGAACGTGAAGCCGCTGTCGTTCGGCGGCGGCATCCATTTCTGCCTCGGCGCCCAGCTGGCGCGGATCGAGGCCGAGGTCGCGATCTCGACCCTGTTGCGGCGAATCCCGGATCTGCGGCTCGATGACGCGGAAAACCCGGAGTGGCGGCCGACCTTCGTGCTGCGCGGGCTGAAGCGGCTGCCGACGAGCTGGTGACAACCCGGATTTGCGGCAGGACGGCGATCCTGCCGCAATGGCCGGCGTGCACGCACGCGTGAGCGATAATCCACCTTCGCCTGACGTCGCCGCGGTAAAGCCGCTGTGACTTCGCCATACTTGTCTCTATATTTGGGCTGCTCCGGCCAAGGTTGGCCAACGGTTCAGCATCAGCAGGCTGCCGCGGAGCTGGCTCAAAGGGAGACACCGTGCAGACGACGCTGCTCGGACTGGCAATTGCCTTCATCCTTGCACTGGTCGCCGCGCTGGTCGGTCCGTATTTCGTCGACTGGAACCAGTTCAGGCCGCAGTTCGAGGCGGAGGCGAGCAAGATCATCGGCGCGCCGGTCCGCGTCGCCGGCAATCTCGACGCGCGTCTGCTGCCGGCCCCCTCGCTGCGGTTGAAAACCGTCAGCGTCGGCGGCGCAAACGACGTCGGCAAGGTCCGCGCCGCCAGCCTCGACGTCGAGTTCAGCCTGAGCTCGCTGATGCGTGCCGAGTGGCGGGCGACCGAGCTCACCGTCAATGGCGTGTCGCTGGATCTCGGGCTCGATCCGAAGGGACGGGTCGACTGGTCGCCGTCGAGCGGCACCTTCAACCTGGCTTCGCTGGCGATCGACCGCCTCAATCTGACCGGCCGCATCGCGCTGCATGACGCCGCGAGCCACGGCACGCTCGAGCTCAACGACGTCGCCTTCAGCGGTGATGTCCGCTCGCTGGCCGGCGCGATCCGCGGCGACGGCAACTTCATGTTCGACGGCAACCGCTACCCGTTTCGGATCTCGTCCGGCCAAACTCCTGATGGCAACGGCATTCGCATGCACTTCAACATCGATCCCGGGCAGCGGCCGGTCTCGGCCGATCTCGACGGCATCCTGAGCTTCGAGGCGCGTGCGCCGCGCTTCGAAGGGGCCGTGGTGCTGGCTGGCACGCCGGGCCAACGCGGCGGCGATGGGCCGCCGTGGCGGATCGCTGCCAAGCTGAAATCGGATTACTCGGCCGCCCGCCTCGACCAGGTCGAGGTGAGCTATGGCGCCGAGGACCGCGCGCTGAAGCTTGCGGGTAACGGCGATCTGCGTTTCGGCGCATCGCCGCTGCTGCGCGCCTCGCTCACCGCGCGGCAGCTCGACGGTGACAAGTTCGCCGCCAAGGATAGCAACAACGGCAATGTCGAGCCGGTGCGGGTGCTGCCGGCGATGCGCGCGGTCCTGGCGGGCTTGCCACAAATCCCGATTCCGGCGCAGCTCGAGCTGGCGTCCGAGCAGATCATGCTCGGCGGTCGTCCCTTGCAGGATATCTCGGCAGAGCTGCAATCGGATGCGAAATCCTGGACGGTGCGCCGGCTGGAATTTCGCGCCCCGGGCTCGACCCGGGTCTCGATGAGCGGCGCCAGCGCGCAAGCCGGAGTTGCCAACAGCTTCAAGACCGGGCTCAACATCGAATCGTCCGATCCCGACGCGCTGATGACCTGGCTGCAGGGGCGGGGCGATATTGCCTATCGCAACCAGAAGCCGCTACGGCTGCGCGGCGACGTCACGGTGTCCCCGGCCGGTTTTGCGATCGATGCGATGAAGGCGGAGATCGACGGCGGCACGGTCGAGGGCCGCGTTGCGGTCGCGCATCGCGAGGCAACCAGCGGATCGAAGGTCGAGGCGCAGTTGAAGGCGGAGCGGCTCGATCTCGATGCGACCGCTTCCTTCATCCGCGCGCTGGCCGGACCGCAAGCCGAATGGCCCGACGAGGCGCAGCTGTCGCTCGATGTCGGGCGCGCGATCTCCTCCGGGCAGGAATTGCGGCCGCTGCTGGCGAAGGTCGCCTATACTCCGAAGGATATCGTGCTCGAGCGCGTGAAGGTCGGACAGCCCGATAATTTCACGCTCGACGGCAGCGGCAATTTCGACCGCGCCAATGCGACCGGCAAGCTCACGGTCGATGCGACAGCTGCGTCGCTTGGCCGGCTTGCCGCTGTCGTGCAGCCGTTGGCGCCGGCGCTCGCCGCGCGGCTCGGCGTGCTGCGCGCGGATGCCGGCCCCGTCCGCGCCAGGCTTGCGCTCGACCTCGGCAAGGGCAAGGCGGCCGATCGCGTCAGCGCGCGTGCGGCGCTCGATCTCGACACGCCGCAGCTCAAGGGCAATACGGTGATTTCGGCGACGCCCCAGGTCGCTGCGATCCGTGCGCTGGATTTCGACGCGCTGACCCGTAGCGATGTTGCCGCCGAGGCAAGATTCTCCACCGGCGAGGGCAATGTCTTGCTCGCGCTGCTCGGGCTTGACCGCGCGGTCGCAGCCGGCGCGGGCCCGGTGCAGATCGAGGGCACGGTGAGCGGCGCGTGGCGTGCACAATTGCGGCTCAAGGTCAGGCTCTGGGGTGCGGGGCTCGACGCCGACGCTGACGGGACCGCGGAACCGTGGGCCAGAGAAGCCACCAAGGAAGCCAGCAAGGAAGCCACCAAGGAGCCCGCCAGGGACGCCAAATCGAGCGTCAGCCTGCGCGTCCGCAGCGCCGACATCAGTCCGCTGCTCAATCTGAAATCATCCGACCCGGTCGCAAGCATCCGCCTGTCGTCGCGTGTGACGCTCGCAGGCGACCGGCTGACCTTCGATGATCTCGACAGCATCGTTGCCGGTTCGCGGCTGCGTGGCCGCCTCGCGCTGACGCTTGCCGATCAGAAGAGCGTCGAAGGTGAAATCGGCCTCGATCGGATCACGCTGGCGCCGATATTCGCGACTGTGATCGGTGCCGCCGGGCACGATGCGACGGAGCCGCTCGGTGCGGGGCTCACCGGAGCCTGGCGCGGCAAGGTCACGTTCGAAGCGCTGCATGGCCTGCTGCCAGGCGGCGCCGAGCTGCAGCCGGTCAGCGGCACCATCAGGTCGGACGGACAGTCGCTGACCTTCGACGGCATCAAGGGCAAGATCGGCGGCGGCGAAGCGACCGCCACCATCGATGTGCGACAGGGCGGCAGCGGACTAGCGCTCAATGCAAACGTGCAGCTGTCGGGCGTCGACGCTTCGGCCTTGCGCTACCGCAGTCTCGCGATGCCCAAGGGACGCGCCTCGATGCAGATGACGCTGTTGACGCAGGGCCGCAGCGCCGCGGCCTTGACGGGCGCGTTGTCCGGCAGCGGCACCGTGACGCTGGAGGGGTTGAACCTTCCGGGTCTCGATCCGCGCGCATTCGACACAGCGATCCGCGCCAGCGATTCCGGGCAGGCGACCGACGACACGCGGTTGAGGCAGATCGTCGAACCCGTGCTCGCAGCCGGTGCGCTGTCGATCGCCTCGGCGCAAATTCCCTTCAACATCCGCGACGGCCGCATCCGCGTCGCGGCCACCACGCTTGCGGCCAACGGCGCCAACGCCATCGTGTCCGGCGGCTACGACATTCCGGCCGACCAGGCCGACATCCGCGCCGCACTGGCATCGACGCAGGTTGGCACGGCCACTAGCCGCCCGGAAATCCAGCTGCTTGCGGTCGGCACCCCTGATGGATTGTCGCGCAGCATCGACATTGCGGCGCTGTCGTCATGGCTTGCGGTGCGCGCGATCGATCGCGAGACCAAGCGGCTCGACGCGATCGAGCGCGGCGAACCGGTGCCGCCACCGATCCCGGCGGCTGTTCCGCCACCGGCCGGGCCGGCGCCGGATGCGTCCAACCCTTCCGCGATGTCTCCTGCGGACGCGCTGGTGCCCGGCCGCGATCCGCGCCGTGTGCCGGCGAAGCCGAAGATCGTGGCGCCAAGACCGTCAATCACCCCGTCGATCATCCCGCCGATCGTGCCGCCGGTCGCCACCGCGCCCTCTGTCGTGCCGCCTGCGCCGGTTGCGAGCCAGCCGCAGGTTGCGCCGCTGCCGCCGCCGATCGAGGTCAAGCCGCTGCCCGGCGCAGTCAGGCCGAAGCCGCTACGGCCGCCGCTGTCGCTGACGCCGCAGGTTGCCAATCCGCCACCGCGGCCGGCGTTGCAGAACTAGAGCATGATCCGGAAAAGTGCGAAGCGGTTTTCCGAGAAGATCATGCTCAAACAAGGGCCAAGTGCGATAACAATTCAACCAACCTTCATCGCGCTCTAGAAGCGCTTTCAAGCGAAGTTGAATGCCGGTTCGCGTGACGAAAACGCGTCAAGCGACGCGCTGGCTTACGATTGGTGCTGGAGAATATTGATCAGCCTGCCGAAGGGATCGCGGACGAAGAAGCGCCGCACGCCCCACGGCTCGTCGGTCGGTCCGTATTCGATCGCAACCCCCGCCGCCTGCATGCGCCGCAGCGCCTCAGCGAGATCATCGACCTCAATCGAAAGATCGGGCACCGGCATGCCCGAGCCACCTTCGGACGCGAAGCTGATTTGAACCTGCATCGTTTCGGATGAGCCGTAAGTCGCAACCCAACCGAAATCCATCAGCGACTCGAGGCCAAGGATGTCCCGATAGAACGACTTCGCCGCCGCGATGTCTGACGCGGCAACGTTCGCGACGATGCGATTGACCTTCATGCTGAAGCTCGCTCAGCGAGCGACCGTCTGCGACGGTCGGAGAGGTCGTCAGGCCTGCTGACGCGTGTCGACCTGTTGCGGCCTGACATCCGTCGGCACGGCCGGCGTGGCGCGCGAGCGGAAGTAGTCGAGCACGAACAGCCGGATCGCCGAGGACAGATTGCCCTGCTGACGGTTGTTGTCGATCTCGCCGACCAATTCCGACAGCGTCATGTTCCGCAGTCCGGAAATTTCCTTCATGCCGTTCCAAAAGGCTTCTTCGAGGCTGACGCTGGTCTTGTGCCCGGCGACGACGATCGAGCGCTTAACAACGGGAGACTTCATGATGCGTCTCCGCTTTCGATGCGATGCTGATCGAGTTGTCGCGCGCTACGCTCGTCGAGAAATTCGTCGCGTGTGCGTTCGGACTTGGTGCGACCGAATAGCGCACGATTGGCTTCGGCCTGCTTTGCCGCTTGTTCGCGCTCACCGCGCTTCTTGAATCGTTTCAGGTTGACCACGTCGCCCATGCTCGTCGTCCTTATCGTCCCCACAGCGGACTTGGTGATGCATCGTGACGAAAGCAAGAGCGATCGCGCTGCGCGCCCGGTTCGATATTCATCCCGAATCCCCATTTGATGCCTCTGATAGCATCAAAGAATCCGTTTCGCTCTGCGAAAACTAGACGTCTGTACCACGCGCCAGCGCAGGGCTGATAGGTAAGCAGCCTTAGTCTTTAGGCGTTATGATTCATAATTATATCACGCGCGCTGACCGTAATTATCCGGACATTGCGCGAGCTGCGCGTATCGGGCGGGCGAGCACCGAAGGGGCGCTCGCCCGTGCTCGCTTTAGCCCGGGTGTGTCATTTTGTCCGGCTGCACGAGGCGATCAAATTCATCTGCGGAAACAAATCCAAGCCGCAAAGCCTCTTCCTTCAACGTCGTTCCGCGCGCGTGCGCCGTCTTGGCGACCTTGGCCGCATTGTCGTAACCGATCTTCGGCGCGAGCGCCGTCACCAGCATCAGCGAGCGCTGCATCAGTTCGTTGATGCGCTTTTCGTCGGCGCGTATTCCGACAACGCAATGCTCAGTAAATGAGCGGACAACATCAGACAGCAGTTGAATGGAATTTATCATACAATATGCCAAAACGGGCTTGTACACGTTCAGCTCGAAATGGCCCTGGCTGCCGGCGACGGTGATCGTGGTCTGATTGCCGAACACCTGGCAGCAGACCATGGTCATGGCTTCGCACTGGGTCGGGTTGACCTTGCCCGGCATGATCGACGAGCCCGGCTCGTTCTCGGGCAGGATCAATTCGCCGAGGCCGGAGCGCGGGCCGGAGCCGAGGAAGCGGATGTCGTTGGCGATCTTGAACAGGCCGGTCGCCACCGAATTGATTGCGCCGTGCACCAGCACATAGGCGTCGTTGGAAGCCAGCGCCTCGAACTTGTTTGCCGCGCTGGTGAACGGCAGCTTGGTGATCTCGGCGACATGCCTCGCGAAAGCGCCGGCGAATTCCGGCTTCGAGTTGAGGCCGGTGCCGACGGCGGTGCCGCCCTGCGCCAGCGGAAACAGCTCCTTCACCGCAACGTGCAGCCGCGCGATGCCGCTCTCGACCTGCGCGGCGTAGCCGGAGAATTCCTGGCCGAGCGTCAGCGGTGTTGCGTCCTGGGTATGCGTGCGTCCGATCTTGACGATCTTGGCGAACGTCTCCTGCTTCTGGTGCAGCGCCTGATGCAACTCGGTGAGGGAGGGGATCAGGTCGGCGATGATGCGGCTTGCGGCTGCGATGTGCATCGCGGTCGGAAACGAGTCGTTCGACGACTGGCTCATGTTGACGTGATCGTTCGGATGGATCGGCTGCTTGGCGCCGAGCTCGCCGCCGAGCATCTGGTTGGCGCGGTTGGCGATCACCTCGTTCACATTCATGTTGGTCTGCGTGCCCGAACCGGTCTGAAACACGACCAGCGGAAAATGATCGTCGAGCTTGCCGTCGATCACTTCCTTGGCGGCGCTGATGATGGCGTCGGCGAGGCGTGCATCGAGCTGGCCGAGGTCGCGATTGGTTTCGGCCGCCGCGAGCTTGACGATACCGAGCGCGTGGATGATCGCGATCGGCATCCGGTCGTGGCCGATCTTGAAATTCTGCCGCGAGCGTTCGGTCTGCGCGCCCCAGTAGCGATCGGCGGGGACGTCGATCGGACCGAAGCTGTCGGTCTCGCTGCGGCTGGCGGCGCTGGATGGTGTCGTCGATTGAGCCATGGATGCTCTCCGTTGCGTCATCAGAACGTGAACCAGCGCGGCGCCGGTTCTCCCGCGCGGCGACCCGATGCGTCGGCGCGGAGGCACGTTCATGCCGAAGATAATCCGGGATGACGATCGGTCATCCCGGTCCTGGCAGGCATCCTACAAGGTCGCGGAGCGATCGGTGTTTAGATTATTTCTTGCGGAAACGATCGAGACGCACGACCTCGGCGCCTTCGCTGGGCTTCGCGGGCTCCTGCTCGGTCTCGGCCGTCTCGGTCTCGACCGCCGCGCGGGCGGCAGGCGCGGGGAGGGGAGAAGCCGGCGCCGTGGCGGGCGGCTCTTCGGACAACGCGTCCGAGACATCGAATCGCAGATCGAACGGCGCGGACGGATCGAGGAAGCGCGTCACCGCGGCAAACGGCACGGTCAGCCGCTCCGGAATGCCGCCGAACGAAAGGCCGACCTCGAAGCGATCCTCGGTGACCACCAGATCCCAGAACTGGTGCTGCAGGATGATCGTCATCTCTTCCGGATATTGCGCGAGCAGCCGCGTCGACAGCTTCACGCCGTCGCCATGCGACAGGAAGGTGATGTAGAAATGGTGCTCGCCCGGCAGGCCATGTTCGGCGGCGTCGGACAACACCCGGCGCAGCACCCCGCGCAGCGCATCGCGCGCCAGCACGTCATATCGGATGTGATCGGTCGCCATCGTAATCCTGTCGCTTCGAAAATTGGCCGGTAGGCATCGCCGGACCGTCCGACTCGCCCTTTTGGCCATGCTACCCCGCCGGGAGCCGGAAATCAGCAGGGTGGGTGGCTGAAATACGGGCGCACGCCCGATCGGAAAAATAAAGTGGAGGCTTCTGTTGCCAGGTGCCTCCGAACCCCGCCTAACGGAGCTTAACCCGTTAGGACTTTAAGATGGTCTTTCAAACTGCGTTACGCAGCCTGAGCAACCGGAGCAAAGTTGTCGTTGGCAACTATTGCATTAGCCCGATAACGGCGGAACCATACCGAGAAAAAACACGCCCTTTACGCCCTCGTCGATCCTATTTCGCCCCCGCCAAAAGCCACCCATGATGGGTTTTGGTGGAGGCGCCGGGTACCGCCCCCGGGTCCGAATGGTTTATTGCGACGGCCATTTATTTCCATAGCCGGCGAACCGGCACCGCCAATATAGGCGGCGCGGACGGAGAAAAACAGAGCCGATTCAGGCTTGTTCAGGTGTGAAAACACGCCGATTTGGCTTGGCCGGGGTCCGCCAGCCGCTTTAGATTTCGCGCATGCCCCCGGAATCCCCGCCGGTCGCCGCCCCAGCGCCGGCTCCCTCCACGCCATCGCCGCCCCACCAGCCCGGCCTGCTCGAGCTGTTCCTGGCCTTTGCCAAGATGTCGCTGGCCGGTTTTGGCGGGGTTTTGGTCTGGGCCCGGCGCTCGATCGTCGAGCATCACCGCTGGATGACGGCGGAGGAGTTCAACGAGACCTTCGCGCTGTGCCATTTCCTGCCAGGTCCGAACATCGTCAACCTGTCGGTCGTGTTCGGCGCACGGTTTCGCGGCGTTGCCGGCGGGCTCGCGGCCTTCGCCGGGCTGGTCGGCCCGCCGATGGTGATCGCGACCGTCCTTGCCGCGCTCTACGCCCGCTACGGCGATATCGACGTCCTGGGCCGGACGCTCGCCGGCGTGGCCTGTGCCGCGGTCGGGCTGCTGTTCGCCGTCGTCCTCAAGATGATGATGCCGCTGTTGCAGCGGCGCGATGTCACAGGCCTGGTCATTCTGGCGGCGGTTTTCGTCGCGATCGGACTGATCCGGTGGCCGCTGCAGATCGTGCTGCTGGTGGCGATCCCGCACAGCATTGCGATCACGATCCTGACACGCCGCATGGTGAAGGCATGAGCCCGGAGCCCAACCCGATCGCGGCGCTGCTCTGGACCTTCGGCCTGATGTCGCTGTTTGCGGTCGGCGGGGCCAATTCGGCTATACCCGAAATGCACCGTGCAGCCGTCGACGTCCATCACTGGCTGACCGACAAGCAGTTCGCCGACGTGTTCGCGATCTCGCAGCTCTCGCCGGGGCCGAACGTGCTGATCGTGACGCTGATAGGCTATTCTGTCGCAGGCGTCGCCGGGGCGTTGGCCGCAACGGTGGCGATGTGTGGGCCGACCGCTTTGCTTGCCTATTATGTAAGCCGTTTCCTCGATCGCTCGCGCGGTGCACGCTGGCCGGCGATCATTCAGGCGGCACTGGTTCCGCTGTCGATCGGCCTGATGGCCGCCTCCGGCCTGATCGTGGCGCAGACATCAGACCAAAGTTGGATCGCGGTTCTGATCACCATTGTCGCGGCAGCGCTTGCGTTTGCGACGCGGATCAACCCCTTGTGGATGTTGCTTGCCGGCGGCCTCTTGGGTTTTGCTGGCGTTATCTGACGAAAATCGCTAGCAAGGCTTGCGGTCAACGCACCGCAAGCAAAGCCATTCAATCAAAACGGGCGGGACAGCCCTGACGGGGGAAGCGAAGTCATGAGCGATACGCCGAGCGAGGCGCCGGTCAAATCGATCTTGCCGAAATGGGTACGCGGTCCGCAGGACTTTGTCGGCGGTCTCGCCATGATGGCGGTGGCGCTGTTTGCCTTGTGGGCCTCGAGCGATTTGCAAGGCATGCATGGATTTTCGTTCGGCGCCGGAACCGCGCCGCGCATGTTTGCCGTGCTGCTGTTGCTGCTCGGCGGCGCCGTCGCGCTGATGGGACTCCTGCAGGACGGCCCGCATATCGCGGCCTATTCCTGGCGCGGCCCGCTGTTCGTATCCGCGGCCATCGTGTTCTTCGCCGTGGCGATCCGTCCGCTCGGGCTCGTCGTCTCGGCCTTTGCCGCCTTCCTCATCGCAGCGCTTGGCTCGCATGAGACAAGATGGATCGAAGCGATCATCGTCGGCGGCTGTCTGACGCTCGGCTGCGCGCTGCTGTTTCCTTATGTGCTGGGACTTCCAATGCCGATGTTCCCGCGTTTCCTGATTCAGTGAGGGCGAAATGGAGCTGTTTGCCAATCTCGCCCACGGTTTCGGTGTGGTGTTTCAGATCACCTGGTGGTCTCCCTCGTGGCTCTTCGGCCTGTCGGTCCCGATTTCGATCAATATTCTTATGTGCCTGATTGGCGCACTGGTCGGCACGCTGGTCGGCGTGCTGCCGGGCATCGGCACCATCGCCACCGTCGCGATGCTGCTGCCGATCACCTTCGGCCTGCCGCCGGTCGGTGCGCTGATCATGCTCGCCGGCATCTATTACGGCGCGCAATATGGCGGTTCGACCACCTCGATCCTGGTCAATATTCCGGGTGAGGCGACCTCCGTGGTCACCGCGCTCGACGGCCACCAGATGGCCAAGCAAGGCCGCGCCGGCCCGGCGCTGGCGATCGCCGCGATCGGCTCGTTCTTCGCCGGCTGCGTCGCGACCGTGCTGATCGCCGTGCTCGGCGCGCCGCTGACCAAGCTCGCGCTGGCATTCGGCCCGGCCGAATATTTCTCGCTGATGGTGCTCGGCCTGATCTTTGCGGTGGTGCTCGCCAAGGGCTCGGTGCTGAAGGCGATCGCGATGATCGTGTTGGGCCTGTTGCTGTCGATGGTCGGCTCCGACATCGAGACCGGCGCCTCGCGCATGGCCTTCAACATCCCCGAGCTCGCCGACGGCCTCGGCTTTGCCACCGTGGCGATGGGCGTGTTCGGCTTCGCGGAGATCATCCGCAACCTCGACCACGGCGCGGAGATGAGCCGCGATCTGGTGCAGCAGAAGATCGCCGGTCTGATGCCGACCAGGAAGGACCTGATCGATTCCACGCCTGCGATCCTGCGCGGCACGGTGCTCGGCTCGATCCTCGGCATCCTGCCGGGCGGCGGCGCCGTGATCGCGTCGTTCGCGGCCTATACGCTCGAGAAGAAGCTGGCGAAAAATCCATCGCGGTTCGGCCGCGGCGCGATCGAGGGCGTGGCGGCGCCGGAAAGCGCCAACAACGCCGCGGCGCAGACCTCGTTCATCCCGCTGCTCACCCTCGGCATCCCGCCGAATGCGGTGATGGCGCTGATGGTCGGCGCGATGACCATTCATGGCATCGTGCCGGGTCCCCAGGTGATGCAGAAGCAGCCCGATCTGGTCTGGGGCATGATCGCCTCGATGTGGATCGGCAATCTGATGCTGATCATCATCAACCTGCCGCTGGTCGGCATCTGGGTCCGTCTGCTGCGCGTGCCGTACCGGCTGATGTTCCCCTCGATCGTGATCTTCTGTGCGATCGGCATCTATTCGGTGAACAACGCGCCGGTCGACGTCGTCCTCGCAGGCGCGTTCGGCCTGGTCGGCTACTGGCTGATCAAGCACGATTTCGAGCCGGCGCCGCTGCTGCTCGGCATGGTGCTCGGCCCGCTGATGGAGGAGAACCTGCGTCGTGCACTCTTGATCTCGCGCGGCGACTGGAGCGTGTTCCTGTCGCGGCCGCTATCGGCGGTGCTGCTGGCGATCGCGGCAGGCCTGCTGGTGCTTGCCGTGCTGCCGAGCTTGCGTGCCAAGCGCGACGAAGTGTTCGTGGAGTCCGAGGGCTGAGCGTACTGCCGGCCCTGCGTCGGCGCGCCGCAGGCGGAAGTCCAATCGACACTCGATGTCGTCTCGTGAAATGAAAATGCTGGCCGATTTGGCCGGCATTTTTATTGGTCAAACGTTCCCGGGAGGATTCGAAATGATCTCCATTCGCTCGCTTGCGGGCGCATGCCTTTCGGCATTTGCCGCACTGAGCGCCGCAGCCGTGCCGGCGTCCGCGCAGAGCTACCCGACCCGCACCATCACCATGATCGTGCCGTTCGCAGCCGGCGGTCCGACCGACGTCATCTCGCGCATCGTCACCGCGAATATGGCGCCGACCTTGGGACAGAGCATCGTGATCGAGAACGTGGTCGGCGCCGGCGGCACCACCGCGACGACGCGCGCCGCGCGTGCCGCCAATGACGGCTATACGCTGGTTACCGGGCATATGGGCACGCACGCCGCCTCGGTGCCGCTCTACCCGAAGCTGGCCTATCACCCGGAAAAGGATTTCGAGCCCATCGCGCTGCTCGCCGGCACGCCGATCCTGATCCTCGCCCGCAAGGATTTTCCGCCGAAGGATCTCAAGGAATTCGTCGCCTATGTGAAGGCCAATGCCGAGAAGATCAACGCCGCGCATGCCGGCATTGGCTCGGTCTCCCACGTGTCCTGCGAGCTCTTGAACTCGATCCTCGGCGTCAAACCGGTCGGCGTGCCCTTCAACGGCACAGGACCTGCGATGAACGCGCTGGTCGCCGGTCAGGTCGATTACATGTGCGACCAGATCGTCAACGCGGTGCCGCAGATCAATGCCGGCACCATCAAGGCCTACGCGATCGCGACCCCCGAGCGCAATCCGTCGCTGCCTAACGTCCCGACCACGGCGGAGGCCGGCCTGCCGGATTTCCAGGCCCAGGCCTGGAACGCGATCTTCGCGCCGAAGGGAACCTCGCCCGCCATCATCGCCACCCTGAATGCGGCGGTCATCAAGGCGCTCGACGACGAGACCGTCCGCAAGCGCCTGCTTGAGCTCGGCAGCGTGATCCCGGCGCCCGCCAACCGCACCCCGGAGGCGCTGGCGACCCTCGTCAAGAGCGAGATCGCGAAATGGACGCCGGTGCTCAAGCCGGCCTCTTAATGCAACGCGATCAAGTGGATAGGCAAGGGATGGGCGAGAGGCGGAACGTGAGTTCCGCCTCTTGCCGTTTGCCGCAGGAGTGTTCACTTTTCAGGGTATAATCGGTGCATGCAGCCGAATCGGCATGTCGACCGGCAGCCCCGGCCGCTAGATTGCCGCTCCGCCCAGAGAGCCTGAAACCAACGCCATGAACCAGTATCACGACCTGCTCGAACGCATCCTCGCCGACGGCGCGGAGAAGCACGACCGCACCGGCACCGGCACGCTGTCGATCTTCGGCCACCAGATGCGCTTCAATTTGTCGGCCGGCTTCCCGATGCTCACCACCAAGCGGCTGCCGCTGAAGGCGATCGTGCATGAGCTGTTGTGGTTCCTCGCCGGCGACACCAACATCAAATATCTCAACGACAACGGCGTCACGATCTGGGACGAATGGGCCGACGCCAATGGCGATCTCGGCCCGGTCTACGGCTCGCAATGGCGCTCGTGGCCGGCGCCCGATGGCCGCAGCATCGACCAGATCGCCAATTTAATCGAGATGATCAAGCGCAATCCGGATTCGCGGCGGCTGATCGTCAGCGCCTGGAATCCGGCCGAGGTCGACAAGATGGCGCTGCCGCCGTGCCATTGCCTGTTCCAGTTCTATGTCGCCAACGGCAAATTGTCCTGCCAGCTCTATCAGCGCTCCGGCGACGTCTTCCTCGGGGTGCCCTTCAACATCGCGTCCTATGCGCTCTTGACCATGATGGTGGCGCAGGTCACCGGGCTGAAGCCCGGCGATTTCGTGCACTCGCTCGGCGATGCGCATCTCTACTCGAACCACCTCGAGCAGGCGCGCCTGCAGCTGACGCGGCCGACACGGCCGCTGCCGACGATGGCGATCAATCCGGACGTGAAGGATATCTTCGCTTTCCGCTACGAGGACTTCAAACTCGAAGGTTACGACCCGCATCCGCACATCAAGGCTGAAGTCGCGGTCTGAGGGGCTAATGTCGCTGACCATCCGCCGCGCGCGGCCCGATGAGGCCGGACTGGTGTTCTCGCTGGTCCGCGAGCTCGCCGACTACGAAAAGCTTCTGCATGAGGTCCACGCCAGCGAGGCCGATATCGCCGAAGCGCTGTTCGGCGCGAACCCGCGGCTTTATTGCGACATCGCGGAATGGAACGGCGAGCCGGCCGGCTTCGCGGTCTGGTTCGTCAATTTCTCGACCTTCGCCGGCCGCCACGGCATCTATCTCGAAGACCTGTTCGTGCGCCCGGCGCTGCGCGGCAACGGCATCGGCAAGGCGCTCCTGGTGCATCTGGCGAAGCAATGCCTCGCCAATGGCGGGGCGCGCCTGCAATGGGCGGTGCTCGACTGGAACGCGCCGTCGATCGCGTTCTACAAGTCGCTCGGCGCCGAGATGATGGACGAATGGACGATCTGCCGCGTCTCCGGTCCGGCGCTGTCGGCGCTCGCGGAAGGGACACGCTGATGGAGATCGTGCTGGTCGTTGCGGTCGCCGAGAACGGCGTGATCGGGAGCGGCAACGCCATTCCGTGGCGGCTCAAATCCGACCAGCAGCGCCTCAAGGCGATCACGCTGAACAAGCCCGTCGTGATGGGACGCAAGACCTTCGAATCCCTGCGCAGGCCGCTGCCGGGGCGCACCAACATCGTGGTGACGCGCGATGCGAACTACCGCGCGCGCGGCGCCATCGTCACGACGTCGTTCGAAAACGCCCGCGCCATTGCGCTTGGTGACGCGCTGCGGCGTTTCGCCACTGAGATCGCGATCATCGGCGGCGCGGAAATTTACGCGCAGTGGATGGGTGTGGCGGATCGCTTGGAGATCACCGAGGTTCACGCCAGGCCGGACGGCGATACGCGGTTCGACAAAATCGATGCGGGGCAGTGGGACGAGGTCGCGCGCGTGCGAAATCCGGCAGGTCCGGACGACAGCGTCGACTTCTCCTATGTGACATATCGTCGGCGCAGCCAACGTTAACTAATGTTTGCATTGACAATTATGGCCCGGCGCATAGCTCGTCCGGCGAGGAAGCTTGCGTTGTAAGGGCCCTAGCGGTCCCCTATAACCGGGCCGGACATTCGAGGCCGGGCGTCCCGTCCGGACTTGCTGAGGAGATGTTTGATGCCGTGGAAAAATCAAGGCGGGGGGCCGTGGGGCTCGGGTCCGAAAGGGCCGTGGGGCACCGGTCCGCAGTCAGCCGGGCCGAGACCGCCGGATCTTGAGGATCTGCTGCGGCGCGGCCAGGACCGGCTGCAGCAGTGGCTGCCCGGCGGGCATTTCAGCGGCATGGGCGTCGCCCTGGTGCTGGTCGCCGCGCTGGCGATCTGGTTCGCGACCGGCATCTTCCGCGTGCAGTCCGAAGAGCTCGGCGTCGTCCTGCGCTTCGGCAAGTATGTCCGCGATGCGCAGCCGGGCCTGCGCTATCACCTGCCATATCCGATCGAGACAGTGCTGCTGCCGAAGGCGCTGCGCGTCAACACGATCTCGATCGGCATGACCCTGATCGACGATCCCGCTCGCCGCGGCCGCACCATGCGTGACGTGCCGGAGGAGAGCCTGATGCTGACCGGCGACGAAAACATCGTCGACGTCGACTTCACCGTGCTGTGGCGCATCAAGCCGGGCGGGGCCGGCGCCTACCTGTTCAACATCCAGAATCCCGAAGGCACCGTGAAGGCGGTTGCCGAAAGCGCGATGCGTGAGGTGATCGGCCGCTCGCAGATCCAGCCGATCCTGACCGGGGCGCGCAACGTCACCGAACAGAACGTCCAGGAGCTGATGCAGAAGACGCTCGACAGCTACAGCGCGGGCATCCAGATCACCCAGGTGCAGATGCAGAAGGTCGATCCGCCGGCGCAGGTGATCGACGCATTCCGCGACGTCCAGGCGGCGCGCGCCGACCTCGAGCGCAAGCAGAACGAGGCGCAGACCTACGCCAACCGGATCGTCCCGGAAGCGCGTGGTCGTTCCGCCCAGATCCTGCAGGCCGCCGAAGGTTACAAGGAGCAGGCGGTCGCCGAGGCCAGGGGCCAGAGCGCGCGCTTCCTCAAAGTCTATGAAGAGTACAAGAAGGCACCCGACGTGACGCGCGAGCGCATCTATCTGGAGACCATGGAAAAAGTGCTCGGCAGCTCCGAGAAGCTGGTCTATGACGGCAGCCAGGGCCAGAACATCGTGCCCTATCTGCCGCTCGGCGAACTGACGCCGCGGCGTCCGGCGCCAGCACCGGCCACGACCGGCCAGCAGGGAGCCACCCGATGAGGTCCCCTGTCACCGGCATTGTGTCCCTGATCATTCTCTTCATCGTTCTTGCCGTCGGCTACAGCTCGGTGTTCACCGTGCAGCAGACCGAGCAGACCATCGTCCTGCGGTTCGGCGAGCCGGTCGACGTCGTCACCGAACCCGGGCTGCACTTCAAGGCGCCGTGGAACTCGGTGATCAACGTCGACAAGCGCATCCTCGATCTCGAAAACCCGTCGCAGGAGGTGATCGCCTCCGACCAGAAGCGGCTGGTGGTCGACGCCTTCGCGCGCTATCGCATCAAGAATGCGCTGCGCTACTACACCAGCGTCGGCTCGATCCAGGCCGCCAATCTGCAGCTGACCACGCTGCTCAACGCCTCGTTGCGCCGCGTGCTCGGTGAGGTCAACTTCATCACGGTGGTGCGTGACGAACGCGAGCGGCTGATGTCGCGGATCCGCGAGCAGCTCGACAAGGAGGCTGACGGATACGGCATCGAGGTCGTCGACGTCAGGATCCGCCGCGCCGATTTGCCGGAGCAGAACAGCCAGGCGGTCTACGACCGGATGAAGACCGAGCGTCAGCGCGAGGCGGCCGAGTTCCGTGCCCAGGGTGACCAGAAGGCGCAGGAGATCCGCTCGAAGGCCGATCGCGAAGCAACCGTGATCGTTGCCGAGGCGAACTCCACCGCGGAGCAAACCCGCGGTGCCGGCGATGCCGAGCGCAACCGCCTGTTCGCCGAGGCCTACGGCAAGGACAAGGACTTCTTCGCATTCTATCGCTCGATGACGGCCTACGAGAACAGCCTCAAGTCCGGCGACACGCGTTTCCTGTTGCGGCCGGACTCTGAATTCTTCAGATATTTCGGCAGCGCCAACGGCAGGCAGCCTGAGGCGGCCGCCGCGCCGAAACAGTAACCTCACGACTTGAACTTCACGGCGTGAACATCATGATTTGGCGGCGATGCGGACAACGCGTCGCCGCTACTCAAACAACAACAAGCATCGAGCGGGAGGCTGCCATCCGATGAAGTCCATAGCGTTCGGCGACTTCCTCATCGGTCTGGGAATCCTGTTCGTGCTCGAAGGCATCCTGTTCGCGGCAAGTCCCGCCTGGATGCGCCGGGCGATGAAGAGTGCGCTGGCGACACCCGACAATTTGCTACGCATCGTCGGCATCGGTTCGGCGGTCGCCGGCCTGGTCCTGATCTGGGCGGTGCGACGCTGAGCGTTGCATGTTCCGTCGCGCCGATCGTGCCGGAATGAACATAATCGTGAGCCTCTTGCGGCCGGTTTTTCGCCGAAATATCCGGCTGAGATGCTTGCGCCGCCCGCCCGTTCGGGCGCACTCTGTAACCAGCTGATTTCGAACCCGTTTGCCTGGAGAACTTCCGACATGACCGCTGCCAGACCAGCCCTGAGCCGTCGCCTCCGCATGATGGGAGCCGCGGTCTCGATCGGTGCTGCGAGCATGCTGAGCTCTGTGCCGGCGTTCGCGCGTGGTCCCGAAAGCATCGCCGACACTGCCGAGAAGGTGATCGACGCCGTCGTCAATATCTCGACGTCGCAGACCATCGAGGCCAACAAAGGCAGCGGCGCGATGCCGCAGCTGCCGCCGGGCTCGCCGTTCGAGGAATTCTTCGACGACTTCTTCAAGAACCGCCGCGGGCCGCCCGGCAAGGGCGGCGACAAGAGCGGCGAGTTCCAGCCGCGCAAGACCAACTCGCTCGGCTCGGGCTTCATCGTCGACACCGCGGGCATCGTCGTCACCAACAACCACGTCATCGCCGATGCCGACGAGATCAACGTCATCCTCAACGACGGCACCAAGATCAAGGCCGAGCTGGTCGGCGTCGACAAGAAGACCGACCTTGCGGTCCTGAAGTTCAAGCCGCCGAAGCCGCTCGTCGCGGTCAAGTTCGGCGACAGCGACAAGATCCGTCTCGGCGACTGGGTGGTAGCGATCGGCAACCCGTTCAGCCTCGGCGGCACGGTCACCGCGGGCATCGTCTCGGCCAAGAACCGCGACATCAGCCAGGGGCCGTATGACAGCTACATCCAGACCGACGCCGCCATCAATCGCGGCAATTCCGGCGGCCCGCTGTTCAACCTCGAAGGCGAGGTGATCGGCGTCAACACGCTGATCATCTCCCCGACCGGCGGTTCGATCGGCCTCGGTTTCGCCGTGCCGTCGAAGACCGTGGCAGGCGTCGTCGACCAGTTGCAGAAGTTCGGCGAGCTGCGTCGTGGCTGGCTCGGCGTCCGCATCCAGCAGGTCACCGACGAGATCGCCGACAGCCTCAACATCAAGCCGGCGCGTGGAGCGCTGGTCGCCGGCGTCGACGACAAGGGCCCGGCCAAGCCGGCCGGCATCGAGCCCGGCGACGTCGTCGTCAAGTTCGACGGCAAGGACGTCAAGGACCCGAAGGATCTGTCGCGCATCGTCGCCGACACCGCGGTCGGCAAGGAAGTCGACGTCGTCATCATCCGCAAGGGCAATGAGGAGACCCGCAAGGTCACGCTCGGCCGGCTTGAGGACACCGACAAGGTTCAGCAGGTCAACGCCAAGTCGAAGGACGACACCGCCGAGAAGCCGGTGACCCAAAAGGCGCTCGGTCTCGACCTCGCGGCGCTGAGCAAGGATTTGCGCACCAAATACAAGATCAAGGACAGCGTGAAGGGCGTCGTCGTCACCGGTGTCGACAGCAACTCGGATGCGGCCGAGAAGCGGCTGTCGGCCGGCGATGTCATCGTCGAGGTGGCGCAGGAGGCGGTGGCAAGCGCCGCCGACATCAAGAAGCGCGTCGACCAGCTGAAGAAGGACGGCAAGAAGTCCGTGCTGCTGCTGGTCTCCAACGGCGACGGCGAGTTGCGGTTCGTCGCGCTCGGCGTCCAGTAACGGCGCGCGCTGACGCCTCATCCTCACTGTCATCCCCCGCGAAAGCGGGGGATCCAGTACGCCGCGGCCGCTCTTGTTGAGGAAGTGGGCAACGGCTTTCCTAGATTAGCCGGCATCGGTGGCTATGGGTCCCGGCTCCGTGCGCAAGCGCGCACTCGGCCGGGACGACGCCGAGGATCACCCCGCCGCGAACTCGTCCCGCCGATAGCCCTGCGCGTACAACAGCGCGGTGAGATCGCCGTGGTCGATCCGCACCGCGGCTGCGGCGGCGACCGCCGGCTTGGCGTGATAGGCGACGCCGAGACCGGCGGCCTGGATCATGCCGAGATCGTTGGCGCCGTCGCCCACCACCAGCGTGTCAATATCGTCGAGGTCGAAGGATTCGGTGAGCTCGATCAGGGTGGCGAGCTTGGTTGCGCGCCCAAGGATCGGCTCGACCACTTCCCCGGTCAGTTTGCCGTTCTCGACCTGCAGCTGGTTGGCGCGGTTCTCCTGGAAACCGACCTTGGCCGCGACCACGCTGGTGAACAGGGTGAAGCCGCCCGAGATCAGGCAGGTATAGGCGCCGTGCGCGCGCATGGTCATGACGAGGTCGCGTCCGCCCGGGGTCAGCGTGATGCGCTTCTCCAGCACCTCGTCGACCACGTTGACCGGCAGGCCCTTGAGCAGCGCCACCCGCTCGCGCAGCGCCGACTCGAACTCGATCTCGCCGCGCATCGCCCGCTCGGTGATATCAGCGACATGGGCTTTCAGCCCGGCGAAGTCGGCGAGCTCGTCGATGCATTCCTGGCCGATCATGGTGGAATCCATGTCGGCCAGAAAAAGCTTCTTGCGCCGGCCGATCCGAGGCTGCACGACAACGTCGATCGGCAGGTCGCCGCGGGCCTGGCGCAGGCGCTGCTCGATTGCCTTGATGTCGTCCCTGCCGGCGTCCTGGCTCTCAAAGGGAATGTCGACGGCGACTTCGTTGAACAGCCACTGCGCCGGGCCGGGTGAGGGCAGCACGGCCCGCGCACCATCGACGATCGTGGAGTCGAGCGCGGGGCTTGCGGGATTGCAGATCAGCGTGGCAACGAGGGACATGCAGGCGCATTCGGGATTGTTGGACAAGGCAGTGCTTATCGCAGGGCCGACCGCCAGCGGCAAGTCGGCCTTGGCGCTCGCGCTCGCGCAGCGCACCGGCGGGGTCGTGATCAACACCGACTCCATGCAGGTCTATCGCGATCTGAGAATCATCACCGCGCGGCCGACGGCGGGCGAGGAAGCGCTGGTTCCGCATCGGCTCTACGGCCATGTCGACGCCGGCGTGAATTTCTCCGCCGGCGCCTGGGTGGCCGACGCGGCCAGGGTGCTCGCCGAAGCGCGCGCGGACAAACGCCTGCCGATCTTCATCGGCGGCTCGGGCCTGTATTTCAAGGCACTGACGCGCGGGCTGTCGGCGGTGCCGCCGATCCCGACCGAGGTGCGCGACCGCGTCCGCGCCAGGCTCGAGCAGCACGGTGTCGCGGCGCTGCATGCCGAGCTTGCCGAGCGCGATCCGGTGTCGGCCGAACGGCTGAAGCCGCGCGACCGCACCCGTATCGCGCGCGCACTCGAGGTCGTCGAGGCCACCGGCCGCCCGCTGCCGGACTGGCATCGCGAGGGCCTGCCGCCGCTGCTGCCGCCGGGCCAATTCCACGCGCTGTTTCTCGCGCCGGAGCGCGATTGGCTCTATGCGCGGATCGACGCGCGGTTCGGCGCGATGCTCGATGCCGGCGCGCTCGACGAGGTCGCCGCATTGGCGGCGCGCGGGCTTGATCCGCTGCTGCCGGCCATGAAGGCGCACGGCGTGCCGGCGCTGATCCGGCACCTGAAGGGGGAGATCAGCCGGGAGGAGGCCGCCGAGATCGGCCGCGCCGACACCCGCCATTACGCCAAGCGCCAGTTCACCTGGTTCCGCCACCAGCTCCCGGAATTCGAATGGGTCGCGCCCGAGGCGGCGAAGGAGTGGCTGGAGGAACGGATCCCGTAACCCCGTAGCCGCCCGTCTGCCATGCGCGTTGCGCCGCGCAAAAATGCTCGCCGAACGGCTGGAACCCCGTTACACTCCAAAAATCGCGAAAGTGCTTGCCTTGCCTTGACAATCGGGCTTTGGCCGCTATGTTCGCGCAACCTTTGGGAAGACTGGGTCGTATCGTGCGCAACATTATTACCAAACTCCTTATCGCCGTCGTACCCAGGCACACCGCCCGGGATGGCTAGCGGCCATCCAAATTCGGGCGGTGTGCATGGGGCCTCTGGGGCCCCTTTTTATTGCCCGAAACCGAACTGACGAGAACTGACAAAAGCCGCGCAAAAACAAGCGCATCCGGAGCGAACCATGACCGACAAGAGCCACGATCCCAATCAGATGACCGGCGCCGCGATGATCGTGCGCGCGCTCATCGATCACGGCGTGCAGCATGTCTTCGGCTATCCCGGCGGCGCGGTGCTTCCGATCTATGACGAGATTTTCCAGCAGAGCGAGGTCGAGCACATCCTGGTCCGCCACGAGCAGGGCGCCGGCCATGCCGCCGAGGGCTATGCGCGCTCGACCGGCAAGCCCGGCGTGGTGCTGGTGACGTCGGGCCCCGGCGCCACCAACATGGTGACGCCGCTGACCGACGCGCTGATGGATTCGATCCCGCTGGTCTGCATCACCGGCCAGGTGCCGACCCATCTGATCGGCAACGACGCCTTCCAGGAGTGCGACACGGTCGGCATCACGCGGCCCTGCACCAAGCACAACTGGCTGGTGCGCGACGTCAACGACCTCGCCAAGGTGCTGCACGAGGCCTTCTACGTCGCCACCACCGGCCGGCCCGGCCCGGTTGTGGTCGACGTGCCTAAGGACGTGCAGTTCGCGACCGGCACCTATCATCCGCCGCGCAAGTCGGACGTGCACATCTCCTACACGCCGCGCGTGAAGGGCGATGCGACCCAGATCCGCAAGGCGGTGGCGCTGCTCGCCAATGCCAAACGTCCGGTGATCTATTCCGGCGGCGGCGTGATCAATTCGGGCTCCGAGGCCTCGCAACTGCTGCGCCAGCTGGTGGAGGCGACCGGCTTCCCGATCACCTCGACCCTGATGGGGCTGGGCGCCTATCCGGCGTCGGGGCCGAACTGGCTCGGTATGCTGGGTATGCACGGCACCTACGAAGCCAACATGACCATGCATGATTGCGACGTCATGCTGTGCGTCGGCGCGCGCTTCGACGACCGCATCACCGGCCGCACCGACGCGTTCTCGCCGGGCTCGAAGAAGATCCACATCGATATCGACCCGTCCTCGATCAACAAGAACATCCGCGTCGACGTGCCGATCATCGGCGACGCCGGCAACATTCTCGGCGACTTGCTGCAGGTGTTCAAGGCGGAAGCCAAAAAGCCCGACATCAAGGCGTGGTGGCAGCAGATCGCGCAATGGCGCGCGCGCAAGTCGCTGTCCTACAGGAAGAACAACGATATCATCCTGCCGCAATATGCGATCCAGCGCCTGTTCGAGCTGACCCGCGGCAAGGATACCTACATCACGACCGAAGTCGGTCAGCACCAGATGTGGGCCGCGCAGTTCTTCGGCTTCGAGGAGCCGCACCGCTGGATGACCTCCGGCGGTCTCGGCACCATGGGCTACGGCCTGCCGGCCGCGGTCGGCGTCCAGGTGGCGCATCCGGACAGCCTGGTGATCGACATCGCCGGCGACGCCTCGGTGCAGATGACGATCCAGGAGATGTCGACGGCGGTCCAGTTCGAGCTGCCGATCAAGATCTTCATCCTGAACAACCAGTACATGGGCATGGTGCGGCAGTGGCAGCAGCTATTGCACGGCAACCGTCTGTCGCATTCGTACTCGGAGGCGCTGCCTGATTTCGTCAAGCTCGCCGACGCCTATGGCTGCGTCGGCCTGCAGGCGACCAAGCCCGGCGATCTCGACGGCGCGATCAAGGAGATGATTGCGATCAAGCGCCCGGTGCTGTTCGACTGTCGCGTCGCCGCGCTGGAGAATTGCTTCCCGATGATCCCGTCGGGCAAGGCGCATAACGAAATGCTGCTGCCGGAAGAAGCCACCGATGAGGCCACCGCGAGGGCCTTCTCCGGCGGCAAGGCGCTGGTGTGATGATGCGTGACACAAACTTCACTGTCATCGCCCGGCTCGACCGGGCGATCCAGTACGCCGCGGCGTCTCGATTGTTCTCGGGCGTCTCTGGAATACTGGATCCCCGCATTCGCGGGGATGACAGCCGAGAGAACAGAGCGACTGGAAGGCAAGATGTTTGACCTCAACGAGCTCGAGCGCGCGCACAAGATCGTCGGCACCGCGGTGCCGGCGACGCCTGCGCATGCCTGGCCGCTGCTGGCTGAACGGCTCGGCACCGAGGTCGTGGTCAAGCATGAGAACCACACCCCGACTGGCGCCTTCAAGGTGCGCGGCGGGCTGGTCTATCTCGAACGTCTGAAGCGCGAGCGGCCCGATGTGCCCGGCATCATCTCGGCGACGCGCGGCAATCACGGTCAGAGCCTGGCGTTTGCCGCGGGCCGTCACGGCGTGCCGGCCGTAATCTATGTGCCGCGTGGCAACTCGGTCGAGAAGAACCGCGCCATGCACGCGTTCGGCGCCGAGCTGGTCGAGCATGGCGACGACTTCCAGGCGGCGCGGGAAGAGGCCGAGCGCCGTGCCCAGTTCGCCGGCCTGCACATGGTGCCGTCGTTCCACCCGGACCTGGTGCTGGGCGTTGCGACCTACGCGCTCGAACTGTTCCGCACCGCGCCCGATCTCGACATTCTCTACGTGCCGATCGGGCAGGGCTCCGGCATCTCGGGCTGCATCATGGCGCGCGACCTGCTCGGGCTGAAGACCGAGATCGTCGGCGTGCAGTCGACCGAGGCGCCGTCCTACGCGCTGTCGCTTGCGGCCGGAAAGATCGTGACCACCGAGACGAGCAACACGCTTGCCGACGGCATGGCGACGCGGATTCCCGATGCGGATGCGTTCGCCCTGATCCGCAAGGGCGCCTCCCGCATCGTGCAGGTCACCGACGACGAGGTCGCCCAGGCGATCCGCGCCTACTGGACCGACACTCATAATCTCGCAGAAGGCGCAGGTGCTGCGGCGCTTGCGGCTGCGCTGCGGGAAAAGACCAGGCTCGCCGGCAAGCGGGTCGGCCTGATCCTGAGCGGCGGCAATATCGATTTCGATCTGTTCCGGACCTGGATCGGGACGGATGCCGCGCCGGCCGCCCAGCGGGCGGTGGCGTGAAAAGCATGTAAGGGGACGACCATGAACCAGCCCGCATCCGCCTACTTCCTCGAAGAGCGTCACGATCCCAACGAGACGCACACGCTGTCGGTGCTCGTGCAGAACGAGCCCGGCGTGCTCGCGCGCGTGATCGGGTTGTTCTCCGGCCGCGGCTACAACATCGAGAGCCTCACGGTCTCGGAGACCGAGAGCCAGAAACATCTCTCGCGGATCACGATCGTCACCACGGGCACGCCGATGGTGATCCAGCAGATCAAGCATCAGCTCGACCGCATGATCCCGGTCTACCGCGTCGTCGACATGACGCTGACCGGCAGCTCGATCGAGCGCGAGCTTGCGATGGTCAAGGTGAGGGGCGGTGGCGATCACCGCGTCGAGGCGCTGCGGCTGGCGGATGCGTTCCGCGCCCGGGTGATCGACGCCACGACCGAGAGCTTCGTGTTCGAGATCACGGGCAACTCGTCCAAGATCAGTCAGTTCATCGACCTGATGCGCCCGCTGGGGCTGGTCGAGGTGTCACGAACCGGGGTGGCCGCGATCACGCGCGGGCCGGAAGGGATGTGAATCATGTTGGCGCGCGACTGGTACTACACGCAACGGCGGCAGGTCGGTCTCGATACCGCGGTGGCCTCGATCTATGACGTCAGCGAGGACAGCGATGTCCGTGCCCGTCAGGCGCTGACCATGCTCGGCGCCAAGCCGGGCTGGCGGATCGCCGATATCGGCTGCGGCAACGGCGTGCTGGCGACCGAAGCGGCGCTGCTGGGCGCCGAGGTTGACGCCATCGACATCTCGCCGGCGATGATCGGGCTCGCCGAAATCTATGCGCGCGACCGCAAGGCGAAGATCCGGACCCAGCCGGCCGGCCTGTTGTCTTTCGCCTATCAGCCGAATTCCTACGATCTGATCGTCAGCGAGTTCACGCTGCATCATTTGCCCGACTTCTGGAAGGCGGTGGCGCTGTCGCGGATCTTCAACGCGCTGAAGCCCGGCGCCAACTTCTATCTGCGCGACATGGTGTTCGTCAGCATGCCCGACGGCGTCGATCGCGATGTCGAAGGGTGGGCCGATTTCTCGATCAAGAACCACGATTTCGAGCGCGAAAGCGTGATCACCCACATGCGCGACGAATATTCGACCTTCGGCTGGGTGATGGAGCGCATGCTGACCGAGACCGGTTTCACGCTGGTCTCCGTCGATTACCACGCGCCGCTGCACGGTACCTACCTGCTGCGCAAACCGATGCCGGACCAACAGATCTAGATCCCAACCGAAATCCCGACCGAAACGGAAGCAAAAGAAGAACAACAATGAAGCCGGCCGATGTTGGCATCGCCGTCATGGTCGCGGTGATCTGGGGGCTTGCGTTCGTCGCAAGCCGGATCGCGCTCGATGAGCTGCCGCCCGAATTGATGACGGCGCTGCGCTTCGGCATCGCGGCCCTGCCGTGCCTGTTGCTGCGCAAGCCGCGCCAGGTCTCGTGGCTGCTCCTGATCGGAATCAGCCTCACCTTGTTCCTCGGCCAGTTCCTTGCGCAGTCGATCGCAATCGCCCACGGCGTGCCGGTCGGGCTCACCAGCGTGATCGTGCAGAGCCAGGCGCTGTTCACCATCGGCTTTGCCGCGCTGTTGTTCGGCGAACTGCCGTCGCGGTCGCAGACCGCCGGCATCGCCATCGCAGCGATCGGCCTGCTGATGATCTGCGGCACCGTCGGCTACGATTTCAGCGTCACCGCCTTTGCCATCCTGATGATCTCGCCGGTCTCGTTCGCAATCGGAAACCTGTTGCTGCGGCCGGCGCAGGGCGCGCGGATGTTCGATTTGTTCGCATGGCTTTGCCTGTGCGCGGCGGTCCCGTTGTTCGGCCTGTCGCTGCTGACGCTGGGCGCCAAGCCGATCTGGCAGTCGCTGTCGCATCTGTCGCCGGCCGGCATTGTCTCCATGCTGTTTGTCGGCGCCATTTCCACCAGCATCGCCTACTGGCTGTGGGGCCGGCTGCTGCGAGATTATCCGGCGGCGCAGGTGGTGCCGTTCGCACTGCTGGTGCCGTTCGTCGGCTCAGCCGCTTCGAGCATCGTGTTCGGCGAGAAGTTCGGGCCGCTGCGGCTGGCCGGCATGGTCACTGTCATCGCCGGCATCGCCGTGATGCTGCTGTCGAAGCGGCCAAAAGCTCTGCCGAAAGTCGCGTGAGGGCACCATGTCGAATTCGCTGCTATTCGCCTTTGTCGTGTTCGCGGTCGTGATGTTCTTCACGCCGGGCCCCAACAACATCATGCTGCTGTCGTCGGGGCTGACCTATGGCTTCCGCCGCACCGTGCCGCACATCGTCGGCATCACGGTCGGCTTCGCCTTCATGGTCGGGGCGGTCGGGGTCGGGTTAGGGGCGGTCTTCATCGCCTATCCGGTGCTGCAGACGATCCTGAAATATGGCGGCGTCGCCTACCTGGTCTATCTCGCCGCCGTCATCGCCATGGCCGAGCCGCCCTCGGCGGACAAGGACGACAAGGGCGGCCGCGGCCCGATGACGTTCTGGGGCGCGGCCATGTTCCAGTGGATCAACGCCAAGGGCTGGGTGATGGTGATCGGCACCATCACGGCCTATGCGGCGATCGCTGCCTTTCCGTGGAACATCGCGATCCAGGTCGGCCTGAGCCTGATCCTGGGGACGGTGTCCTGCATCGTCTGGGCCTTGTTCGGCACCGCGCTGCGGCCGATCCTGACCTCGCCCCGGGCGATCCGTGCCTTCAACGTAGTCATGGCCATCCTGCTCCTGGCCTCGCTCTACCCGGTCTTCATGGACGCATGATGCCGCACCGCGGCATGCGAGATGGGGGTTTCCCCTGAGGGGGAAAATGCTCTAGACAACGCCGGAAATTCGCGGGCGCCCGGCGGTTCTGACCTTCCGAAAGCCTGATTCATCGGCCGATTTTGGCCCCCTTCAAACGAGGAAACCACGATGCGAGTTTACTACGATCGCGATGCCGACCTGAACCTGATCAAGGGCAAGAAGGTTGTCATCGTCGGCTATGGCAGCCAGGGCCACGCCCATGCGCTGAACCTGAAGGATTCCGGTGTCAAGGAAGTCGCCATTGCGTTGCGCAAGGGCTCGGCCTCGGCCAAGAAGGCGGAAGCCGCCGGCTTCAAGGTGATGGAAGTCGCCGAGGCCGCCAAGTGGGCCGACCTCGTCATGATGCTGACCCCGGACGAGCTGCAAGGCGACATCTATCGCGAGCACCTGCACGACAACATGAAGAAGGGCGCGGCGCTGGTGTTCGCCCACGGCCTCAACGTGCACTTCAACCTGCTCGATCCGCGTGCCGACCTCGACGTGCTGATGATCGCGCCGAAGGGCCCCGGCCACACCGTGCGCTCGGAATATCAGCGCGGCGGCGGCGTGCCCTGCCTGATCGCGATCGCCAAGGATTCCTCGGGCAATGCCCATGACCTCGGCCTCAGCTACGCCTCGGCGATCGGCGGCGGCCGCGCCGGCATCATCGAGACCACCTTCAAGGAAGAGTGCGAGACCGACCTGTTCGGCGAGCAGGTTGTGCTCTGCGGCGGCCTGGTCGAGCTGATCAAGGGCGGCTACGAGACGCTGGTCGAGGCCGGCTATGCGCCCGAGATGGCCTATTTCGAGTGCCTGCACGAAGTGAAGCTGATCGTCGACCTGATCTATGAAGGCGGCATCGCCAACATGAACTACTCGATCTCCAACACCGCCGAATACGGCGAGTACGTCACCGGTCCGCGCATCGTCACGGCCGAGACCAAGGCGGAGATGAAGCGCGTGCTCGCCGACATCCAGGGCGGCAAGTTCGCCCGCGACTGGATGCTGGAGAACAAGGTCAACCAGACCTCGTTCAAGGCGACCCGTGCCAAGCTCGCCCAGCACCCGATCGAGGAAGTCGGCGCCAAGCTGCGCGACATGATGCCCTGGATCAAGAAGGGCGCGCTGGTCGACAAGACCAAGAACTAAGGCTGAATTTGCCGGGCGAGCGCGGTTCGCTTGCCCTGCACGCCAAAACAAAAGGGTGGGCGCGTTGCCCACCCTTTTTCTTTGTCACGAAGACGGCAGGGACGTTAACCGGCCGCCACCGGCTGCTTCTCGATCCTGTTGTGCAGCTGCCAGAACCGCACGGTGCGCTGTGCAGTCTCCAGCGACAGCCGCCGGTAATCGCGCTGCGCGATCTCGAGCGTTGCGTTGTCGATCGAATGCGGCAGCGGCCGCTTGCGCAGGATGCTTTCGACCGTCGGCCAGTTCAGCCGCGCCGAGCGGCACGGGATCAGGATCAGGTCGGAGCGCAGCCCGAGCATCAGGCGCTCGATCATCGCGATCGGCATGTCGTTGAGCACGGCGAGCGCGACCGTGACCTCGTCGAACTTGCCGGATTCGGCGAATTTGAAGACGGCCGCGTCATCGAGCTCGTTCAGCTGCTTCATCAGCTTGACCAGCTCTTCGGCGATGCCGTAGTTGCGGCGCGGAGCGGCGGCCTCTTCCTGCGCGATGTCGTTCAGCACCTGGCTGATCTCCTCGCGCGCCCTGGGCGACGCGATCGCGAGCAGGCGGGCGCGCACCGTATCCTTGGCGCGCTGCAGCAGGTCGCGCAGCAGCTTGGCCGGAATGTCGATGCGCAGCCCGAGGATCTCGACCAGCTCGTCGTCGCCTTCGGCGCGGGCGACGATCGAGGAATAGCCGTTGTCGGAGAACTGCGCGCCGGCGTTGTTGGCGAGACGCCGGATCACTCTGTCTTCGCCGCGGTCGATGATCACGTCGGTGACGGAGGCGGGCAGGTTTTCCCGCGCCGAGATCGCGAACAGATGGTCCTGTCCCTTGCTGCTCGCGATCTCGCGCAGTGCGTCGCTTGAGAGGCGGCTGGAGTGGGTCAGTACGTCGCCCGCGACGCCGATGTCGTCGTCCCAGGCGAGGTGCTGAATCACCTCAAACGGCGCATAGTCGAGCGGCGCGAGCCGCTTGCTGAGCTCGGCCCGCGCCCGCGTCTCGACGCGCGCGACGAGCAGGCAGAGCACGTCGTCGAACACCTTGACCTGTTCATCGTTGAGGCGGTCGCCGTCGTTCAGGAACAGATCGGTGACCTGCCGCAGCGTCTGCACGCGTTTGGCGGATGTTCCGTCCCGGACCGCATCTTCGAGTTCGGCAATAATCGATTGTGACGCCTGTTGCGCCATCGATGGGCAACCTTGTTTTTGTTGAATGACACCTGTCTGCACCATGCAGGGCGCGGTCTTACACGTGCGTTAAGGTGGAACCCGGTGCAAATACGGGTGCATCGCATCCTTAACGGGGCGCGACCGGACACGATGCAATTTTCGCTTTCGACGGAGCCGTCGGAGCTAGAGCTTCGGTTCTGATTGAATCAGAACCGAAGTTCCAGCTTCTTGTCTTGACGCGTTTTCTTCACGCGAACCGGTGCCCGCTTCGCTCGAAAACGCTCTAATGCGCATTAAGGGATTATTTAGGACGACGCACGCCGCGCGACGGCAAAGATGTCGATCGATGCGGCGCGCCCGCGCAATTGCGTCGAGCCGAGCGGCTCGATGACGAAATCCTGCTCTGAAGGTAGCAGGCGAAGCAGCTCGCCCGAGATCAGCAGCGGCCGGCTAGTCTCCTTGCAATGCGCCTGCAGCCGCGCCGTGACGTTCACGGTGTCGCCGAAATAGGCGATCTGCCGCCGCGACACCCCGCATTCGCTGACCACGACCGGGCCGGCGTGCATTCCGGCCCGAAACGCGGGCACCACGCCGAACTCCTTGCGATACTGACCGGCCCGCCTGGCAAGGCGGTCCTCGATCGCAAACACGCAGTCGAGATAACGCCGCGAGGTCTTGCCCGCGCCGGCCGGCCACGTCACGATGACCTCGTCGCCGACATAGGCGTGAATCTCGCCGCCATGCGCCACGATGGCGTCGTCGATGTCGCAGAAGAAGCGCGTCAATAGCTCCTGCACGCGCAGCTCGCCCATCGCCTCCGCCAGCGACGTCGAGCCGACGAGGTCGAGAAACAGCAGCACGCGGTCCTCGCGCACCGGCCGGCGATAGCGTCCGAGCACGACGTTGAGCAGCGTCCGCCCGCCGATCATCCGGACCAGCTCGTAGATTGTCGTGATCGGGATCGACATCAAGAGGCCGACGCCGATGATCTTCAGGAAGGTGTCGCGAATCCACTTCGCCTCCAGCCCATGCCCGTACAGAACGATCTCCAGCACGACCGCGGCGACTGCGACGATGGCGGTCAGAATGACGGAGCGGCCGATCAACTCGACGATGAGCGGCCGCCGCCGCAGCCAGCCGCCGCGCGCGACCAGATAGAGATGCGACGCCCAGACGATCAGGGAGATGGCGGCGCCCTCGAGGGCGCTGCGCGAATAGTTCGCGATCGAGGCCTCGTCGGACTCATCGAAGGCGTAGCGGAACAGTCCGCCGACGAGCAGACCGAACACGGCCAGAACGATCGCAGGCGTTACCGCGCGCCGCATGGTCCCTCCACCTCCATGAAATATCCTGCGCGGATCGGGAAGGCTAGCGGTTGCACGGTGCGGTCGGGGGTGAACGGGATACGCTGCAGCGGCACTAATGTATGGTTCGATCGCGGGATCGATCGGAAAGGGACGGCGGCATGAAAACGGTGTTTAAGCTAAGGCCTCTGATCACGGCCGTGTTCGTCACCGCCCTCGCATCAGCGGCTCACGCCGGCGACCAGGGCGATCCCGAGCAGTCGTGCGACGGCAACACCTTCCAGATGGTCGAATGCCTCAAGGCCAAGACCGCGCGATGGGACAAGCGGATGAACGTCGCCTATCAGCAGGCGCTGAAGGATGCCGCCGGCGACAAGCAGCGCGAACAGCTCCGCACCGCGCAACGGCTGTGGATCCAGTACCGTGACGCCAACTGCCTGTATTACGACCTCGGCGAGGGCACCATCGCCCGCCTCGATGCCGGCGAATGCATGCGCAGCATGACCGAGACCCGGGCAAAGGAACTGGAGAATCTTGGCCATCAGTGAGCCATGTTCCGGAGTCACGACCGCGGTCATGAGCCACGGAAAAAGCCAGGACGAACTGACCCAGCTTGCGGAGGAGGCGCTGCGCGCCCAGCCCGGCTGCGAGACCGCGCGCGTGCCGGCGGTCGCCGCGCTGCCCGATGCACAGATCGGGCGCAACTGGGAGATCCCGAACGTCGTGCTCGGCGACAGCTTGATCAGTGACGTCGATCGCGCGGTGCTGTCGGTTCATCGCCAGCTCGGCCGCAAGTTTCACCTTGTGTGAGGGGACCTGATCCGGTCGTGCCTCAGCTCGCCTGTGCCCGACGCGGCGCGGGCCGCGCGGCCATGCTGAGCATCCTGAGCGCGAACACGACGGCAAGCGGCACCAGGAACAGCGCGTAAAGCGGCATCTCCGGAATCCGCTTGCCGAACGAGACCATGAACTGCAGCAGCAGATAATAGCCGCCGACCAGGTGCAGCGTGCGCCAGGCGCGCGGGCCCAGCATCGCAGCCGTGCGATCGAACGAGGTCGCTGTCAGCGCGATAATGACGAGATAGCCGATGCCGCCGAAGATGTAGGAGACAACAGAGATCGCGGCCGCGAAGCCTGCCGGATCGAGCACCGCAAACGCGGCGATCGCAACCGCATGGATGGCGTGCGAGGCCGCGAAGGTGACGCCGAGGTAGCGGCGATTGCGGCGCTGCCAGTGCGTCCAGGCGTTCGGCCAGAGCTGCGCCAGCGCGGCCGCCGAGAAGGCGAGGCAGAACAACAGCAGCGAGGTCCGCGCCGTGAAGCGGATCACCATCCGCACGCCCTCGACCTCGAACTGCCGCATCGCGGCGATCCAGATCGAAAGGCCGATCAGGGTCAGCGTGAGCAGGCCGAACAGCCGCCAGCCTTCGAACCAGTTCCGACCCGTCGCCATATCCCGCCTCCCGCTGTTGATGTAATCATCAGTTACATTTTGCGATCGGGTGCGGTCAATCCGTGTAATCATTGCTTACATTCACAAGCGGGTGATGCTAGAGGTGCGCCATGCGCCGTCCTGCCAAGAGTTCCCCCAGCAGCCCGCCTGCCGGAGGCCGGTCGCCCAAGCCCCGTCCAGCGCGGGCGCCGGCGGCCAAGCCCTACCACCACGGCGACCTCCGCCGGGTCCTGATCGACGCCGCCATGCAACTGGTCGGCGAGGGTGGGCCCGAGGCGGTCAACGTGCGCGAGGCCGCCCGCCGCGCCGGGGTCTCGCCGGGGGCGCCGTTCCGGCATTTCCCGAGCCGGGACGCCCTGATGAACGCGGTGGCGGAGGAGGCGCAGCGCCGCTTCCGCGCCGAGATCGGGGCGGCGCTGGCCGAGGCGCCGCCAAGCGATCCGCTCGGCCGCTTCCGCAGCCTCGGGATCGCCTATCTGCGCTGGGCGATGAAGAACCCGACCCATTTCGAGATCATCTCAAGCCGCCGCTTCTTCGACCACGACCGCTCGGCTGGCGTCTCCAGCGACAATGCCGAACTGATCGGCCTGACCGAGCGCACGCTGGCGGAGGCATTTGCGGCCGGTCAGCTCGCCGCGCACGACCTCAAGCAGGTCCAGATCGCCGGCCGCGCGCTGGTCTATGGCTTTGCGCGGATGCACATCGACGGTCACTTGCCGCGCTGGGGCGTCGGCGAAACAGAGGTCGACCAGATGGCCGCTGACATCGTCGATCTCTTCATTGCCGGCATCGCGGGACGCGCAGCACCTGCGGCCAAGGTCTAAGGCCCGCGCTGCCTGATGCGGCAAGCCGGGCGGGCAAATTCATTGCGCGTTCATGACGATTCAACTACGATTTTGTGACACGGCGCAGACACCGGCTGTGCGGTGTGCCTCCTGGCCATTGCCAGCCAAGGCCGTGCCATTGCGCCGGGTTGTATTGCGTCCCGTCCATGGCGCCCGCGCCTCAGCAAAACTCTTCCGTTGCCGCGCTCGCCGGCGGTCTCGCCGCGCTCGGCATCTGGCGCTTGATGGCGGTCGCCGCACCGCATCTCGGCGCGCTGATCGTGATGCTGCGGACCGAGACCGATTTCGGCTCGCGGTTCTGCTTCCTGCTCACCTGGGGAATTCTCAACTTCCTGTTCATCGCGCTGCTGCGCCGGCCGGCGCTGTCGGGCGCGCTGTCGCTGACGCTGGTCGTGGTGCTGGTGCTGCTGTCGCGGTTCAAGCACGACGTGGTGCAGATGACCGCGAACTTCGTCGACCTGATGGTGATCGACCGCGACACCGCGTCGTTCCTGCTCACGATCTTCCCGAACCTGCGCTGGTCGATCATCGGCGCCGGCCTCGTCACGCTGCCCTTGATGTACGCGTTGTGGTGGCTCGATCCGTTCCGCATCCGCCGCCTGCCGGCCGCGGCCGCTTGCCTCGCCTGCACCGCGGCGCTCTCCGGCTATGCCTTCGCCTGGCCGGATGAAGCCTGGCGCGGCTATTACGACGACGGCTATCTGTCGAAATTCGCGCGCTCCGGCGTGACTGCGGTGTCCGACTTCGTCACCTACGGCTTCATGGAGTCGGATCCAACCGCGAGCGAGCAGCTCAAGGTGCCGCTGGTCGACGCCTGCCATCCCGCCGGGCGGCGGCCGAACATCATCATGATCCATGATGAATCGAGCTTCGACATCCGTGCCGCCTCCGGCATCAAGGTGCCGCCGGGCTATGGCAGCCAGTTCAAGTCCTATGACGGCGTCGAGCGCAAGTTCCTCGCCGAGAGCAATGGCGGGCCGAGCTGGTTTACCGAGTACAACGTGCTGGCGGGATTGTCGTCGCGCTCGTTCGGCCGGTTCTCCTATTTCGTCACCCGCATCGCATCCGGCCGGGTCGCGCGCGGCCTGCCGCTGGCGCTGCGCCGCTGCGGCTATGACACGCTCTCGCTGTATCCGGCGTTCGGCGCCTTCATGAGCGCGCGCAACTTCCAGACCACGACCGGCATCCAGCAGTTCTACGACGCGCATGATTTGCATGCCAAGGACGTCGAGCCCGACAGCTTCTTCTACGACAAGGCGCTGAAGCTGATGGCGGAGCAGAAGACATCGACCACGCCGCTGTTCACCTTCGTCTATCTCGCCGCCAACCATTTCCCGTGGGAGACCAAGTTCCGTCCGGACCTGCTGCCGTCATGGAAGCGGCCGGGCAATTCGCCGTCGGTCGACGAATATCTGCGCCGGCAGGCGATGAGCGCCACTGACTACGCCGGCTTCGTCGCGGCGTTGAAGAAGAAGTTCCCGGCGCAGCCGTTCCTGATCGTGCGCTATGGCGATCATCAGCCGGAGTTCTCGCCGCAGCTGCTCGATCCCAAGCTCGACGAGGCGGGCATCGGCAAGAAGCTGATGGATTACGATCCGCGCTACTACGCGACATATTACGCGATCGACGCCGTCAACTTCGAACCGGTGAAGAGCCCGGCGGTGATGGACACGATCGACGCCGCCTATCTGCCGCTGGTGATCCAGGAGGCCGCTGGTATTCCGCTCGATCCGTCGTTCGAGGAGCAGAAGGCCATCATGCTTCGCTGCAACGGCGCGTTCTATTCCTGCAAGGACGGCGCAGAAGCGCGCCGCTTCAACCGCATGTTGATCGACGCCGGGATCATCAAGGGACTTTAGCGATCCTACTATTTTCCCCCGACCTTCTCCCACAGCCAGCGCGCCACGACGTCGGGCGACGATGATGCGTCGTTGCCCGACGCACGCAGATTTGCCTCGCGCATCTGGGCGATGCCGATCTTGCCGAGCAGCGGCCGCAGCGCGGCCTTGAAGGCCTCGTCGTCGCGCCGCTTTGGCGACAGCAGCACGATCGCGTCATAGGGCGGGATGGCGTGCCTGTCGTCCGCGAGCGTGACCAGGTCGTATTTCGCGATCAGCCCGTCGCTGGTGTAACCGGCGATGACGTCGACCTCGCCGGAGGCGACGGCGGCGTACATGAAATCCGGCTGCATCTGGCGCTGGGCGCGGAACGTTAGCCCGTAGGCCTTCTGGATGCCGGCCCATTCCGGCCGCGAGAAGAATTCATAGTCGCCGGCGATCGACATCGCTGGAGCGCGCGACGCCAGATCGGCGATTGAGTGAATACCGAGCTGATCGGCGCGCGTCTTGGGCATCACCAGCGCATAGGCATTCTCGAAGCCGAGCTCGCCGAACAGCGTGATGTCCTGCTTCGCCAGCGTCGTCTTGAGCTCGCCCAGCAGCTCGGCGCGCGGCTTGATATCGGGGTGGTGGAACTGGTTGGCCCACAGCGTGCCGGAATAGTCGATGTAGACATCGATATCGCCGGATGCGAGCGCGTCGAAGATCACGTTGGAGCCGAGGCCGGCGCGGGTCGTGGCCGAAAGGCCGGCCGCCTGCAGCCGCTGCGTGATCAACGCCGACAGCACATATTGCTCGGTAAAGGTCTTGGCGCCGACGACGTAGCGCGCATGCGGACGCGCGATCGCCGGAACCAGCATTGCCGCGATCAGGGCGGCGATGCCGAGCCCGCCGAGCGCGGTCCGGATCCGGCTGCGGTTGCGCAATCCGTTCTCGATCAGCGCCAGCAACTGGTCGACGACAAGCGCGAGCACGGCCGCGGCGAAGCAGCCGAACAGCACGAACACCCAGTTCTGGGTCTGCAGTCCTGCGAAAATGTAATTACCGAGGCTGGTCTGGCCGATCGGCGTCGACAATGTCGCGGTGCCGATCACCCACACCGCCGCGGTGCGGATGCCCGCCATCATCACCGGCAGCGCCAGCGGCAGCTCGACCATGGTGAGCGATTGCCGCGGCGTCATGCCGACGCCCTGGGCGGCCTCCAACACGGCGGGGTCGACGCCCGACAGTCCGGTGATGGTGTTGCGCAACACCGGCAGCATCGAATAGAGCGCAAGCGCCAGCACCGCGGGCAGGAAGCCGAAGGCGGAAAAGCTGAAGCCGAGCCAGGCCGCCGTCAGCGCGGCGAGCGCCAGCAGCAGCGGATAGAACAGCGCAAGCAGCGCAAGACCGGGCACGGTCTGCACGATGCTGGCAAGCCCGAGCAGCGCGGTGCGCAGCACCGGCCGGTTGCGGGCGATGATCGCGAGCGGCAGGCTGATCAGAAGCCCGAGCGCCAGCGCGGCCACGCTGACCCGCACATGATTGCCGAGATAGTCGGGCAGGTGGGCAAGCGCCTCGCTCCAGCGCGGATCGGTTGACAGGCTCATGCCGTGCCGTCCCGCGGCAGCAATGCGCCCAGTCGCTCGGCCTGTCGCCGCGGCGTGCGCATGAGTTCGCCGACATAGCCGTCGGTGCTGGCTGTGAGCTCAGCCGGCGTGCCCAGCGCAAGCAGCCTGCCGCCGTGCATCACCGCGACACGATCGGCGAGCAGCAACGCCTCGGTCATGTCGTGGGTGATCATGACCGTGGTCAGGCCGAGCTCGCGGTGCAGGGTTCGATAGTCGTCGCCGAGCGCGTCGCGGGTCAGCGGATCGAGCGCGCCGAACGGCTCGTCCATCAGCACGATGCGCGGCTTCGCAGCCAGCGCACGCGCGACGCCGACGCGTTGCCGCTGGCCGCCGGACAGCTCGTGCGGCAGACGGTCGCGATATTGTGAGCGGTCGAGCCGCACGAGGTCGAGCAGCTCGTCGATCCGCGCCGAGATCTCCGGCTGCGGCCAGCCGAGAAGTTTTGGCGTGATGCCGATATTGCCGGCGACGGTGAGATGCGGAAACAGCCCGCCGCTCTGGAAGACATAGCCGATGCGGCGCCGCAGCAGGATCGGGTCGATGCGGCTGACGTCCTCGCCCTCGACGGCGATCTTGCCGCGGTCGACTTCGATCAGCCGGTTGGCGAGCCGGAGCAGAGTCGTCTTGCCGGAGCCCGAGCCGCCGACAACGGCCAGGAATTCACCCTCGGCCACGTCAAGCGAGACGTCGTCGACCGCCACCACGCGACCATCGTCAAAACTCTTGCCGACATGCGCGTAGGCAATCAGCGGCGTTGCGGGCATTCCAGTGCAACCTCATGTCTCACTATCGTGAACGACAGTGATAGCCCATAAAACGGACTTTGACTTGAGGCGCAGGCGGCTGCGCTGCGTGGTCTCGCAAGCTGTTCCAGTCGGGCAGCTGAAGTGGATCAGCCCCCTTGGGGGCTGTGAGCATACATCACACTTCGTTCTTGGGTACGTATTTGCCCATGATGCACTTATAACTCTGCAGGTGCCATTCGTGATACGGCCCCTTGGCGAGCCAGTCGGCGATGCCGATCTGCGCATTCACTGCGCAGGCTCCCATGGTGATGCCGGATTGGTCACTGGTGGTAACGACCTTTTCCATACAGAGCTGAGAATTGCAGAGGATGGCGACGAGCGTAACGAGCATGATAGCCTTTATCGGTGGGGTTAACCCGGTCTGTACCGACTCATGCAGGGTTCATGCCACTATCAGCAGCCTTGACCTCGCGACCGGCCAGACCGGGAAAGTACGGCTGGAGCGAATCACCGCGTCCGCCAGCGCGTAGCCGCACGCGCGCAGATACGCTATAGTTGCTGCCCAACTACGACGTGAGATCGGGGCCAGCGAGGGACGTTGCGCGGTCGGGGCTGCATCGATGATGACGTTACCTGAGTTGGCGGCAGGTGCTTTGGAGAAGTTTCTCGCAACGCATGTGAGCCGCACCTTTGGAGCTTCGCAGGCGCGCTTCGGCGAACTGCTGCCGGCCGCCGCTCGCATCGCGCTGGAATGCATCGGCAACAGCGATGCGCTCTATCACAATGTCGAACATACGATGCTGGTCACGCTGGCCGGGCACGACATCATCCGCGGCCGCGCGCTGCACACCCACGTCACCGCCGAGGACTACACCCACACGATCATCGCCTGCCTGACCCACGACATCGGCTATGTACGCGGCCTTCTGAAGGGCGATGGTCCGGACGGCTACGTCATCGATGCCTCCGGCAAGAAGGTGGTGCTGCCGCGCGGCTCGTCGGATGCCGGCCTGATGCCGTATCATGTCGACCGCTCCAAGTTGTACGTGCTTGATCGACTCGAGGCCGTGCTTCCGCTCGATCGCGAGCGCGTCGCGCGGAACATCGAGGGGACGCGGTTTCCGGCGCCCGAAGGCCGGCAATATGACGATGAGGCGGCGATCGTCCGGGCGGCAGATTTCATCGGGCAGCTCGGCGATCCCAACTACATCAGGAAGGCCAACGCGCTCTATCACGAGTTCGAGGAAGTCGGCATCAACCGTCAGCTCGGCTATGAATCGCCGGCCGATATCGTCGATCGCTATCCGCAATTTTACTGGAACATGGTTGCGCCGCACATCCAGGGCGCCATCAACTGCCTGAACATGACGGCAAGCGGCCGCCAGTGGATCGCGAACCTCTACAGCAACGTGTTCCGCGCCGAGCGCGAGGTCACGCTGTCCGGCCCGCAGATCTGACGCCAAGCGCTCGCGGGCCGCGGCCTTTCAGCACGGGTCGCCCTGTATTCCCCCATCGGTTGTGGGGCGTCCACATTTAGGCCTGCTTCATCGTTGCACAGTCCGTTGAAATCGGCGACCTTGCGCCATGGGCTTCTCCAACGACCGTGTTCTCGACCGCTTCAGCATGATCTCCCGTTTCGCTCAATTGATTGCGACTGTCATCGTCTGCTGGCCTGCGCTCGCGCTTGCCGCCGGGCCGGTCTACGACGTCGATCTCTACGCGCTGATGTCGGGCAGCTGTCGCAATGTCACCGTCGCGGGCCGCAGCTATAGCTGCAAGGCGGTGGCCTATTTCCACACCTTGCGCGGCCGTTCCGAATTCACCGTGGTGCTCGACGATCCCGCCGACAAGAGCCACATCATCTCGTTCTCCGGCGAGAGCACCGAGCGCACCCAGGACAATCTGTTCGAGCTCGCGGTCGACCGCATGCTGCTGAAGTCGAGCGACCGCCCGCGCGTCGACGGCCTGCCGGTGCCGCTGGTCGAGATGTCGACGGGCTCTTGTCGCCAGGTCGGAAGCTTCATCACGCGGCAGGTGTCCACCATCACCTGCGCCGCCACCGACCAGAACGGCAAGAAGTACGAACTGAGCTTCGAGTCGGATGGCTCGCCGATGACGCTGCGCCGGTTGCGCCAATCGACGCTGCCGTCCGAACGGCAACGGGCGCGCCAGATCGCGCAGCTCGAATGCCGTCTCAAGGCGCGCGCCGCGCAAGTGCTGCCGCGGGACACGACGGCCTTCATGATCCGCTGTCTTGGCGAAGACGACAGCAAGCCGGTGGACGGCCAGCGATAATGCCCGGCGCTCCGGATCAGGCGTGAGGAGAACGCGATGCGCATGAAATTCACCATCGCCGCCGCCCTTGTCACCGCGGTCCTTGGCGTGTGCATTGCCGGGCCTGCCGCCGCACAAAGGTACGATCCGTACTATCCGGTGTGCATGGAAGTCTATGAGGGCAGGATGACGCCCGAGTACATCGATTGCAGCTTCACATCGCTTCCGCAGTGCCAGGCAACGGCCTCCGGGCGATCGGCGACATGCTCGGTCAATCCCTTCTACAAGGGTCCAAAAACAGAGCCGAAGAAGGGGCAGCGCCAACGCACGGAGTAGCGCGCCCGGGCAGGGTGTATTGTTCGCCCGTGACGGCCCGCATGCGGACGCTTCGCCGGTGCTGTTGACACACCTCCGGCAGTTGCGTGGAAACCTTCCGGACGACAAGGAGAGACCGATGCGCCTGAAATTGTTCGCGATCGCCGCATGCGCGGTCGCCGCTTTTGGTGGTGTACTTGCGGAACCTGCCGCCGGGCAGGCCTATGATCCGAACTATCCCGTGTGCATGCATGTCTATGGCGGCCGGTTCGGCGGAAACTACATCGATTGCAGCTTCACCTCGATCCCGCAGTGCCAGGCGAGCGCATCGGGCCGTGGCGCAATGTGCTCGGTGAATCCGTTTTTCGCGCCGCAACCGCCTCCGAAGCGCCGGGCGCATCGCGGACGGCATCATCGCGGTTACTGACGCAGGCCGGCAGATTTCAGTCCTGCTGGGATCTCAGGTCGGCGCGCCCATCGCATAGGGCTTGAGCACCGCATAGAGCATGTCGTGCGTCGGCGTCGCCACGCCGAGCTTGCGGCCGAGCTCGACCACCTTGCCGTTCAGCCAGGGCAGTTCGAGCCGGTTGCCGCGTTCCAGATCGAGCGCCATCGAGGCCTTCATGGCCGGCGGCGCGTGTCCGATGAAGGCGAGCACCTTCTCCAGCGCATCCGGCGGCAGCTTGACGCCGCTGGCATGGGCGACGGCAATAATCTCCTCGCAGGCCGACACGAAGAACGGGCGCAAATCGGGATCGTCGCGCAGCCTGCCGATCGGCAGCCGCGTGACCGCGGTCATGCCGGCATTGGTGGCAAGGCCTACGAACTTCATCCAGAGCTCGGTGTTGATCGCTTCGCTCAGCGTCGCGTCGAAGCCGGCCTTCAGGCAGAGCTCGAGCAGCGCCTTGCCGCGCGGTGTGATCCGGCCGTCGAGCTCGCCGAAGATCATGCGCATGAAGGTGCCGACCTGGTTGATCACGCCGGGCTTGATGATCGAGGCTGAGATCTGCGCGACGCCACCCATCACGGCGTTCGGTCCGAGGATCGGAATCAGCCGGTCCGGCGCGTCGATGCCGTTCTGCAGCGGGATCACGGCGGTGTCGGGACCGACCATCGGCTTGATGTGCGCCCCGGCGCTTTCGACGTCCCACAGCTTGACGCAGAACAGCACGATATCGACCGGTCCGACGCTTGCCGGATCGTCGGTCGCCTGGGTGGGGACCAGATGGGTTTCGCCGCGGCCGCCCTGAACCTTCAGCCCCTCGCTCCGCATCGCGGCCAGATGGGCGCCGCGCGCGATAAAGGTGACGTCGGCGCCGGCATGCGCGAGCGCCGCACCAAAGCCACCGCCGACACCTCCGGCGCCTACCACTGCGATCCGCATGTTTTTCTCCTTGTCATCGCGTTGGCCCGTAGCCTCGGCGATGTCAGAACAATTCTCAACCCGTCTTGCCGTGAAAACTGCGTGAGCGCGGCCGCATTGGCGCGTCCTGCGCCGTCTTCCTGCGTTGAACTTGCCTCCCCAAACCGCTAAGCCATCTTGCATAGTTCGGGAGGCAGTGCAGTGGGGATGACGGAGCCGACGGCGGTCGCGCTTGACAATGCGACGGTGGCGTTTCGGTTGGCGGATGGACGCGTCTATACCGCGGTCGAGCAGGCCAATCTTGCGGTGGCGCATGGCGAGTTCGTCGCCATTGTCGGCCCGACCGGATGCGGAAAGTCGACGCTGCTCAATGTCACCGCGGGGCTTCTGAAACCCGCCGCCGGGTCGGCGCGGATCTTCGACAAGCCGCTCGCCGGCCTCAACCGCGACGCCGGCTACTTGTTCCAGGCCGATGCGCTATTCCCGTGGAAGACCGCGATCGACAATGTCGCGATCGGGCTTGAGATATCGGGCACGCCGCGCACCGAGGCGCTCGCGCGCGCGCAGAAATGGCTCGTTGCGGTCGGGCTCGGTGCCTTTGCGGGCCGCTATCCGCATATGCTGTCGGGCGGCCAGCGCAAGCGCGTCGCGCTGGCGCAGGTGCTGATCCGCGATCCGAAGATCCTGCTGATGGACGAGCCGTTCGGCCCGCTCGACGCCCAGACCCGGCAGATCATGGGCAATCTGCTGCTGGAATTGTGGAGCGCCGACCGCAAGGCGGTGCTGTTCGTCACCCACGATCTCGAGGAGGCGATCGCGTTGGCCGACCGCGTCGTGATCATGTCGGCAGGTCCGTCTGCGCGCATCATCGGCGACTGGCGCATCACGCTGCCGCGGCCGCGCGACATCTCTGAAGTCAGGATGGAGAAGGATTTCCATGCCCTGCACCGCGAGATCTGGTGCGTGCTGAAGGACGAGGTGATGACGGGCTATGTCCAGTCGACGCAGGCGGGGGCCGCCTGATGTCGCGCGTCACGCTATTGTTCCTGCAGGTCCTGGTCGCCGTCGTTACGCTGGCGCTGTGGCAGCTCTTTGCCACCGTGCCGGTGTTCGGCAAGGTGCTGCTGCCGCCATTCTTCTTCTCCAATCCGGTCGACGTCTTCAGCCAAATTGTAAAGTGGTTCTCGAGCGGGGTGATCTGGAAGCATCTTGCGATCACGCTGTGGGAATCGATCCTCGCTTTCCTGATCGGCTCGGCCGGCGGCATCCTGGTCGGCTTCTGGTTCGCGCGGCAGCCGCGCGTCGCCGCGGTGTTCGATCCCTATGTGAAGATGGTCAATGCGCTGCCGCGCGTCGTGCTGGCGCCGATTTTCGCGCTGTGGTTCGGGCTCGGCGTCTCGTCCAAGGTCGCGCTCGGCGTGACGCTCGTGTTCTTCATCGTGTTCTTCAACGTCTATCAGGGCGTCAAGGAGGTTCCGACCACGGTGCTCGACAATGGCCGCATGCTCGGCATGAACGAGCGGCAGCTGATGCGCCACGTCTACTGGCCCTCGGCGCTGTCCTGGATGTTCTCCTCGCTGCACACGTCGGTCGGCTTTGCGGTGGTCGGCGCGGTGGTCGGCGAATATCTCGGCTCCGCGGCTGGCCTCGGCTATCTGATCCAGCAGGCCGAGGGCGTGTTCGACGTCGCCGGCGTGTTCGCCGGCATGTTCGTGCTGTCGGCCTTCGTCATCCTGATCGACATGGCAGTGACGGCGGTGGAGAAGCGGCTTCTGGTTTGGCGGCCGACGGCGGTATCGCGGGACTAACCGTCATTGCAATCAAAGAGGCCGCCAACGAAGGCGGCCTCTACGCGTTCTGGGTCCGAAACCGTCAGGTCTTGTATCCCTGGCTGTGGCACCACCACGAAATGCCATTGGTATCGTGGCCAAACTTCAGAAAGGATTCCCTACATTCGTTGAAGTTGTGGAAACGTTTGACGCCCTCTGGCCAGCAAACGACCGGCGTAGGATTGGGCCAGCTACTGGAGACGGAGCAGGCTGCTCCCGAGGTTGCCTGCCTAGCGGGGGCGGGTTTGTTCTCGGCATTTGCGGGGGCAATCGACAAGATCGCGACAGCTAGGCCCGCGAGGAGTAACGAGGCTTTCATGGCTATCTTCTCCCAAATCCCACCGTGGCTCGGTGGTGCGTCACTATACTACAGGTCGTACGGCAGGAGCGGTTCAATTCGCGTTTCGCGTTGTGAAATGCGGCGACGATCATCTCTGTTCGTCTGCCGCGTGCAGTTGAAAAGATCTGCGCTACTCATCGACGCGGCGGCTCGGCCGTGCCAGGCCAGTCATTGCGTTTCAAGCGATAGAGCGCCTGTCGCCGGAGCGGGTCCGATTCCTTGACGCGCGGATGGTCAAAATCGTCGGCCGGGTAGTGCGACATCCCCAATCTGGACATGACGCGAAGAGAGCGCGTGTTGTGGTCGCTCGCATGCGCGACAATCTCGGGTAGACCCAGCTCTCGGAAGCCAAATTCAAGCGCCTTGCGACCTGCCTCGGTGGCGAGCCCCTGTCCCCAACATGCCCGTGCCAGACGCCAGCCAACTTCCACGGTGGGCGTGAAGTGGGCCGGGAAATTGACAACCAGCAGTCCGACCGCGCCGACAAAAGTCCCGGAAGGGCTCAATTCCACGGCCCACATGCAGAACCCATGGGTTGATTGATGCTCGATCTGGAAATCAACCCAGGCATCGCTGGATTCTCGTGTCGGGAGAGGGCGCAGATGTTGCATGACGGCGGGGTCTGCTGACATCTCCGCAAATCGAGCCCTATCGGTCTCTCGCCATGTTTGCAACGTCAGTCGGTGCGTGGATAATCTCATTCAATCGACCACGCGCGCTCGTGCTCCGGCGCGGCCTCCATCAACCCACGAATCTTCTCCGCCACCTCCGGGTCGACAGGATTGTAGACGATCATGCTGAGGTCGGGCCGGCCATCGACCGCGAACGCCGAATATTCGAACTTGACCGGGCCCAGGATCGGGTGCCGGAGCTGCTTGATGCCCTCGCCATGGGCCCGCACGTCGTTGTCGCGCCACAGCGCCGCGAATTCGGGGCTCAGCCGGCAGAGCTCATCGACGAACGGTTGCACCTCGGCGGCAGCTCCGGCGCGCGCCGCGTCCACCCTGAAGGCGCCGACGACGAAGCGCGCCACGCTTGCCCAGTCGTGCTGCGCGGCGCGGGCGCGCGGATCGAGGAACATGAAGCGCAACACGTTGCGCTCGCGCGGCGGCAGCGATCCATAGTCCGTCAGCATCACGGTCGCCGCCCGGTTCCAGGCGACGATGTCCCATGTCGCGGTCCTGATCACGGCGGGGATCGGCAGCAACGCGTCGAGCACGCGCTGCAATCGCGGCGTCACACCTTCGCTTCTGTGGTAGCGCACCTCGGGCGTGCGGCCGAGGCCGAGCAGGAACAGATGCTCGCGCTCGACATCGGTCAGCATCAGCGCACGCGCGATGCGGTCCAGCACATCCGCCGAGGGCGCGCCGCCGCGGCCCTGTTCGAGCCACGTGTACCAGGTCGCTGAGATGTTGGCGCGCTGCGCCACTTCCTCGCGGCGCAGGCCCGGCGTGCGCCGCCGCTCCGGAGGAAAGCCGAACGTCGCGGGATCGAGCTTGCTGCGGCGGTCCTTCAGATAGGCGCCGAGCAGGTTCTCTTGCAGGTTCTCTTGGGCGAGCCGCTCGCTCATCGTGTTAGTCATTATACCATGATAAAGTCACTACTTTACCACGATAGCGCGGCGACCCAGATTTGTCTCCAGCAAAACCTGGAGACTTGCTGATGCGCGTGTTTGTTACTGGAGCGACCGGCTGGGTCGGCTCGGCCGTCACTGACGATCTGATTGCCGCCGGCCATCAGGTGCTAGGCATGACCCGTTCGGACAAGGGCGCAGAAGCGCTCGCCGCCGCCGGCGCCAAGGTTCACTACGGAACGCTGGAGGATCTCGACAGCCTCAGAAGCGGCGCCGCGCAGGCGGATGCGGTGATCCACTGCGCCTTCAACCACGATTTTTCGAAGTTCGCAGAGAATTCCGAGCACGACCGGCGCGCCATCGAGACGCTCGGCGCCGTGCTCGAAGGCTCGAACCGTCCGCTGATCACGACGTCGGGCGTTGCGACCATGGCGCAGGGCCGCGTGGCCACCGAGGAGGACGCGCCGCATCCGCCTTCGCCCGCTTTGCCGCGCATGACCGAAGCGGCCACCACAGCGGTGGCGGCGCGCGGCGTGCGCGCCGGCGTCGTCCGGCTTGCGCCGTCTGTGCACGGCCATGGCGATCACGGCTTCGTGCCGCGCCTCATCGCCATTGCGCGTGAGAAAGGGGTCTCCGCCTATGTCGGCGAAGGGCTCAATCGCTGGCCGGGCGTGCATCGTCTTGATGCGGCCCGGCTCTATCGTCTCGCGCTCGAACGCGGCGTCGAAGGCGGCCCGTTCCATGCGATCGCCGACGAGGGCGTGCCGTTCAGGGCGATCGCCGAGGTGATCGCGCGGCGCCTGAACATTCCCCTGGTGTCGAAGTCGCCGGAGGAAGCGGTCGCGCATTTCGGCTTCCTGGGCAGGTTTGCCGGCGCCGACGTGCCAGCCTCGAGTGCGCGGACGCGGTCGCGGCTCGACTGGCAGCCGCAGCAGCCCGGGCTGATCGCCGACATCGATCACCCCGCCTATTTCGCGTAGCAAGCAGAGCAGGGTGGGTTACGCCTCGCTAACCCACCCTGCGCAGCTACGCACCTCACTCACAGCGGAAAGCACCGCATGTAGGCTGCGAACAATTTCTCATCGCTGTAGCTCACCAACTCTGCGTCGATCGCGTCGGCAAGTTCGACGTCGCGGTTTTGCACGCTCAGCCATGCTTTTGTATCGGCGGTAACAAACAAGCCAGCCTCTCCCACATGCCGTCCCGGCACCACCTGGAGATCCCTACCCTTGATCGTGACCGTCATATCCAGCGCGCTCGCCCCGGTGAAGCGCAGATGCGTCACGAGGTCGAGGCCGCGCGCCCTGCCGCGCTGAAATGCGAGCGAGAGCGAAAAGATGTAGGCCTGGATGCTGCCGGTATGGCGGCCGGAGGTGACATGCTGAACCTTCTTGTGCGGAAAGCGCCGCGTCACCGTGTCCTCGGCGTCAGTATCCGGGATCACATAGACGAACTCGTCCTTGGCGATCAGCGGTTGCACCACGTCGGCGAAATGGCCGTCGCGATCGCTGAGGAAAGGCCCGATCACGTCTTCGCCGGCCGGGCAGGCTGAGATGCAATAGGCCGCCTTGTAGCCCGGCTTGAACGACAGCGATTGCCAGACATTCAGCGTCTCGGTGCGGGGAACGCGGGCGCGATAATCCCTGGCGTCCTTTGCATCCGCGACCTTCTCCACCCACTGCGCGAAGTTGCCGAGAAAGTCGTGATAGTTGTGGGTGTGGCAGGACAGGAAATCGAAGCCGCCGTCCGGCTTGATGGCGCCGACCGGGCAAGCGGCGACGCACAGTTTGCATTCCAGGCAGGGATTGTAGTCGATCGGCTGGTCGTAGGCATCCGCCTCGCATCCGAGCAGGATCGTGCCGAGCAGGACAAAGCTGCCGAATTTCGGATGGATGACGCTGCGGTGGATTCCCATGCGTCCCAAACCTGCTTCGATCGCGATCGGCTTGTGCTGGACCATCATGATCCTGGGCAGGTCCATCTCCATCGGGAAGGCGGCGACCGAATTGCAGGACGGGATGCCGTGCTCGTCGAGCGCGCGAACGATCGCGCGCGCGGTCTCGTTGACGTGATCGTAGGTGCTGTGGAATTCCTCATTGGCAACCGAGCGCGACGGCGAGCGCACCGGCTCGCGGTTCATGTGGCAGGCGATCGCGAGCAGCGAGCGCGTCCGGCCATAGACCTTTCGGATGAAGTCCTGCTGCTGCGCGATTGCCGCCCGGTCGAACTCGATGATGCCGACATCGTCGGCGCCGCACTCCCGCGCGATCCGCTTGATGAGTTCCGAAGGAACCGGGACGTCGTGGACGTGCCGGCTGCCGCGAGCGCGCACAGCCCTGACCGTGGGGTGATCGTCCAGGCTCATGGTTCCGGCTCTCTATAAAATGACAATCATCATATTATGGAGCGGCCTGATCTGTGGCAAGTGAATTATCTGTCAATGGTCATGTGATGGAATCGCTGTTAGCGAGACCGTCATGGCCGGGCTTGTCCCGGCCATCCACGTCTTTCTTCACGTAGAAACGAAGACGTGGATGCCCGGGACAAGCCCGGGCATGACGAGTTCGTGGGGACATTGAGACGCGTCATTCGGCGCGCATTCGCGCGACCCCACCTCAGTCCAGCAACTTCGTATCATCAGGCGCCTGCGGCGGCGTCTTGATCGCGATCGCCTTGATGGCGCGGCCGTTCGGCTTGGTGCCGCCGTGCGGCGTGCCCTTCGGGATCACGATCAGATCGCCCGGCTTCACCGTCACTTCCTTGTCGCCGAGCCAGACCGTGCCGGTGCCTTCGAGCACGAACTGCATCTCGTTGGTGTTGGGGTGCAGGTGCTTCGGCACATTGCCGTCCTGGATCGAGACAGTGGCACCGTCGGCCGAGACGAACATCTTGGAGCGGAAGCCGACCTTGTTGGCGTCGCCGAGCTTGTCGCCCTCCATCTCGCCGGTGTGAATGACCTGCGCCGTGATGCTCTCGGCCGCGAGCGCCGGCCGCAGCACATGGGTGATGCCACAGCCGGCGGCGAAGGCGGCGCCGATCGACAGCGCGGTTGCAATCCGATTCATGAAGACCTCCCTTGGTGTTTCCTTGAAGTATTCTTGAGACTTCGCTTGGTGCTTCTTCGGCGTTTCCTTGTATCCGCGATGCTATGCCGCCGCCGCAGGCTTGACCAGCTGTCGGAAAGTCGCCTTCTCAAGCCGCTCCGGCTCCTCTATCTTGCCGGCCGGTCGAACGGAGGACGTCATGAACAAACTGCTTGGCAAGCTTGCCGGAACGCTGCTGGCGCTGACCCTGTCCACGGTCCTTGCCGCGGCGCAAAGCAAGATCACCATCGCGGTCGGCGGCGGCGCCTGCCTGTGCTATCTGCCCACCGTGCTGGCCAAGCAGCTCGGCGAATATGACAAGGCCGGCCTTGCAGTCGAGCTAGTCGACCTCAAGGGCGGCTCGGATGCGCTCAAGGCCGTGCTCGGCGGCAGCGCCGATGTCGTCTCCGGCTATTTCGACCATTGCGTCAATATCGCCGCCAAGAAGCAGGAGATGCAGGCCTTCGTGGTCTATGACCGCTATCCCGGCCTCGTGCTGGTGGTCTCGCCGAAGCACACCGCTGAGATCAATTCGATCAAGGATCTCGCCGGCAAGAAGGTCGGCGTCAGCGCGCCGGGCTCGTCGACCGACTTCTTCCTGAAATATCTCTTGAAGAAGAACGGCCTCGATCCGGCGGGTACCGCCGTGATCGGCGTCGGCCTCGGCGCGACCGCAGTGGCCGCGATGGAGCAGGGCCAGATCGATGCCGCCGTGATGCTCGATCCCTCCGTCACCGTGCTGCAGGGCAGCCACGCCGATCTCAAGATCCTCAGCGACACCCGCACCCAGCATGATACGCTTGCGGTGTTCGGCGGCGAATATCCCGGCGGCGCGCTCTATTCGACCACCGCCTGGGTTAACGGCCACGAGAAGGAGGTGCAGGCGCTGACCAATGCGATCATGGCGACGCTGGCCTGGATCCATTCGCATTCCGCCGAGGACATCATGGCCAAGATGCCGGAGGAGCTCGTCGGCAAGAACAAGGAGCAATATCTGGCCGCGCTGAAGAACACCATCCCGATGTATTCGGAAACCGGCAAGATGGACCCCAAGGGTGCGGAAGCCGTGCTCGCGGTGTTCAGCGAAGGCTCGCCGGAGGTGGCGAAGGCCGGCATCGACGTCACCAAGACCTACACCAACAAATACGTCGATCAAGCCAAGAAGACGACTGGAAGCGCGAAGTAAGGCATGATCCGCAAAAGTGTGAAGCGGTTTTGCTCGCGACAAGCGCGATGCGTTTGCGCGGAGATCATGCCAAGAAACATATGTGGTGCGTGACATGCAGTCTCCGCTCATCTGTCGCGTCACCGCGCTCGACCTCGCATTGCAGCGGCGTCCCTGGCCGTTCGCGGACCAGCGGCGCGCCGAGATCGACGCGCATTTCGCCGAGCAGCAGCGGCTGAACCCGAAATTGTGGAACGGCCGCGTCCTGCTCGGGCGCGATCCGGTGTTTGCCGCCGAACGACTCAGCGCGAGCTATTTCGAGACCGACTTCGCGAGCTTTCTGGCCTGGCGCGACTGGGGCTTTCCGGACACTGAGATCTTCAACGGCTTCGGCATGGGCGCGCTGCTTGCCAGCGACGGCGCCTTTGTGTGTGGGGTGATGGGCCAGCACACCGCGAATGCCGGCCGGATCTATTTCCCGTCCGGCACGCCCGATCTCGACGACATCAGGGGCGAGACGGTCGATATCGCCGGCAGCGTGATGCGGGAGCTCGAGGAGGAGACCGGTCTCACCGCGGCGGATTGCCATGCCGATACCGACTGGCACTGCATCTACACCGGCGTTGCGCTGGCGATGATGCAGATCCTGCGCGTCGACATGCCAGCGGACGCGCTGCGTGAGCGGATCGAGGCCAATCTCGCGCGGCAGGAGCATCCGGAGCTTGCCGGCATCCATCTGGTGCGCAGCCGCGCCGATCTCACCGCCGCAATGCCGCGTTTCGTCACCGCGTTCATCGAAACGCAGCTTCTCGCCTAGGCGTCGTCTCCGCGGGGTCTGGATCGCAATCTGCTATTTCCCTTGCCGCGCGCTCTCGAGCAGCTTCATGCAGGCGTCGAGGCAGGCTGCGGCAATCGTCCGGCCGAGGGGACCCGGCTTCTTGTTCAACAGCCGATGCATCACCACGCCGTGCAGCATCATCATGATCGGATAGGCGATGTGCGCGGCCCTGCTTTCGTCGACACCGGCGCGGACGATATGGGTGGTGTATCGTTCGATCTCGACGGCCTGCGCACCCGTTGTGACGCGCTCCATCCAGCCGCGCCCGTAGAGCAATTCATAATCGCGGGGGTGGGTGGTGCCGAACTCGAGATGTCGTACGCAGGTGTCCTGAAAGTCGCGGGATTTTGCGAGGTAGGCCGAGAAGCGCTGAAAGGCCAGCGTGCGCAACGCCGTCAGCAACGCCTCCCGGTCGGCGTAGTAGCTATAGACCGTCGGCGTCGTGGTGGCTGCTTCCGCCGCCACGCCGCGGATCGTCACGGCCTCCTCGCCGCCCGACTGCCACAGCGTGTCGGCGGCCTTCAAGATCCTGTGAGGCAGCTCCGGATCGGCGGTTCTCGGCATCGGCCCTCTTGCTTCTACAACGTATAAATTATACATCGTCTAAATAATAGACCCGTCCCCAGGAGCAAGCAAATGGCCCTTTCCCCGAAACTGACGGACACCATGTACAAGCTCACCGGCGAAGCACCCGTGAACACGCGCGATTTCGTGAAGCTCCATGCCGCCGAATTCAAGTAGCATGGACCGGCGCTTTGATGCGCTCGGCACGGACCGCAAGGGAGTCCGACCGTTGAGGCGCCCGGATGGTCTGCTTTGGACCGAGGCCGTGCAAAGGCTCGGCCGACCGAAATTCCAGCGCAATAATCTGCCCGCGGTCACGCTCTGTCGTCGGTCTGGCGCAAGGCGTATCGGGGCAATCCGACGCGGGCAATCCAATGAGACCTATGAGGGAAGGGCAGGCGCTTCTGGCACGCTTCGTTCTGCTGCTCTTGTTGAGCGGCTGTGGAGAAGCGGCGGACCAGTTGGCGGAGCAGGAGTGTCGTTCTTCGGATGCCCGCAGTTCGGTACTCAAGGTATTTTCGGACGATCAAAATAATAAGCTGGTGACTTTTACTCTCAAATACTCGAGTTCGCTTGACGCAATGATGAGTGCTGCGAAATCGGAAACTGAAAAATCGACGATTTTGGACGGTGCAAAGAAAAGCGCTGTCTACAGCCTGGATGGCACGATACTCGTGAAGTCAAGGGACAAGGCAACGCGAGAAGTCACGTGCATTGCGATCCTGTCGGTCAGCGTTTTGGACACGAGCGCGGAAAAAGAAATAGAATTTAGAGTGAAGCAAACGGCCGGCGGACCGCCGCTCGTTGTAGTCAGTCCTTTTCTTTTCTCAGTGGACTAGTCCCGAACCCCCGAGCGGCCATGCTCTGTGTTCGGTCTGGCGCCCGCTTCTGATGGAGGAGCCGACCGACAGGCCGGCGAGTGTCGGCACCAAACCTTGTCGGTCAGCCCGGCAATGCTAGTTTCGCCTCAGTAAGCAAGGAAGATGCAATGATCGAGCAACCCACCACCGCCGCGGCATCGGCGCCGGCAATCTCCGACACCCCCGCAACGATCAAGGTCATCATTTCCGGCGGTTTCGCCGCGGTCTACCGGGAAGTGCTGCCCGAATTCGAGCGAAGCACCGGCATCAGGGTGGAAACCGGATCCGGCGCGTCGGAAGGCACCGGTCCGAAAACGATCAGGCATCAGCTTGCCAACGGCATCAAAGCGGACGTGGTGATCCTGTCGCGCGAGGGACTTCGAAAGCTCAACGAAGACGGGCGGATTCGTGCGGGATCCGAAGCCGGATTGGCGACGGCGCCTCTGGCCGCCGCGGTTCGGGCAGGCTCGCCCAAGCCGGATATCGGCAATGCTATCGCGCTCACGAAAGCCTTGATCGACGCAGGCCAGATCGTGGCGCCAAGCAGCACGAGCGGACAATATTTCCGCGACAAGGTTTTCCCAAAGCTGAACTTGCCGGCCTCGGTCAGGCTCACCCTCGAGGCGCGTGGCACTGAAGCGGCCGAAGCGCTCAGGGCAGGCAAGGCAAATCTTTCGATCGGCCCGACCAGCGAACTGGTTCAAGAGCCCGGCATTGAATTGGTCGGTCTGCTACCCCCAGATCTTCAGCTTGTCCAAACCTTCACAGCCGCTGTGGTCAGCGACTCCAAGGCGGCGGAAGCAGCCAGGCGCCTGATCGATTTTCTGTCCTCGGACACCGAAATTTTACTCGCGGCAATCAAGCGGGCCGGCATGGAGCGGCCCTAGCGAGCACCGCCTGCACAGCCTAGCGCTGGAATCGTTGGCATGCCAATGTGGTGTTGTGCCAAACCCGCAGGAGGTCAAACATGCGAACAAGCATAATGGGAGCACTTTGCGCCATCGCAATGGTCGCGAGCGCACACGCAGCGGTGAAGGAAGAGCCGGTCACATACACCGACGGCGAGACCACGATGAAGGGCTTCGTCGTCTACGACGACGCGACCCAGGCCAAGCGGCCCGGCATCATCATGGTGCACGAATGGTGGGGGATCACCCCGCATATCCATAATGAGGCGCGGAAGTTCGCGGAGCAAGGCTACACGGCCTTCATCGCGGACATGTATGGCGATGCCAAGAGCGCCGACAACCCGAAGGACGCCGGCGCGCTCTCGGGATCGGTGATGAAGAACCCGAAGGTGATGGAGCAGCGCTTCAACGCCGCGCGCGAGCAACTCGCCAAGCAGGCCTCGGTCAATCCGCAGCGGATCGGCGCCGTCGGTTACTGCTTCGGCGGCGCGGTGGTGCTGAACATGGCGCGCACCGGTGCCGATCTTGCCGCCGTTGCGGGCTTTCACGCGTCACTCGGCCTCAACACGCCCGCGCCGGCGCCCGGAACGGTCAAGGCGAAAATCCTGATTCTGAACGGCGCGGACGACCCGTTCGTAAAGCGCGAGCAGTACGATGCGCTGAAGAAGGATTTCGACGCAGCGAAGGCCGATTACCGGATCATCGAGTATCCCGGCGCGGTGCATGCGTTCACCAACCCCGAAGCCACCGAGCTCGGCAAGAAGTTCAATTTGCCGCTCAGATACGACGCCAAGGCCGATCAGGAATCGAAGGCCGAAGCCGCCAAGCTGTTCGCCGCAAGCCTGCAAAAGTGAACCAGAAGGCCACCCACAGGGTGGCCTTTTTGATTTGAGGCCAAAGCGGCCGCAGGTTTGATGTGCACCCGCGTCGGCGCCGCGCGTCCGCGACGCTCCGCCGAAAGTTTACGCAGGCCTGCGCCGTGCGGACGCAGCCATCGCGCTTGACATCATCGGCCGCTCCCCCTGTGATAGGGCGGCACGACAACAAAAAATGCAGTGCACAATCTCTGGGGAGGGATTCATGCCGGTCAGGAGGGCTGCCCGCTGGCTCGCGGGTCTGTCGGTCGCGGTTGCGGTGCTGGGCTTCGCTGACGCCGCACATGCGCAGGACAAGAAAATCAAGATCGGCGTGATCTTCGATCTGACCGGCCCGCTCGCCGGCGGCGGCTCCGAGCTGCAATATACCGGCGTCAAGATCATGCTCGACCATTACGTCAAGACCGGCGTCGAGGGCTACAAGGTCGAGGCCGTCTACGCCGACGCGCAGAGCAAGCCCGACATCGCCATCAACGAGGCCGTCCGCCTGCTCGAGCAGGAGAAGGTCGACCTGGTGATGGGCTTCTTCTCCTCGGCGCAATGCGTGCCGGTCTCGGCCCGGGTCGAGCAGATGAAGAGGTTCATGTGGATCACGACCTGCATCTCCTCGGGCGTGTTCGACGGCAAGAACTATAAATATGTGTTCCGTCCGCAGGCCGCCGGCAACCAGTACGGCATGATGACGACCGACTTCATCGCGCAATATTCGATGTCCAAGTTCGGCAAGGAGCCGAAGGACCTCCGCGTCGCGATCATCCATGAGGACGGCGCCTATGGCGTCGACGTCGCCAAGGGCAACGAGGCCGGCGCCAAGAAGGCCGGTTTCAATATCGTGCTCAAGGAGGGCTATTCGGCGACCGCGCCCGATTTGTCGGCGCTGGTCACCAAGCTGAAGCGGGCCAAGCCCGACGTGATCTTCCACACCGGCTACAATCCGGACATCACCCTGTTATTCCGCCAGGCCCGCGAGCAGGGGCTGAAGTTCGGCGCCATCGTCGGCCATGGCGCGGGCTATGGCGTCTACGAGAAGCTCAAGGAAGGCCTCGGCGCCGACGCCAACTATCTCTTCAACACCGACCCGATCTCGATCTGGCTCGCCAACCAGAAGGGCATGGATACGAAACTTCCGCCGGTCATCAAGATGGTCGGCGAGGAATTCGACAAGCTCAAGCCGGGTGTGCCGATCCGCTCCGCCCATGTCGGCATCGGTGCGTCCAACGCTTACGTGTTCTTCGACGACGTGCTGCCGCGCGCGATCAAGAAGTATGGCGGCGTCGATCCGGACGCGCTGCGCAAGGCCGCGCTCGACACCGACATTCCCGAGGGCGGCACCATGCTCGGCTACGGCGTGAAATTCTTCGGCGAGGGCGAGCAGTACGCCGGGCAGAACGCGCGCTCGTTCCCGGTGGTGCTGCAATATATCGACGACAAATCCTATGTGGTGTGGCCGAAGAGCCAGATGCAGCGCGAGACCGAGCTGCCGCTGCCGGCCGGCACCACATACAGCTACAAATAGTTCGCTCGCGAAAGGGACGCCGTGCTCGCCGTCGAAGGCCTGGTCAAGCGGTTTGGCGGCTTTCGCGCCGTCAACAACGTCTCGTTCCGCGTCGCGCAGGGCGAGATCCTCGGCCTGATCGGCCCGAACGGGTCCGGCAAGAGCACGATCTTCAACATGCTGTCGGGCACCTTGCCGCCGACCGAGGGCTCGATCCTGTTCGACGGCCGCGAAATCGCGGGGCTCGCCCCGCATCGGATCATCGTCGGCGGCATCGGCCGCACCTTTCAGATCCCGCGGCCGTTCCACCGCCTCAGCATTTTCGAGAATGTCGTGCTTGCCGGCTTCTACGGCCAGGGCCGTCACAGCCGCGCCAAGGCCGAGGAGGCCGCCGAACGTGCGCTGGCGATGGTTGGGCTGCCGACCGACCGCCACAGCAGCGTCGAGGGCCTCGGCGCGGCCGGGTTGAAGAAGCTCGAACTGGCAAAAGCGCTCGCCACCGGCCCGAAACTCCTGCTGGCGGATGAAAGCCTCGGCGGCCTCGACGAGACCGAGATGGACCAGGCCGCCGACATGCTGCGCCGGATCCGCGACGAGCTCGGCATCACCATCATCTGGGTTGAGCACATCATGGGCGTGTTGATGCGCGTGGTCGACCGTGTGATGGTGCTCGATCACGGCGAGAAGATCGCCGAAGGCTTGCCGGCCGATGTCGCCGGCAATCCGCGCGTGATCGAGGTTTATCTCGGCACCGATGCCGACGCGAGCCTGGCGGCCGCCGTCGCCGAGCAGGCGCGCCGCCGGATCGGGGCATGAGCGGCATGCTGGAACTGAAATCGATCGATGCAGGTTATGGCAGCTTCCAGGCGCTGTTCGACGTCAGCCTCGACGTCCGGGCGGGCGAGGCGGTCGGCGTGATCGGCCCGAACGGCGCCGGCAAGACCACCCTGATGCGCGTGATCTCGGGATTGATCCGCCCGATCCGGGGCACCATCGCGATGGAAGGCACCGACGTCGTCGCGACGCCGCCGCATCGCATCGTCAGCCTCGGGATTGCGCATGTGCCGGAAAATCGCCGGCTGTTTCCGCGGCTCACGGTAGCCGACAATCTGAAGATGGGCGCCTACATGCCGGGCGCCCGCGCGCAATACGCCGAGCGGCTCGACTTCGTGTTCGAGCTGTTTCCGCGCATGAAGGAGCGGCAGCACCAGATGGCCGGCACGATGTCGGGCGGCGAGCAGCAGATGTGCGCGATCGGCCGCGCCCTGATGTCGAACCCGAAACTGCTGCTGCTCGACGAGCCGTCGGCCGGGCTTGCGCCGGTCGTGGTGCAGCAGGTGTTCGAACTGGTCAAGCGCATCCGCGCCAGCGGGCTGACGGTGTTGATCGTCGAGCAGAACGTGCAGCAGGTGCTGCGCGTGGTCGACCGCGCCTATCTGCTGGAAGCGGGCAGCATCCGCGCCGCCGGGACAGCAGCGGAGCTCGCGGCAAGCGACACCATCAAGCAGGCGTATTTGGGGGTATAGGGGATGATGTTCGTGGAACGAGCAGGCCCATTCATACAGTCACCCGTCATCCCCGGACGAACGCGCGTGCGTTCGCTCGGGAGGTGCGCGCTCTTGCGCGCCTCGAAGGATGAATCGGCCACAGACGGGCCGTGTATCCTTCGAGGCTCGCTCCGCTCGCACCTCAGGATGACGGTTGCGCTAATTCAGCTAAATGACGGCGACCCGGCCTAAGACAGAGCAGCCATGCAATCCTTCCTCAACATCTTCGACATCTACCTGCTGGAGGCTGTGATCAACGGCATCCTGCTCGGCGGCGTGCTGGCGCTGCTGGCGCTCGGGCTCAACCTGATCTTCGGCGTCATCGACGTCACCTGGATCTGCTACGCCGAGCTCGTGATGATCGGCATGTACGGCATGTATTACCTCGTGCAGTATTATCATTTGCCGTACTGGGCGGCGGCGCCGCTCGTCATCCTGCTGGTGGCGCTGCTGGGGGCCGCGCTGCATTTCCTGGTGATCGCGCCCTTGCTGACCGCGCCGCCGATCAACCAGCTGCTCGCCACCGGCGGTGTGCTGTTCATCCTGCAGAGCTTTGCCACCGTCGCCTTCGGCATCGATTTCCGCAATCTCGGCATCCGCCTGCCGGTGCTGGCGCTCGGCGAGATGAATTTCAGCTACGCGCGACTATTGTCGTTCGGCGCGGCGCTGGTCGGCATGATCGGCGTCTATCTGTTCCTGACCCGCACCTTCACCGGCACCGCTATCCGCGCCATCGCGCAGGACCGCCAGATCATGCCGCTGATGGGCGTCGATCCCAGGCGCATCTATCTCGTCACCTCGGCGATCGGCGGCGGGCTCGCCGGCCTCGCCGCCTGCCTCCTGGTGCTGCAATATGACGTGCATCCGTTCGTCGGCCTGTCGTTCGGGCCGATCACCTTCCTGATCTGCGTGCTCGGCGGGCTCGGCAATTTCATCGGCGGCTTCATCGCCGCCTTCGTGTTCGCCGAGATCATCTCGCTCGGCGGCCTGTTCTCCGATCTCGAATGGGGCTACGTGCTGGCTTTCGCCTTCTTCATCGTCATGATGTTCATCCGGCCCGCGGGCCTTTTGGCGAGGCGCTCGTGAATAGCAAGCTCGCCTTCTGGGTCATCGCGCTGATTGCGCTGGTCGCGCTGCCCTTCGTGCACCGCGATCCCTATCATCTGCACGTGCTGGTGCTGATCCTGATCTGGTCGTTCGCCTACACCTCATGGTCGATCATGGGCCGCTTCGGTCTGGTCTCGCTCGGCCATGGCGGCTTCATGGGCATCGGCGCCTATGTTACCGCGCTGCTCTGGAACCACCTCGGCGTCTCGCCCTGGATCGGCATTCCCCTGAGCATGGCAACTGCGGGTGTGCTCGCGCTGATCGTCGCCTATCCCTGCTTCCGCTTCCGCATCACCGGGCATTATTTCGTGCTGGTGACCTTGGCGCTGTCGGGCATCGTGCTCCAGGTCATCACCGCAACCCGCGACTATACCGGCGGATCGCTCGGCTACACGCCGCAGCGTGCCCCGAGCGGCAAGGGCCTGCTCGCGCTGCAGTTCGACGACAAGATCACCTGGTACCTGATCGCACTCGCGGTCTGGGTTCTGGGCCTCGTGATCTGGCGCGCGATCGACCGCAGCATGATCCGCCACGCCATGGAGGCAATCTCGGAGGATGAAGACGCCGCCGCCGCGGCCGGCGTCAACGTCACCGCGGAGAAGCTCAAGATCACCCTGATCAGCGCACTGATGACCGCGCTCGCTGGCGCGCTCTACTGCCAGTACCAGATGTTCATCTCGCCGGACACGGTGAGCGGCATCGCAGTCTCCTTGCAGATGGTGTTCGCGGCGATCGTCGGCGGCGTCTATGTCGCGCTCGGACCCACGGTCGGCGCGGTCATCACCATCGTGCTGGCCGAGGTGCTGCGCATCGGCTTCGGCACCAAGGCGGTCGGCTGGGACAATCTGGTCTATGGCGTGCTGCTGGTGCTTTTCATCATCTTCCTGCCCAAGGGCATTCTTGGTAGCGTGATCGACCTGGTTAAATCGCCACGCAAGCCGTCGAGAGGTCATGAGCAACAAACCGCCCCCATCGCTCGCCGATGAACTGAAACCCTACGTCGCGCCGTTCCGCTTCGACGGTTCGAGCGAGTTTCATCTCAAATCGTATCCGACCGCCGAGAAGGGCGGTATCGACAAGGACGCCGGCGGCAAGATCATCGAGGCCAACCGCAAGCGGCTCAACGACTACCAGGAGAAGCTCTACGCCCAGGACCGCTGGTCGTTGCTGCTGATCTTCCAGGGCATGGACGCCGCCGGCAAGGATTCGGCGATCAAGAGCGTGTTCGAGGGCGTCAACCCGCAGGGCTGCGAGGTCTCCTCCTTCAAGCAGCCGTCGACGAAAGAACTCGACCACGACTTCATGTGGCGGGCCATGATCGCGCTGCCGGAGCGCGGCCGCATCGGCATCTTCAACCGCTCCTACTACGAGGAGTGTCTCGTGGTGCGGGTGCACGCCGACGTGCTCGCCAAGCAGAAGATTCCGAAGCGCCTCGTCACCAAGAACATCTGGCGCGAGCGTTTTGAGGATATCGCCGCGATCGAGCGCTATCTGTCGCGCAACGGCACCATGATCCTGAAATTCTTCCTTAACGTCTCCAAGGAAGAGCAGCGCCAGCGCTTCCTCGCCCGGCTCGAGGAGCCGGCCAAGAACTGGAAGTTCTCGATGGCCGACATCTCCGAGCGCGCGCTGTGGGCGAAATATCAGGCCGCCTATCAGGACATGATCCACCACACCGCGACCAAGGAGTCGCCCTGGCACATCGTGCCCGCCGACCACAAATGGTTCGCCCGCGTCGTGATCGGCTCGACCATCGTCAATGCGCTCGACCGACTCGAGCTGAAATTCCCCGAGGTCGACAAGGCCGACTTAAGCGAATTCAAGCGCGTCCGCGCGGCGCTGGAGGCGGAAGGCAAGGGCGGCGCGGCTGAGAAGAAGGTGGCTGTGAAGAAGTAGCGCGCGTCGTCAGCGTTCGCGCCGCCATCACGTGAGGTGAGCGAGCCGGTCGGGCTCCCTCTCCCGCTTGCGGGGGAGGGCCGGGGTGGGGGTATCGCCGCGAATCCCATCGTGGAGAGAGCCCCCACCCGCCGCGCTACGCGCGTCGGCCTCCCCCGCAAGCGGGAGAGGCGAGACCAGTTTGCGGTCCGACTGCTTCAATCAAAAATCTTTCGCGCTTTAGCCCTTGCGCGACGGCATCCACGCGGACAGGAGATAGAACCCGATCGCCACGATGAGGAGATAACGGAAACCGAGTAGCGTCGAGCAGGCCTCGGCGAGGCCGCCGATGACCGATCCCGCGATGTTCGAGCCGAACGCCTGGTCGGGATTGGGCTCGTCGCGGAAGGTGCGGGCGAAGATCACGCCGGCGAAGAACATCGGGCCGAGCGCCAGCGCGCAGGGAATCACATAGCGCCAGACGAGGCCGCCGCTCAGGAAGGTGTCGAGCGGCACCAGCACCGCGACCGCCAGCAGCGCCAGCAGCCCAGCATAATGCAGCACCAGCCGGGTCGACGGCACCCTGATCACATAGAGATTGGCGGCGAGGATCAGCAGCAGCGCGGTGAAGAACACCGCGGAGTTGACCAGCCAGGTGCTGCCGAACAGCAGCGCCATCTGCACCACGGCCTTGGTTTCCAGCAGCATGAAGGCCGCGCCGAGGAAGAACATCCGGTTGTTGGGCCTCCAGACGCCCTTCGGCTTGAACAGATAGACGAGGCCAAGCCCGAGCACGCCGAGCAGGATCATCGAGCGAACGGTCAGGTCGGGGATCAGCCTGCCGCTGACATAGAGGAACGGCCAGTCGTCGCTGGTCGGTTGCGCGGCGCCTGCATTGTCGACCACCAGTTTCGCCGGCGCCAGCGGCACCCAGTCGCCGTGCTTGGCGGCTGTCTTGTCTTGCGCCTTGACCTGTACCCTGTCCTGCGGCTTGTCGAAGCCGTCGACCGAAAGGTTCTCCGGCGGCAGGCTGTTCAGCCAGAACTGGCCGCGGTCGCGGAACGCGGTGGAGATGCGCGGATTGCAGCCCGCGATGATGGTGGTAAAGCCGACCGCCTCCGACGATGTCAGCGTTTCCTTGTAGGGCAGCGGCAGCACCAGCGGATCGCAGCCGAACACCTGTTTCGCCATCGCTGCGACGCGTTGCACGATCCAGCCCTGGCGGTAGTAATTGTACATCACGAAGATGCCGTCCGGCTTCAGCACGCGGCGGACGTCCTGGAACGCCTGTTCGGTGAACAGATAGCTTTCGAGGCGGATGTTGGCGTAGCCGCTGTGCAGGATCAGCGAGTCGACCAGCGCGTAGACCACCAGATCGTATTTGCGTTCGGTGGTGCGCAGGAAATGCCTTCCGTCATCGAGATGCGGCACCACCCGCGGATCCTGATAGGGCTTGTCGGGGTGGTTGTTGATGCCGATGTTCTGGATCACCGGATCGATCTCGACCGCATCGATGCGGTCGACGCCGAAGCGCAAGGCGTGCGCCAGATCGTTGCCGGAGCCAGCGCCGATGATCATGACGTCCTTGAATGGCGCGCCGCCGCTGTGCTTCTGCAGCAGATGGATCAGCGAATAGGACGAGCCACGGTCGCTGAACGGCATCATTTCCTGATGGCCGATATTGTTGACGGTGATCTCGCCGCTCGATTTGTTGAGGTCGACGGCGTAGTAGGGCGACCAGCGGTTTTCATGGGTCTCGGAACGATCGGTGTAGAACCCGATGAAACCCACCACCACGATCAGCGTAACCAGACGCAGGATCGACAGCGCCTTGTCCTGGTAGAGCAGATAGACGATGCCGGCGCAGCTGATGCCGAACCAGACCATCGGCGGCGCCTGCGCGAACGACAGCAGCGAGAACCCGACGATGCCCGCGAGGCTGCCGCCGATGTTCAGCGAATAACCGGCGACCCGGTTGGGGTAGGCGTCGAAGGCGCGGCCAAGCGCCTGGCCGGGGCCGACGAACATCAGCGCGATCAGCACGAAGAACAGCCCGGCGATCGCCTCGATCGGTACGACGAATTGGGCGAGATCGGGGTTGCGATACTCGGTGCCGAAAAACACCTCCTGGGGCGAAGCCTGATTGCCGACGTCGACCGCGAGCCCGCCCCAGTAGGAATACAGCAGCATGATCGCGACCACGGTGGCGAAGGTCACGAAGGCGAGCCCCGGAAACAGCGCAAGCCAGTTGGTGCTGCGCCGCGCGGCGAGGCAGCCGCAGGACATGCCGAGGAAGGCCGCGAGCAGCACGATGTTGGTGAAGAACTGCAGGAAGACGACCTTGGCCGAGAACCAGCGGATGCAGGCCAGCTCGAGGAACAGGATCAGGAATCCGACGAGGAAGAGATTGAAGCCGACCTGTCGCTGGTTGAGCTCTTCTCGCTGGTTGAGCCCTTCGGCCAATTTCGTCGCGGGCATCATATCTCCTTAACCAAAAAGTCTTCGCCTGGATCGTCGGCAAATGCGCCGCGGCTACCAGGTGGTCGTCTCGTCGGCCATGGATATGAGTCCGCTCGGGTCGCCGCCCGCAGCCTAGGTGCAACCCGTTGAACAAAGATTGATTGAGCCGGCGGCGTACGTGCCGTGGGTGGCGCCCGATGATGTCGCTTATGGTGTCATGGTGTACGTCAGGTTTCGTCGCACCTGTCCCGGCACGGGTGTGAGCGCGCGCTGCGCGGGATGTCCGGCTTCATACGTGCAGCGCGCTCAGCGCCTAATAGCGCCGACGATGCGCTGATCGGGTGACAACGTCGGAAGGCGATGGGTTTCGCTGCGCTCTACCCATTCTACGATTCTACGATTCACGGCGTCGATATCGTGAGGTGACCACGCAGGTCAGGCTCCCTCTCCCCTTGTGGGAGAGGGTTGGGGCGAGGGGTGGCCCCGGGCGAGATGATCGGTAGGGACGGCCGTTCTCACAATCTCGATCGCATCGTGATGATCCAGGCAGACATTGGAGAGAGCACGTTATGCGGCCACCCCTCTCCCTGACCCTCCCCCGCAAGGGGGGAGGGAACCCTGGTCCTAACCGGCTACATAGGTAACAGAATAGACCGGCGACATAGGTAACAGGTCAACTGATCGGCAAGGAGGAACTTGCCGATGGGGTGGATGGAGACCTGTGCTGTGGATGAACGGATGCGGTTTGTGGTGGCGGCACAAAAGCACGAGGAGTCGTTTGCGGCGGTGTGCCGGCGGTTCGGAGTGAGCCGTCGGGTGGGCTACAAATGGCTTGCACGGTTCGAGGAAGAAGGCGCGGCCGGACTGTTCGATCGTCCGCGAGCTCCGCTGCATCGTCCACAAAGCGTTGCGGAGAAGATCGCTGAGCGCTGCCTTGAGGTGCGTCGGGCGCATCCTAGCTGGGGGCCGATCAAGGTGCTGGCCTTTCTCGAACGGAAGTCACCTCGGACGGCATGGCCCGCGGCAAGCACGATCGGCGAGCTGTTCGATCGTGAGGGGCTGACGGTGAAGCGCAAGCTGCGCCGGCGCGGGCCGCCCTCGAGCGCGCCCTTTGCCGGTTGCGAGGCGGCCAACGACGTCTGGTGCATCGACTTCAAGGGCTGGTTCCTGACCGGGGACGGCATGCGCTGCGAACCGCTGACGCTCACCGATGCCTATAGCCGCTATCTGCTGCGCTGCCAGGCCTTGGCACGCACCGACACGGATCATGTCTGGCCTGTGCTGGACGCTGCGTTGCGCGAGTTTGGGTTGCCACTCTACATGCGCTCGGACAACGGCTCGCCGTTTGCCTCGCGCGGCGCCGGAGGATTGTCACGACTGTCGGTCAAGCTGATCAAAGCCGGCGTGACGCCGGAGCGCATTGCACCGGGCAAACCTCAGCAGAACGGCCGCCATGAGCGGATGCATCTGACGCTGCTGCAAGACGTTGCCAATCCGCCGGCTCCCACCATGCGCGAGCAGCTCAAGCGCTTGCACAGCTTCCAGCATCTCTACAACGAAGAGCGTCCTCACCAATCGCTCGACAACGCCACGCCAGCCGACCGTTACCAGGCCTCCTCGCGCCGCTTCGACGGTGTCTTGCGCAAGCCGGAATACGCTGACGGTCAGGACGTCCGCTCGGTCCGGCACAACGGAGAGATCAAGTGGTTGGGCAACACGATCTATATCAGCGAAGCGCTGATCGGTGAGCCCGTCGGCTTGGCCGAGGACCCGGACGGCTGGACCGTCAGCTATGGCCCGATCGTGCTCGGCACGATCGCCCATCGCGGTGACCAACTCCGCAGACCCAAACGCAAGGCAAAAGGCTGTGGACTTGAGGACAACGCTACGCGTTGCCCTCAGGGTCCACAGCCCCAACAACAGACCTGAACGAAACGAGAATTGTGTTACCCATGTCGTCGGTCTGAACCGTTACCCATGTCGCCGGTTGCTCAACCCTACTGCTGGTGCGTCCCCCACGTGTGCCGCGACCCCGCGCCAACCCGCCGCCCGCCGTTAGGTCAACCCGACTGACCATCTTTACCCATTGCGGCAGCTTGCCATAATCGTCTAGAACGACGGCGCGTAAGCGCTCCCGGCAACCAACCGTCAACGGTTTTGCCCGAGGATTTTGGCGCTCAACAGGGTCTGGCAATGCTGATTCGCGGCCAAATCGATGGGATTACGGGGGAGGTGGCCCAGGCTACCGCCACGATCCCGGCCGCGCGGCCCACCCTGCTTATTGGCGGCCTGCTTCTTACCTGCCCCTGAGGGCCGGCTGGGCGTTTGCGCCTGGGCACTCAGGGGTTTGTACGAGATCACCGGACCCTGATAACCGCCCAGGCAATCGCTCAAGCAGCAACATGACGGGCGCAAAAGCTCAAAGGAATTTCTGACATGACCACCGCGAACAAGTCCGACAAGGACCGCGTCATCATTTTCGACACCACCCTGCGCGACGGCGAGCAGTGCCCCGGCGCCACCATGACCTTCGAGGAGAAGCTCGAGGTCGCCGAACTGCTGGACGATATGGGCGTCGACGTCATCGAGGCCGGCTTCCCGATCACCTCCGAAGGCGACTTCCAGGCGGTCAGCGAGATCGCCCGCCGCTCCAAGAACGCGGTGATCGCCGGCCTGTCCCGCGCCCACCCGGCCGACATCGACCGTTGCGCCGAAGCCGTGAAGTTTGCCCGCCGCGGCCGCGTCCACACCGTGATCGCGACCTCGCCGCTGCACATGCGGGTCAAGTTGAACAAGACCCCCGAGGAGGTCATCGAGACCTCGGTCGCGATGGTCGCCCGCGCCCGCAACCAGATCGACGACGTCGAATGGTCGGCCGAGGACGGCACCCGCAGCGAGATGGACTATCTGTGCCGGATCGTCGAAGCCGTGATCAAGGCCGGCGCCACCACGGTGAACATCCCCGATACCGTCGGCTACACGGTGCCGGAGGAATACACCCACTTCATGCGGACCTTGATCGAGCGCGTGCCGAACTCCGACAAGGCGGTGTTCTCGGTGCACTGCCACAACGACCTCGGCATGGCGGTCGCGAACTCGCTGGCCGGCATCGTCGGCGGCGCCCGGCAGGTCGAGTGCACCGTCAACGGCATCGGCGAGCGTGCCGGCAATGCCGCGCTGGAAGAGATCGTGATGGCGATCAATGTGCGGAACGACAAGTTTCCGTACTGGAACAAGATCGACACCACGCAGCTGACCCGCGCCTCCAAGGTGGTGTCGGCCGCCACCTCGTTCCCGGTGCAGTACAACAAGGCGATCGTCGGCCGCAACGCGTTCGCCCATGAGAGCGGCATCCATCAGGACGGCGTGCTGAAGGACGCCTCGACCTACGAGATCATGCGGCCCGAAATGGTCGGCCTGAAGCAGTCCTCGCTGGTGCTCGGCAAGCATTCCGGCCGCCACGCCTTCATCCACAAGCTGGAGGAGATGGGCTACAAGCTCGGCGCCAACCAGCTGGAGGATGCCTTTACGCGGATGAAGGCGCTCGCCGACCGCAAGAAGGACATCTACGACGAGGACATCGAGGCGCTGGTCGACCAGGAGATGGCGGCCGCCCACGACCGCATCAAGCTGACCTCCCTGACCGTGATCGCCGGCACCCATGGCCCGCAGCGCGCGACCATGAAGCTCGACGTCGACGGCCAGATCAAGATCGAGGAAGCCGAGGGCAACGGCCCGGTCGACGCCGTCTTCAACTGCATCAAGCGCCTGGTGCCGCACGAGGCCAAGCTGGAGCTGTATCAGGTGCACGCGGTGACCGAAGGCACCGACGCGCAGGCCGAGGTCTCGGTGCGGCTCGCCCATGAGGGCCGTTCGATGACCGCCCGCGCCGCCGATCCGGACACCCTGGTCGCCTCTGCAAAGGCCTATCTCGGCGCGCTGAACAAGATCGTCATGAAGCGCCAGCGCGACGTGCCGGCCTCCAAGGTAGCGGGCTGACGAGCGCGCGCGATCGACGCATTCGGAAACGCGGCGTCCCGGCGCCGCGTTTTTCGTTTGAGCACACATTCAACCCGTCATCCTGAGGAGCGCGGAACGCGCGTCTCGAAGGATGCACGGCCCCCACGATCTGGTGGGAAGAGCCGGGCCGTCGCCCTTCGAGGCTCGCTTCGCTCGCACCTCCAGCGACAACGGCGAAGCCGTCGCGCGGGGGGACGGTGGGAGATTGCCCTGAGCGGCTTGGGATGAAATTCGCTTTCTTGGCGCATTCTTGGAATTATTTCCCAACAATCGACGCCATCCCGCGCCGCTTTGGAATCTTCCGTGCCACCCCCGGGGCTAACCTTGCGTCCTCTCCCGCCAGGACGCCGCCCATGCCGCTCGCCTCGCTCGTATCAGACACGCAACGCAGCCCCACGCCCGCAGAGACCGCGCTGACCCGCCGCGTCGATCTCACCACGCTTCGCCTGTTCGTCGCGGTCTGCGACGAGCAGAACCTCACCCGCGCCGCGCAGCGCGAGGGGATCGCGGCGTCGGCGGTGTCGAAGCGGATGAACGATTTCGAGCTGGCGTTCGGCGTCACGCTGTTCAAGCGGCTCGCCAAGGGCATGGCGCTGACGCCGGCCGGTGAGGCACTGCTGCATCATGCCCGGGTCACGCTGCTCAATGTCGAAAAGATCGCGGTCGAGCTGTCGGAATATTCGCACGGCGTGCGCGGCCATGTCCGCATGCTCGCCAACCTCTCGGCGATCGTGCAGTATCTGCCCGAGGATCTCTCCGCCTTCTTCGGCGCGCATGAATTGCTCCGCGTCGACCTGCAGGAACGGCCGAGCGGGCAGGTGGTGCGCGGCATCGAGGAGGGTGCGGCCGAGATCGGCATCTGCTCCGTGGAGGCCGACAGCCGCGCGCTCGAAGCCTTCCACTACCGCTACGACAATCTGGTGGTCGTGATGCGGCCGGACCATCCGCTGGCCGGCCGCGCCAGTCTGCTGTTCACCGAGACGCTCGATTTCGACCATATCGGCCTGCACACCGCGAGCTCGATCTATCTGCGCTCGCAATATGCGGCGACGCAGGCCGGCAAGACGATGCGGCTGCGCATCAACGTGCCCGGCTTCGATGCGGTCTGCCGCATGGTGCAGGCCAATATGGGCCTCGGCCTGATCCCCGATCGCGCCTTCGAGGTGGTCGGCGCCGGCATGGGGCTTCGTGCGATTCCGCTGCGCGATGCCTGGGGCCGCCGCGAATTGAAGATCGTGGTCCGTGACACAGCCCATCTGTCGGCCACCAGCCGCCTGATGCTGGACTATCTGCGCGCGGCGGAGACCGATGGAGCTAAACCGCTATCATCAATGCCAGCAAAATCACGAACAGCATGCCCGTCATGACGACGGCCGTCACTGCTCCGGCCGTAATCTTGGCGTTTTGACTTCGGACCCACGGAAGATCCTTCCAGCGTGTCAATGCGCCTTTCCCAACGATTCAAGCCGCCGGAAGGCCGCGCAAAAACTCGAGCAGCGCCGCGTTGACTTCGGCCGGCCGCTCCTGCTGCAGCCAATGGCCGGCGTCCTCCATGATCCGGACCAGGCGAAGGTCGGCGCAGCGCTGCCGCATCAGGTCGACCATATCGACGCCGGGGATCATGCGGAGGATCGGTTCGAGGCTGCCGGCCATGAAGGCGGTCGGTTGCGTGATCTGCCTGCCGTCGAAAACCGCCATGTCCTCGAAATCGCGCTCGGAGTTGCGGTAGCGATTGAGCGGGCCGCGGAAGCCGCTGTTCTGAAACTGGCTGGCGAAATAGTCGAGATCGGCCGCGCTCAGCCAAGCCGGAAGCGGATCGGGATCGACGAGGCGATCGAGCAGGCCGCGCGCTGCCGGATTCTCGATCTTCGCGCCGGCCTTTTGCCCTTCGCCGGAGCTCCAATAGTAGAGCTTGCGCAGGCTGGTCGGGACGTCGCCCTCGAGTTCGGCCTCGGCCACACCGGGCTCCTGAAAATAGAGCTGGTGGAAGAAGCGGTCCTTGTAGATGTTGCGAAACAGCTGGACGCTCGGCATCGGTCCCCGGCCGAGGGCCGGTGCGCTCAGTCCCGCCACGGCGCGCACGCGCTCGCGATGAAACGAGGCCGTGCCGTAGGCGATCGGCGCGCCCCAATCGTGGCCAACCACGACGGCGCGGTCCGCGCCGAGTGCTGCGATCAGGCCGTCGATGTCGGCTGCGATGGTCTTGAGCGCGTAGGCCTCGATGGCGTGCGGCTTGTCGCTGCCGCCATAGCCGCGGACGTCAGGCGCGGCAACGCGATAGCCGGCGGCTGCGAGCGCCGGGATCTGGTGCCGCCACGAATACCAGCCCTCCGGAAAGCCATGGATCAAGACCACAAGCGGGCCCGCGCCGGCCAATGCCACGCGAAGGCGGATGCCGTTGGTCTCGATGGTCTGCAAGTCTGGCGTGATGTCCGGTGTGATGGCCGGCGGCATGGGCTGTTCCCGATTCAGGGCGAGGTGAGGACCATTTTCGGTCCACCAAGGACAACGCGTGCCGACAGCTTAGCGCAATTTCGTGTCAGAATTGATCCAGATCAAGCCCAGGATTGCCCTGCTTGGAATTCTCCTCGGCGTTGAATGACCCAACAAGTTATTTGGCGGCAATAAATTATCAATGGAGGGGAAGATGCCTGCAGTTGTCATGCAGTTCGTTTCACATCCAAAACCCGGTGGCGATCTTGCGACGGTCTTGCAGCTTGCAAAGGAAGGGGCTGTCCTCTGGAGGAAACACGGGGCCGACGTGAGCTATTGGTCGGTGATCGGTGGCGAGGTCGGAAACTACGCCTTTGTCGCTCGCTTCGACAGTATAGAGGCTTATGGGCGCAGCTTGGCCTCACTTGGTGCCGATCCGGCTTTCGCGGAATTTCAAGCCAAGCGGCTGAAGGCCGGACAATCGGATTGGGTACGCTCCAACCTTACCATCCAGGTCGATATTTGACGGAGCGCCTTCTTCCTTGAGTGCGAGACCGCCTTCGGGCGGTCTCTTGCTGGCCATCGCGGTGGACGCGCGGAGACAAGTGGTCGCGCCACGGGGCTTGCGGCCTGCGCGGGATGCTGCATCCGGCTCAATATCCCAGTGTCGAATCTTCATGCGGCACGAGGCTTCCGGTCCATCATTTGCGCGCTAGGTACTGATCGACGATTTATCGCAGCAGACAGGAGCGCACATGGCCGAGATCATTTCCGGCGTTCGAATCCCGGATAGCAGGATCGCACGCGAAGCCGCCGAGCTGGTGCGGCAGCACGAGACCGAGATGTTGTTCAATCACTCGGTTCGCGTGTTCGTGTTCGGCGCGCTCAAGGGCATCAGGCAAAATCTGAAGTTCGACCCCGAACTGCTTTATGTCGCCGCGCTGTTCCATGATTTGGGTCTTGCCGACGCTTTCCACACCGAGACCAAGCGGTTCGAGGTCGACGGCGCCGATGCGGCGCGCGAATTTCTCCGCAGCCACGGCATTCCCGAGCCGAAGGCGGATCTGGTGTGGGAGGCGATTGCCTTGCACACCACGCCCGGCATCCCGCAATACATGCGGCCGGAAATCGCGCTCACCAATGCCGGTGTCCTGGTCGATGCCGTCGGCGTCGGATACGACGACTACAAGGCAGAGCAGCGCGACGGCGTTATCGCGGCGTTTCCCCGCGGTGATTTCAAGAACGAGTTCATCGCGGTTCAAACCTGCTCGGCGTTGAAGAAGCCGCACACCACGTTCGGCACGGTCAACTTCGATTTTGTCTGCGAGCAAGATCCGACGTTCCACAGGCCGAACGCCTGCACGCGGATTCGCAATACGCCGTGGCCGAGCTAGGTCGTCATCAACACCGGTGAGGCGTTGCCGTTGATGGTCAGTGGGCGCCGCCGGCGTCGAGACGATCGGGCTTCGTGAGCATGAGCGCCGCGATCAGCGCGACGATCTGCGAGACGCCGAGCAGATAGAAAGTATCGCTGAAGCCGAGAATGAAGGCCTGCTTCTGGATCACCTTGCCGATCGCGACATAGGCGTGGTGGACGGCGTCCACCCGGTCGACCACGCCATGGTTGATGAAATACTGCGTGAGCTGATCGAGCCGGGCGCGGGTTGCATGCTCGAGCATGGTGACGTGCTGCGAAAGCACGTTGGAGTGGTATTGCTCGCGCTTCGTCAGCAACGTCTGCAGCGCCGCGATGCCGATTGCGCCGCCAAGGTTTCGCATCATGTTGAATAGGGCGGAGGCCGAGCCGGCGTTCTCCTGCTCGATTCCCGCGGTCGCAACCGCGGAAAGCGGCGCGAACACCAGTGCCTGACCAAAGGCGCGGATGACATTCGGCCAAAACAGCTGGTCCGCCGCATAGTCGTTCGTGATATGGATGTTCATGAAGTTCGAACCCCCGAACAACACGAAACCGATGCCGATCACGAGACGCGGGTCGAAGCGCTTCATCAAGCGAGGCACCAGCGGGATCAGCAGGAGCTGCGGCAGGCCGGTCCAGGCCAGCACCATGCCGATCTGCTCCGAATTGTAACCCTGGATCCGCGACAGGTAGACCGGCAGGACATAGACCGAGCCATACAGTGAGACGCCGAGCAGGAAGTTCGCGAGAACGCCGAACCCGAAATTGCGGCGGAAAAGGATACGCAAGTTGAGCAACGGCCGCTTGGTGGTCAGTTCGATCGCGAGGAACAGCGCCAGCGCGACCGCAGCAATGATGGCCAGCCGAACGATGAAGGGCGACCCGAACCAGTCGTCCTTGTTGCCCTCTTCCAGCACTGTCTGCAGCGCGGCGAGCCCGATCGCCATGGTGACGATGCCGGCCCAGTCGCCCTCGCGCAGCAGCGACAGCTTCATCGGCGCAGCCTCCAGCGAGACGTACAGCATGGCGATCATGACCGCGCCGGGGACGACGTTGACGTAGAAGATGTACTGCCAGCCGAAATTCTCGGTGAGATAGCCCCCGATGGTCGGGCCGATCGCAGGCGCGAAGGTCGCGGAGATCGCAAACATCGCGAGGCCAATCGGCTGCTTCGCCTTCGGCAACAGCGTGATGATGAGCGTGAACGCCATCGGGATCAGCACGCCGCCGGTGAAGCCCTGCACGGCGCGCAGCACGATCATCTGCGGCAGGTCATGTGCCAGCGCGCACGCCGCTGAAAACACCAGGAACAGGAATGCATTGGTCAAGAGATAGATGCGGACCGAGAACACCTGGGCGAGCCAGCCGGAGAGTGGAATCACCACGATCTCGGCGATCAGGTAGGACGTCGAGATCCAGCCGCCGTCGTCGATGCCTGCACCGATCCCGCCCTGAATGTCGGCAAGCGAGGCATTGACGATCTGGATATTGAGCACCGCCATGAAGGCGCCCAGCGTCGCGCCTGTCACCGCGAGCCAGGTCTTTGCGGAGACGGCGGGATGTGCGGCCGGCAGCTGACTTTCGCTGGCGGCAACGGCATCGCCGGTAGCTTGCATTGTGGTCATGGTGGTCTCACCGCGTGCGAGGGATGATGCGTCAGTCGACCGTGGGACCGGCGCCACGCGTTGCGAGCCGCTTGTCGGAGAGTCGCTCGGCGACAGCAGCCGATTTCGTATCGACGGTCGGCTCAGCCGACATGCCCGGCCGCAGGCGGCCGCTCAGCCTCGCATCGTCGAGGACGATCTTGACCGGCACGCGCTGCACGATCTTGGTGAAGTTGCCGGTGGCATTGTCGGGCGGCAGCAGAGCGAATTCCAGGCCGCTCGCCGGCGACAGGCTGTCGACATGACCTTTCAGCCTGGTCGAATGGAAGCTGTCGACCCGCAGCTCGACCGGCTGGCCGTTGCGCACATGGGTAAGCTGGGTCTCCTTGAAATTCGCGACCACATAAACCGCGTCGAGCGGCACCACCGCCATCAGCTGGGTCCCGGCCTGCACATACTGGCCGACGCGGAGCGTTCGCGCGCCCACCGTACCGCCGACCGGCGCCGTGATCTCGGTATAGGAGAGGCTCAGAGCAGCCTGCTGTTCGACCGCCCGGGCGTGGCCGAGCTGCGCGACGGCCTGCGCGCGCTGCGTCGCGAGGACCTCGATCTTCTTGTTGGCCGCGATCAATCCGGCCTTGCCTTGCTGCAGCTGCGCAGTTTGTGCGCGCAACGCGGCGTCGGTCTGCTGGGCGCGCTGGATCGTGCCGGCACCGGTTTTCATCAGCTCGTCGTATCGGGCGCGTTCCTGCTGCGCGAATTTCAGGCTGGCATCGATCGCATCGACTTCGGCCGCCTGTTGCTGAATCAGCGGCTCCTGCAATTCGATTTGCACGTTGAGGTTCTTGACGGCAGCGTCGGAGGCGGCGACATCCGCCTCGGCCTGCTTCAGCGCGGCCCTGAAGTCGCGATCGTCGATCCGCGCCAGCGTCTGGCCGGCCTTGACCGGCTCGTTGTCGGAGACGAGCACCTCGGCGATGTAGCCCGAAACCTTGGGTGCGATGATCGTGGAGTCGGCCTTGACATAGGCGTCGTCGGTCGTTTCCAGGTAGCGGCCGGTGGTGATGTAGTAGTAGCCGAAATCGGCAGTGCCCGCGACGCCGAGCGCTGCGGCGAGTGCAAATGCTGCGCGTCGGATGGCATGGCGCGACGGAGACGGATGCGTGGTGATTTTCTGCTCGGCGGCATAGGGAAGGCTCGACATGGGATTCTCCGAAAGTTGTGGCGCAAGAGTTCAAACGGGTGAGAGGCGCAGGCCGTGAGGCCGGATGCACGCGTCACCGTCGCGTCTCGGAGAGACCCGCGATCGCCAACGGTGCGAAGCTGTGAGAGGAATCTATCCGGCGCTTACGGAGCGCCGCATGTCGGCGCCAATGCCATGGGTATGGCGCGTCCACACCCCGCATGACAGCGTCCGGCAGCCGGCGGCTGGGTGAGTCGCAGAGCGATCGGCTGCGCCAGCCTCAGCGGCCAGCCATTGTCGGATGTTGGCGTATCGTCTGTTGTCATGATGGACGCCGTGGCGAGCGAGTGAACTTCCACCTGTTCGCCCGTGGCTGAGGTGAAACGGACGCCCAGTGAGAGACCGTAGACGAGGGCGGTCGCAAGGGCTCGCCGTGGCGGAACGATTGCAGGAAGGGCGGCGACACATGTCTTCCAGTTCATCGCTAGTCTCCATCCGTTGCAGGTCTTTGCCATGCTGATCTACCGGATCGACATTGCGGCTGCTCCAGAGCGATTGCCGTACTTGCAGATCAATTGCGGCTAACGGGCGCGTCGCCGCCAATCGCGCGGTGCTTCGCCGGTCATCTTCTTGAACGCGGCGGCAAAGGCGGTCTGCGAGGCGTAGCCGAGCTCCGCCGCCACCGACACGATTGGCTCATCGGTGTTTTGCAACATGTTCATCGCCTGCTCGAGCCGGTGCTGGCGCAGCCAGGCATGGGGTGACAGTCCGGTGCTCTCCCTGAAGGCGCGACAGAAGTGGAAGCGCGACAGGCCGGCCTCCGACGCGAGCGCGGCCAGGGACACGTCAGCATCGCTGTCGGAGCGCAAGCGCTCGATCGCGCGAAGCAGCGCCTTCGGCGCCAGTCCTCCCCTGACCGGCTGGATCGTGGTTGGCGAACTGGCGTGCGCCAGCAGGAGGCGGGTGGCCAGCAGCTCGGTCAGTTGCTGCCTGAACAACGTATCCAGCGCGTCATTGCTCTCCACGATCTCCGATGCGCTGAGCAGCAATCGAGATGTGATGGCATCGGGATGCCCTGTGCGCTCCAGGATGTCCTTCGGCGCGGCCGCGTCGGCTTCGTTCGCAACGCGTGTGAGCATGGCGTGCGGAAGATAGAGCTGAACCACGTCAACAGGTTTTGGAATATCCCATCGTGAGCTCGATCCTTCCGGAATGATGATCACGACGCCGGGCCGGAACGTTCCTGTCGCAACCGATTGTCCCGACCGCCGCTCCACGTGCTGGACCGTGCCGTTGTAGGCCATGATGACGTGATGGGTCATCGGCTCGACGACGTCGTGCAATGGATCATGTTTCCAGTGCGCGATCCCGGCACCCGAGGAGTCCAGAGCCATGTGAAACGGCGTGGTCCCGAGCACGCGCGCCATCTCGGCATCGGCGGTACGGTGCTCGTTGCCCGGCACGTCGGTTTGACGCGCCTCGGGCGCAGCCTGCGAATGCTCGGGCGCATCGTGCTTGATCGGTTTGCTCATCGGCTTGTACTCGTATTGTGAGGCCATGCGCGCGCCACCGGCTCGACGTCCCGGGCTGGCGTGAAGCCGTTGCTTCGGGTGTTCGGTATTGTTGCCGGTTAATGCTGCGAGCTTTGGCTGCGCGTTTTAGGCCCGGAGAACTACGGGTTCTTTCCCAAAACGGCCGCGCCTTGCCTGATCCTGCTGCAAGCGTCGTGTGACGGGTGGGCCCGCGGGCGTTAGGTCAGCATCGTTGATCGATGTCGTCGGCGCGATCGCATGCCGCGCGTTGAAATCACTGCGGAAATCGTCCCCGTCACGAGACGGTCACAATGGCCCCGCGATACGCCGCGGACCTAGGAGCTTGTCTGGATAGTCGCTGTTCAAATCTGGTCGGGTCTGATTCAACATTGGGCGATGAGCAAGTATTTTCGGCCTTGGAACATCGATCAGACGCTGCTTCTGCCGCCGAATGTGCAGGACTTCGTGCCGAAAGGCCATGTCTCGCGGTTTATGGTTGATCTGGTGCGGGAGAGCCTCGATCTCAGGGAGATCATGGGCAGCTATGTGAGCGGGCTTGGGCAGCCGCCGTTTGATCCGCGGATGATGGTGGCGCTGCTGCTGCATAGCTATGCGAGTGGGCTGTATTCGTCGCGTCGGATTGCCAAGGCCTGCCGGGAGCGGAACGATTTTGTGATGATCGTGGCGCTGGATGCGCCGGATTTTCGGACGATCAGCGACTTTCGCAAGCGACATTTGAAGGCGCTCGGCGCGCTATTCGTGCAGGTTCTGAAGTTGTGCGAGACGGCCGGGCTGGTCAAGCTCGGTCATGTCGCGCTGGATGGTACGAAGATCAAGGCGAACGCGTCGAAACACAAGGCGATGAGTTATGAGCGCATGAAGAAGCGCGAGGCGGAATTGAAGGCCGAGGTCGCTCGCATGCTGGCGGCCGCCGAGGCGGCGGATGCCTCGGAGGATGAGACTTTCGGCAACAGCGACGAACTGCCGGACTGGACCGTCGACAAGCAGAAACGGCTGGCGAAGATCCAGCAAGCGATGGCGGCGCTGGAAGCGGACGCCAAACTGGCGGCGGAGGAAGAGCGCCGCATCGAGGCCGAAAAGGAACAGCAGCGCCAGGCCGAAGGCCGCAAGAAGCCGGGCAAACCGGCGGCGCTGCCATCGGAGGAACCCAATCCCAAGGCGCAACGCAACTTCACCGATCCGGAAAGCCGCATCATGAAGTCGAAGGATGGCTTCGTTCAGGCCTATAATGCCCAGGCGGCCGTCGATGCACATGCCCAGATCATTGTCGCGCAAGAACTGACCCAGCACGGCAGCGATCAGGGCCAGTTGGTGCCCCTGATCGAGGCCATCGAGAGCAATCTTGGCCGCAAGCCGCGGCAGGCCTCAGCGGATTCCGGCTACTGCAGCGAAGCCAATCTCGAAGCGCTCGACACACGCAGCATCGATGGCTATGTCGCGCCCGGACGCGCCAAACACCCGACAGTAGCGAACGGAAAAGTCGGCGGCCCGCTGACACAGGCCATGCGAAAGAAGATCGACGATGGCGGCTTCGAAACACCCTACCGATTGCGAAAGCAAGTGGTGGAGCCGGTGTTCGGGCAGATCAAACAGGCAAGAGGCTTCCGCCAGTTCCTGTTGCGGGGCATCGAGAAAGTGCGCGCCGAGTGGACAATGATCTGCACCGTCCATAACCTCCTCAAGCTGTTCAACCTCGCAAACGCAGCCTGAGCCTGCTACTCTACAACAAATGCCCGTCACGAAAACATATCTGGACGGGCTCCTAGACCACAGCGTGACGATCCCGGATAATGCAGGCGACGGCGCAGGCGACCCAGAGCCGCCTGGCCCAGCTCCTCACGATGAGATCGACCCACATGACCCAGGCGAGCACCTTCGGGCAGAGGGTAGGGCGTTACCTGCATTTGAAGGATGCGCCGAGCGCGGTGATCACGCGCTCAATGCGCGGCATCGATCTCGCTGCCGCCGAAACGCAGAATGATAACCCCGTGCCGGGTCTTTCCGGGTCCATGGCAGACGAGGCCTATATCGTCAGCCTGAAACTCCATGACTATCCGGACTGCGAACTCTGGAAGCACGGCAAGTGTGTCACCAAGGCGGATGTCAGGGCTGGCACGACATGGCTGTACGATCTCAGGCAGGATCCGCGCTATGTCATCGACAAGCCATTCCATTCCATCCAGTTTTATCTGCCGCGTTCGGCGCTCGATCGTATCGCTGAAGAAGCCGGCGGGCCGCGCGTCGAGGACCTCGCCTGTCAATTCGGTACCGGCAATGACGATGAGGTGATGCGCCATATCGGCGCGGCGCTGCTACAGGGGCTGCGCCGGCCGGACGAGGCGAACCAGCTTTTCATCGATCACATGATGCTTGCGTTCGGCGCGCACATCGCACAGGCCTATGGCGGACTGCAGCGCGTCACCAATTCGGCCCGCGGCGGTCTCGCGCCCTGGCAGGTGAAGCGCGCCTGTGAAAGGCTCGACTCCGATCTGGGCGGAGAGCTTTCGCTGCAACAAATCGCGGCTGAATTCGGCCTCTCGGTCGGGCATTTTTCACGGGCCTTTCGAGCTTCCACCGGCCTGCCGCCGCATCAGTGGCTGCTTCGTCAGCGCGTCAAGGCCGCAAAGGAGTTGATGACGGTGCGCGAGTTGCCGCTGGCCGAGATCGCGATATCGGCCGGCTTTGCCAACCAAAGCCACTTTACGCGGGTGTTTTCGGCCGCGGTCGGGATCAGCCCGGGACTATGGCGCCGCGAAAAGCTCGGCCTGTCCGAAGGGGGCACGAGACGGCTCGTCTGATCAGCGGCGAGTCTTCAATGAGATGGCGCGGCGACCATGCGAGTGAGAGCCGCCTGGCCCAGTTCCTGACGATAGGACGGCCCACATGACGCAGAGGGGTTTCTACGGTCAGAACGTCAGGCGGTTCTTGCACCTGGAGCATGAACCACCCTCGTTGATCACGCGTTCGCTGCGCAATACCGAGATCGCCGTCACTGAAACCCGGGATGATGCCCCCGTGCGGAGCCTTTCCGGCGGGATGGTCCTTGAGGGTTCCTATGTTGTCAGCCTGAAGCTCAACGATTATCCGAGCTGCGAGCTCTGGGCACGCAGCAAATGCGTCACCAAGGCCGATATTCGAGCGGGCGCAACATATTTGTACGACATGAAGATCGACCCGCGATCGTCATCGACAAGCCGTTCCATTCCCTCCATTTCTATCTTCCGCGCTCGGCGCTCGACGGCATCACGGAGCAGTCCCGCGCACCGCGCGTTGGCGATCTTCCCTGTCAGTTCGGCGTCGGCCATGACGACCCGATCATCCGTCATGTCGGTGGGGTGCTCCTGCCAGCGCTGCGTCGGCCGACTGAGACCAATCGGCTCTTCATCGACTACTCGCTGCTCGCATTTACAGTTCATGTCGCGCAGACCTATGGCGGAATGCGCGTCACCAAGTCGGCCCGCGGCGGTCTCGCACCCTGGCAGGTGAAGCGCGCCTGTGAAAGGCTCGACTCCGATTTGGGCGGCGAGCTTTCGCTGCAACAGATCGCGGCTGAGTTCGGCCTCTCGGTCAGCCATTTTTCACGGGCCTTTCGCAGCTCCACCGGCTTGCCGCCGCACCGGTGGCTGCTCCGCCAGCGTGTCGAGGTGGCCCAACAACTGATGACGGTGCGCGACCTGCCCCTGGCCGAAATCGCGATATCGGCCGGCTTTGCCAACCAAAGCCACTTCACGCGGGTGTTCACGGCCGTGGTCGGGATCAGCCCGGGCGTGTGGCGTCGCGAAAAGCACGGCGTGTCCGGAGGGGATGCGTGATTCCGGGCGATGCGCAACGGCGCGTCTGATCAGCGACGCATCTTCAGTGAGATGGTGTAGGCGGCGGCGCGCGCTGCGAAGATCTCGTCATGCGGGTGACCGATGCCATCGGCGAGATTTGCCGGATCGAAGATGGAGCCATCGCAGGTTTCGTTTGGCTCGATGCCGGTGATCACGATCGTCCCCAGTCGCACGGCTTCGCGATGGTCCTCATCGGGCCATCGGACAGTCGGGTCCATGGTGGGGTCGCCGGGGCGGTCGAGCAATGCGAGCACGCTGAAGCGGATGTTGCCCGTAGCAACCCGCTGTTCGAGCTCGTCGTGCAGGAAGTCGGCAGACCTCGCCTTGGCTTCCGGTCCCGTCAGCGTCACGTCACCGCCGACCGGCGCGATCTTGAATTTGATGAATCGTGTCTCGTCCATCGCATTGGTGGCGGGAAAGGCGTGCACACCCCAATAGGTCGTACCGGCAAAACTCGCAGGCGGCCGGGCGGCGATGTAGTTCATTTGATGCAGCGTTTCCGGATTGGCGGCGGAGAATGCTCTGACCTTCTCCATATCCGGCTTTCCATCGGGGCCCGGGATGCGCGCCTCCAGGAACGCCAGCATCTGCGCGAGCGTCCGTGCATAATGAACGGGAGAGTTTTGCGCGATGATATCCGTGCGATGGCCGATGTCGCCGAGCCTGAAGCTGAAGCCGCGCGGCACGAGACTTTCGGTATCCGCCACATCGGGATTGCCGCCGCCCACGGAGAAGCGCGCCAGCACGCGGGATGGTCTCGTGAAGCTCAGCGATTTCGTGATTTCCTCCGCCTGGTGGGACGGTATGTAGGTGCCGTGGACGCATTGTCCCTTGGCAAAGCTCGCGCGTGCCTTTGGCGGATCGCCGGCCACAGCTCTCAGCGCGTCAACAATCGAGGCGGGCGTAACAGCGCCCCTCGGGGATTCGGACATAGCGACCTTTGTTCGAAGCTCGGTAATCGTGAATATCTACCGAGCCGTGCGTGCCGCTGCCCCCGAGCAATTGACCTGATTGCAGAGCGATTGCTGCGAACACATCAATCTTGCTCGCAGTGGTGTGTTGCCGGTTCGACACGACGGGCAACTCAGCAAAACCTGTCAATATCAGCATAAGAAAATATTCCGCTTGGCGTTTCACCCAACTCAGATGTTCAATATGCCCGTCTCACCCGATCGAGGGGCGCTGCGCATCGTCACGGGTGTTGCGGTGAGATGCGGTGGACGCCGAGTGTGCGACTGACGAGAGCACGCGAAGCGGACGGCGAAGTCGTGTGGGCCTGTTGTCCAGCCCTATTCCGGAATAGATTATGATGGCTTTTCAGTGCCTTAGAAAAGCGAAGGTGCCTGAGCGGATGGCTCAGGCCCCGAATAGGCCCCGGATCAGTATATAAAGGCTGCTGAGCCTATATGGCCCCAGCTGGGCCCTTCAGTCGGGGGTTGGCCAACGTAATGCGTGCCCGCTGAGACGCCTCCGGATCGGCATCGGAAGTTCACGGTAATTTAGGGCGGGCGCAAATAGCGCCCGCTACCCGTCCAAGAGCCAGTCTAACTGCTTCTCTTCATTGGCTCGCTTGGCTGCCTTAACAACTTCGAGGCTCATCGGAATGTCGAGCGTCTTTCCCTTTTCGACGATATCGATCACGGGAACAATGCTGATCGTATCGTAGTCACGCGCCATGTCTTCATGTCTAAATTTGCCAACGGCCCGAGCTTCGTCAAGCATCGGCTTGGACGGCTTTTCAAGCGTGATCATGACGGCCATCGCAGCCTTCTCAGGGAGCATATCGCTGTGCAGCGTGGCCACATCTTTCCGCTCAACGCCGCCGGACTTCACCTGGAGAATGATCTTGGCGTTGTCGGTCTTTCCAATCTTGAAGAATGCTCTCCCATCAATGCCGCCATCGGCACCCTTCTTCTCGTTGATGACTGCGCGATTTCGGGTGTATGTGAGAACAGCCCACTTTTCAAATTCCTTGCGCAGGCGATCGTCGTCGCGCTTTGCAAGCGCAATCGCAGAGGCCATGTCCTTCGGAATGCCATCCGTCTTGACCTTGCCTAGCTCTTGCTCGCCGAACGTCTCTTCCAGCCGCTTGAGGATCAGCGAGATGGATTGATAGGTGATGTCGATCCCGATCCATTTCCGCTTGAGCGCTTGAGCGACGGCAACAGTTGTTCCGCAACCACAGTAGGCATCTAGTACAACATCACCTTCATTCGTGGACGCTCGAATGATTCTCGCCAACAGACCCATCGGCTTCTGAGTTGGGTATCCGATCTTTTCGCCCTTTTTACCGGTTGCTCGCTTCTCAAGCCACTTCACATCCCGGTCAATCGGCTCATCGGTGTTGTAAAGCGACCCGTTTGCAGGCGGTCGCGTTTGAGGACGGCAAAAAAAAGATCAGGGCTGCGCTGGTGTTCGACACTGCTCAAGCGCGGGAGGCCCAGAAACAGATCGAAGATCAAAAGCTGCTGCTGCAGTCTTCCACCACTGCGGATCACCAGCGAATGTTGATGACGTTCAAGCAGTCCAACGTCAAAGACGGCGAGCAGAGGATCAAGCACGAGGTCCGTGAAGCTGACGAAAATGTTTACAAGAAGGGCTTCATCGTGGACGTGAATGTTCAGCTTGTCGGCGGTCGGCCTGCGGGTTACCGCGTCACCAATTTGCATCAGGTGATCGACCTGCCAGAATAGCAGTCACGCCGAGCCCTTGGTCGTCGTGGTGGCCCGCATCGCCATCTCGCGGCCGAAGGCGCGCAGCTCCTTGTCGATCAGGTCCATCTTGTGCAGATTGGCCTCGGTCTCCTCTTCGCCCGGATCGAGGATGTTGATGATGCTGGGGAACAGGTGCTGCGATTCGGCCATGAACGCCATCTTGCATTCATCGATCTGAATCTGCGGCGCGTCGGGCGGCAGCACCAGCATGCGGTAACCGGCCCAACCCGCTCGATCAGCTTGCCCTCATCGGCCAGCTTCTTTGACAGCTCGGTGGCGATGCGTTCGATCTCTGCTCGGTCAAGCATTTAGTGCTCCTTGCTCCAATTCCTTGATGCGCTGATGCAGCTGCGCGTTGAGCTGCATCGAGCGGGCCAGCTGCCGCGCCAGCGCGTGATCGACGCGGTCGATGCGCGCAGCTTGCGCGAGCGCCGCGCGGGCGATCTCGCCAGCGCCTCGCACGACATCGCGCATGCAGGCGGCGCTGATACTGTCTAGCGTGAGGCCCGCCGCCTTCAGCACTTGCGCGGCCTTCTTCCAGTCGGGCTCGGGGAAGACGCTCAGCGGATAGGCTTCGCTCCACTGCACGATCTTCTGCAGGGCCTCCTCCAGTATTTCGGTCTCGTGGCTCACAGCCAGACCTCCACGATGCGCGGCTCGTCCTCGGGATATCGTGCCAGGCGCGTGAGGCCGCGCGCCATCAGCTCGGCGCGGATCGCCGCGAAGTCGGACGACACCAGCAGGTGCTCGGTCATCTCGATCTGGCCGCGCCCGCCGATCAGCGACAGCCGCGCGACGAAACTTTCCGGTATTATGGGCAAACGCCACAAGCCCGTATGTATACGGATATACGGTGCTAGAATAATAGCGCCTTGTCGTCCCATTGTCTGATTGGAAGATATTTGCGTTCGCTCGGTGCCTTAGCAAGCACCGAGCTTTGCATTTTGGCCGGTTTCTTAAAGCCACGCAGAACCGGCAGGTTCTCGATGGCGCGTCGCGTGCGGATGTCGTCGGCGGCCTCGTCGAGTTTTCTGGCGAGCGGCTTGGTGCCGGACAGACCGAAGATGTAGTCGATGCCGTTGGTCTCGCACCACGCCATTGCCTCCGGCCGGGCATAGCGCCCGTCGCCACGGAACGTGATTCGCGTGTTGTGCCACCGCGTCCGGATATGCCGTATCAGGCGGCGCAGATGGGCACGCACCTCGACGCCGCCCGGCGTCTTGCCGGGCCGCAGCACGACCGCCACGGGCCGGCTCTTCTCCGTGTCGTAGACGTGGATCGGCAGGAAGCAGCGTTCGTCATAATGAGCGTTGAACAGCGAGAGCTGCTGATGGCCTGGACGACATCGCAGGTATCATCGATGTCAAGCGTGACGGATGCCGGCTCGCGCGGGTAGCTATCCATCCATGCGTCGACCAAAGTGTAGGTCAGTCGGATCACGTCGCGCAGGCGCGGAGCATTCTCCAGCCGCGACAGCGTCGGTTGGGAACACAGATCGCGACCCGTGTCCGGCAGCCGTCCGCAGGCCAGCTTGAATGCGGGATCGGACCGCAGATGATCGAGGTCGTCGGCGTCCTCGTAGCCGCAGCAGATCGCGAACATGCGCGCGCGGAACATATCGACAAGGCTGTGCACGACCCGCGTCGGATCGCGCCGATCCGGGAACACCCGGGCCAAATTGTCGGCCAAGCCGAGACGCCGCTCGGCCTCGCCAGAAGCATCACGCCCCCGTTCGAGGTCAGCCGACCGCCATCGAAGGCAGCTGTGACTTTCTTGGCGTGAACGGCTGGAAACGAGAAGGGCAGAATCGTATCGTCGGTCATGGCGGGCGTGGTGTTCGCGGCTGAAGGTGATGGGGTTGGCTTTGCAACCGAATCCTACGCCGCATCAGCACGCTCGCCAGCCTCTCAGGCGCCCTCTGACGAATAAGACGGGCTAGAAGGAAAAAAAAGGCCCCAGAGCGGTACGAGCCGGGGCCGTTGGAGTATTTGTGTATCTAAACATTTCCAGCTGACATCAGGCTTACGCCATCCCGAAAACTTTCGTTCACCCACGGTGAAATCCCAGATTGCGCTCGGCTATAGGGCGGGCCGCATGGGCCCGGGGCATGGCTATTCGTTCTCGACCCGAGCGTTCCTTGCGCTAATGCGGCACCGGCTTTCCCACCCTGCCAGACCCCAAGCTTCCGCAGGCTTCCAATCTCGACTGACGCGGGACCGGCCTGTGGCCCCAGCAATCGCCCCTGGGCCTCCAAGGGTGGCTTGGGGCCACATCGTGCTGTGATGTCTCAAGACGCGACGAAATGAAGAATAATGGCACCTATGACGCAGGTCGCTATGGCAACGAGCGCGCCGGTACGCCTATTCGGGAAAACGCCAAAAGCCAGGATCGCAACGGCTAACAATATGGCGATCTTGATGAAGATCGAGGCCAATGGGATTGCTTCCTGGGTAAATCATCCGCAATTATGGGACGTCTACAGTCAACGTTCCAGCCCGAAACCTGCCGATCGTTCGTCGGAATATAACGAATGGAACTGTTCCTCCGCCCACGGTCAGTCGGTTACAAGCTCGAGAACGACCACGTCGTAATCCACGAGGAGCGCGAGGTCGGCCGGCTATCCTCTTTAGGATGAGCGGTCGCTCAGGATGATTTGTTTATATACGAGAACGCAGGTTGCGCCATCGGACTTGGGCCTGATCGACAGCGTGATGGTGTCGCCCGCCGCGACACCATCGGGCAGATCAAAGTCCTTCTCAGTGCCCGGAGACACTATCTCATTGACAGCCTCGCGTCCGTTCACGGCCGCGACGAGGACGTTCGATCCGACGCAGCCGCGGCCGATCTCGTCGATCCGGCCGTGAACCACATGGGCCGCGGCGCGCAATCCTACCGAGGCGTTTCCGACATGCGAGGTCGAGTAATCGGCGCTCACTCCGATGTGGTTCGGTACCCCGTCGGGCGAGTAGACCCAAGCGCCGCCGTTACTTCGCGGCGCCGCAAGAGTTATGTTCCCGCTCTTGCCGCGCAGGTAGCCATCCGCCTTCGTGAAGTAGTCGAACGGATCAAGGCTGTTGATGAGCTGAAGTCGAAAAGAAAGTTCCGACTCATTGGTGACGGCGTGAGCTGCCCGATCAGGCAAAGCTTTCGCCTCATCGAAAGACAGGATTTCGAGCAGAGATGCCTGTCCCGAAGCGGTGGGATCACGCCTGAAATAGGTTCCCCAAGTCACATCGAAGAAGGCCCATTTGCCGCTAATTTTCACTTCTGCCGCGATATGCGAGTGACGAACGTCGGCTTCATCCGGCCAGTAGAATTCGAGGCTGCGTGCCTCGAGGCCAACTCGTGTCGCGATGTTGAGAAATGCAGAAACCTGATTCCCGCAAATGCCGATCCCGCGCGACAGGGCCTCTTCATCGTTGGCGGGCAGATCCTCGGGGGATGTATTCGCGACAGCGCCATATCGCGTCGAGCTGACCTGCTGCTGGACGAGGTTCATAGCCGTGAGCGCCAGCCCAAATTGCCGCACGCGGTCCAAGTCGACATCTTTATCCCAGGTCAAACGCTTAGTGAGATAATCAGCATCTACGCGAACCTGTTCGACTACTTTCGAGATGGCTGGCTCCGTAACCGTTTGCGCCTGAACACTCGAACTCGCGATCAAAACTAGAACGGCCAACGATGGCGCGCATCGCATTCGGAACTCCGTCAAGACCTGAACAACAGCAGCGGACTCGGGAATTCACGCTAGCCAAACAACAGGGCCAAAGTGAGTTAAACGAAAGCCATGGACCTCTTCCTCCGCCCCACCGTCATAGCCGGCGATAAACTCGAGGACGACTTCGTCGTGATCCATGAAGGCCCGGACGGTCGGCCGGATCAGGCTGGCGACCGAGCGAAGCCCGGCGTTTCGGACCTCTGGCTTGAAGGATGGAGGAGCATGCGCCTGGTGCCGACCGCGATCCGGTCGGCCGGCTGCCCCCCTAGAGTAGGTAGGAGCCCGATCCAATGTTGATGCAGTAACGTCAGCCGCCGTTAGCCTTTCGGGCTGGACCCGTGGAGCATCAGGAATCTGTCGGATGTCTGAAAAGACTACTAACTTGCGCGCCGAAGTTAAGAAGCGCATTGCCCAGATCGAAAGTATGACGCTAGTCGAGATTCAACGGGTCATGATGGATTGTATGTCCGAGCTGTCTGCTGGCAGGATGACGGCATGTGAGGGCAATGCGTTGCACCACGCGCTGAACAAACGGGTCAGCATTCTCGGACGAGACCTTGTCGCGACGCGGGAGAGCTAAGCGCAGTGAGAGGCCGCGATCCCGAAGCCGCGACGCCCAAAGAAAGAACTCGCCGGCATGGAGACACAAATACAGGAAAGGCGGCCAAGATAATGGCGCCCGATTGAACTATAATACCCGCCAGGGCCGCTATAATGACATTGTCGGTTATCGTCTGATGGTCCGGCGGAACTACAAACTCAATCGCCCACATCACGGTGATGACTCCTCCCGCGATTCCGTTAGCCCACATGAAGAACGTTAGCCCGTCCTATTCGTGAGAGTGCGTTTTTTTGGTCCGATTGATGTGGCCGCAGATCTGCTCTGACGAGGCGCGCGGGATTGCCTTCGGCTTTTCACCGCCTGACGACCGGTACTTTGCAACGCGCTTGAGGTGTAGGTTGGGCGAACGGGGGGCGGACGCCCCGCCGGTCAAGGACCGAGCGGCAGCTGCGCGCTTGGCAAGCCGCGGATCAGGTCGGCTTCCGGACAGGCCGCGGCAAACGCAACGCGGCAAACGCAAGGCGAATGCGGCTCGTGGTCTCGACGACGCGGGCAGCGAGTTTCAAGAGACGAAGACGCAGCGTCGCGAACTCGGCAGTGGCCAATTCCCGGACTTTGGGAATTGAGAAGCAGTATTTTGTCTCTGAATCTTCGGTCTATCGGCTGTTGACGGCGAAGCGCACAGGTCATGCACCATGCTCGCGGCACGTTGTCGTCATCAGTTTCTCGACAGCTTCCCCATTTAACAGGGTTGGCCGCACTGGAAGCACATCGGCTGCCGATGCTCACGGTGCGTGCCTGTCGAGGGCTGTAAAGGGTGGTTTGTTGCTGATTCCCTGCATGTCAGATCGAAGGCTCGGTTCATAATTTGAAAGGGAGAAGGGATGGATTTCCCCTCGAACAAGTGGGTGCGTGAACAGCCGGACAGCACGGGCCCGCAAGAGAGTTCACCCGCGGCGCCGTCCGCAGAAGCGGCGACCTTTGAGCGGCAACTGAGCGAGATCGCCAATTCAGGTGGAGGTGGTGGAGCAATGCCCGCCGCCGCTGCGCTGCAGCCGGCTCAGTCAACTGGGGTTTTGATAGGGCGGCAGAGCAAGCAGCCCCTTTATTCCGAGGATGCTCGCCTTATTTCGGGGGGGCTTAAGAAGGCCCTCATCGATCGCAACGCCAATGAACGCACCGCTGCAGAATATGAAGGTTCTCTTCTCAGCTTTGGCCGCTGGCTCTTCGCAAATAACAAAGATCCGATTGCTGCTCGGCTCGACGACAAGTCGCTGACCGATGATGCACGCGAGTACAGAAAGAGGCGTCCCGGTAAGCTCCTTACGGCATTGTACCATCTCCGGACCTTCCAGTCGACGGGCGGAGTCGTGCAGATCGCAGGCCGTGTTGAGCTAAATCCTCACCCCCAGGACGCTGCTCTCATTAAAGAGTACAAAAACGAGGCGGTGTCAGGTAGTACCGCCAGCAACTATGCAGTTGCTCTTCGCAGTTTCAGTGACTACCTGCGTGAAAACTACAAGGAGGGCATTGCTGGTCGGCTTTCCGGCAATGCGCTGGATGGAGATGTCGAGAGCTATAGGAAGGACGCCGGTGCTGATTCGAGGATCGGTGCCGCGCTGGCCCATCTCCGAAAATCGCAGGCCGGCGCTAAAGCGATGGAGCGCGAGCGCCATATTCCCCCCGTTCCTGCTCCCGAAGACGCCGCACTGACGGAGTCGAGGCGGGTCGGCGCCGCCGCTGCGCAGCACAGCGCGTCGCAGGGCGCGGGCAGTTGGCCAGAGGAGCTGCTTCCTGCGGAAGGCTACGATCAGGATTTGGGCCGGATGGACGAACCCGGCCCGTCGTCCTCGGCGCCGCAGCCGGCTCAGTCAACTCGGGTTTTAATGGGGCGGAACAAGCCTCTTTATTCCCAAGATGCTCCCCTTATTTCGGGGCTTGAGAAGGGCCTCATCAAGGGCACCGGCGCCGAGCGCACCGCCAAGGACTATGTATATTCGCTTCGCGGCTTTGGCCGCTGGCTCTTCGCAAATCACAAAAAGGGCATTGTTGCTCGGCTCGACAACGAGTCACTGACCGATGATGCGCGCGAGTTCGCCGGAAACGGTAAGCCCGGTCTCCTCCTTAGGGCAATAGATCGTCTCCGGACCTTCCAGTCGACGGGCGGAGTCGCGCCGATCGCAGGCCGCGCTGAGCTGAATCCTCACCCCCAGGACGTGGCTCTCATCAAAGAATACAAAAACGAAGCAGCGACAGGGACCGGCAAGAGGCGTGCAACTGCTCTACGCAATTTCAGTGACTACCTGCGTGAAAACAACAAGAAGGGCATTGCTGCTCGGCTTTCCGGCAACACGTTGGATGAAGATGTTGAGCGCTATAGGAAGGACGCCGGTGGGGATCTGACTATCGGCGCCGCACTGGCTCATCTCCGAAAATCGCAGGCCGGCGCTAAAGCGATGGAGTTCGAGCGCTATATTTCCCCCGTTCCTGATCCCGAAGACGCGGCATTGATGGAGCCGTGGCGCGTCGGCGACGCCGCTGCGCAGCACAGCGCGTCGCAGGACGCGGGCAGTTGGCCAAAGGAGCTGCTTCCTGTAGAAGGCTACGATCAGGATTTGCTTTGGGAGCTGATGGACGAACCCGGCCCGTCGTCATCTCTCGAGCCAGCCGCGCGCCATGACCAGTCATCGGATCCCGGAGAGACCATTCGTCCCTTGAACTGGGGCTACGACCGCCAGCAGTTCCTGGACGAGCCGATGGCTGCACTTGCCAGGAGCAACCTCCTGCCAAGCGAGGAGGTCCTCATCAACGATGAGCATGACACAGCTGAGTTGAGGCCAGCGAAGAGGCCGAGGCCCCTAGACAATCTGCACGGCCTTGCCAGCGAGCGGCAGCTGAGCGAGATCGCCAATTCAGGCGGTCGCCTGCTGACGTCGGCCCCCACCCATCAACTGGGTGCATCGCCATGGCAGGCGCAGCCGATGATGCAGGCGAGCGGGCACGAAGATGCCACGGCGCCGCATGCGGTCGCGACGTACGTCGGAGGCGCCGCTGCGCAGCACAGCGCGCCGCAGGGAGCTGTCAGTCGGCCATTGGTCCTCCCGGAAGGTTACGATCAGGATCTGCGTTTGATGGTGGAAGACGGCCCACCGTGGTCCGGGGTTCCCCCTGAGCAGGCGCAGGAGATAGTCCAAGCTGGAGAGCAGGAACCTGCCAGGTCCACCTCGACCTGGTCGCCGCAGATGCCGCTCAACTTTGATTGGAGTATGTGGCCGATCCTGGAAGCAGCGTCAGCGCCCGCTGCCAGGGCTCGCTCAGACACCTACCGTGGTTTTCCATTGGTTGATCTGACTGCGCCCACGCCGTCCGAATCACGCGACGATGCTAATTCTGTACAGCCGTTTCCGAGCACCTCCGCTGATGCTCAGATCGGGGCTTTAGGTCCGACAGCCTCCTCCCACGGCCGCGGGCTGGTGCTCGAGGACACGGAATGGCTGGGCGACGAGCATATCGACAGGGATTACCGGCTCCAGGAGCAGGATTTGCGGAGGAACCATCCGGATCTCGCCGCCCGGACGCGGTTCGTGAATCCCCTCATCGTCCTAAATTATCTGCGCTCTAACGACGATGGCGCCGTGCGAACCGAATTCCAGCGCATCGTCGATGATGATAATGGTAATGATGCAGCCGACTTCCTGTTCCTGCCCGTGATTAATGCCGCTCCTGAAGATCCTAATAGCCTCGGCAACCATTGGTCGCTGCTGTTCGTTGATCGCAGCGACCGGGGCCGGCCGGTCGCCTATCACTACGATTCCTACGGCGGACTCAACGACACGGATGCAGAACATCTCGCAGGTCGGCTGGACCTCCGCCTGGAGCCAGCCGGCATGGCCCAGCAGCGGAACGGGTATGATTGCGGTGTCTTCGTGGTGGACGGCACGCGGGCGCTGGTTAGGCAATTGGAGCAAGGACGGGAACCACACCTGCTGAACCTCAGCAACCTCGTTGCCAATCGGCAGGCACTGCAGAACCGACTCAGGGGCTGATGTCGCCATGGGCGGATAGCTCAGGCTGGAGCGGCTCACGCCGACGGCCTGGGCCCGGGGCACGAAGGACCGGAACCAGGCCGCCGCCCAGCAACACAGCCCGGCGCAGCCATCCGGCGAGCGCAGTCTGGGGGAGCGCCGGCGAAACCCACTGTGCACAAGACCGACGAAAGCCTTCTCGTTGCCATCGCGTCATGTCTGGATCGGATCACATAGACAAGTGGAGTATGGCTTCCTCGGCTTTGCCGGGGCGTCGTTCCTCGCGCTTGTCGTCAGCATCGGCTGGTTGCTGACCGAGTGACGATCCTACGTCATGGATGAACGTAACTCGGCCTCAGCGTGTACCCCTCGTTGGGGCCGCTTCTTGCCGAAGGAGTTAAGCCCAACGGTCTAAGGCGGCCCTACTTTGGCCGCCGAAGGCAACTCTTTAGCCAGCCGATAAACTTTCCAGCTTTCATCGGATCATCGGGCTTGAATATCGCAATCCTGCGGTGGGATTCCCACAGCTCGATGGTGCGCCAGTCTACTAGCGCTCTGGCCCGTTCTTTGGCCGTATCGTCGTCGGGATAAGTTAAATCGATGCGCTTTTTAATATGTCCGTCTTCGCCCAAGACGTAAGCTTGATACGCGGGCATGGCCGTCTCCCATAGGAGCAACCTATGGAACTCACTAGGCACCCGAACTTGGTCTTTGGCAAGGGGCCTTTAGGAAACTTGCCGCGCATCAATGGGTCGTGGCTGGGATCGTCTCGATCAGGCGCAGAGTGTCGTTCAAGGGTCTTGGCCGTGTAAAAACACTCTTCCCAGGGAGGTCTGAGAGAGGCCAGGATCGGTTCGGTCTCAGGCCACGATCGCGGCCATCAGCGGCTTGGCTCCGACGATGTTCATGACCCGTGTCAGATTATAGGCGAGGACCGAGAGAGCCATCTCGGCGGCCACTTTTGGAAGCGTTCTGGTGAGGAAGTGTGTCGCCCCATGCGGGCTTTCATCATGCCGAACGGGTGCTCGACCGTCTCGCGACGCTGGCGCATGGCTTGTGGGTCTGCATCAAGGCGCTGCTGCACAGCATCGAGCGGGGTGCCGTCGGCCTTGCCGAGATCGGGCGCATCGTCCGCTATCTCCGTTTCCCATTCACCTCGGCCAAACTGCGCAGCGTTCGCCCACTTGACCGTCTGGATCTGCTTGTCGCCATCTTGCCGCACGCGAAGTGAAAGGCCATGGCGCTTCAGCTTGTGCTTTCCCGTATCGAAGTAGGTCGACACCAGATCGCTCTCGGTCCGCTCACCAACCTTGCCGCCCGCAATCTGCGATTTCGTTAGTGGCTTCAGGCTGGGCGCCGGTATGCGGAATTTCAGTTCCGTTTCGACCGCCATTGTGCCCTCCTCAAGGCTTCGTCAGGCTGGACTATATCCCCTGCATCGATAGCGCACGAGAGCCATTCAGGACGGCCGCACGGCGGCAATGTTGTCAATTCACCGCTTCCTTGCGATACGTCAACAGCCGTGACTTCTCTGGACCGGCAAATTACGTCCACTTCGCTCGACCTCAACCTGAGCCCTCAAACGAAAAATATTCCGCTTTTAGATCCCCCAAGCCAAACTGAACCGACTCCGCTTCAAATCGCCAGCATGGCTGTCTGCGCCGCGCCACCGAGAAACTTGATAAGTCTCGCGTCGCCAGCGCGCTGTAGAAGCCTAAGGCCAGACCAAACGCAGCCTGAAAGGTTACATGACTTCGTAGAGCTGGCTGTTCAGCGCTCCAGAATGTCGCTTTTGGGTCAAGAAGCCACATCGACCACGGATGGCAGCTCAGTCAGCTGGGACGTAAACTGAAAGAGAGCACTCCGCGGCCAATGCGGCTCACAGAACCTCAATACTCGAAAGCAACGCGGGCAACTCTCAGCGGAGCCTCAGAGATCGATGCCGACCGCGATGTTACGGCCCGTCAATTCGGCAAAGGTAGCTGTGTGCGCGTACAGCTTTGCGAATGCCTCGTCCTTTGCCAATGCCTCCTGTACCTTTCCGTATACTTCCCAACTGGAATAGCGCGTAGAGATAAGAAACTCCCCGGCCCACGTACCAGTGTGAAACCGAGAAAGCCGAAGAAATTCTGCGCCGTGCTTTTCGAAGATTGCCTTCGCCTCCTTGGCGGTCTTGATCATTTCCTCAGGTTTGTCGCTCTTGAAGCGTGTAAATTGTACAATGGCCATGACCTAATCCCTCCGTTGAGCCCCCACTGATTAGGTCGAGGAGTTACCGCAGAGGTTCACAGGAGTTCCCTATGATGCAGGGTCCGGTTGGGTCAAACCCGGACTTCCTCCTTGGGCGCTGCACGTCCGCTTCCGCCGAGTGCAGACATTGGTCCGGGAGGGGCGTCCGTTGGTCAAGCTGCGCAATTCTGCTTAGCCCAACTGGCCAGCTTTGGCCCTCCGCTCGGCCCGCTTGCGGCGGCTCTCGGCTGGCAGGCTTCCCTAGAGCTGGCGCCGGTTGTTTGGACAGCGCCCCGCGGGATTTAAGTGGATTCCTGCCGGGTTATGCTGAACGCGGGGCCTTACGATTTTGTCGTTGCGTCGGGAGGGCGTAGCCCGACCAGAGCGACGACAAAATCGTCGGCGACGGTCATGCGGCCATCACCATAGCTTGCGTGCCGAAGTAAGCCTCGTCGGGCGTGCGCCCGTCAAGGCTCGAGTGAGGGCGTCCCTGATTGTAGAAGGCCAGATACTTGGCAATTGACGCTCGCGCCTCGGACACGCTGTCGTAGGCGCGGAGATAAACTTCTTCGTATTTGACCGTGCGCCAGAGCCGCTCGACAAACACGTTGTCGCGCCAGGCGCCCTTGCCGTCCATGCTGATGGCGATCTTCGCGTCCAGCAGCACATCGGTGAACTCGAGGCTGGTGAACTGGCTGCCCTGGTCCGTGTTGAAAATCTCGGGCCTGCCGTGCTTCGCCAACGCCTCCTGGACCGCTTCGACGCAGAAGGCCGCCTCCATTGTGATCGAGACGCGATGGGCCAGGACCCGTCGGCTGAACACATCGACGACCGCCGCGAGATAGACGAAGCCACGCCGCATCGGAATGTAGGTGATGTCCATTGCCCACGCCTGGTCGGGCCGCTCGATCTTCAATCCGCGCAACAGGTACGGGTAGATCTTGTGACCCGGTGCCGGCTTACTCGTGTTCGGGCGACGATAGACCGCCTCGATCCCCATGCGCTTCATCAGCGTCGCGATGTGGCGGCGACCGGCGTATACGCCCTCCCGCCGCAGCAACGATCGCTGCATACGCGCTCCCGCGAAGGGATAATCGAGATGCAGCTCATCGAGCCGACGCATCAAGGCAAGGTCCTCGGCCGAAACTGGCCGAGGTTCATAGTAGACCGTGCTGCGAGCCAGCTTCAGGACCTTCGCCTGGCGCACGATAGAAAGATCATGACCGCGGTCGATCATCGCTTTGCGCTCAGCAGGCCCGCCTTGGTGAGCGCGCCGGACAAAAAATCGTTTTCCAACGCCAGCTCGCCGATCTTGGCATGTAACGCCTTCAAATCGACCGGCGTCTCGGCCGACGCCTTGTCATGCCCAAACACGCCGGCGGCGCCTTCCAGGAGCTGGTTTTTCCAGATCGTGATCTGGTTCGGATGAACATCAAACAGTTGCGCCAGCTCCGCCAGCGTCTTGTCGCCTTTGACCGCAGCCAAAGCAACCTTCGCCTTGAATGCCGGAGAATGCATCCGGCGGCTCTTCTTCGTCATCTTCGCTCCTGATTCGCGGCAAGAATCCTCGCCGCTGTCAGGCAGAAAATCCACTCAAGCTACTGTCCGAATTTGCGGAGCCAGCTCTCTGCGCTGTTCTGTCACAAACCGCATAAGATCGAGGCACCCGATGGCACTGATGCTGCCGAGAGGAGCTGTGCGGGAATATCTGGCGATCTACGGTGTGGTCGCGATCTATGTTGCCGCGCTGCCTGCAGGTGCTTTCGTCTCATGCTCGCGCGATCTGCTGCACAGCCTGCTGGCCTTGCGCCGCAGATGGCCCGCATTGCAGATCACCTGCGCGTACTGGGTGAAGGATAAAACCGACGCGAGGCTGATCTGCCGCGAGGTCAACGCCAGCCTTTCGCGAGGCGACGATGGCCTGCTGGTAGCCACCGCCAGGACCGCGCAGCGCAAGGTCGAGAACGTCGCCGCGCATATGGGCATTGCGCTTACCGAGCACGACACCGTGCTCGCGCGGGCGCGCACGGCGGTCGCATACATCGAGCAGCGGATCGCGCAGGCGCAAGCCGCAGGCGAGCTGGCGTGGTTCAATTCGGCCTATCGCGCGTGGCGGCTGGAAGCCAAGCAGCAAGGGCGCGGCATGTCCTATGCCGAGGCCCGAGCCCGCCTGCGACAAAATATTTTTCGACAGATTTTGACCAATGAGGTCCAGACAGGTCCACATCACATCTTCCCGCCGCTGCCGGGAATTGATTTTCCAGTTCCAGAGTGATCTCTTCACGCGCGCAGGTGCGGCTCGAAGTGTGACTCGCCCCTGTGTCCAGACGCTACACAACATTGCTTTCACCGGCTTCACACTGAGGCCGGTTTTTTGTGGAGGCGCGGCATGTCGATCCCTGATCTCGTTTCTGGACCTGCTGCTCTATCTCGCGATCATCATCGTGATCGCCTATGCGATGCGCTGGCTGATCACCGGCTTCCTCGGCTGGAGCATCGATCCGATGGTCTACAAATGGGCGCAGATCATCGTTGGCCTGCTGTGCATCATCGCCATCGTGACGTGGCTCGCTGGCGTGCTGGGCCTGGGCGGTGGCCTGCCGCACTTTTGGGCCTATCAATAGGAAGCAGTCGCGGTTTGATGCGCTGCCGCCAGCTGAGCCGCCACCACCGGACATTTGCAAGGGCTGCTGAATGATCCTGCTTGCTGCCGTCGTCGCGCTGCGCCTCGTCTCGTTCCATGGCCCTGATGGGTATGCGGTCGAGATCAACCCGGATCAGGTCACCACCCTGCGCGCCTCACGCGAGGCCGATCAGCAGAGCAAGTTCTTCACCAGTGAGGTCCACTGCATGATCGGCCTTACCGATGGCAAGTTCGTCACTGTGTCAGAGAGCTGCGAGGAGGTCCGCAGCAAGCTGGTGGCTCCGCGCTGATGCCCCATCGTGGGCTCCGAATGGTAGCCACAAGCCATTGATACAGCGACGCTATTTGCGTGGAAGTTGGTTCTATTGCGAGTGAACGGGGCGCAAGGAGAGCCAGATCAGGCCGTTTGGGCCCGGTCTGGGCCTTCCGGTAGTCCGAATTTGACCATGCATTCGCATCGTTCGCGCCTCGAATGCGATCTAACCAATTGAAAACATGGGGGAATAATATGCCACGGGGGCCGGGGGAGGATCGCTAACTGTTGGCGAGACGGGTCCGAGCGCTGGCGGCGCTCCAAAATTAGCGCCTGCACATTCAGAAAACGCTCAAGGACGAAAGTTCTCCGCCTGCAAAATCTGCAATATGATCATAGGCTTGCTCCGAAAATACCGCTCCGAACCTGACGCAGTTAGCAGGAAGCGATCCCGGCTAACTTACTGATCAAAACGGCCCTTTCCATCGGTATCACGTTGCCGCGTGGAAGATCCTTCTCAACGCCAAAAACGCAGCGTTTTCAGTGGCGTGACCATGGGAGCCGGAATGCAGCAGTCGAGCAAAAAGGGCGTTTGTCCCGACAAAAACAGCCATTTCGGAGGGTCCGAAATAGCCCGGAACTGGCCTGCGGATCAGGTATCGCGCCGCCCGATCAGCGAGCTGGTGCCGAACGCCCGCAACGCCCGCCTGCATTCCGAGGAGCAGATCGAGCAGATCGCGGCCTCGATCAGCGAGTGGGGCTGGACCATCCCGGTGCTGATCGATGAAGCCGGGTCGATCATAGCTGGCCACGGGAGAGTGCTGGCTGCGGAGCAGTTGGGCATCGATCAGGTGCCGACGATGGTAGCTCGCGGCTGGTCAGATGCGCAGAAGCGGGCCTATCTGATCGCCGACAACAAGCTGACCGAGAACGGCAAGTGGGACGATGCGCTGCTGCGCGTCGAATTGAACGACCTCGCCTCGCTCGGCCTCGCCGATCTGACTGGCTTCAGCGAGACCGAGCTGCGCGAGATGGGCATAGGCGTCGAAGGCCTTGGCGGCATGCCGATCATCAGCGACGGCGAGCGCTCGCCCTTCCAGCAGATGACCTTCATCCTGCACGAGACGCAGGCCGAGCTGGTAGCGAAGGCGATAGAGCGCGCATCGGCGATCCTCGGACCGCCGAGCGAGGCCTCGGAAAACAAAAACCAGAACGGCAACGCGCTGGCGGAAATTTGCCGCGCGTACCAGGACGACCGATGACCGAAACCACCAGATTTGAAATTGCAAAGCTGGAGCTGCGCGAGGGCGACCGACTGGTCGTGAAATGCGATCAGGTGCTGAGCCGCGAGCAGGCCAGATGGATCGAGGATCACTTCCGCAAGCTGATCCCCGAGAGCGTCGGCCTCATCGTGCTCGGCGCGGGCATGACCCTTGAAGTGCTGCGGCGCGAATGACCAGCGCGAAAGAGATCGAGGTCCGCCCCATCGCCAAGCGCGATGCTGACGCGCTGATCCGGCGCGTCCATTACAGCGGCAAGGTCGTTCGCAATTCGAAGCTGTCGCTCGGCGTCTTCCTGCACGGCATGCTGGAGGGCGCGATGCAATTGGGGCCCAGCCTGCAGAAGTCGAACATCGTGCATCTGGTCCGCGATACCGGCTGGAACGGCTTCCTCGAATTGAACCGGCTCGCCTTCACCGATGCGCTGCCGCGCAATTCGGAAAGCCGCGCGCTCGGCATCGCGCTGCGCATGATCAGGAAGAACTACCCGCATATCGAATGGATCATCTCTTTCGCCGATGCCTGCCAATGCGGCGACGGCACGATCTATCGCGCGGCGGGCTTCCTGCTCACCGCGATCAAGATCAACAAGGACCTGCACATCGCCGAGGACGGCAGCATCATTCACAAGATGAGCCAGATCACCGGGCGCAATAAGCTGCAGCATCTGGCGGCGACGGGCGGGCGATGGCGCGGCACCGGCCCGACGCTCGAAGGCCACACGCTGCGCTACATCTATTTTCTCAATCCGGCGGCTCGCGCTCGCCTCGTCGGCGAGCCGCTGCCCTACAGCGCAATCGAGGCGCGCGGCGCAACCATGTATCGCGGCGTGCGTGGGAAGCAGGCGATGGCTGGCTCCAACCGGCACAGCGACGGCGCAGCACCGATCCCCACGCTCCAGCGACAGAGAGGAATGGAAAATGAAACCCGGCAAGCGACCGCTACCGACGCATCTGAAGCTGCTGCGCGGGAATCCAGGCCAGCGCAAGCTGCACGATGAGCCGCAGCCCGAGCAGCTGCCGGATGTCCCCGAGCCGCCGACCTTCATCACCGGCTATGCCGCCGATGAGTGGTGGATCACCGCGACCGAGCTGCATCGGCTCGGCCTGCTGACGAAAGTCGATGTCCCCGCGCTCGCCTGCTACTGCCACGCTTTCGGGCAATGGCGGATGGCCTCGGAATCGCTGGCGCGGATGCAGAGCAATGATCCGCTGATGAACGGCATGATCATCAAGACCAAGTACGGCGATGCCGCCGTCAATCCGCTGGTCTCCATCGTGCGCAAGCATGCGGGCGATGTGGTGCGCTTCGCCGCCGAGTTCGGCCTGACGCCAGCGGCGCGCAGCCGCATCAGCGCGGGCTCGCAGGCTACCAATTCGCAGAGCAAATTTGCAGGACTCATCGCAGGCTAGGCGCGACAGGGCTCGCGCAACGGCGGTCATCAAGTTTATCGAGAAACTTACCGTGCCCTCGGGCAAGGGCCAAGGCGAGCCCTTCAAGCTGGAGCCGTTCCAGAAGCTGTTCATCCGCGCCGTCTATGAACCCCAGCTGAAGCTGCGGCGCGTAGTGCGGCGCGCGATCCTCTCGATGGCGCGCAAGAATGGCAAGACCGCGCTGATCGCGGCCATCGTGCTCGCGCATCTGGTCGGCCCCGAGGCTATCGTCCACGGCGAAATTTATTCCGCCGCGAATGATCGGGATCAGGCCGCCATCGTCTACAAATTTGCGCGCCAGATGGTCGATCTCGATCCCGAGCTGGGCCAGATGATCGAGCTGGTGCCCTCGACCAAGACCATGATCGCGCGGCGCACCGGCTCGGTCTATCGCGCGATCTCTGCCGAGGCTGGCACCAAGCACGGCTATCTGCCGAGCCTCGTGATCTATGACGAGCTGGCCCAGGCGAAGAACCGCGACCTCTATGACGTGCTCGATACTTCCTTCGGCGCTCGCGATGATACTGGCGAGCGCGGAGAGATCGGGCCCATGGGCGAGCGCGGAGAGCGCGGCGAGCAGGGCCCGCAAGGGGAGCGGGGCGACAACGGAGAGCGAGGCCAAGATGGCAAGCAAGGCGAAAAAGGCGAAGCGGGCGAGCAAGGCCAGTCGGGCCCTGCAGGCGATCAGGGTGTCCCCGGTGAAAAGGGCGAAACCGGCGAGCGCGGCGAAAAAGGCGAAGCGGGCGAGCAAGGCCAGCCGGGCCCTGCAGGCGATCAGGGTGTCCCCGGTGAAAAGGGCGAAACCGGCGAGCGCGGCGAAAAAGGCGAAGCGGGCGAGCAAGGCCAGTCGGGCCCTGCAGGCGATCAGGGTGTCCCCGGTGAAAAGGGCGAAACCGGCGAGCGCGGCGAAAAAGGCGAAGCGGGCGAGCAAGGCCAGTCGGGCCCTGCAGGCGATCAGGGTGTCCCCGGTGAAAAGGGCGAAACCGGCGAGCGCGGCGAAAAAGGCGAAGCGGGCGAGCAAGGCCAGTCGGGCCCTGCAGGCGATCAGGGTGTCCCCGGTGAAAAAGGCGAAACCGGCGAGCGCGGCGAAGCGGGCCCGCCCGGTGAGAAGGGCGCACCGGGGCAGTTGAAGACGGCGCGAGCCTATGAAGACGGTTCGGTCCATTACGATGGCGATCTCGTCCTGCATCAGGGCTCGACCTATCAGGCTCGATGCGACACCGCGAAAGCGCCGCCGCACGAGGACTGGCAGCTGATCGCCGCCAAGGGACGCGATGCAGTGATGCCGAAAATTCTCGGCACCTACCGCGAGGGAGAGAACTATTCGTTCCTCAACATCGTAGCCCTTGGCGGCTCCAGCTTCATCGCACGCAGCGATGATCCGGGGCCGTGCCCCGGCGAAGGCTGGCAGCTGATCGCCAGCGCTGGCCGCCCCGGCAAGCAGGGCCCGCCCGGTGCGCGTGGCGAAGCGGGAGCGCGCGGCGAGCGCGGCCTGCCTGCGCCCTCGATCATCGGCTGGACAATCGACCGCGAGGCCTACACCGCAACGCCGATCCTGTCGGACACCAGCGAGGCCGCACCGCTGCAGTTGCGCGAGCTGTTCGTGCAATTCCAGGACGAGGCGAGCTGATGGCCGACATCTGGGTCAAGGTGATCACCGAGGCCGAGAGCTACGATCTGCTGACGCTCGACGAGCTGAAGCTAATGCTGAACATCAATCCCAGCGACACCAGCGAGGACGCCGCGCTGCAGCAGGACATCGAGCACTACAGCGATGTGGTCGCGACGATGTGCAATCGGGTCTTCGGCTTCGAGAAGGTCGCCGAGACATGGCGCGGCGACTCGATGCCATTCGATTGTCCCCGGCTTTTCCTCACGCATTACCCGGTCGCCGATGGCGATGTGACGACCGTGGAATCGCCGCGCGGTGCGCTGGTCGATCCGACCGCTTATGAGATCGAGAACCGATCCGGCACGATGCGGATCGATGGCGCGTGGTCGGAGCCGATCACCGTCACCTATAGCGGCGGCTACAATCTGCCCGACGAAGCCCCACCCGCGCTGAAGCAGGCGACCGCGCTGCTGATCCAGGCGGCGCGCATGCAGCGGGTCCGTGCAGCTGTCGCCGGGATCAAATCGATCACGCACCGCGAGTCGCGCGTGCAGTTCATGGATACCAACAAGGCCCTGACCAGCGGCGTGATGGGGATGCTCGGCGATGCCGCCGAGACCGTCAACGCGCTGCTCTACAAATATATGCGCTTCTATGTTTGAGGTCAGGATCGAGGGCGTCGATCAGCTGCTGGCCAAGCTGAACAAGTACAGCGCGCAGATCACCGAGCTGCACACCAGCATGCCGCAGGAGCTGGAGAACTGGCAGCGCGAGGACATGAAGCGCCAGTATCCGAATATGCAGGTCGATGCAGGCAGCGACCAGACTGTCGCAGCCACCTCGATCTGGCCGCGCTCGCGCACTGATGTCAGGCAGCGGCGGCATCAGGCACCGCAGCAGCATCGGCCCAAGCAGGCGGGCCCGGTGGTGCGCAGCAATCGCCCGATCCTGCGGGCCTCGCTGTTCGATCAGCTCGTTGAGCGAATGAAAAGGCTGCTCGCTGGGGCAACCAAATGGCCGTGAATCTCGATGTGCTGCTGCAGGGGCCGATCTTCGACTTCTGGGCGGTGCCTGTCGTGTTCAAGCCGATCAAGTCGCAGCCGGGGCAGCCTGACTACACGCGGCGCGGCATCCTCAATACCTACAGCCTCGATGTCGCTGGCCTCGATGGGCAACTCTATTCCGACCAGCGCACGATCCTCGATATCCGCGAGAGCGAGTTCAGCGTGCTGCCGCAGCAGGACGATCATCTGGTGATCCCCAAGGACTGCAACAACGTGCCGCGCGGCGAATACCAGATCACCGATGCATCGAGCGATGGCGGCGGCCAGACCATGCTGACCATCCGAAAGTTCGAAACGATCATGTGACATGGGCCTCACCGACACGCAGTCCTACTCGCTGGTGATTCGCGACGGGCTGTTCGATGCGGTGAGCACCGATCCGTTCTTCGCCAGCTACACCGCGCGCAAGACCAAGATGCTGAGCGTGCAGCATCAGTTGCTGCCGTACCTGGGCGTCTACATCATCGAGGAGCAGATGCTGCCGGATGGTGATGGCAACGCGGGACATATCCGCTTCAGCCATACGCTGCGCATCGGCTTCTCGGTGGTGGTCGCGAATAACGATCAGGTTGCCGCCGAGGCGCAGATCGATGCGGCTTGGTGGAGGATCATGAACCGGCTTTGGCCGGATCAGAAGCTGATGAACGTGGTGCTCAGCAGCCTGCCTGACAACACCATGATCGAGAGCCTGCCACGCGGCGTGCGCCGCCATGTCTTCGGAGCCGCTGGCCTCAATAACGAAACGCCGGTCGCCGAGCTGCAATACGACGTTTCAATTTTCTTCCGCAGCGGCTGGCCGCCGATCATCACCGACGATCTCAACACCATCGATGTGGTCACCGGCATCAAGCCCGGTGACTCGCAGGCCGACATGGATCAGCGCCAGCAGATTCACGTCCAGTACCAGTTCGATCAACTTCGCAAGGCCATGAAGAGGGAGACAAAGCAATGAGGGTTATGAGCAAGGTCGCGCTTCGCGGAAAGCGCCAGAACGAGCGCGTGCAGATGATCGCCGAAACCGTCGCTCCCGGCATCCGCGTCTCACCGGCCAAGGAAGAATACCGCGCGGTGCTGAAGCATCCCAAGGGCGGCGGCTTCCCTGCAGAGGGCGGCAAGGTCTGGCCGAATGATCGCTTCACCAAGCGCAGGCTGGCCGAGGGCTCGATCACGCGCGACGAGCCCGCCGAGCAAGAGCAATCGAAACCGCAAGAGCGCCGCAGACCGCAGCACGGCGCACGCCCCGAGGGCGGCAACGACGCTGCGTAACCAGGCGCGATCATAGGAGGACGCTATGCCGATTAGCTTTGCCAACATCCCCGCCAATATCAAGGTGCCGCTCTACTGGGTCGAAGTCGATCCGTCGATGGCAGGCCTGCCGACCATCAATCTGCGGGCGCTGCTGGTCGGCATGAAAGTCGCCGCAGGCAATGCCACCGAGGACATCGCGATTCCGATTGGCAGCCAGGCGCAGGCCGATCAGGCTTTCGGTGAAGGCTCTGAGCTGGCGCGAATGTTCAAGGCGTTCTTCGCCAACAACTTCGCTAACGAGGTCTGGGGCTTGCCGGTCGCCGAGCCGGTCGGCGCGGCAGCTGCCACTGGCGACGTCACGATCACCACCGTGCCGACTGCTGCTGGCACCATCCATCTGTACATCGCGGGCGAGCATGTTCCGGTGCAGGTCTCGACCACTGACACCATCCCCGAGATCGCCGACGCCATCGCCGCTGCGATCAATGCGGACGTGGCGCTTCCTGTCACTGCTGCATCCGTCACTGGCGCGGTCACCATCACCTCGGTGTTCAAGAGCGTCAACGCCAACGACATCAGCGTCTCGCTGAACTACTACGGCAGCCGAGGCGGCGAGCAGACTCCCATCGGGCTCGGCATCGATCTGCCTTCGACCGCATTCCTGACTGGCGGCACCGGAGCGCCTGACTTCGACAACGCGATCATCAACCTCGGCGAAGAGCCGTTCGAATATGTCGCAATGCCGTACACCGACAGCAACTCGCTGTTCGCGTGGGATCAGGAATATGGTTTCACCGATCAGGGCCGCTGGGGCTGGCAGCGCGAGTTGTTCGGCCATGTCTTCTCGGCCAAGCGCGGCACCTATGCCGATCTCGTGCTGTTCGGCGACCAGTACAACAGCGGCGTCGAGTCGGTGATGGCGCTGGAAGTCGCTTCGCCCTCGCCTTCATTCGAGTGGGCGGCGGCCTATGCTGCGAAGGCGCAGCGAGCCCTGATCAACGATCCGGCGCGTCCGCTGCAGGCGCTGACGCTGAACCAGATCAAGGCCGCGCCGATCCACGAGCGGTTCGACTTCGTTGAGCTGAACTCGCTGGCATCCAATGGCCTCGCCATCGCAAAGATCGGTGCCGACAACCAGCCGATGATCGCGCGAGAGCAGACCACGTATCAGACCAACCTCTACGGCCAGCCCGATGATGCCTATGAGCTGGTGACGACGCTCGCGACACTGGCGAAGCTGCTGCGCAATCAGAAGCACGCCATCACGTCGAAATTCCCGCGCCACAAGCTGGCTGATGACGGCACCAAGTTCGGCGCAGGTCAGGCCATCGTCACTCCCGGCATCATCAAGGCCGAGCTGGTCTCCGAGTATCAGCAGGATATGTATGTCGGCCTTGTCGAGAACCTCGCGGCCTTCAAGCAGCACCTGATCGTTGAGCGCGACCCCAACGATCCGAACCGCGTCAACGTCCTGTATCCGCCTGACCTGATCAACCAGCTGCGCATCTTCGCGGTGCTGGCGCAGTTCAGGCTGCAGTACGACCGAGGCATCGACAGCCAGATCATCGGCCAGCCGTCGCCGCCGTTCAACGCCGCGTCGGGCGCTTCCTGATCTCACCCCGCAACTCCAGAGGAGACTGAACAATGGCACAAAGAATCGCGGGCATCGCCTTCCTGACCGTCGATGGCGATCAGCTGGCGCTGCGCGGCAACTTCACGGTCAGCCCGTCGCCCGTCGAGCGCACCATGATCGCGGGACAGGACGGCGTGCATGGCTATCAGGAGCTGCCGCGCGTGCGGTACATCGAGGGCGATCTGTCAACCGTCCCCGGCCTGTCGCTGGAGACGCTGCTCGCCGAGACCGATGTCACGGTGGTCGCGCAGCTTGCCAACCGCATGCAGTACGTGCTCACCAGCGCGACCTGCAAGGGCGGCTTCGAGAACAACACCCGAGATGGTCAGGTCCGCGTGCGCTGGGAAGGCCTGACGTGTGAGGAGATGGCCCTGTGAACGTCAAGCCGAGACATGAGGGCTTCGTGGACGACAAGCCCGAGCCCGAGATCATCCCGCCGAGCGGCACCAAGCGGGCGGTGCCGCCGCCCGAGATCGAGCCGTCCCCGGATGAAGTGGGGCCGCTGGAGCAGGATGAGTGGCCCATCATCGTCAAACTGATCTATAAGCCGATCCGCAACAATCGCGGTGAGGATGTCAGGGAAATCTCGCTGCGCGAGCCGCGAGCTGGTGACATCAACCGCTATGGCAATCCGATCCGCGTCAATCAAGACGGTGATGTGCTGATCGACGAGCGCAAGATGTCCTACATGATCGCAGCGCTGTCGGGAGTGCTGCCGCCGTTCATCGAGGAGATGGACCCGCGCGACTGGAACAGCTGCGCCTACCGGCTGCGGCGTTTTTTTCTTCCCGATCCAGCGGCCTGGTAGGCAGCGAGGAGGAGATCATCCTCGACTGCTACCGCCTGGCACGCTGGTATCACGTCAGCCCTGAAGTGTTTTTGTCGATGCCGCTGAGCGATGTCTGGTTGCACCTGCATCGCACCGCGCAGATTGACCGCGCGCAGCAGGCAGCAGCAGATGATGATGACTGATGGCCACTGAACAGGAAGAGCTGCGCCTAACAGTTACGCTGGCCGACAACGCTTCGGCTGGGCTGACGAAACTCAATGAAGAGGTCAAGCTGCTCGGCAGCGGCGCTGGTCAGCAGCATCTCGAAAAGTTCAAGCGCGAAACCGGCGAGCTGCAGCAAACGATTAAGGGCCTCGGCAACGAGATCGGCGAGACCTTCAAGGGGCTCGGCATGCTACGCGGCGGGCTGGCCGCTGGCGCCGCGGGGCTCGCGCTGTTCGGCTTCGAGATCATGCGGCAGAGCAAGGCGCTGGTCGAATATGCCGAGAAGATCAGGACGCTGAACCAGCAGGCGAAACAGATCGGCGTGAGCCCCTCGCAATACAAGGATGTCATCGAGCAGCTGAAGGCCTTCGGCATCTCGGGCGAGACCGCCGCCAATTCGGTGAGCGCGGTGTCGGCGAAGATCGCGGACCTGCAGCGCCAAGGCAGTCAGCTGCGGCTGGAGCTGCTGAAGAACGCAGGGCCCGATGCGCAGTCGGTCGCCAACATGCAGGCCTATCTCGACCGCCTGACGCATGCGAAGGACATCACCACCCAGCTCAACATCATCCGCGAGGGGGGCGAGCAGGTCTATCGCAACGCCATCAGGGCGGGAGCCAGCGAGCAGGAAGCCGCCAACCGCCGCAACAATTTCTGGCAGCTGCAGGGCTACAACGCGCAGCTGGCTGCGGCTGGCGCGCTCACCAAGCTGAGCGCCGAGGAGCAGAAACTCGCCGATGCGCGACAGGCCAACGCGGTGGCGCTGGCCAACCAGTGGGGACAGGTCACCAAGAAGTACGACGATCTGGTCGAGTCGATGAAGCAGCCCTTCATCCCGTACCTGATCACCGCGCTGAAGCTGGCCGAGGGCGCGCTCGATTCCCTCACCAAGAAGATCACACAAGTGCAGGAGGAGCACCTGCTGCGGCCCGACAAGGCCAAGGAGAGCATTCAGGAAAAGTTCGACAAGTTCGGCATCGGCGGCGGCGGTGGCGGAAGGTCATTCGAGGATCGATGGAAAGATCGCGTCCCGCAGGAGCTGGAGAAGAACACCGAGGCCACCAAGCAGCTGACCGAGCTGCTGCGCGGCGGCGGCTACCAGCCGACCGGATTCGGTGGCGGCGCTGGCGGCGGCGGCATCATCCCTGCAGCCTACAGTCCGGGCGGCGGCGGGCCCTTTGGGCCGCGCGGTGGCGGCGGCATGGGCCGCCCCTTCGGCGGCGGCGGCTATGCCGACCTCGGCCGGAGCGCGCCCTATGGCAGCGATGTCGGTGCAGGCTCGGGCGCAGGCGCAGGATCGACACCAGCGCATGGCGGCGGCGGTGGCGGCACGCCGAACACCAAGGGACCGATCTCGCTCGGCAAGGGCGACGATCCGCGCGGGATGGAGCCCTATATCCGCGAGACCGCAAAGAAGTATGGCGTCGATCCCGATACAGCGGTTCGCGTGGCGAAGTCGGAAGGCCTGCGGACCTTCCTCGGTGATCGCGGCAAGTCCGGCGGTGCATTCCAGCTCTATACAGGCGGCGGGCTCGGCAACGAGTTTCAGAAAAAGACCGGCCTCGATCCGCTCGATCCGGCGAACGAGAAAGCGACCATCGACTACGCGCTGTCGAATGTGGGGAAGACCGGCTGGCGTCCGTACCACGGTGCAGCACGCGTCGGCGTCGGGCCGCGCGAGGGATTGCCGGGAGGTCCAGCACCGAACGGGCAGACCGCTGGCCCAGGTAGCGGCGCTGGCGCTGGCGACACACCAGCGGGCGATCTGCCGCCGAGAGTGAGCGCAGTCGGCGGCGGTGATCCTGCAGCCTTCATCACCCATCATACTGGCGGGCGCGGCAGCGTTGCGGGCGTGCAGAACACGCTGCGCCAGCGCGGCCTCGGCGTTCAGTATGTGATGGATCGCGAAGGCAACATCGTCCAGACCGGCAGCCCCGGCGCGTCGCACATGAGAACCGGCTGGGGCAAGGGTGCAGGCCTCTCGAACCGCAATGTCGTCGGCATGGAGATCATCGCCAAGGACGACAAGGATGTCACGCCGCAGCAGGCGCAGGCCTATGCGAAGTTTATGGCGTTGCGATATCCGAACACGCCGATCTTCGGACATGGCGAAGTCAATCCGGGCCACAAGGAAGCCGACGAAGGCTTGACCGCGAAGCGCGCCGCGCTGGCGGTTCGGGATCGCCAGCAGATCGACAAGACGCAGGCCGCATCCACCAAGGTCGAAGGCACCGGCAAGATCAGTGTCGATGTCAACGCGCCGAAGGGCACCAGCGTCGGCGCTGAAGGCGGCGGCCTGTTCAAGAATGTCGAGATCAATCGCCAGACGCAGATGGAGCCCGCGCGCCGAGGGCCGGGAATGGAGAGCCCGCCGATATGAGCAACATTTTCGATCTGCCCGCGCTGTGGCGGCAAAGCCTGATGCCCGCCTCGTTCAATGGCGCTCGCTTCCATTGCGAGGCCAACGGGCGCGAGAGCGGGCGCAGGATCGTGCAGCATCAGTTCCCGAAAAAGGACCTGCCCTATGCCGAGGACATGGGCCGAGCTGCGCGCGAGTTCAACGTGCGCGGCTACTGCATCGTGTTTCCCTACGACAGCGGCGACTCGCTCTATCAGCGCGACTACCGCCAGCCGCGCGATCAGCTGGTCAGGCAGTTGGAGGCCGAAGGTCCAGGCACGCTGCAGCTGCCGACGCAGGCCTCGCAGCTGGTGATCTGCCCGCGCTATCGCCTGACCGAAGAGGAGCGCTTCGGCGGCTATTGCGTGATCGACATGACGTTCATGGAGTACGGGCTCGATCCGCAGACCTTTGCGCCAGCCGCCGCCACTGCCACCGCGATTGTGCAGACCAGCGAGGCGCTGCGATCTCAGGTGCTGCGCTCGCTGTCAGCTCTGCCGCTGCCGCCAGCGATTGGGCTCAACCGATGAAGCGGCTCGACGCCAATGAAGCCGCACCGATAGTTGACCGGATGCTGACCAATCTGCTTGGCACCGTGCCATCGCAGGGCCGCGCCGGATCAGAAGCCCGCACCGCCATCAGCGACACGCGGGCAAACGCTTACAAACTTTGCATCGATGACGCGCTGGGCCCGCCGCTCGATGAATGCTTCGAGCTGGCGCGGCAGGCTGGCGCGAAGGCGCAGCAGCTGGAGTATGTCCGCCAGCAGATCGAGGGCGAGGCCCCGGTAACGCTGGGCGGCGCGCTGGTGATGGACGCGGGCATCCGGCTTTGCCTCGCCGCGCAGTGCCGCATCATCGCCAGCATGACCTTTGTCAGCCGACAGGATGTCACCGCGATCAAGCAGCAGCTGCAGCAGCCGTTCCAGGACGCCGAGGAGATCGCCGCCGACGATATGGACCAGATGACTTTCCAGATGCTGGTGGCGCTGCATGGTGCCGTCACTCAGCATCTGGCAGCGACCGCGCGACCGCTGCCGCGCGTGGTCAACTTCAGATTTTACGAGCCGCTGCCGAGTCTGGTGATGGCTTACAAACTCTATGCCGACGCCTCGCGCAGCGATGAGCTGCGCGCCGAGAACAAGGTCGTGCATCCGGCTTTCTGCCAGCCGAGCGGCCAAGCGCTGTCGGCCTGATCATCATGCCGAAACCGCAAGAAGTCGCCGTTCTTGAAGTCAACGGCCAGAAGTTCGAAGACTGGGAATCGGTCTGGGTGCAGCACCGCTGGGCCGACAGCTTCACCTATTTCCGCTTCACTGCAGCCGAGCGCGACCCGATCATCAACAAGAAGGGCGGGCCCTTCCCGCTGATCGCAAAGCTGCAGTTCAAGCCGGGTGATCAATGCACCATCGATCTGGCTGGGCAGCGCGCGGTCAGCGGCTACATCGAGACGCGACAGGTCGCCTATGACGCGCACGCGCACGGCGTGATGCTGATCGGCAAGAGCGCCACCGCCTGGGCGGCGCGCTCAAGCGTTGATACCAAGACCGGCAACTTCGACAAGAAGAACATCGTGCAGGTGGCGCAGGAGGTGATCTCCTCCTATGGCGTCGGGCTGAAAGTGATCGGCTTGCCCGACATGACGCCGTTCGACAAGCTGCAGAACGAAAAGGGCGAGCTGGTCTGGGACTTCCTTGAACGCATCGCGCGACCTCGCGGCGTGGTGATGGGCTCGGATAGTCAGGGCAACTTCCTGCTGATCGGCGATCATTCCGGGGCTGTCGTGGCCCAGCTGGTGGAAGGCCAGAACATCAAATCATGCCAGTGCGTGATCACGCACGAGCATACCTATACCGAATATCGGGTCGATGGGCAGGCACCAGCCAGCGACGACAATTCAGGCACTGCCGCCAGCGAGCTGACCGGCAAGGTCGGCGGCTCATCCCCGGTGTTCAGCAAGCTGATCACTGCCGCCGAGCAGCCGGTGAAGACGCAGGCCGAGATACAGGCCCGCGCGAAGAACGAAAGCGTCTGGCATGAAGGCACCACGATTCAGGCAACCATCGTGGTGCAAGGCTGGCTGCGCGATGGCTCCAGCCTCTGGCGCGCAGGCGATGATGTCTTCGTCTACTCGCCGATGGCGATGCTGAACAACAATATGAAAATGCAGAACTGCACATTCACCCAGGACAACAATACCGGGACGCTGACCACGCTCGATCTGGTGAACCCCGAGCTGCTGCGAGATCGCGCGAACTTCAACCCCGGCTAGAGGAGCAGACTATGCACCGGGCCACGCCGCTTAATACTTCGATCCGCGCCTATACCGCAGGCGGGGCGCGCAGCGTCGTCGATAAGGTGGACGACACCAAGCTGATGCAGGAGATGGGCGGCAACTTTATGGCCAACGAGACCCGCTCCGAGATCGAGGCCGCGCAGAATTATGGTTTCACCAGCGTGGTGTTTGATGCCGAGAAGGGGCAGGACGGCAAGATCACCGCGAGCGCCGAGACCTTCATCGGATTCATGGGCGGCAACCGATCCTTCCCGGCATCGGGCCCGATGGATGATCGGCGGCATCGGCTCTACAAGCTGGACAAAGGCGACACCGCGATGTTTCGCGGGCGCGGCGACAAGCAGCAATTCCACATGACGCAGGATGGTGGATTCTGGAGCGCGCCGCAGAACAAGACCGTGCGCATGGCGCTGGTCGATCAGGACAGCGAAGGCAATTCCAGCCAGAGCAGCGGTGGCGCGGGCGTGCAGGCGCTCGATGGCAGCGCTGGCGGATCGCAGGGCGGCCAGCAAAAGCGCGGGCAGGAATCGCTCAAGAAGGACAACCAGAAGGCCAGCCGCTTTGTCGATGTCACCGCTGGAGCCACGCGCCTCGCGGGCAAGGAAGCGCACCTGATGCTCGATGACGGAAAAATCTATGTGCATGTCGTCGGCGGCGAGGTCTACCTCGGGGCCAAGAAAGGCGAAGCCACTTTCGGGCGCGTCGGCACCGACGCAGGACTCTCGGTCAACGTCTACGCCAAGGTCGGGTGAGCGATGAGCAGCGCCGCGAATGTCCCCGACATCCGGCTGGTCCAGAACAATATCTTTCCGAAATATTCCGTCACGCTGGACTGGCTGCTGCTGCCCGATGGCACGCTGGACGACTCGCAGGCGTTGGCGACAGCGGTCTGCGTTGCGCTCGGCACCAACGCGCTGGCCGCGCCTGATGATGTGCTGCCCGATCCTGACAGCAACGATCGCTGCGGCTGGTGGGGCGATCTCGACGCCGAGCTGATCTGGAACGGCTGGCCCATCGGCTCGAAGCTGTGGCTGCTGCGCCGCGCCAAGATCAACCCGGCATCGGCGCGCGAGGGCTCCACCGTGATGATGGTCGAGAACTACATTCGCGTCGCCATGCAGCCATTCGTGGATCGCAAGGTTTGCTCCAGCTTCGATGTCTGGGTGAACCGCGTGGACACGCAACGCATCGACGCACTGCTGAGAGTTTATCGAGGACCCGCGCAGCCGATTGATCTGCGTTACGAGGTGCTCTGGGACGCGATGGGGCCGTAGCGGATGCCTTGGTCAACACCAACACTGCGAGAAGTCCGCTCGCTGGTGCGCGATGCCGTGAATGCATCGCTGCCTGGAGCTGATGCCAATATTGGCAACAGCGTGCTGCGCGTGCTGTCGGACAATCAGGGCGCGCTCTGCCATCTGACCCTGCAGTATATCGACTGGCTCGCGCTGCAGCTGCTGCCTGACACCGCCGAGACCGAGTGGCTCGACCGCCACGGCGATATCTGGCTGGTCAATTCCGATGGATCGACGGGCCGCAAGATGCCCGCGCTGGCGACCGGCACCGCCAACATCATCGGCACCATCAACGGCACCGTGCTGCCAGCCTTCACGCAACTGCAGAGCGGATTCGGCATGCCTGCCAATACCGGCTCGCCGAACCAGAGCGTGACTTTCGAGACGATGGAGGACATCACCGTCTCGGTCGCCGCGCCTGTCGTCGCCAATATCCGCGCGCTCGATCCCGGCACGCTCGGCAATATTCCCGATGGCTCCTCGCTGATCATCGTGCCGCCCGTCAATGGCGTCGGCTCGGCCTCGACCATCCACGTCAGCGGCGGCACCGACATCGAGACCGATGCGCAGCTGCGATCCCGCATCCTGCACCGCATCCAGAACCCGCCGATGGGCGGCAGCATCGCCGACTATGAGCAATGGGCGCTTGCGGTCCCCGGCGTGACGCGCGCATGGGCCGCGCCAGAGCAAGGCGTCGGCACCATCACCGTGCGCTTCCTGATGGACGATCTCTATCCCGATGACGATGGCTGGCCGCAGCCCGACGACATCCAGCGGGCCGCCGACTACATCGACAAGATGCGCCCGGTCACGGTCAAGGATTGCTACGTGCTCGCGCCGATCAAGCAGTTCATCGATGTCAACGTCGCCGAGCTGGTGCCTGACACCGATGAAGCCAAGGCCGAGATCGAGGCCAGCATTCGCGACATGCTGTTCCTGCAGGCCGCGCCTGGACAAACCATCTTCGCGGCGTGGGTCAGTTTCGCCATCATGAACGCCCCGCATGTGCAGTCCTTCCGGCTGATCTCCACCAGCGATTACGTGATGGCATCGGTCGGCAGCATGGCGGTGCTCGGCACCATCAGTTACGTCTGATGAGCGACCGTCACATCCGGCGCAGCGGCAGCGACTACACCGAGGCCTATCTCGCGCTACTGCCGCAGGGCCAAGCATGGCCGAGGCACGCGCCTGACAGCACTACGGTGCGCGGGATCACCGGCCTGTGCGATTACTGGGGCTTCGTGGATGGCCGGGCCGCCGATCTGCTGGAGCGCGAGAGCGATCCGCGCCAGACCATCGAGCTGCTGCCGGACTGGGAGCGCAACTGGGGCCTGCCCGATCCCTGCTATCAAAGCCCGCAAAGCATCGCGGAGCGACAGCAGGCGCTGATCATGCGCATGACGATGCAGGGCGCGCAGTCGCGCGAGTTCTTCATCGGCATCGCCGCGCAGATCGGCTACTCGGTCACGATCACCGAATACCGGACCTTCGTGGTCGGCCTCGACCGCGTCGGGGACAATCGCGTTCACGGCGACGGCTCCAACCCGATGTACAACGAGTGGGGCCAGCCGATCAAAAATCCGGACGGCGAGAACGTCGCGCTCGGCGAGCTGTCGGAATGGTCATACTACGGGCTCGGCCCCGACACCAACCGCTTCTATTGGACGGTGCATGTGCATCAGGCGGGCCTCGTCTGGTTTCGCTGCGCATCGAGCCAGTGCGGCGCCGATCCTCATCTGCGCATCAAGTTGGCCGATGACCTTGAGTGCCTGCTCAACCGTTGGAAGCCAGCGCACACGCAGATCATCTTCGACTATTCCGGTCTCAGCGATCCGGGCGATCCGATGGCTGGGACGCCATAGCGGCGGGGAAAGCAAATGAAGTACAACGCACCATATGGCGTGAGCGATCCGAACGGCCCGTACATCAACGGCGATCCCTCCACCGGGCAGATGGGCTCGATCCCGCCAGCGGCTTCGATTGAGTATCCGCAGCGCGAGCTGGTCAACTTCTTCACCGATGCGGGGCTGGTGCCTGACAATGCGGACCTGCACCAGACATCGAAGTCGGTGCAATCCGCTGGCGTGATCAGAGGCATCGACAGCGGCGCGGTGAACATTCTTTCGATTGCCCTGACCCCGGCGCTGACCGCGTACATCGACGGCATGTTCGTCTGGGTGCGGGTCGCGATCACCAACACCGGCCCTGCGGTGCTTTCGATCAACGGGTTGAGCGGCAAGAACATCGTGCGGCGCGGCGGCCCTGCGCTGCAGGCCGGTGATCTTCCGGGTGGCTACTGGGCGCTGCTTGTCTACAATGGACCGCACGGAAATTTCGAGCTGTACGGCGCATCGTTCGCGCCTGCGGCCTTCGTGCCGATCCTCGCCGCCAACACCAATCTTTACGTCAACCCAGTGACCGGCGACGACGCGCTGTACGATGGCTCGCAGGCGGTTGTCGCCGCGCCGCACGGCCCGTTCAGGACCATCGTTCGCGCGATGCAGGAGACGTTCAAGTACGGGCCTTCGGTCTACACGATGACCATCAATCTGTCGGCTGGCACCTTCAATGAGCCGTGCGTGACGCCGAACGTGATTGGCCCGTCGATCATCGTCAAGGGTGCCGGTCCAACCCAGACCTTCGTGATGGGAGCCAACAACCAGCACACCTTCCTCTGCACCAGCGCCAACAACATGGTGGTGCGCGATCTCTGCACCCAGACCGGCACCGGCCAAGGCCCGCCGTGCAATTTCGCCGCATCAAGCGGCGGCTCGATCGCCACGATCAACACGGCATCGCAGGGCGCGACTGCCGGTTATATTTTCGAAGCGTATGGCGGCTATCTCTATCCCGGCAGCCACACCTTCAACACGGGCAGCTCCTGTCAGGAACTCTTCGCGGCCTTCTTCAGTGGCTTCATCGGCCTGCAGCAGGGTTCAGTGTTCAACTTCGCCGGTTCAATGAACGTCACGGCGGCGATTGCCGTCGCCAGTTCGAACGGATCGATTGCGGTGCCGGTGCCAGGCGCACCGACCTTCCCCGGCGCAGGCTTCGTCACCGGCCAGAAGTATTTCGCCGCCCTCAACGGCGTCATCAACACGCAGGGGTCTGGCGCGAGCTACTTCCCCGGCAACCAACCGGGCGTCCTCACAAGCGGCGGCCAGTACAATTAAGGGAGCGCTTCGATGTTCAACCCGAAAGATTGGTATTGGCACGTCGCGGGCGATGCAGCCAACGTGCTTTCGTCGGCGCGCAACATCTATGTGCCGACCAGCGACAGCGATTATGCGGCGTGGCTCACGAGCAACGGCATGGCTGACGCGCCTTCGGTGCCGGATGAAGCCGACATCTACCACTATGTCAGCGACTTCCTGCCGCTGTATCTATGGGACGGCGCGAACTTCTCGCAGCCTGCGGCAGGCCAGTACAGCAAGGCGCAACTGCAGAACTACAACGGCACCGCGCGCCTCAACAAGGTCAACGGCGGCATGACGGCGGCGGGCATCCCGGTCAAGACCGATGATCGCTCGCGCGGCCGGATCTCCGATGGTCGTGCCTTGGCTCTGGCCGACAGCACCTACACCACGAAGTGGTTCGGCTCGGATGGGCTGTTCTACGATGTCGATGCCCCGACCATGATCCAGATGTCGGCCAAGGTCGCCGAGCACACCAACCAGTGTTACATGGCCTTTGAGCAGACCAGCGCGGGCATCTCGGGCGGCAGCATCACAACGCTGGCGGCAATCGACGCGGCCTATCAGGGATTCTGAGCGATGGCCACGGTCAACATCACCGTTGCGAACGATGCGGACTTCTTCCGCAGCTTCCTCTATCGCACGCTCAGCGGTGATCCCATCGACCTGACCGGCGCAGCGTTCGTGATGAAGGCGCGCAGGCATGCGCAGGATGCGACCGCCTTCCTAACGCTCTCGACCGACACCGGAGAGATCGACATCGCCGATGGACCGGGCGGCAGCTTCACCGTGCTGATCACGCGCGAGCGGCTGCTGGAGATGACCATCGGCCCCTATGACCAGTCGCTGGTGATGACGCTGAACGGCGTCAAGCAGCAGCTCTGGTCTGGCGTGCTCACCGTCAACCCCGGACCATCGCGATGAACGACTTTTCGATCACGCAGACGCTGGATGTGACCGGCGAGGTCGAGATCATTCAGGACGATGTTGCGATCATCATCTCACCCGATCAGGGCCCGCCTGGAGCGCGCGGCAATTCGGTGCTGAGCGGCACCAGCGATCCCACCAGCTCGCTCGGCGTCGATGGCGACTTCTACTACAAAGAGGAGACCCATCAATTCTACGGGCCGAAGGAAGGCGGCATCTGGCCGCCGCCTGTGCTGCTGACAGGCCCGCAGGGGCCGCAGGGCGCGCAAGGCATCCAAGGCCCTGTCGGCCCGGAAGGCCCTGTCGGCCCGACCGGCGCAGCCTCGACGGTGCCGGGGCCGCCGGGGCCGCAGGGCGTGCAGGGCAATACCGGCCCGCAAGGCGTGATCGGCAATACCGGCCCGCAAGGCGCGCAGGGCGTGCAAGGGCCGCAGGGCAATCCCGGCGCGGATGGCAACACCGTGCTGTACGGCACCGTTGCGCCGACTGCCGGGATCGGCGTCAACGGCAACTTCTACATCAACACCGCAACCAACTTCATCTATGGGCCGAAGGCTGGCGGCGCGTGGCCGTCAGGCACGTCGCTGGTTGGTCCGCAAGGCCCGCAGGGCGTTCAAGGCGTGCCCGGTGCAGGCAGTCCAGGCACCGCTACGCCGATCATGGACAGCGTCGGCGCTGTCGGCGTCTCGGGTAACTTCTCACGTGAGGATCACGTTCACCCATCCGACACCTCGCGTGTCATCAAGGCGGGCGACCGAATGACCGGCGCGCTGCGCGTCGGCTCAGTGCGACCTGCACCGGCCTACCCCGCGTCTGTCGGCAGCTATTCAATGTCGATTGATGCCAGCTTGGGGTTCAATGTCTTCGTGAGCGCCGATGGCTCGCAATGGTTAGCGCAGAGCGCTGGTTATGGTGTCGCGATCATTGATGATCCACCGACAGGCAATCTGAATTTCTATGCGTCAGCCGCTTCGGTCGCCGCTGGCGGTCAGTCGACGCTGAATGTAACAGCGACGCTGACGCAGCAGGGGCAGTGGCAGCCGAAGTCGATTGCCATGACCGGCGATAATGGTTTCGGTGCCATCACGCTCTACCGCACTGGCGGCGTGACCTACGGAACGCTTGGCGTCGATGCGACCGGCTACAACATCAATCTGAGCGCTGGCACGATACCGATCAACATCTGCTTCTCTGGCAACGTCAGGGCGGTTTTTGCGAGTTCCGGTGGGCTGTCGATCAACCAACCGATTGCCACCAATCTAACCGCGTTGACCGTCTTCGGCGCAACGGCAAGCTATGCCGCCGACTGTCGAGCCAATGGGCCGGGCTTCGCCGGGGTCGTCGGATGGGCGAACGGCACCAGCCTCTACGGCATGAGCGGCGAGAACCTGTCCGGCACCACCTATTCGTTCTACGGCAACACGGGCGCTTTCCTTGCTGCAGGCGCTTGGCAAACATCGGATGCCCGCGTCAAGAGCGTCACCAGACAGACTGATCCCGCTGCCGCGCTCGCCATCGTCAATGCGCTGCCGGTGAACGAATTCACGCCAGCGAACCCAGCGGCGCGCGAGATGTTTTTCGGGCGCGGTGATGTCGCCAACGAAACGCTGTACGGCTGGACTGCACAGGATGTCGAACTGCTCGTGCCGATTGCCGTTCGCGACATTGGCATCCCGGCTGTGGACCGTGTGATGCGCGCGGCGCTCAAGCACATCGACATCCCGGAGCTGGACAGCAAGGAAGCCGAAGCGCTCGGCGAAGAGGAGATGTCGATCAAGGCGATCAACGACCGCTACATGCTGACGACACTGTGGTCGGCGGTGCAGCGGCTATCGACGCAGAACGATGAGCTGCGCGCGGAGATCGACGCGCTGAAAGCAGCAAGCTCATGAGAGCTGCGGCACCGGGATGACGCCTGTCACAAACCGCATATTCTCCCTAACCTTGGCCCCGCTTCGGCGGGGCTCGTTTTTTGAAATCACGCATTGGTGGCAGTGTGTACTCGCCCACGACCGAAGATATTTTGCTCCGCTATACAACCGCCACGGTGTCACTTATTTTAACAGCTCCTTGGGGTCGGTCTCGTTCTCGCTGGGGCAGCACGAGACGCCCTTGGGCAAAACGTGTGTGCGACAAAGGCGAGGAAAAACTCGTGCGGCATCTCAAGCTGCCTCTACCCTTCTGCCCCAATCTCACATCGCCGACCTGAAACCTGATCAACGCAAAGGTGATCAAAGCGATGCCTAAAACGTTTCCTATCAGACTCGAAGTAGAAGAGATCGCGCTCGGCCCCGTGCTGCGCAAACTAAATGACATGCCCGGAATAGTAGACCTGCATCTCGACCTCGGCCACGGCGGTCAAGGAGCTGGACGGAAGCAGCTAGAGGAAGCAGCTGCGAAGGCTCGCAACGGCGAGAGCGCTGAGGAGCTCACCGTCAAGCTGTTGTTGTTGGGGCCGACGCACATCAGCGAGATCAGCGCCGCACTCGGCGGAAACAAGACGCGCGCTTACGGGGCTGTGCATCAGCTGCGCAAGAAAGGCCTTGCTGAAGCTGGTGCGAATAAGGGCGTGCACCAACTCACCGCCCAGGCGCGGGCTCAGCTCGGCGGCGCAGTGCCTGCGCTGCCAGCTCCTGATGTGAAGCATGGGCCTGTGGGCCGCGCCTCTCCCGGCTCAGGCAACATCTTGCTGCGTGCTGCGCTTGAAGCAGGCCCGGTGTCGCCTGCCGATCTGCGCAAGCACATGGCGGCGAAGGGCATGTCGCCGAAGAGTGTTGCAGGTGTGCTGGACCGCGCCAAGCGCGGCGGTCTGATCAAGAAGAACGGCAGCGGCTACGAGCTGACGGCGAAAGGACATAAGATCGAGATGATGGGAGCAGCGCACAATGGCTAGGGGGTTTTTGCGAACTTACCGGACGTACTCCTACATCGACAAAAATCCGGTCATCGACAAGATGCGCACGCTGATACAGGACGAGGGTTTGATCAAGAAGCTGAAGATCGTTCACGAAATCTCGGGCGTCTCGACTTCGACGCTCGACAATTGGTTCAACGGCACGACGAGATCGCCGCAGCATGCGACCATCGCTGCCGTGATCACCTCGCTCGGTTACGAGGAAGAGTTCGTCAAGAAAAAGGAGATCGACGTCGAGTCCGAGCGCAAGGTGGCCGCCGATTGGCTGGCGCGGCAAGAGCGCAAAGCGCAATCCAAACCGAAGAAGCGTACCAACGGTCACTCAAGGAGAAAGTAGATGCCAGCACGCAAAACCCACCCGCGCACGGTCACCGGGATCGACAAGATCATCGGCAACCGGCTGCGGCAACGCAGACTGGAATTGCATATCAGCCAATCCGAGCTGGCCGATAAGCTGGGCGTCAGTTTTCAGCAGGTCCAGAAATACGAGAAGGGCGTCAACCGCATCGGCGCCGGACGGCTGCAGCAGATCGCCAACATCCTCGAAACCGACATCGCATATTTCATGGGCGATGTGGTTGACGGCAAGCGACCGCCGACGGTGACGAAGCTCGCCAGCTTCATGGCGACGAAGGAAGGCCTCGAGATCAACGAGGCGATGATGCGGCTCGACCAGCCGCATCGGAAGGCGGTGATCGCGCTTGGCGCGGACGCTCGGCACTGCCTACGGAGCCGAAGCATGAGCGCGACGCAGCTTCGCCAAATGTTCGACCGGGCC